>JBNAAJ010000001.1:0-110991 GCA_049631145.1 Porticoccaceae bacterium
CAAGTATGGCCTCATAGAGGATGTTTATTCGTTGGCAGCGTCGTACGCTGTGGCTATTTCTCAGGCTCATTGCTTTAACGATGGCAATAAACGAACGGCATTTCAGGTGATGGACCTGATTCTCGATCTAAATGGCATTCATGCGGTTTGGGATGTAGAGGAGGCGGGGCAAAAAATAGTGTTACTGTCGCAATCCAAGCTTGACGAGGTTGATCTTGCTAAATGGCTTCGGCGCGTAATTGTGTAAAGACCTAATGTCTCTTTAAGCACGATAATTAGGCTTATCAAATCCTACCCATAACCCAATTAAATTAGATATGACCTCAAGAGAATTGACTGGCGGTTTTGCACCTTACGTAAGATGTCTACTCAGACGACAAATGATCTGGCTGAAAAAATGTGTCAAGCGACGGGGTTTTAACGACGCCAAGAGGTGAAAGCTTGGCAGTTAAGGGTAAAAAAGAATGATGGTTCTGCACTCCCTGTACACCATATCCAAGTAGTGGCTCCGCCTGCTGGGCTCGAACCAGCGACCCAATGATTAACAGTCATTTGCTCTACCAACTGAGCTAAGGCGGAATCGTCTAACTACTTGTAGGCGCGCATTTTAGGCACCTCTACCATCGGAGTCAACAGTTTATATTCTTAACAAATTGCTTATTTAAGCCCTTGCCGAAAACGCTAAATAGTCTACACTCAGACTGCTAAATTGAACTGCATCGGATGATATTTCAACTGAATCTTGTCTAGCTTGTGTATGCCTGAAAAATAGGCCTAATTAATCTGTTTAGGAGTAACATCTCATTATTTCCCCAATCCCTGAAAAACTGATAATACGCGCGAAAATTTGGTTGCACTGTTTGGTGATATGCAGCTTTTTTAGCATTTCGCTGGTGCATGCCAACACTGAGCAGGCCATTCGGGCCCAGTTTTCTAGCCTATTTAAGCTGGTTACTCAGGAGTTGGGTAGCAATCAGGCCACTTATCTGCGTGATGCACAGGCTTACGAGGCGTTTATTGATACCCGTGTAAAGTCCTCTTGGGATGTGGCCTCCACTGCCAGAGCACTGGTTGGTAAGTCGGTGTTTGATACTTTAGCGCCTGATATTCGCCAGTCGCTGGTGGGTGCTGTTGACCGCACATTAGTGCGCTATGCCTTCGAGGGGCTAGATAAGTACAGTGGTCAGACCTTTGATGTGGTTGATCTGGTGGTTAATCAGGAGGCTGGTATGGGTTGGGTGCAGTTGTTAGTGCAATCGCCTTTGATTCCTGATGTTAATCTGGATCTGTTAATCAAGCGTAACGATTCTAACGAGTGGAAGGCGGTGGATATCCGTTTCCAGGGCATTACCTATGTCATGATTAAAAAGCGTGAGTATCGCGCTATTATTGAAAAGCAGGGCATTGCGGCGTTGATCGAGCAATTGGTTCAAGCTAATCAGGCATTTTTTAATAATCTCTAAGCACTGTCAGTTATTGGCGTAAGGTGCAGGTGTTCTCCTTTGCTAAGTAAGACGAGTATAAAACCGATAAGGCCATTTAAGATCGTCAGCGACTATTCGCCTGCTGGCGACCAGCCAAAAGCAATTGGTGAGTTGGTGGCTGGTCTTAATAATGGTCTGGCGGGGCAGACATTACTTGGTGTGACCGGCTCAGGTAAGACTTTCACTGTTGCCAAGGTTATTGAAGAGGTACAGCGGCCGACAATTGTTTTGGCCCATAACAAGACCTTGGCGGCGCAGCTCTATGGCGAATTTAAAGGGTTTTTTCCTAATAACGCGGTTGAGTACTTTGTCTCTTACTATGACTATTACCAACCCGAGGCCTATGTACCTTCATCAGATACCTTTATTGAGAAAGATGCGTCGGTAAATGCTCATATTGAGCAGATGCGGTTGTCTGCGACCAAATCGTTAATGGAGCGCCAGGATGTTATTGTAGTGGCGACGGTGTCCTCCATCTATGGTTTGGGCGATCCTAGTTCTTATTTAAAGATGGTGTTGCATATTTCTCGCGGCGAACAGATAGATCAGCGCGCTATTTTGCGTCGTCTGGCGGAACTGCAGTACAAGCGCAATGATGTAGATTTTGATCGCTCCTCTTATCGGGTTAGGGGCGATGTCATTGATGTGTATCCTGCAGACTCAGATTACGAGGCGCTGCGGATTGAGCTTTTTGATGAAGAGATTGAAAACCTCACCTTATTTGATCCATTAACCGGTGAAGTGTTGCGCAAGGTGCCCAGATTCACTATTTACCCTAAATCGCATTACGTCACACCCAGAGATAAAGTCTTGGAGGCAGCTGACAGGATTCAAGAGGAGTTGGTGGTGCGCTTAGAGCAGTTGCGGTCAGTAGATAAACTGGTTGAGGCGCAACGTTTGGGTGAGCGCGTTCGCTACGATACTGAAATGATGCGTGAGCTAGGGTACTGCAATGGTATTGAAAACTACTCGCGTTACCTATCTGGGCGTGCTCCCGGTGAGCCTCCGCCGACGTTATTTGATTATTTACCCGACAATGCTCTGATGGTGATCGATGAGTCCCATGTGTCAGTGCCACAATTGGGCGCTATGTATAAGGGCGACCGTTCACGCAAGGAAACCTTGGTTGAGTATGGTTTTCGCCTGCCCTCTGCACTGGATAATCGGCCGCTACGCTTTGATGAATGGGAAGGCGTTGCTCCGCAGATGATTTTTGTCTCGGCTACCCCCAGTCGCTACGAGGCGGCTAATGCGGGGCAGGTTGTTGAGCAAGTGGTGCGGCCTACAGGTTTACTTGATCCTATTATTGAAATCCGGCCGGCACTGACGCAGGTGGATGATGTTTTATCAGAGATCCGCACTCGAGCGGCCAAAAATGAGCGCATATTAATTACTGTGCTGACCAAACGTATGGCAGAGGATCTCACTGAGTATTTGGATGAACACGATGTTCGTGTGCGCTATTTGCATTCTGATATCGACACGGTGGAGCGCGTGGAAATTATTCGTGATCTGCGTTTGGGCGAATTTGATGTCTTGGTCGGCATCAATTTGTTGCGTGAGGGCTTAGATATGCCAGAGGTTTCACTGGTTGCTATTTTTGATGCCGATAAAGAGGGCTTTTTGCGTTCTGAGCAGTCCTTAATTCAAACCATTGGCCGCGCTGCTCGAAACTTAGAGGGTAAAGCGGTGCTCTATGCCGATAAGATTACTGGGTCGATGCAGCGAGCTATGGATGAAACAGAGCGCCGCCGAGCAGTGCAGGTTAGTTTTAACGAGCAACATGCTATTGTTCCAAAGAGTATTGTTAAGGGCATTGCCGATATTATGGAAGGGGCCTATGCCGCTACGGGCAAAAATAAAAGGGGCCGCAAGGCAGCTGAATCTGAGGCTGGTTATCGCGTTAATGAGGCGCAACCCATTGAAAATATCGCCAAAGAGATCAAGCGCCTAGAAGAAAAAATGTATCAGCATGCCCGCAATTTAGAATTCGAACAGGCTGCGCAAACGCGTGATCAACTTAGTCGTTTGCGAGAAAAAAGCCTTGCCTCTTAAAGTGCTAGTTCTTTTGTACTAACCGTTCAGCGCTATTTGAAAACAAATTCAACTTGCCTACTATTAGCATACTTTCAGGACGAAAGTTTATTTTTATAGGAAGGTAACATCAAGGACGATGTCGTTAGAATGGACTTTAATGATCAGCGGATCGCTGAGCCTTCCTTGTATTTTACGCCTCTATATAATTGATGCTTTTGATAGTCATTGTGCACTTTGCTTGCAATGACCTCTAACACTGAGACCGGTTGACTAATTTTCTTTAGTGCTTTGTACAGCGACACGCTATTTGATAAAGCAGGAAATTTTTTTCTATATGATTTATTATCTATTCAATAGCAAATAATAAAGGGAGGTATCAAAGGTGATCTTTGATCATCATAATGTTTGTCGCATATCTGTATTATTTGTCAGTGTAATACTTTCCAGTTGCCTCAGCGCAATTATTGGTGCAACGACAGTCGCTGCAGATCAGTATGCAGAAGATCCAGCTACCATAGAGTCGCCAACACTAGAGGATTATGGTCTTCTGCCTAAATATAGATCAGTCTCATTATCTCCAGATGGTCGACATATTGCGCTGATTCAGCGTAAAGGTACGCAAGATTTTTTTGTTGTTCGTGACGCAAAAACACTGAAGATGATTGGTGGCTTTAATGCCGATAAATACAATGCCAGAGATATCTTCTTTGCCTCCAATGATCATGTCATTCTTTTAAATTCGAAGCATAAAAGAATGGCGCAAATCAGAGGGTCATTTGAACAGGCTAATGCCTTTGTATACAACCTAACATCACAAAAGGTCAAAGTGCTTTTAGCGCAGACAAAGGGGTTGTATCCCGCTCAGAGTCTCACCAATATCGTAGGGTTGAATGCCGCTACAAACGAGCTCTATATGGCTGCATATACTGGAAATCTAACGACGTCATTTCGACTGGATCTCTACCGAGTTAGTCTCGAAACTGGTAGGGGTAAAGTTTATGCTAGGGGCAACCGGAACACTATAGGCTGGTTTGTAGATTCTAAAGGCAAGGTATTAGCGAGAGAGGACTTTGATAATCGTGAAAGACAACATCGGGTGTTTTCAAAAACGTCAGGAGAATGGCAACCCATTTTTGAAAAACAAACCAGTGTTCCTGAAACGTTTTTTCAAGCAGTCTCTGATAATAATTCTCGGTTGTTGTTCGAAGACGGTTTAGACAATCACACCGCAATTTTTTCAATTGCGCTCTCTAATGGCGATATTCAAGGTCCAATATATCAGCGCGAAGAGACTGATATAAGTTACGTTATTACCGATATTAATCGGCAATTTGTCGCTGTCAAATATAGTGGATTTGTACCGGGTTACGATTTTTTAGAGACCGAAGATAATAAAATTTTCGAATTACTGACATCCTCTTTCTCAGATAATAGCGTTCATTACCTAAGTCATACTTCAGATCACACTCAATGGTTGATTTTAGTCAGCGGTAATGATGGTGCCGGTGCTTATAAAATTTATGATCATAAAAATAATAAGCTTCTACAGTTAATGTCTCAATATCCTACAGTGGAGGCGATTGGTGAAATCAGGGCGGTAAATATAAAAGCTCGAGATGGCATTAGCATTCCATCAATTATTACAATGCCAACCACTGTTAGTGAATACACAAATCTACCTCTGATTGCGCTCCCTCACGGTGGCCCAGAATCTCATGATAGTTTGCAATTTGACTGGCTTGCACAATACCTGGCCGCTAAGGGCTATATGGTATTGCAGCCTAACTTTAGAGGCTCTGATGGTTTTGGCTTTGCGTTGCGTGATAGTGGCTATGGCGAGTGGGGGAAGAAAATGCAAGATGATGTGTCTGATGGTGTTGCCGCCCTAATCAAGGCTGGCTATGTCGACCCCAATCGAGTCTGTATTATGGGCGCCTCCTATGGTGGTTATTCTGCGCTGGCGGGAGGTGCTTTCTCACCCGAGTTGTATCGCTGTGTTATCGCCATTGCAAGCGTATCCGATTTACCACTTCTGCTTAAGACACAGAAATTTATCACAGGAAGTCACCACTGGGTGATCAGCTACTGGGAAAATAACGTAGGCGCTTCAGATAAAAATAAATTAGGGTTAATATCGCCAATAAACGCTGTCGAAGAATTCCAAGCGCCAGTGCTTCTTATCCATGGAAAGCATGATTCTGTGGTGCCGATAAAGCAGAGTAGCCTTATGTATAAAGCGTTAAAGAGAGCCAATAAAGATGTCGAATTTACCGAACTGGAAGGCGAGGACCACTGGCTTTCGCACAGTACAACCCGCCTAGAGCTTTTAGGGGCAGTCGATAAATTTCTCGATAAACACAATCCTTCAACCTTGCCTTAAATTATCGTATCAGTGGTCATTCCCTAGCATTACCCTATTTGAATACAGCCAGTGATTGGGTGATACTTTACTGCTGTTAAATAGTTTAATAGTAATTTGTACTTATCAGAGGATATTTTATTGGCCTTATTAGTGACCTATATCTTTTTGGCTCTGGGGTTTTCTTTCCTGTGTTCTATCTTGGAGGCAACTCTGCTGTCACTTACCCCCACCTACTTAGCAAGTCTCGAGGATAAACGCCCTAAAGTCGGGTTACTTTGGCGCAATTTTAAGCAGGATGTGGATAAGCCGCTAGCTGCGATTTTGTCGCTAAATACCATTGCTCACACCGTGGGCGCTGCAGGTGCGGGTGCGCAGGCAACTCTGCTATTTGGCGAGGTTTACTTTGGCGTTATCTCCGCTATTCTCACCTTATTGATCTTGGTTTTTTCGGAAATTATCCCTAAAACGCTCGGTGCCCGTTATTGGCAACAGTTGGCGCCTGCTTGTGCCTATATACTGTATTGGGTGCAATGGGCGATGTATCCATTGGTCTTGGGCGCCAAGAGTCTAACTGGGTGGATCGCATCCGATAATGAGGCAACCACCTTATCTAGAGAGGACTTTTACACTCTGGCAAAGGTAGGACGTCAAGAGGGTGTTATAGACGCCGGTGAAGCCAACGCTATCAGCGCTATGCTAGCGTTTCGAGGATTGGCGGCAAAAGATGTAATGACACCACGTACTGTGATTGCCACGTTGCCGTCAGATATGCGTGTTGGCGATATATCCTCATCCGATCCCTCAATGCGATTTTCTCGTATCCCGATTTTTGCAGAGCACGGTGATGACTTTATTGGCTTTGTACGCAAGGATGAAATTTATAGAGAGGTCGCACAAGGCCGCCCTGAGACTGCGTTGGTGGATCTAAAGCATAATTTTATTAGCGTGTTGGAGAATCAAACCCTACCAGACTTGATGCAAAAGATGGTCGGTGAACGAGTGCCTGTCAGCTTAATCATTAATGAGTATGGAGATCCTCTAGGTATTGCTACGATGGAGGATCTAGTGGAAACCATGCTCGGCATTGAAATCGTCGATGAGTCGGACAACCATATTGATATGCAGGAGCGGGCCCGAGAACTGTGGCAGTTGAGGGCTAAGGCTGCCGGACTTGATCTAGAGGCAGCAACTGAATCTAACCAAGAAGGGTCATCATAACCGCTCGTATTCTGCACTCCGCTAGTTGGTGCCCGATTGGTGGCTAAAGACCGTCCTTAATCTCACCGGTTTGCGGCCTGAGATGGTGCTGTGCGGCCAATTAACCATATCCATGCTTAATCCAAGTCGATAAATATTTTAAAGTCTTTGCACTCCTTATAATGCATGGTTAAAATGGCCGCCCGATATCGTATAGAAGATCTGTGCGTATCGATACAGTACGACCGTAGCTCAGTTGGTTAGAGCACCACCTTGACATGGTGGGGGTCGGTGGTTCGAATCCACTCGGTCGTACCAATTTAATTGCACTTGCCCGACTGTCGCTTCTTGCTTCTCTCGTATTATTTAGATACCCCGCTTTTAATAACAACATCCTTTTAGAATATCGCCCTCATTGAATTGCACCGGTAATAGGATATCAAGACATCGGAAAAATAGAGGAAGATTGCTCCGTACAAGAAATCCAAACGGATTCTGGCAAAACTAAAAACATGTGCAATTACAACCTAGCAAGCAGAGATTATGATGACATGTTAAAATATTTGAGCGATGTTTTCAGCTGGCTAGGATATCAGTTCATGTAAACTATCATGCAAAATTATCGGTTATGAATACTGATAATGACACCATAAAGACTTTATTAAATGCAACTGAGTCATAATTTGGCTTACCCAATATCCGTTATATTTTGGCAATACGTCGTTCGGCTCAACAATGCTTCGATGGAAAAATATATGAGAGCATATTTGAGGTACTTCAACCTCAGACGCAGCTAACTCCGAAGGAACCACTATAAACGACAATCGTAGTAATTTGGCTATTGATACAGCTGGACTTCGACAATTTTTACATACCCCCCTCCTTAAAGGCGATAAATTAGAATAATTGTTCTTAAATTCCACTAGTTCGGGATGGTTAATAACAACATCATTATTTAGAAAAAAAGTTTCATCATTGTAAGCACCATTAGTATATGTCTTACACAGATTACAATGACAAACAAATCGACATAAAGCTCTTGAATCCTGTTTAAAAGAAATAATCCCGCACTTACAAACCATACCACTATCTTTCATGTCAGCTTTCGATCCATTTATGTGCAGTCTCAGTAAGAACATAAGGCTCACAAATCCATTCACAACCTCAAAACCCAAGGTTCTTATCTTGGTCAAATTATTAATTTTATAAATATTATAGAATTTTATCGCGGCTTGCCATTCCTTAATAATTTGAATGACTAACGCCCGTTGCAATTCAGATAATCGCGGACTGATTAGACAGGTAAGAACGAATAATGTAGACCCACTGTAGCGGGGGAAAAGTCATAATAGACATTATCTACCAACAAATTGACATGGCTGACATGTGGTAACAGGATTCCCTTTGGTACACCTGTCGTGCCTGAAGTACTGAGGATACAAGCTGGATCGTATGGAAAGGCAACCGCGTTAATTAAATCCGAAGGTTTTCGCTCGAGTGTGACATTATGATCCAAATTCAGTATCCTTGGCCACGCTACAGAAGTGACCTAGTGCCTTTTGCTTAGCTAAAAAAAATAATAGTTCCTGACTTTCAGGACATGTGACAATTGAGTTACGCTGTAGTTGAGAAAAATAATGAAACGTCGTTTTATTCCATTCAGTTACTTATCGACAATCTTGCTGTTCTGTTGGCTTGCCATTACCTCTCTGAGTTATTACGCCATGACTTCAATGGGTCTAGATATGGTTGAGAGCGAATTCGGTGCCATTGAAAATGTTTTATATACAGAGCATGGTTTAATTGAAAATCTGCAGGTCGCATTGTTAGCACTTGCCTGCCTAGGGTTTGCCATTTCAGCTAGAAAGCTTCAACAACAAGGTAAAGATATCGCCCAGTTTTTCGCGCTCTTAATGGTCGCCTTTATTGTTCGTGAGTTAGGCTTAGACGTAATATCAGAGACAACAGTCGTTCTGTTTCCTGGTGATGGCCGCTTGATCTATGTCATTCCACTAGTGGCTCTCGTTGTTAAGATGCTCCTTGATTACCAGTTTTACTTAAACCATCTTGCCATTTTCTTTAGTACACGCTCATTTCAATATGTAGGTATCTCGACTATTTGCTATGGCATCTTAAGTCGGATTTTTGAAAAATCATATATTGAAGTAGCTTATTCGGGTTTTTGGGAAGAGTCGGTTGAAGTGGCCGCCTGTCTCTTGTTATTTGCTGTTGGTTGTCGAACCATCAAGCCCGATTTACAGGATATTCAGGCGAGAATTTCAAATATTTAATAAAGACCATTTCAAAAGACGGCGCATTTGCTGTGAAGAATGTGCTCGTGCATTTGGGCAGATGGTCGCGTTTTTTATGCCTGCTTAATTTAATCTCTATTGTCTGTGCTTTACTTGGTGTTACTTCAATGTTGTCACCGAATGGCGGAGTCAAGGATGAATATAGGAAAAGTCGCGACAGGTTTGACTTTGGTTGAGCTGATTATCGGCTTGGCTATTCTTGCTGTACTACTCAGTTTGGCATCTCCCTCATTTCAGCGTTTTACTAACCGCCAGATAATTCGTCATCAAATATGGGAGCTTCGTCGTGCCCTTGAGCTTGCTCGGGGGTTAGCGGTAGCTCAGCAGACGATATGGAAAGTATGCATGGCGACCAATAACCACCATTGCGTGAAGCAAGGTGGGCAAAGACTGTTGGTCTTTCAAGATAGCGACAATGATCACCGAAGAGATGCTACTGAAAGCCTGCACCTAGATCTGCAGAATTCGTCTACCATCGTCACATTATCTGCTTCCGGCCGTTCTTATGTGCGCTTTAAAGCGTCTGGAGAGGCCATGGACTCCGGTAACTTTTTGGTCTGTGGCAAAGGGGGCGGTGATTATGGCCGTAAAACAATAGTGTTTCGCAGTGGTCGAGTGCGGCTATCCAAAGATACTGATGGCGACGGCTACGATGATCTAAGGGGAGTCAAAATAACCTGTTAATTTTGACAGTTATATCAGCCGATACACCGTTAGTTAGCGAAGTGATATTGAGGAGCTAATCGTTATGTTTAAGCCAAATCTCCCCTCGGGCTTTTCTTTACTAGAAATTATAATTGTGATTGCTATTGTCGGTATTCTGGTGACGATAGCCTATCCTAGCTATGAGCAAGAAATGAAGCGTGTGCATGCCGCGGCGGCTAAGCAATACTTGTTGGAAGTATCCAGTTTGCAAAGTGTATTTATATCTGAGAACCACCATTATGCCAGCACGCTAGATGAATTGGACACTGCCCCTCGCTCCGAGGTAAGCGATTATTACAGCATCGCCATCACGCAGTTGAATGATCAGTCGCGGCCAACCACTTATACAGTACAGGCCACTGCAAAGACCAATAGTGGACAGCTATCCCAACGAACCTTAACACTGAATCATTTAGGCGTGACTAATGAGAGTTGGCATGATTGAGCGATTGATAACAATACAGCGTGGATTTACCTTGATAGAGGTGTTGGTCAGCTTGCTGATTTTTTCAGTGGGATTATTAGGCTATGGATTGTTGCAACATAGATCTCAGGCGCAGTTATTTAATCTTGAGCAGAGGCTTGTCGCTTTGCATTGGGTAAATAATACAGCTAGCCAAATGGCTCTGCTTCAGGCTCCGCGGAGTAATTTTAGTATGCCAGTCGAGGAGCTTATAGGAGGGCTTGGCTGTATTGAATGGCGCGAGACTTACCGCGTTTATAGTATAACCTTGGTATGGCGAGAGCTGTCGACAACTCAGATGCCGACCTGCGATACGCTTGTAGTTGCAGGCGGCGTTATACAGCGATCTGTAAGCCTGGCTGATCTGGACTGGATAGCCCCATGAAAAAGGCCATATTGAGGGATGTATTTGGCTTTTCAATTATCGAATTATTGATTGCCACTATGTTGGCATTACTGCTGGTTACTGCAATTCTCAATGTTACTCTACAAGGCTCGAGACTTAGTCAGCAATTGCGATTGCGTAGTGAACTACTTGAGACCGGTCGTTATTTAATTAATAGCATGGACTATGAGATAAGCCATGCTGGCTATTATGGTCCACTGGATTTAGCCAAGATAACAGGTTCAGTTAGAGCTGATTTGTGCAGTGGCATCGATACCAGTGCTATTCAAAACACATTAAACTTTCCGGTCGATGGATTAGACAATCTGGCTCTCAACGATAAGGTTTGCAATGGTGATCGAGCACTGTTGGGGAGTGATGTTTTGCTTATCAGGCATGCCGATAAGACACCGATGACCCCTGATCAGCCATTGATCGGAAAGCAGCATTATATTCAGGCGCTGGGAGACCAGTATATTATCGATAGGGGTGCCAATGCTGCAGCCTTTTCCTTGAAACAGAAAGATAACTCCACGCTGGCAGAAATCCGGCCTTGGCAACAGGCTATTTACTATGTCAGTAAGAATCATGTGCTGAAACGACGCCGACTTCTGGGTGGGAAATATAGTCCATCTGAGCCGCTCGCTGAGGGAGTAGATGATTTTCAAATTATGTATGGTATAGCCCGTCCCACCGATAATCGCGGTGCTACATCTGGGCAGGCTGTGGATTTTGTCTCATTGCCAGCCACTGTCGATGAGTGGAGAAATATTGTTGCCATCAAATATTATTTTCTTTTGAGTAGTACTGAAAATTTTACCGCACTAGTGGGGGATAAAATTTATTACTATGGGGATAAATCAGCTGTTACCTTTGATGACAATAAAAAGCGCAGCTTATTTTCTGGATACACTAGACTGAGGAACAATGTACCCAATCAATAGCATATTGATTGGTCAGTCGCATCAGCGGGGTATGGTGCTGGGATTGGCCTTAATCATGCTGTTACTACTTGGATTATTGGCTACGGCAGGTGTTACATCCAATAATATAGCAGGTCAATTACTGCGCAATGATCAGCGCCGGCAACTGGTACATCAATCGGCAGAAAATATTGTTACTTTTTTAATAGGCAAACCAGATTATTTTATTCGCTACCCCCAGTATCTCGATAGCTCAGGCCAATTTTCGCCGCAACTACCCGATTACCTTCTGACGGAATTTATCGACAACCCACAAATTAATATGAGTTGTATCGCTGAGACTGCAACTGTCGGCTGTAGTCTAGATCAGTCGTCTTCCTGTGCTGTTGATTATTATTGGCAAATACAGGTTAAAACAGTGGATCAGATTTCTGGTATCAATATCCAAATCAACCAAGGTATTAGATTTAGCTATCTGCCGGGTTACTGTTTTGGATAAGGGTTATGTAGCCATAGGACTACATTTTTTTTGCCTTATATTCTTGTTATGGTTTGCCGAGCGCCACTTTGCTGATGATATTGATTTATATACTACAGAAGCTGTGCTTGCCCCAGTAGCTATTCCTATTTCAGCCAGTCCTCGGGCGAGTTATAAAAATCAGGTTTATGTAGGCTTATTTAAACCGGCTGATGCGGGCAGATGGCAGGGAAACCTGAAGCTTTACCAAATTGGCATTGATAGTACGGGTGAAAACCAAATGCTTTTGGATGCCGATGGAAAATCAGCAGTAGCTAACGATGGTGAGTTGTTTGCGCCAAACAGCAGAAGTTTTTGGACCAGTGGCGGCGACAATCCTGATGGTGGCTCTGCTGTGCTAGGGGGTGTCGCACAAAGTTTACGTCAATATGTGGGTGATAATAGGGTAAACCTCACTTGCACAGCAGAATGCACCAGATTAGAACCTCTGGTTATAAGCAATCCTAACCTGCATCCTGCGGATTTCGGAGTTGATAACAGTGAAATGCTAGCTCCACTGTTGACCTGGATTAAACAAGGCCACGGTGATGTTGTGCACTCACAGCCAGCGCTTATCGATTATGGTGAGCTAAAAGGTCTCTACGCTTTTTATGGGTCCAATGATGGAATGTTTCATGCAGTCAAAGTGGGTACTACGGAAAAGACAGTGCAGGCTAATGCTAAAGATGGTGAAGAACAGTGGGCGTTTACCGCGCCGCAGCATTTTAGCCGCTTAGGCAAGCTCTATCGCAGCCATCTTAATCGAGCGGCAACTGAAAAAGCATATTTCTTTGATGGTCCAGTAGCCAGTTATATAGATACAGATGATAAAGGCAAACTTCGCTCCGCAATTATTATTATCACTGCTCGACGAGGAGGGCGATTATTGCTGGCAATGGATGTGACTGAGCCGCAATCGCCCATACTGTTATGGCAGAAGTCCAATGATGATGTGGGCTTTGAGGAGTTGGGGCAAACATGGTCTAAACCAGTGATTAAGCCCATCGCATTATCGGCTGGTAAGAATGTTGCCGCATTGTTTATGGGGCTAGGCTATGACCCTGATGCTGATGATCGTGATGCTGCTCGCTCACAGGGGCGAGGGCTAATAGTATTAGATGTTTTAACAGGAGAGATTATATGGCAAAAGTCCGATTTAGCATTTAGTGTGCCCAGCACTATTTTAGTGCTTGATCTCGATCATAATGGTTTTGCAGACCGACTGTATTTTGGTGATTCTGGTGGTCAATTATGGCGAGTAGAAATTGCTGATCCGACGCCGAGTAACTGGCGACTGCGGCGCCTTTTAACTTTGCCAGAGGGGCAAAAATTTCTTTATGCACCAGATGCTGTAGCGAGTCCAGATGGAACGTATCTCGCCATTGTTATAGGCTCCGGTGATAGAGAGAAACCCTTTGAAACGAATACACAAAATTATCTGATTAGCTACCGAGATTACTGTATTGAATCAAGCAATAAAGCCTGTGATATTCCAGTCGCAGGCCTTGGTGATCTCCAAAAAGTAACGGTAGATAGGGCTCAATCATCGCTTAAAAACATACTTCGAGGTTGGTATCTGACCCTTGAACGCGGCGAAAAAATTGTTACCAATGCGGCAACCCTGAGTGGTAAAACCAGTATTGCCAGTTATAGACCCTGCGAGCAAAACCCATGTACTCGGTTCGGCGAAGCACGAATCTATTATTTCAATCCATTTATCTTTGCTGAGGATCAAGACCTAGCCGGTAAGCGCTATTATCGCACCATTGAGGGCGCTGGGATATTGCCCTCACCGACGCCTTTTATAATTGAATACCCGCTGTGCGCTGATGCTGAGTGTCCAGAGACACAGACTCCGATAAGTGGGCTAGCGTTTGGTGCGCATATTCAATCAAGTGACATGGGTCAGCTCGGTGCCCCCATTAGGCTTTGGTGGTATCTTCAATAGATATCATGCCGCACTTTGCTACTGATTTAGTCGTAAATAGTCGCTATGGGTAATCGTTTGTGTTGAGTCTTGTTGTAGATACCTATCAAACGTTCTGCGGCTTGTGATTCGACTTCTTTACCCTCGAGAAAATTATCAATAGCTTCATAGGATATGCCGAGCACCTGCTCATCTTCTTTTTGTGGACTCAGACACTCTAAGTCAGCCGTTGGTGTTTTATGGACTAGAGACTGAGGGGCACCCATGGTCTGTGCCAGCAGGCGCACTTGGCGCTTACTTAGCCCAAACAGCGGTGCTAGATCACAGGCGCCATCACCAAATTTAGTGTAGAAGCCGGTGATATTTTCCGCGGAATGGTCTGTGCCTAGCACCAGTCCACCCAGCATACCGGCAATTTCGTATTGAGATGCCATGCGTGCGCGGGCTTTAAGATTGCCTTTGACAAAATCTACCCTCTCTTCATTGGGGAGTAATTTATTGTCTTTAAGCGTTGCACAAACAGCCTGATTAATACCGTCAGTACCGTCTTTAATATTGACCCGCAAGCTGTGACTAGGCTGGATAAAGTCCAGTGCGATCTGCGCATCGTCTTCATCTTTTTGCGTACCGTAGGGCAGACGCACAGCGATAAATTGGTAATCAGTACAATTGTGTTGATGGTTTAGACCTTCAACGGCCAGTTGAGCTAGGCGACCGCAGGTTGAGGAGTCAACACCACCACTGATACCCAGCACCAATGTTTTACAACCAGACTGCTGCAGCTGTTGTTGAATAAATGATACGCGACGTTGGATTTCAAACTGTGCATCAATCTCGGGTAGCACCCGCATTTCATCGATAATCGCTTGTCTGTTCATTGTTACCTGTTACCGCAAAATAATATTGAGTGATTAGTCCATTAGACCAAAAGTCAGCCAACTCCATAACGATCTGCTTTGTTGCGACTCTTCGCTGTCACTGAGAGAGTCTGCATCGCGTGTTACTCGATCATAGAGATAGCGGGTATCAAATGCGGGTGGCTCGGCTCTATCGATAAGGCCGAAGGTGATTTTGGTCAGAAATGAATCCCCAGCATCGAGTGACCTTCGGTCGTAATCAAAGGTGCCGTCGGCCATCAGAGACGGATGTTCGGGGTAGTTTGCCGCCATAACCGCTACTGCATTATCCGAAAGCTCCTGCATTTCTAACATATAATACGCTTGAGCCATCACTGCTAGACCATCGGGAACGGCAGGAGATTGTTGAAAATTTTCTACCACATAGCGCCCGCGGTTAGCCGCAGCCACATAGGCCCCACGACTAAAGTAATAATTGGCGGCATGAATCTCCGCTCGCGCCAGTTGGTTGCGTAAATTGATTAGACGCTTGCGTGCGTCAGCGGCGTAGGGGCTTTTGGGGAATCTGGACAATAACTCAGTGAAAGTGGCAAAGGAGTCACGAGCGGTACCGATATCACGTTTGCTGGTATCGGTAGGCAAAAAGTTATCAAAAAAGCCGGAGGTCTGTGAGATTTCCGACAGCCCTTTAACATAGAAGGCATAGTCAACATTGGGGTGCTGGGGATGCAGGCGGATAAATCGGTCGGCTGATGAAATCGCATCCTCGTAAGCTGCCGACTTGTATTGTGCATACATCAATTCCAGCTGACCCTGCTCTGCATACTTGCCAAATGGAAATTGTGACTCGAGAAGTTGCAGATTACTGATTGCAGTCGACCAATTCTTGGCGTTTAGGCTACTTTGGATCTTTTCATAAAAATCGCGTTCGGTATAACCTGCAGTATCGTCCTCTGTGGTCTCATCGTCACCCCATCCCAGCCATGAGCAACCGGAGGTAGCAGATAAACTTAAAATCAACAAAATATAAGCGATATTTTTCATGTAAAATTCCCAGACTGAAACGGAGTCGATTCACAAGTCGACGGAGCAGGGTATTTAACCACAGAGCGACCTTAGTGAACCAGTCTAACGGTGAAAATAACAATAGCGAGCAAATCCAGCTTACGGCCAGGGTAACTGCCGCCGATTGCGGTAGACGATTGGACCAAATCGCCTCTGATTTGTTCACCGACTTTTCCAGAGCCAGATTACAGCAATGGATTAAACAGGGCGCTCTGCGCGTCGATGGTGAGCAGCGAGCACCAAAACAAAAATTACTCGGCGGTGAGATACTCAGTATTAATGTGCAATTGCAACCGGAAGGCGATTGGCAGGCAGAAAATATTCCTCTCAATATAGTCTACGAAGACGATTGTATTATCGTGATCAACAAGCCCGCTGACTTAGTGGTGCATCCAGCGGCGGGTAATCGCTCTGGCACCTTATTAAATGGGTTGCTCTACCATTGCCCACAACTGGAATCAGTGCCTCGTGCCGGTATTGTGCACCGCCTCGATAAGGATACCACTGGCCTCATGGTGGTCGCCAAGAGCTTGCAAGCCCACACTGATTTAGTGGCACAGTTACAGGCAAGGACCGTCAAGCGAGAGTATGAAGCTGTTGTCAGTGGTGTGATGACTGGTGGCGGGACTGTTGATCAACCTATCGGCCGACACCCAGTACAGCGGACTAAGATGGCAGTGGTGTCAGATGGCAAGGAAGCGCGCACCCATTACTCTGTGTTACAACGCTTCGAGGGGCACAGCCATGTGCGGCTTAATCTAGAAACCGGCCGCACTCACCAGATTCGAGTACATATGGCCCATTTACGTTTTCCCATTGTTGGTGATGATGCCTATGCTGGTCGCTTCCGTATCCATAAAGGTGCATCCCAGCGTCTCCGAGAGCTTATTCAGGGGTTCGGCCGTCAGGCATTGCATGCCAGAGAGCTTGGTTTGATTCATCCAGATAGTGGCCAGCTACAGAGTTGGTCTGTTGACTTACCCGATGATATGCAGACTTTGCTGAAGGCTTTGGCCGATGAATAACTGGTTTAGTGCCGACTGGCCGGCGCCTGAGGCTGTTAGAACAGCAATTACGACCCGTTTCGGCGGCTGTAGTCAGCCGCCTTATAACAGCAATAATCTTGGGTTACATGTGGGCGATAAGGTGTCTGATGTGTTGTCTAATCGCCAGTTTTTGGCCGATAGTCTGCATCTGTCTGAGCAACCCTTATGGTTGCACCAAGTTCATGGCACCGTTGTTGAGTATGCGCCAACAGCCAAAGGTACTCCCACCGCAGATGCCAGTTACAGCGATCAAAGTGGTAAGGCCTGTGTGGTGATGACCGCAGACTGTCTTCCGGTCTTATTGTGTAATCAGCAGGGTACGCAGGTGGCGGCGGCACATGCCGGCTGGCGTGGGCTGTGCAATGGCGTTTTACGCAATGCAGTAGCGACATTTTCACCCTCAGATCAACTGATGGCTTATCTTGGCCCCGCTATTGGCCCAGAGGCTTTTGAAGTAGGGGCTGAGGTATTGCAGGCTTTTATAGATAAGTCATTCAATAAGCAGCATCGACAGCAGATTGAGGCGGCCTTTATGCCGTCGTCAGTGAATAAGTATCGAGCCGACCTCTATGCGTTGGCCCGCGCGGAATTGGTCAATTGTGGTGTGAGGCATATTTATGGTGGCGACTATTGTGTTTTCTCTTCAGCAGATCAGTTTTACTCCTACCGCCGAGAGCCGGTAACCGGCCGTTTCGCCTCGCTAATCTGGTTAGTGAGTAACGATTAAATTATCCAATGATAATGGCGCATAGAGCATTTGCCAGCAGGCTGTTGCAGACTCAATTATTTGCCGTTTAAACACTTGATAACAGTAGGGTGTTCCATTAGAATTGCCGCCCTCTCGCAGAGGCTAAACACCTCAGGAAAGCAAGCGACGGAATTTGGCCACTCTTACTTGTTTTGGCCACCCTAAAATTGGAGCAGAACATGTACGCAGTGATCAAAAGTGGCGGTAAACAGCATCGAGTCGTTGAGGGTGAAACTCTTCGTCTTGAGAAATTGGATGTGGCCACTGGTGACAATATCGATTTTGAAGAAGTCTTGATGGTTGGCGAAGGTGCTGAAGTCAAGATTGGCGCGCCTTTGGTGAAAGGTGGCAAAGTGACTGCTGAGGTGGTTTCGCATGGCCGCGGTGATAAAGTGAATATTATTAAATTTCGCCGTCGCAAGCACTCACGCACGCAACAGGGCCACAGACAGTGGTATACAGAAGTTAAAATTACTGGCATCAACGCCGGATAATTCGCAGAGGACATAGCAATGGCTCATAAAAAAGCTGGTGGTAGTACTAGAAACGGTCGCGATTCAGAAAGCAAACGCCTAGGCGTTAAAGTGTATGGCGGCCAGTCAATCAATGCCGGTGGCATTATCGTTCGTCAGCGTGGAACCAAGTTTCACCCTGGAGATAATGTTGGTATTGGTAAAGATCACACCTTATTTGCTACTGCGACAGGCACTGTGCAGTTTGTACAGAAAGGCCCGCAAAACCGTAAATATGCAGAAGTGGTATCCGCGTAAAGACGACCCTTCGTTAAAAAAGCCCCTCCGCGGGGCTTTTTTTATGCGCGGCTATTTTTAAACCCCCAAATGACAGAGATCAGTGGCAACGGTAAACTAGAGCAATGAAATTCGTTGATGAAGCATCAATCAAAGTTCACGCAGGTAAAGGCGGCAATGGCTGCCTAAGTTTTCGTCGCGAGAAATATATTCCTAAAGGTGGCCCTGACGGTGGTGATGGTGGTGATGGCGGCAGTGTAATTCTGGTGGCCACTGATGGTTTAAATACGCTGATCGATTTTCGTTATACCAGACACTTTAAAGCGGAAAATGGTCAGCAGGGGAGCAGTGCCGAGTGCACCGGTCGTGGGGGTGATGACTTAGTGTTACCCGTGCCTATTGGTACCACGGTTATTGATGAACAGACTGGGGATGTTCTCGGTGATCTTACCGAGCTAGGTCAACGGCTTAAAGTGGCGCAAGGTGGTTATCACGGCTTGGGTAATACACGCTATAAGTCGAGCACCAATAGAGCACCACGGCAGACTTCACCCGGCAAAGAAGGCGAAGTTCGAGAGCTCAAATTGGAGTTGAAGGTGCTAGCAGATGTTGGCCTATTGGGGTTGCCCAATGCAGGTAAATCAACATTTATACGATCGGTATCGGCGGCGCGGCCAAAGGTGGCGGATTATCCTTTTACTACGTTAGTGCCCAATCTGGGTGTGGTGGGTATGAGCGGTGATAAGAGCTTTGTGGTAGCAGATATTCCCGGTCTTATCGAAGGTGCATCAGAGGGTGCCGGTCTTGGCATTCGTTTCCTCAAACACCTAACCCGTACCCGTCTGTTATTACATTTGGTGGATATGATGCCGTACGATGGTTCGACTGCGGCTGAAAATGCTCAGGTTATTGAACAAGAGCTAGAAAAATTTAGTGCCACTATGGCTGCCGGAGATCGCTGGTTAGTGCTCAATAAAGTCGACTTATTGCCTGAAGACGAAGTCGGTGATCTCTGTAAAGCGGTGGTTGATCATTTAAATTGGCAGGGGCCTGTGTTTACTATGTCAGGTTTGGCCTCTCAGGGCACCAAAGATCTCTGTGCGGCGATTATGGAGCATATCGATGAGCAGCGACAGCAAGAGTTAGCTGATCCGGAGCTGGCCGAGCAGGCAGAAGCCCGTCGCGCCGCTATGCAGGCGGAAGCGCGTACGCGTATCGAGGAGCTTGCCGCGGCGCGCAAGCGAGTGCGCACAGAAGCCAAACAGGAGAATAGCGATGACCATGATGACGACGATTATGACGTCGAGGTTGTCTACGCAGAATAAGTAGTAAATACTGAGCGATTAGCGAGATTAAAAGGTCATGAATAGAACAATTGCCAAGCAAGCCAAGCGCTGGGTTATAAAAATTGGCAGTGCCCTGTTGACCAATGATGGTGCTGGTTTAGATCGCACTGCGATAGATAGTTGGGTTGAACAGATTGCTGATTTAATGGCTCGGGGCAATGAGGTGATTTTAGTTTCCTCTGGGGCTATTGCTGAGGGCATTGCGCGTCTCGGTTTGAAAACGCGCCCTGAAAGTATTCATGAACTTCAAGCTGCGGCTGCAGTGGGACAGATGGGCTTAATCCAAGCCTATGAAAGTAGCTTTATGCGCTTCGACCGGCATACTGCACAAATTCTGCTCGACCATGATGATATGGCCAATCGTCAACGCTATCTCAACGCCCGAGGTGTGTTGCAGACCCTGTTGAGTTTAGGGGTGGTGCCCGTTGTTAATGAAAACGATACCGTGGTGACTGATGAAATTCGTTTTGGTGACAATGATAGCTTAGCGGCGCTTGTCGCTAATTTAATTGATGCTGATATGTTGGTGATTCTCACCGACAAAGATGGTTTATTTGACGCTAACCCAGATGCTAACCCAGATGCAAAGCTTATTTCTGAAGCCATGGCCACTGATGCTGATCTCGATGCGTTGGCTGGTGGCAGTTCCGGTACCTTGGGCCGTGGTGGTATGGTTACCAAGTTACAAGCTGCAAGATTGGCAGCCCGATCGGGTTGCAATACCGTGATTGCCGGAGGCCGCAATCAGCGTATTCTGCAACAGGTGGCAGAGGGTGAAATAGTAGGCACGTTGTTGCGCGCCGCACAAAAGCCACTGGCGGCGCGCAAGCAGTGGCTAGCAGGCCAGTTACAAATAAAAGGCAAGCTGATATTAGATCAAGGTGCTATTAAGGTGCTGACCGAACAGGGTCGCAGTTTGTTGGCCGTGGGTGTAAGTGCAGTGGAGGGAACTTTTACTCGCGGTGATTTGGTAAGCTGTGTCGATACTGAGGGTAATGAGGTTGCTCGCGGACTGGTAAATTACAGCGCAGACGAAGCTAAGCTGATACAGGGACATAGCACTGAATCAATTGCAAAAATTCTTGGCTACCGAGAAGATGACGAGTTGATTCACCGTGATAATTTAGTGGTCACTTTATAGAGTTTGCAGTACTGGCTAGACACAAAATATGGCGGCTAATACAGCGCTAATTCAGTTACTATAGACTCAGCAACTAAATACCGGAGAGTAGAAGATGCCCGCTGACGTCAAAACCCATTACCGTGCCTGTAATCTCTGCGAAGCTATCTGTGGCCTTGAAATTAAAACTCAGGGTGATCAGGTGGTATCGATTAAAGGGGATAAAAATGATCCCTTGAGTCGCGGCTATATTTGCCCCAAGGGCACGGCGATGGAGGATATTTATACAGATCCGGACCGTTTGCGCTTACCAGTCAAAAAGCAGGGTGATAGCTGGGTCGAGATTAGCTGGGATGAGGCTTTTGATACGGTTGCCGAAAAACTGGTTGCGGTGCAAGAGCAGTATGGGCCAAATGCAGTTGCCTTTTATGCAGGCAATCCCAATGTGCACAATTACGGAAGCATGACCCATGCCAACGTACTGCGCAAAGCGGTACAAACTAAAATACACTTTTCAGCAACCAGCCTTGACCAGCTACCCCATCAACTAACGTCTTACAGCCTCTATGGTCATCAATCGCTAATACCGGTCCCGGATATAGATCACTGCAACTACATGCTTATTATTGGCGGTAATCCGCTGGCATCGAACGGCAGTATTATGACTTCGCCCGATATACCCAAACGCCTAAAGGCTATCCAGCAGCGCGGTGGTCGATTTGTAGTGATTGACCCTAGGCGGACCGAGACCGCCACTATTGCTGATCAGCATCTTTTTATTCGTCCCGGCACAGATGCTTATTTATTGATGGCTATGCTCAATACCCTGTTTGCCGAAGATCTAGTCAATACTGGTCATCTCAGTGACTTGTTAATTGGCCTAGAGGATGTTCGCCAAGCCTGCCAGCCTTTTACCCCAGAGTTGGGTGAGCAGAGAACGGGTATCACTGCTGAGCAAATTCGCCAGCTAGCCAGAGATATGGCCAAGACCGAGGGTGCGGTTTGCTATGGTCGTATGGGGGTTTCGGTACAGATCCACGGAACACTGTGCCAATGGGCCATTCAGATGATCAATATTCTTACTCATTCCCTAGATGTGCGTGGGGGTATGATGCCGCCATCGCCTGCCTTCGGCTATGTTCAACCTGGCGAATCAGGTGCGGGTCATTTCGCTGCGTTTCACAGCCGCGTTAGCGGGCTACCAGAATTCGCCGGTGAGTTGCCGGCTGCTGTTATGGCCGAGGAAATACTTACCGAGGGTCAAGGGCAGATTCGTGCTTTGTTCACTCTTGCAGGCAACCCAGTGCTGTCTTCCCCTAACGGTGTGCAACTCGATAGAGCACTGGATAGCTTGGATTTTATGGTATCCATTGATCTCTATATTAATGAAACCACTCAGCATGCAGATATTATTCTGCCCCCCACCAGTGCGCTTGAGCACGATCATTACGATATAGCTTTTCTGCGCTTGGCGGTGCATAACACCACGCGCTTCAATGAAGCAGTGTTTGAGCCTGCATCCGGAGCCATGCATGATTGGGAGATTTTTAATGGCCTAGGGCTGGCTATTGCTGCCCGTAAAGGTATTGAGATTAAGCCCTTACCCTCGCCAGATCAGCTAATTGATATTGGCATACAGCGTGGGCCCTACAGCGAAGCAGCAGGGCATCCATTGGCGCTGACCTTAGATAAAATAAGACAGCATCCTCATGGCTTAGATATTGGTCCATTACACCCCAGCTTGCCCGATAGACTTTGCACCGAGGACGGCAAAATTAGATTAATACCCAGCTATATCACTGAGGATATTGCACGACTTGCTGCCGCGGAACAGCTGACACAGCCGGATGAAATGTTATTGATCGGTCGCCGTCATATCCGCTGTAACAACTCGTGGATGCATAACTCACACCGTTTAGTTAAGGGTAAACCCCGATGGCAGCTGTTGATGCACCCCGAGGATCTGGCCAAGCATGGCTTGGAAAACAATGCTCAGGTGAAAATTCAGTCCCGGATCGGTGCCGTACAGACTCGGGTGCTTGCCAGTGATGAGGTAATGCCTGGGGTGGTGAGTTTGCCCCATGGTTGGGGGCATAAGCGCGAGGGCGTCAATCTCAGTATTGCCGCAGAGCAAGATGGCGTCAGTTGTAATGATCTCACTGACGAGCGTTTTATGGATCGTGCTAGTGGCAATGCTGCATTAAATGGTGTGCCAGTTAAAATTTTTGGTCTGTGATAATCACCGAAGGGTAACATCCATAGTTAACCCTTATTTGTTAACCTAAAATAAAAATATAAGTTGACAGCTCTGGCGCTAGGCTTATTATCTGCGACTCAGCCTAGCATATAGCGGAGTTAGACCATGTCAGCCGAAGATGGAGCGGCAGTACGCCACGATTGGACTCGTGAACAAGTTCTTAGCCTATTTAATCAGCCCTTCAACGATCTTTTATTCGATGCGCAAGTGGTGCATCGTCAGCACTTTAACCCCAATCAGGTGCAGCTCAGTACATTGTTGAGCATCAAAACTGGGGCCTGCCCTGAGGATTGCAAATACTGTCCCCAGAGTGCCCGGTACGATACAGGGCTGGAAAAAGAGAAATTACTGCAAATTCAGCAAGTAATCGATGCCGCTAAGATAGCCAAAGAGAGTGGCTCGAGCCGCTTTTGTATGGGAGCTGCATGGCGGTCTCCCCACGATCGAGATATTCCCGCAGTTGCGGAAATGGTTCGACAGGTAAAGGCATTGGGTCTTGAGACCTGTATGACCTTGGGCATGCTCACCGAAGAGCAATCGGCAAAGCTGGCTGATGCTGGTCTGGATTACTATAACCATAATTTGGATACCTCAGAGGAATTCTACGGTGAAGTGATTACCACGAGAACCTATCAGGATCGACTCAATACATTGGCTAATGTGCGCAATGCCGGTATGAAGGTTTGTGCTGGCGGTATTGTCGGTATGGGTGAAGAGCAAAAAGATCGTGCCGGCCTGCTAATGGCATTGGCGAACCTGCCGGTACACCCAGAATCTGTGCCCATCAATATGTTGGTGAAAGTAGCGGGTACACCAATGGCCGAAGAGGTCGATTTGGATCCCTTTGAGTTTATTCGCACGATTGCCGTGGCTCGAATCATGATGCCTAAGTCCTATGTGCGTTTATCGGCAGGGCGCGAAGAAATGAATGAGCAGATGCAAGCCATGGCATTTATGGCGGGTGCCAATTCTATTTTCTACTGCGATAAATTACTCACCACGCCCAATCCTAAAGCCAATACAGATATGCAACTGCTTGAACGCTTGGGTATCGAACCTGAACAGTATCAAGTTGAAAAAGATAGCCGTCAGCAGGAAGATGATTTACATCGCGCGATTAATGAGCATAAAAACGACGCGTTGTTCTATCGCGCTGGCTGATAGGCATCATGACCACAATGGACGCCATTCTTCAGGCGCAGCTTGATCAGCGCCAGCAGCAGTTTCTGTATCGTCAGCGGCCGATAGTGGCTTCTGGCTGCGCAGCGCTTTTAGCGGTGAATGGGCAATCGCTAATTAATTTTTGTAGCAATGATTACCTTGGTCTTGCCGGCCATAAAAGTATCGCCAAGGCGCTATGTGAGGGCACCCATACCTATGGCACTGGCAGTGGTGCCTCTCATTTAATCAGTGGCCACAGTGCCGCTCATCAGCAGTTAGAAGAGCAGTTGGCCGAGTTTACTGGGCGGCCCAGAGCCTTACTATTTAGCACCGGCTATATGGCTAATATGGGCATCATTAATGCATTGCTGGGTCGTCACGATCTAGTGTTGCAGGATCAATTGAATCACGCCTCTTTGATTGATGGTGGTCGCCTGAGTCGCGCCGAATTTAAGCGCTATAAGCACAATAATATCGAGCATTTACAATCACAACTTAACGACACTCAGGCCAAGCGTAAACTGATTGTGACCGATGGCGTATTCAGTATGGATGGTGATCTAGCACCGCTAGCAGCGATAGCTGACGTGGCGACACAGCAGCAGGCTTGGTTGATGGTTGATGATGCACATGGTCTGGGGGTGCTCGGTGACACCGGTGCTGGCAGCGTACAGTACTGTGGTTTGAGTATTGATCAAGTGCCGATATTGATGGGTACTCTGGGAAAAAGCTTTGGCACTTTTGGCGCCTTTGTTGCCGGTAGCGAGGCGCTGATTGAGACGCTGATTCAATTTGCGCGCAGTTATATCTATACCACCGCTTTGCCACCCGCAATTGCCTGTGCCACAAGCGCGAGCTTAACTCTTGTTAGTGAGGAGCAATGGCGCCGAGATCACCTTAATGTTTTGATACAGCGATTTCGCGCTGGCGCTAATGCGCTTGGCCTATCGCTGATGGATTCTTATACCCCCATTCAGCCTGTAATGATTCATGATGATCAGTTAGTTGTATCGGTCAATCAGCAATTGCGTGCCAAAGGTTTTATGGTCGGTGCGATACGGCCACCTACCGTACCTAAAGGTAGCGGGCGATTAAGGATTACTTTATCGGCGAGTCATACTGAGCAACAAATACACCAGTTGTTGGCCGCATTAGATGAGTGTCTCTGTCAATGAATGCCCTCAGGCAAATTAAACGGTCCGATTTTGGTCTGCACTATTACCCTTGTCAGGGTGATAAATGTCAGTTGCAACCAATTGTAATGGTGCATGGATGGGGTGCAGATAGCCAAATTTGGCAGCAATTACCGCATCGATTGAGCCAGCTGGCTGACGTGATTACCTTGGACTTACCGGGTTGTGGCCAGTCGGCACCGATAACAGACTACTCTATTGAAAGCCTGTTGCGTTGGATGCAGCAAGTACTGCCCAGTTCTTGCACACTAGTGGGTCTATCTCTCGGTGGTATGCTGTGCCATCAGTATGCGGCGAGATTTCCTGATAAGGTTCACAGTCTTATTACCATCAGTAGTAATCAGCAATTCGTTGCTGATAGCCACTATGCCGATGCAATGCCACTAACTGATTTCACCGCATTTGTGGAAAGCTGGCAGACTGATCCAGCGGCTTGCTTAAAGCGTTTTGCCGGACTACAGGCTCAGGGAGATCAGCATCAGCGCGAGTTAATGCGTCAGTTGCGTCAACTAGATTGCGCTATTGATACTCAGTCGGGCGCCGCGCTGCTAGATCTTCTCGGTACCCTGCAGTGCCAAATGGCGAAGGTAACTGTGCCCCTATTAACCATTTTTGGTGAGCGTGATGCCCTGATACCCGCTCGTGCTGCTACTCACGTGGAGGCACCGACGATTATTCCCCACGCAGGCCATTTACCGCATTTAAGCGCACCGCAAGCGGTGTTTGAGCATATTGAGCATTTTCTCGAGCTACAGCGCTATCACCTCAATAAATCGGCTGTCGCAGTGTCATTTGGTCGTGCGGCTCGCAGCTATGACCAGTCCGCTAATCTACAGCATCGGATCGGTGAGCATCTTGTGCACAATATTAATGGTAGTCCAGAGCAAATAATGGATCTCGGCTGTGGCACCGGTTATCACAGCATCCAATTGCAACAACGTTACCCTCATGCTCAAGTGTATGGCGTTGACCTCTCTGCCGGAATGCTGTCCTACGCTCAGGCTAAATACAGCAATGAGGCTATATGCTGGCTCTGCGGTGATGCGGAATCACTGCCGTTGCAATCAAGTTCACAGTCATTGGTGTTTTCTAATTTTGCACTGCAATGGTGTGATCAATTGGATAAGTTATCCTCAGAGATTTACCGCGTACTTGAGCCTGATGGACAGTTGCTTCTAGCGGTACCAGGACCACGTACATTGATTGAGTTGCGTCAGGCCTGGGCCGATATCGATAAGACCGTGCATGTCAATCGTTTCGCTAGCCTTGATCGTTGGCAGGAGGCGTTGGCTAGGGCTAGCTTTAGCCAGATTGATTTAGAGACTATCGCAGTGACTGAACAGCATCAGTCGGTACGCCAATTATTGCTGGAACTAAAGAATGTCGGTGCGCATAATAATAATGCTGGCAGGGCAGTCCACTTAACTGGAAAGCAAAGATTCCAAGCCCTTTATAATGCCTACGAACAATACCGCTTGCCCAATGGCCAGTTGCCTGCCACATGGGAAATTATCGTCGGTACTGCGCGCAAATAATTGTGCGATCAATCAAATAATCTATTTAGAGATAATGTTATGGCTAATAAATGGCTATTTGTTACCGGTACCGATACGGATGTTGGTAAAACACTTATCGCCACGGGTATTTTATCGGTAGCCAATAAAGCCGGCTTGCGCACTGCAGCGATCAAACCGATTGCTGCCGGCAGTGAGGATATGGGCGCCGGTATGCAAAACCAAGATGCACTGCAGTTGCAGGCAGCGGCCAATCATCAACTTCCCTATCAGCAAGTTAATCCAATAGCCTTACAGGCGGCTATTGCACCGCACATTGCCGCTCAAGAGGAGGGTAAATCACTGACTGCTAGCCGATTAGTGGGTTACTGCCGCGGGCTGGGGCTGTTGCCGGTGGACATGTTGTTGGCCGAGGGTGCTGGTGGTTGGCGAGTGCCACTTAATAACCGTGAAACGCTGGCCGATGTGGCGCGAGAATTGAACTGTCAGGTGATACTTGTCGTAGGATTACGGTTGGGTTGTCTTAACCATGCACTGTTAACTGCTGAAGCAGTGCGACGGGATGGCCTCAGTATCGCGGGTTGGGTGGGCAATGTGATTGATGAACAGATGCCGCGATTGGAAGAAAATATTGCTACACTACGCAGGGTGATTAATGAGCCCTGTCTGGGCATTGTGCCCAGATTAACCGATCTAGCGCCGGAGCAGGTCGGTACTTATCTGAGTTTACCGGCCGAGTTTGAGAGTGACTTATGAGTAAAGAAAATAAACTGTCGGATGAAGATATGCAGCGCGTTGAGCAGTACCTTAATAGTGGTTTTAATACCACCGAACGCAAACCTTTTAGAGGCTGGCGCTTGCTATTTGGTATCTGGGCAGTTATTGCCGCTTTAGGCTGGGTTAGTTGGCTGATTGGTAAACAAGCCGGTTACTTATAGACCGCTATTTTAATGCATATCGCAACCCGACCGTTTGACCTAAGTGGCTGCGACTTCTCTGCGCAGCTCGACCCATTATTGCAGCGACTTTATCAATCTCGAGGTATCTGCTACCAGCACCAGTTAGGGCGCAGGCTTAACGATCTGCCGCAGCCTAACCTGATGGCGGGTATTGGCGCTGCCAGCCAACGACTTGTCAGTGCCATTCAACATCAACAGTCAGTTTTGATAGTGGGCGATTTCGATGCCGACGGCGCCACCAGTTCGGCATTAATGGTGCTGGCATTAAAAGCTATGGGTTTGCAGCAAGTGGACTTCCTAGTGCCCAATCGGTTTGACTACGGTTACGGGCTCACCCCAGAAATTGTCGATTTAGCGGCGGTCAAATCACCGCATCTTATTATCACTGTCGACAATGGTGTCTCCAGTGTTGACGGTGTGGCACGTGCCAATCAGTTGGGGATCGAGGTGATTGTAACCGACCACCATCTGCCGGGAACGGTGTTGCCTGATGCGGTGGCTATTGTAAATCCCAATCAGCATGGCTGTGAGTTTCCCAGCAAGAATCTCGCTGGTATTGGTGTGGCCTTCTATCTACTTTGCGCGGTGCGTGCTTTGCTACGTGAACAACAGTGGTTTGCTGAGCAGGCCATGGCTGAGCCCGATATGAGTCAGTGGTTGGATTTGGTGGCGCTGGGTACTGTGGCAGATGTGGTACCTCTGGATCAAGTGAATCGGATTTTAGTACACCAGGGGTTAATCAGGATTCGTGCCGGTCAGTCAAGACCGGGTATTCAAGCGTTATTACGTATTGCTGGTAAAAATTCGCGCAGTTTGGTGGCAAGTGATTTGGGCTTTGCACTGGGCCCGAGACTTAATGCGGCTGGTCGTTTAGATGATATTAGTCTGGGTATTCAGTGCTTGTTAAGTGATGATCCACAGCAGGCGTTGCGAACGGCGCAAGCATTAGATGAGTTAAATCAGGATCGCAAGCATATTGAGGCTGGTATGCAGCGAGAGGCACTGGGGATTGTTGAACAGTTATCGATAGATGGTGAGGATCTGCCGGTTGCCTTGTGTTTGTTTCAGTCAGACTGGCATCAAGGGGTCGTAGGATTACTGGCTTCTCGTATTAAAGAAAAATATCACCGACCGGTAGCGGCGTTTGCTTTTGGTGATAATGGTCAATTGAAGGGGTCGTTGCGCTCGATTCCGGGGTTGCATATCCGCGATGTATTGGATGCCGTGGCAACACAAAATCCTGGCTTGATCTGTAAATTTGGTGGTCATGCGATGGCCGCTGGATTAACCCTTGAACAGTCGCAACTCGCTGAGTTTGAGCAGGCCTTTCAGCGACAGGTTGCAGAGTCTTTAAGTGCCGATGATCTGCAGATGAAGCTGGTTACCGATGGCAGTTTATCGGCACAGCAATTAGCTATGCCCACTGCACAGTTATTGCGTGATGCGGGTCCTTGGGGGCAGCAGTTTCCGGAGCCGAGCTTTACTGGTCATTTTTTGATTGTGCAGCAACGTATTGTCGGGGAAAATCACCTTAAGCTATCCCTTGCGCCACAAGACCAACCTGATCAGGTTATAGACGCAATCTGGTTTAATATTGACACTGCGCACTGGCCGAATCCCACATTGACTGATGTAAGCTGTGTCTACAAATTGGATGTCAACGAGTTTCGCGGTGTGGAAAAAGTGCAGTTACTGATTCAGCATATGCAGCCACTGCCCAACTAAACGTATTGATAAAAAGAATCTGTTATGAGTTTTAAAACCGATCTGCGTGCAGACCTAATATTGTTACTCACTGCTTTTATTTGGGGTCTGGCGTTTGTCTATCAGCGTTCAGGTATGGATCATATTGGTCCTATTACCTTTACCTTCGGTCGCTTCTTGATTGGCGCTCTGGCGATCTTGCCTCTGTGGTATGTGATGGAAAAGCCGCGGCAGATATTTGCCTTCAATAAGGTCAATAGAAATGCTGCCCTGCTGGGGTTGGTGCTTACCTCCGGCATGCTATTGCAGCAATGGGGTATGGTCTATACCACTGCAGGTCGCGCCGGGTTTTTAACTGGTGTGTATCTTATTTTTGTGCCGTTGCTGGGGCTTTTTTTCCGCAACAAAACCGAGTGGCCCACTTGGGTGGGTATGAGTCTAGCGTTTGTGGGCCTCTATTTTATGGGGCAGATCGATAGTGATGAAATTTTTATCGGTGATATTTTAGTTCTTGCCAGCTCTGTGCTGTTTGCTTTACATATTATCTTCACTGGTATGATTGCCAATGATACCTCGCCGTTTCGGTTAATTTTTATTCAATTTTGTGTGGCTACGGTGATTACTGGGGTACTGGTGCCGATATTTGAGGCTTGGAATTGGCAGGGTATTTGGGATGCCATGGTGGCTTTATTGTATGTTGGTGTGCTGTCGTCTGCGGTAGGGTTCGGTCTGCAGGTAGTGGGTCAACGTACGGCTCCAGCCTCACATACGGCAATTATTTTAGCCTTTGAATCTGTTTTCGCCGCACTCTGCGGCTGGTGGCTGCTGGATGAATATCTTACTCAGCCAGAGTTTATTGGTTGTGCACTGATTCTGGCCGGTGGCCTTGTATCGCAGTTAAAACTGCTGATCAAGTCATCAGCGGGACAGCCTATCCAGCATCCTCACGGTGTTAACTGAAGGTGAGAGTATGAATCGACGGACTTGGATGCAGCAGTTTGGGCTGGGTGGACTGGCAATAATGACACCATCCTCATTATGGGCGCTGGAAAAAATGATCCTTACTGACAGCGAATGGAAGCAGCGCCTAACTGCGGCGCAATATTATATTTTGCGTGATGAGGGTACCGAACCAGCTGGTTCTAGCCCGCTTGATAAAGAATATAGAAAGGGCGAGTACCGCTGTGCCGGCTGCGATCTACCTCTGTTCACCTCAGCGATGAAATATGACAGTGGTACGGGGTGGCCGTCATTTTTTCAGCATATTGCCGGGCATGTGCAAACCAAGCGTGACTTTAAATTGATCTGGCCGCGCACAGAGTACCATTGTGCTCGTTGTGGTGGTCATCAGGGGCATGTCTTTGATGATGGTCCTAAGCCGACCGGACAGCGCTGGTGCAATAATGGATTGGCACTCGTTTTTATTGCTGATACCTAGTTTTTATTACTTACCTGATTCCATCAGTGGTTGTAAATACTCTTTGATAACCTGCTTAATAATGGGCTGTGCCTTTGCTGTGGGGTGAAGCCCATCCTGTTGTATCATGCCTTCTGTGACGGCTAACTCCTCGAGCTGAAAGGGAATCAATACCACTTTCTCCTGTGCCGATAACTGTGGATAGACAGCGGCAAAGGCATCGGAATAACGGCGGCCATAATTGGGTGGCAGGCGCATACCAAATAGAATTGGTTCAGCGCCTGCCTCGCGACACAGTTTAATCATTGCGAGTAAATTATTTTTCATCAGGTTGAGCGGCTGGCCGCGCAGACCATCGTTGCCGCCCAATTCCAGCAAGACATAGTCGGGAGAGAATTTTTCCAATAGCAAGGGCAGACGGTTAAGACCGCCGCCGGTGGTGTCACCGCTGATACTGCCATTGATGATCTGATGACGGTCATTCCAATCATGGCGCAGAAGTTCTACCCAGCCGTTGCCCTGGTTGATACCGTAGCCAGCACTAAGGCTATCTCCCAATACCAGTAGCGTTGATCCATAAGTATTGGCGCCCAGTAGAATAAACAGGCAACATAGGCGCTTGAGCGCTAGGGTCAAAGAGACAGTCCGCATAAATAATCTCAACAAACTCATTAACAAGTGATAACTGCAGTGTATGCAATTTTGCTAGCAATGGAAATTTGAAATGATTGAAGTCAGTAATGTGTGTAAGCAGGTTGACACTGCAGAAGGTACGCTAAAAATTTTAGATAAGATCAGCCTGTCTCTGGCTGGTGGTGAAAGTCTTGCGATTGTCGGGCCATCTGGCAGTGGCAAGTCTACGTTGCTGGGTATTTTAGCGGGGCTTGATCTACCTAGTTCGGGAACGGTCAATCTTAATGGTGAAGATATTACCGCGATGGACGAAGAGGGTCGCGCCGTGGTACGTGCGCAACATGTAGGTTTTGTATTCCAATCTTTTCATTTATTGCCTGGTTTAACCGCGCTGGAGAATGTGGCCTTACCATTGGAGCTACAAGGGGATGATCAAGCGTTAAAAACCGCAGAGTACTATTTGCAGCGTGTCGGTTTGGCACAGCGTACTACGCATTATCCGCGCCAGTTATCAGGGGGTGAGCAGCAGCGAGTAGCCGTCGCCCGCGCCTTTGCCTGCCGTCCAACAATTTTGTTTGCCGATGAACCGACGGGCAATTTGGATACCGGCACAGGAGAGAAAATTAATGATCTTTTGTTTGACCTCAACAAAGAAGAAGGCACAACACTGGTATTAGTGACTCATGAGCATAATCTTGCCAATCGCTGTGGCCAGCGTCTGCATTTAGCTGGCGGTCAGCAGGTCGAGGCTACTGTATCGAAGCCAAAACGCAAAGCTAAAGCGCAAGCCAAAGGCAGTAAACACTGATGCAAGCATGGCGAATGTTAATGCGTACATGGCGCGGTGGACAGCTTGGGCTAATTGTCTGGTCATTGGTTTTGGCTGTTGCCGTGGTCACTTCTGTATCATTGTTGGCAGAGAGAATAGAGCGCGCACTGACGGCGGAATCGAGTAGCTTTCTGGCGGCTGATTTACAGGTGAGAAGTAGTAGGTCCATTGATCCCAATTGGATTGAGCGGGCGCATCAAATGCAGGTGAAAAGTGCCCAGATGCTGACTTTTGCCTCGATGGTCTTCCACAACAGTGAGATGCATTTGGCATCCATTAAGGCAGTCGAAAGCAGTTATCCACTCAGGGGGGTTCTGCGCCGCACAACTACGCCATTTACCGCAGATAGTAGTCTTATTGAGAGCGTCGATTATGGTCCGTCGGCAGGTGAGGTATGGGTTGATGCGCGTCTGTTGCCATTACTTAATATACAGTTGGGTGACCAGATAGAACTGGGTGAGACGCGCCTCAAGGTCACTCAGATCCTGGTGGAGGAGCCAGATAGCGGTGGCTCCTATGGTGCCTTTGGTGCGCGGGTATTAATGAATTACGCCGATCTCGATGCCGCTGAGGTTATCTTGCCCGGTAGTCGTGTTACCTATAGGTTGCTGATGGCGCAGGGCGCCAGTGGTGCTGATGGTTTTAACGCCTATGCCGATTGGATTGAAACTCAGCTCAATGTGCATGATCGCTTAATCACGCCCGACCAGGCCCAGGCCAGTATTGCCGATACCATGGATAAAGGTCGCCGTTTTCTCCTATTGGCTGGAAGTATAGGGGTAGTACTGGCGGGTATTGCTTTAGCGTTGGCCAGTCATCATTTTGCCACAGGACAAACCCAGCAGGTCGCGCTATTAAAAAGTTGGGGTATAGGCGCCAGTGCTGTGCGTCGGTTGTATTTACAGCAGAGTCTATGGCTCGGTTTAACTGGCTCGTTAATGGGATTATTTGTCGGTTACGGCTTTCATGAGTTATTAATCGCTGTTGTCCGCGAATGGCTACCGATCTCCTTACCCATGGCCGGGCTTCGACCATGGGTCACTGGTCTAGCCACGGGCTTGCTCTGTCTGGGTGGGTTTACCTTACCTGCTCTATGGCACCTTCCCGCTCAGTCGCCACTGGCGGTTCTGCGACAGGATGTGCCGATTAAACCGGTGAGTTCACTATTGCGCGGCTTATTGGGTGTGGTTGCTGTGGCTGGCTTGTTGCTATGGTACAGCGACAGTGTGTTACTGAGCTTGGCTATTTTGGCAGGTTTTGGGCTAACGGCACTAGCAACGATTGTTATTGGCTTATTGCTACTGCGTATGGGCAAAAAGTATGGCCAAAAACTCGGCAGTATTTGGCGTTTAGCGCTAGCCAATCTTTGGCGACGTAAGTCTCAGAGTCTGATTCAGATGGTTGGCTTTTCTGGGGCTATTGCGCTGTTGATGATTATGACGGTATTGCGTACATCGCTGATTGATGAGTGGCGTTGGCAATTAGCTGATGATGCGCCGAATCATTTTTTACTTAATGTTGCACCCTATGAACTTGAGGGAGTTAGAGATGTGGTCACCAATCAGGGGCTGGATACTGCCGGTTGGTACAGCATGGTGCGTGGGCGCATAGTGGCGATAAATGATCAAGTGGTCAGCGAGGCACAGCGCGATAGTCACGAGTCTTTCCGGCGCGAACTCAACCTTAGCTGGACTGCAGCGCTCCCCGAGGGCAATAAACTCACCGCCGGCAAATGGTGGGACGAGTTGGGTTTGGCAGAGGGGATTGCACCGGTTTCCTTGGAGGACGAATTAGCTGGTGAATTGGGTCTGAGTATTGGCGATCGAATAAGCTTTAGTGTCGGAGGTCTTGAGTTTCAAGCGCAGGTGACGAGCACAAGAAGCCTTAATTGGGACAATATGACGCCCAACTTTTATTTTTTATTTCCGCAAGGGTTATTAGAGGAATACCCGCGTACCCATATGACCAGTCTTTATATCCCCGCTGAGCAAAAGTTGTTGGTGAACGATCTTTTGCGAGCCTATCCGACGGTACAGGTTATTGAATTAGATAAAATAATCGATCGTATTCGCACCATCGTATCGCAGGTTACTCGAGGTTTAGAAGTGATGACATTATTGATACTGGGTTGTGGTGTATTGGTAATGTTTGCGGCGGTGAGCTTGTCGATGTCTGAGCGCTTGCAAGAAAGCGCTATTCTGCGCACATTGGGTAGCACGCGAGGTCTGATTCTGGGTATTCAGTGGGTGGAGTTTAGCGCATTAGGCGCAATGGCGGGTCTATTGGCTGCAATAGGTGCCGAGGCGGCCGTCGCCATGCTCCAGCGCTTTATGTTCGATTTGCCTTTTGCCATGCATCCTTGGTTGTGGGTGGTTGGGCCCATTGCCGGTGCTGTATTGGTGGGTGCATTGGGTGTTGGCTACAGCCGTAAAGCGGTGGTGCAACCGCCGTTAGAGGTGCTAAAAAACCTCTAGTTAGATGATATTGCTGGGTATTAGCAGCCTTAAATTTCTCTATGCGCAACGCTATCTGTGTTATTCTGCCCGACGAGTTGACTAGGCAGTCGCTGTGTTGAGGTCTCTTTTATCCGCTTGCGGTTAACTAGGGTGTAACACAGAGGAAAGTCCGGGCTCCACAGGGTAGAGTGCCAGGTAACGCCTGGGGGGCGAAAGCCTACGGCTAGTGCAGCAGAGAGTAGACCGCCGATGATTCGTTCGCGAACACAGGTAAGGGTGAAAGGGTGCGGTAAGAGCGCACCGCGCCGCTGGTAACAGTGGTGGCATGGTAAACCCCACTCGGAGCAAGACCAAATAGGTTCCCGTATGGCGCGACCCGCGTTGGGAACGGGTAGGTTGCTTGAGGCAGGTGGCGACGCTTGTCCCAGATGAATGACTGTCCACGACAGAACCCGGCTTATCGGTTGACTCATATGATAATGTGTTGCGAGAAGGGCTAGCGAGTAATCGTTAGCCCTTTTTGTTGGTTAAATAGGCAGTTTATATATTCTTTTAAGATCTAAAAATAAATCCAAATAAAATTAATTGTTCTTAAAACCCCTTAAAGCTAGAAGTTACTTTAAGTTGTGGCTTTACCCTCATGTTTTCTATTGTTAATTATTTGCTGCTTTTAAGGTGTACTTTAACCATAGCGCAAAAAACGCGGAACCTACTGATTTTACTCACTTTTTTAGCCTTCCTTTAACCTTGACTTTGACTTTCTGTCACCCTAATCTGCACAGATGGGTAAAAGTGGCGAAAAGTGGCATATTTAGGTTTTTAAGTGGAGCTTAGGGGGTAAAAGTGTTCAGAGGTAGCGATCCAATCAATATGGACGCCAAGGGTCGGATGGCAATTCCGACGCGCTACCGTGCCCTGCTTGAAAATATTTGCTCCAACGACCTCGTTATCACCATTGATATGAAGTCTACCTGTTTGACGCTGTCCCCGCTGCCAGAATGGAAAAAGTTTGAGGAAAAAGTTGCTGCACTGCCGGCGATGGATGAGGTGGGTGAAATGCTCAGTCGTTTTGTCGTTGGGCAGGCAAAAGACTTACAGGTGGATGCTAGCGGCAGAATATTAATTCCGACTGAGCTCCGCGGCTATGCTGAGCTTGAGAAAAAGCTAGTGTTGGTTGGCCGCACCCAGCGCCTTGAGATCTGGTCAGAAGAGAACTGGAATGCTGAGCGTGAAAAGTCTCAGGAAAATTACCGCAGCATGCTGGTTGATAAAGACAGTATGTCCGATGCGCTTAAAAATCTGTCTTGGTAGGGGGTCTGTATGAATAGTTCTGAACAGACTGCACACACAACGGTGTTATTGCATGAGGCCATCGATGCGTTGGTGACAGATCCGCATGGCTTTTATGTCGATGGAACTTTTGGTCGTGGAGGGCATACGGCCGAGTTGCTCGATCGGTTATCGGACTTGGGTTCAGTGTTGGCGATAGATAAAGACCCGCAGGCAATTGCCGCCGGAAAAGCACGCTTTGCTCAGGATACAAGGTTGCAGTTATTTCACGGTAGCTTTGCGGACCTGCAATCGGTAGCGGCCGATATGCAAAAGGTTGGTGATATATCGGGTGTATTGCTGGATTTGGGTGTTTCTTCTCCGCAACTGGATGAGGCTGAGAGAGGCTTTAGTTTTATGCGTGATGGGCCATTAGATATGCGCATGGATACCAGTAAAGGGCTGTCTGCGGCCGAGTGGATTGCTAGCGCCGAGGAGCAGGAGATTGCCCGTGTGATTAAGGAGTATGGCGAGGAGCGCTTTGCTCGACGTATGGCCACTGCGGTGGTTAAAGAGCGCGGTAAAGCACCGATTACTGGCACTGTGCAGTTGGCGGGAATACTCGCGGCAGCGCATCCGGCATGGGAGCGCGGCAGACATCCTGCAACTAAGGCTTTTCAGGCTATTAGGATCTTTATTAATCGCGAGTTAGGGGACCTTGAGGACCTGTTGGGACAAATAATTGATAGTTTAAAAGTGGGTGGCCGTTTGGTCATTATCAGTTTTCATTCGCTTGAGGATCGTCGAGTAAAGCGGTTTATTCGGGATCAAGAACAGGGCATTAAGTTGCCGAAGAATCTGCCGGTGAGAGATGTTGATAGAGGTGTGCGCCTAGTCAAGGTAGGTAAGGCGATTAAGCCAGCGGATGCTGAAGTGGATGGCAATATCAGAGCGCGCAGTGCGGTGATGCGCATAGCGGAGCGGGTGGCGTAGTGCAGTTCAGTGCAAGCTCTTGGCAGGTGGCATTGCTGTGGGTTTTGGTGTTGATAAGTGCGATTGCTGTGGGGCTAGTGAGTCATTTAAGTCGCCAGCAGTATGCTCAATTGATGATTCTGGAGCGCGAGGCTAGTCAGTTGGATGAGGATTACGGCAAGTATCTGCTCGAGCAGAGTGCTTGGGGCTCATTACAGCGGGTCGAGACAATGGCCGCAAAGCAGTTAAATATGCGCAGCCCGCGGTCAAGTGAAATATTGATGGTTAAGTCTCATTAGTATGCTGGCTTAACGAGATAGAAGGTTGTTGAAGGCGGATAACCTTATTTAACAGTAAAAGGGACCTAAGGCACAGTGGCCAAAAAAACGGTACAGAAAGTGATACCACGTTGGCGTTACTATTTAGTGATGGCGGGGTTGGTCTCTCTGCCGATTTTGGTTGCAGGGAAAATTGCCGAGTTACAAATTATTCCCAGTGAAGAGCGTGGTTCTGACTTTTTGCAAACTCAGGGCGATGAGCGCTCTATTCGCAATGAAGCGATTCCCGCCTACCGAGGCCTGATTACCGATCGCAATGGCGAGCCTTTGGCGATGAGTATTCCGGTCACGACGGTAACGGTGAACCCTCAACATTTACAAAAACTGGCCAGCGCAGAGGATATCGCGCGTCTGGCTAAAGCCATTGATACGCAGGAGGCTCAGTTGCGAGACCGCTTACAGCGTTATCGCAATAAATCATTTATGGTGCTGGCTAAGCATTTACTTAGCACTGAGGCTGAAGAAATCTTGGCTTTAGGTATTCCCGGTGTTCAAGGCATTCAAGAGTACAAGCGTTTTTATCCCTCGGGTGAGGTTACTGCGCAACTGGTCGGCTTTACCGATGTAAATGATGATGGTCAGGAAGGTATGGAGCTGGCTTACAATCGATGGTTAGCCGGTGATGCGGGATCCAAAAAGGTGGTTAAGGATCGCGCCGGCCGCACTATTAAAGATATCAGCTTGACCAAGCCAGCACGCCCTGGTGAATCGTTGCGACTGAGTATTGATCTGCGTGTTCAGTATGCGGCTTACCGAGCGCTAAAAGCCTCAGTGCAGCGCCATCAAGCCAAGTCTGGTTCGGTGGTGGTGCTGGATGTGCACACGGGCGAAGTGTTGGCTATGGCTAATCAACCCTCTTTCAATCCCAATGACCGCTCCAGCCTGCGTCGAGATTCAGTGCGTAATCGCGCTATCACTGATATGTTGGAGCCAGGCTCTACGGTGAAGCCGTTTACTCTATTGGCGGCTTTGCAAAGCGGTAAATTCAAGCCTGACACTAAGATTCAAACCAGCCCCGGCTATTACAAAGTGGCCTATAAAACGTTTCTTGATACTAAGGATTACGGCAATCTCGATTTGGCCGGTATTCTCACCAAATCAAGTCAGGTGGGTACTACAAAGTTAGCGTTGCAGATGAATCCTCATGCCACCCGTGGGCTATTTGAGCGGGTGGGTTTCGGTGAGGGCATGGGCAGCGGATTTCCCGGCGAGACAGCGGGCAATTTACCTGCTTACCAAACATGGGATCCGGTAACTCAGGCGACATTTGCTTTTGGTTATGGCTTAAGTGCCTCTTCGCTACAAATGGCGCGTGCCTATGCGGTGTTGGCCAATAATGGTTTGCGCCGAGAGGTATCATTGCTGGCAGTGGATGAGGCGCCGGATAGTATTAGAGTTGCCGATGAGGCAGCGGTTCGCGAAATTCGTCATATGATGCAAACTGCCGCGAGTGCTAAAGGCACAGGTAAGCGAGCCATGATCGAGGGCTACTCGGTTGGTGGTAAAACCGGTACGTTGCATAAAACCAAAGCGACGGGAGGTTACGCAGATAGCCGTTATGTTTCAGTATTTGCTGGACTATCACCGGTTGATAACCCGCGCTTAGTAACCATTGTAGTCGTTGATGAACCGGGTGATGGTAATTACTTTGGTGGCGTGGTGGCCGCGCCGGTATTCTCAGAAGTCACCGGCAATGCGCTGAGATTGCTGCAAGTCACTCCGGATCAATTGGATGTTAATCGTACCGTTGCCGATGCGCAAAGAGCGTCGAAACAGCGAGGGGACTCATGATGAGCCTGTCGCAACAATGGACCATGACTCTGGCGACATTAGTCGCTGATTTCGCAGATATGGGCAATTATCCTGAGGTGGCAATTAAGGGTATTTGCTTGGATAGTCGTCAGGTGCAACCCGGTGATTTATTTGTCGCCATAAAAGGTGCCGATGCCGATGGCACTGCTTTTATACCGCAGGCAGTTGAGCGTGGCGCTGTGGCCGTTTTGGTGGAGAAAGATCAGCATATTGCCAAGTTGGTCGAAGATTTAATTGTCAGCACTAGTCTGTCTGTACCTGTGGTTGCTATCGCCGACCTTACCGATTATGTATCTGATATTGCGGGTATTTTTTATGGGCAGCCTTCGCGTGACATGCATATTGTTGGTATTACCGGTACCAATGGCAAAACAACCTGTTCCCGCTTACTGGCAGAATTATTAGAGGCTCTACCAGAGTCTGCTCAGCGAGGGCATGGTGCATTTATTGGCACTATGGGGTACGGCATGGTGCGCGATACTGGTCACCGTAAGCTTGATGATGCCATAGGGGTTGAGGTGGCATATGCTGGTATTACTGACACTGGGTTGACGACACCGGATGCCGTGGCAATGCAGCGCATTCTTGCCGAGTTATCAAGCAAAGGCGCCAGTAATGTGGCTTTAGAGGTGTCTTCTCACAGCCTTGTTCAGGGTCGTGTGGCGGCTGTGCAGATTAACACTGGTATCTTTACGAATTTGAGTCGCGACCATCTCGATTATCATGGTGATCTCGATGCCTATGCTGCTGCTAAAGCTCGGTTGTTCGCTATGCAGAGTATGGAAAATGCGGTGATTAATATTGATGATGCGGTGGGGCGTTCGATATTGTCAGCGCTCAATCCGCAAATTAAAGCCATCAGTTACAGCCTAGAAGATAATCAAGCGGATATCTATTGTTCCACTATTGGTCTCTCTCCTGAAGGTTTGCGTGCTTCTGTGGTGACGCCTTGGGGTTGTGGAGAGATCACCTCATCTATGCTCGGTAAGTTTAATTTATACAATCTACTGGCAGTTATTGGGGCTACGGCAATTCAGGGCATCAATATCGATGACATCTTTTGTTTAATAGCCGATTTGCGCGCTGTACCTGGGCGCATGGAGTTGGTTGGTAACGCTGAGCCAGCGGTAGTGGTTGATTACGCTCATACGCCGGATGCCCTAGAGAAGGCGCTACAAGCGCTGCGTGTTCATTGTAGTGGCAAGCTCTGGGTGGTATTTGGTTGCGGTGGTGATAGAGATATAGGAAAGCGCGCTGAGATGGGGTCGATTGCTCAGCGCTGCGCAGATCATGTTGTGGTGACGAGTGATAATCCTCGATCTGAACCACCGACACAGATAATACAGCATATTCTTCAGGGTATCAGTGGCGAGGCCACCGTTGAATCAGACCGGCGTGCCGCCATTCGTCAGGCGATTTTCACTGCTGACAAAAATGATGTGGTTTTAATTGCCGGTAAAGGTCATGAAGACTATCAAATATTAGGTGCGCAACGCCTGCCATTTAGTGATCAAGCTGAGGCTCGTCTGGCATTGCGCGACGTTGAAGAGCGTAATCAAGTTGGGGGTGACTTATGACCCCACAGATGAGGTTGACCGATGCCGCAGCACGTTTTGGCGGCACATTGCTCAATCCCGATTGCCATTTTGATAGCTTATCTATTGATAGTCGCAGTATTAATGAAGGTGATCTGTTTGTTGCGCTGATTGGTGACCGTTTTGATGGGCATCAGTTCACAGCGGATGCGGCAAACAAAGCCAGTGGTCTGGTCGTGTCCACCGCCAATAAGCAATTACCTTTGCCACAATGGGTGGTTGAAGATACCACTGTTGCCCTAGGTCAATTGGCGCAGATGCGTAGTGAAACATTTGCGGGAACACTAATTGCTATTACCGGTAGCACTGGTAAGACCTCGGTAAAAGAAATGACTGCGGCTATTTTGCGTCACTGCGGTGCCGTACACGCCACTGCGGGAAATCTAAATAATCATATCGGCGTGCCTCTAACAATATTATCGATGGCTGAAGAGACTGAATATGCCGTGATAGAAATGGGTGCCAGTGCCGGTGGCGAAATTGGCTATCTCTGCTCAGTGGCGGCGCCAGATATTGCTTTGATTAATAATGTTCAGTCTTCTCATATTGAAGGTTTTGGTAGTGTTGAAGCGGTGGCCGCTGCCAAAGGTGAGATCTATCGCGGATTAAAGCCAGCTGGCATTGCCGTGCTGAATCTCGATCAACCTTGGGGTGATATGTGGCGAAGCTTGATCGATAACAAACCCTGTTTGACCTTTTCGGCAACCAATTCAGCGGCCGATATTAGTGCCGCTGATTGTCAGTTGATGGATGATGGTTGTTATAGCTTTGTTCTCTGTGTGAAGTTACTTGCTGATCAGCCGGCTCTCAAGCAGGCAATAAAGCTGTCCATCCCTGGCCGGCATGCGGTCAATAATGCCGTGGCAGCTGCATCCTGTGCGCTCGCAGCTGGAGCGAGTCTGGCGCATATTGCTGCAGGTTTAGCATCAGTCTCGCCCATCGCCGGTCGTCTTGAGTTTAAACCGATAGTGGGTGGTGGCACAGTCATCGACGACAGTTATAACGCTAGCCCCAGTTCATTTGAAGCGGCCATTGATGTGTTGGCTAACTGTGCTGGACGCAAGATTTTGGTGATGGGCGATATGGGTGAGCTGGGTGAAGACAGTGTTCAAATGCACCGGCAAGTCGGCGACTATGCCGCACAGGCTGATGTTGATGCGCTGTATACCGTGGGTGAGCTCAGTGCAGCTGCCGCTGAGTCATTTGGCGCTGAACATTACAGTAGTCAGGATAGATTAATCGATGTGTTATTCAAGGAGTTGCAATTGGCGCAATCAAACAACAGCGATATTACCTTTTTGGTTAAAGGTTCACGAAGTTCCGGTATGGAGAAGGTCGTTGATAGATTAGTAAATGGAGGAGATCGCTAATGTTATTGTGGTTAGCCGATTATTTAAGTCAATTCTTCAGTGCTTTCTCCGTGGTGCAATACCTCACATTACGAGGTATTTTATCGGGACTTACCGCATTGGCCATTTCACTACTCGCTGGACCAATACTGATTCGTCGACTGAATCAGTTGCAGATGGGGCAGGCGATTCGCAACGATGGTCCGCAAAGTCATTTGAGTAAAGCGGGTACGCCGACCATGGGTGGTGCGCTTATCTTGTTGGCTATTTTTATCAGCACGCTGTTCTGGGCTGATCTGCATAATCGCTATGTCTGGGTGGTTCTGGGGGTTACTTTTAGTTTTGGTTTGATCGGCTGGGTTGATGATTACCGCAAGGTGGTCGAAAAAAATCCCCGCGGCTTGCCTGGTCGCTGGAAATATTTCTGGCAGTCGATATTTGGCTTTATTGCTGCCTTTGTTCTGTTCTATACGGCTCAAACGCCCGCCGAAACTGAGTTAATTGTGCCTTTCTTTAAAAATTTCGCCTTAGCGCTGGGACCCTTCTATATCTTGCTGACCTATTTTGTCATTGTTGGTACCAGTAACGCGGTTAATCTCACTGACGGTCTTGATGGTCTGGCAATTCTGCCCACCGTTCTGGTCAGTGGTGCTCTGGGTATTATCGCTTACCTAACAGGTCACTATCAGTTCGCCGGTTATTTGAATATTCCCTATATCAGCGGTGCGGGTGAACTGCTGATTTTCACTGCGGCGCTATGCGGCGCAGGGCTCGGTTTTCTCTGGTTTAACACCTATCCCGCCATGGTTTTTATGGGCGATGTGGGTGCATTGGCGCTTGGCGCGGCGTTGGGCGTGGTGGCTGTTATTGTGCGACAGGAGATTGTATTGGTGATTATGGGCGGTGTATTTGTCATGGAGACGCTGTCGGTGATTATGCAGGTGGTGTCTTTCAAATTGACCGGCAAGCGTATCTTTCGCATGGCGCCGTTGCATCATCATTATGAGTTGAAAGGTTGGCCAGAGCCGCGAGTGATTGTGCGGTTTTGGATTATTACGGTAATGCTAGTGCTATTTGGTCTAGCTACCTTAAAGCTGCGCTAACGATAGGCTTTTTTGGAATAAAGTAATGGTAGATCTAATCGCAACTAATCGTAAAACCGCTATTCTGGGCATGGGTGTCACAGGATTGTCTGTGGCGCGATTTTTGTCGTCAAAAGATTTACCTTTTGTTTTTGCTGACAGTCGTGAAGTACCACCGCGTCTCCAAGAAGTAAGTGATTGCTATCCAGATGTAACAGTAGCTTTAGGCGAATTTGATGCCGACTTGCTAGTGAATATGGATCGAGTTGTGGTCAGTCCAGGTATCTCTCTCGATGAGCCAGCGCTTGTTGCGGCTCGAGAGCAGGGAATAGAGTTGGTTGGTGATTTAGAGTTATTTCTTGAGCATGCCAATGCACCGGTCATTGCTATTACCGGTTCTAATGGTAAAAGCACGGTAACTACATTGTTAGGTGAAATGGCGCGCGCTAGCGGCTTGTCTGTAGGCGTTGGCGGTAATTTGGGTACGCCTATGCTCGATCTGCTCGATGATAAGTGCCATTTGTATATTCTTGAATTATCGAGTTTTCAGTTGGAATTACTCAACGACAGTCGAGGGGCTGTTGTTGCCTTGCTGAATATTTCTGCTGACCATATGGACCGCTATTCTGGGCTACCTGAGTACCATGCTGCTAAGCACCGTATTTTCCGCGGCGCCAGTAAGGTTGTGATTAATCGCCAAGATGTATTAACCAAGCCGCTGTTATCCAGCCAGATCAGCCTCAGTAGCTTTGGTCTCAATCAACCTGATCTCGGTGACTTTGGTATCTTAGAGGGCCTTGAGAACGGCTATCTGTCCTATGGTATTGAGCGTCTAATGCCTATTGCCGATATGTCCCTTAAAGGTTCGCATAATGTTGCTAATGCACTCGCTGCATTGGCTCTGGGCTATGCGATTGATTTGCCTATGAGGACCATGCTGCAATGTCTTAAAACGTTCAGTGGTCTGCCGCATCGCTGTGAGAATATTGCTGAGCTTAATGGTGTTCTTTATATCGATGACTCCAAAGCGACCAATGTGGGCGCTACCATTGCCGCGCTGAAGGGGTTGGGTAATTCAGAGCGCAAAAACCTTATTCTCATTGCCGGCGGTCAGTCTAAGGATCAAGAATTTGAAGATCTTCAGCAAGCCGCGAGTCAGTTTGTTAAGCGAGCGTATTTAATGGGTCAGGATAGCGCTCAGATCGACGAAGTATTGCGCTCAGTCTGTTCTTCAGTTGTCGTTGGTTCAATGGTTGAGGCTGTTGAACAAGCTGCAAGTCAGGCTTGCGCTGGAGATACGGTACTGTTATCACCAGCCTGCGCCAGTTTTGATATGTTCTCTGGTTTTGAGGAGCGCGGGCGCTGTTTCCAGCAGGCGGTCAAGGCGTTGCCTAAACGGAACGGAGGTCAGTTATGCAGCTAAGTCTATTGCGTAATACTTTTATCCCGCGACCACTCAACTGGCATATTGATCTGCAGGTACTACTGCCGGTGTTAGCCCTGCTATCAATCGGTCTAGTTATGATTGCCTCTGCCTCGTTTAGCTTTGCGGAGTATCGGTTTGGTGATGAACTGTTCTTTGTAAAGCGCCATCTAGCCTATCTGGTATTGGCCGGTTTAGTGATGGGTATTGGCTTCTTTGTTGGGCCCGATGTCTGGGCAAATTATGGCCGCTTGTGGCTAATTGTCTCAGTATTTTTGTTAGTTATTGTGCTAATTCCGGGTATCGGTCTGGAGCTAAACGGCAGTCGCCGTTGGTTGAGTATTGCTGGATTTACCTTTCAAGTATCGGAGGCAGTGAAAATCGCTGTGGTGGTGTTCTTAGCCGCACATCTGGCCAAGCATCGCGACACCTTGGCCAATGATTGGCATATGTTTTTGCAGTTGATAGCCATATTAGCTCTGCTTGAGTTACTGCTTATTTTGGAGCCGGACTTTGGTTCCATGGTATTGGTGGGTTGTACCTTTATGGCGCTGGTATTCCTTGGTGGCTCACATATTCGTCAATTTATACTGGTTGCAGCTGTGGCGGGCACAGTGGTTTATTGGCTAGCTGAATCTGCCCCATACCGCGTTGCGCGCATCACTGCGTTTATGGATCCTTGGTCGGACCCATTCAATTCGGGCTATCAATTGACTCAGTCATTAATTGCCTTCGGTCGTGGGGAATGGTTTGGCGTGGGGCTTGGACAGTCGGTACAAAAAATGCTGTATCTTCCCGAGGCCCACACTGATTTTGTATTTGCTATTTTTGCCGAAGAATTTGGTTATGTCGGTGTTATCTGTTTACTTGGTCTGTACAGCTATTTAGTACTGCGTATTCTGCAGTTGGCGATGCGGGCAATAAATCAGAAATATTGGTATGCCGCTTATGCGTTAATCGGATTTAGCCTACTTATTGCTGGACAGACTTTTATTAATCTTGGCGTTAATGCTGGATTGTTGCCGACTAAAGGGCTGACATTACCTTTTGTTAGCTACGGTGGGAGCAGCTTGATGAGCAGCTGTGCCATGGTAGGAATGATTTTGCGCTTTAGCCACCAGTTGCACAGCGAGAAGCAGCCGGTTAGGAGGTCTCGCAATGGGTAATGGCGTTGATCAGGGGCGACGAGTAATGGTAATGGCAGGCGGTACCGGCGGCCATGTGTTTCCGGCACTGGCGGTGGCGGATAAATTGCGAGCGCTGAATATAGAAATTTCTTGGCTTGGCACGCAGCGCGGTATCGAATCTGAGTTGGTGCCGGCCGGTGGCTTTGAATTGCACTGTCTCGATATTGAGGGTATTCGCGGTCGTGGTATTAAGGCACTATTAAAGGCGCCACTGCTGTTGTGGCGCTCTATCAGTCAAGCTTCGAAATTACTCGCCGAGTTCAAGCCTGCAGTGGTGCTGGGTATGGGTGGGTTTGCTTCAGGCCCCGGGGCAGTAGCGGCACGACTAAAAGGCATTCCAGTGGTGATCCATGAGCAAAATTCTGTCGCTGGTACAACTAATAAGCTGTCCGCAAAAATTGCCAAGCGCGTTATGTTGGGTTTTCCTGATGCGCTTAAAAATGGTGAATGGTGCGGTAATCCAGTGCGCCCGACTATCGCAGCAATGCCTGATCCAAAGGAGCGTTTTACCGGGCGTGAAGGTAAGGCGCGAATTTTGGTGTTGGGTGGGAGCCGCGGAGCGCTGGGCATAAACAGGTTATTGCCAGAGGCGTTAGCAATGATTGCGCCTAAATCAAGACCATTAATAAGGCATCAGGCAGGTAAAGCTCACTGGGGCGCTACTGTGCAGCTGTACCAACAGCATGGCATTGATATTGAAGAGCAGGTTACTGAGGTAGTGCCTTTTATCGACGATATGGCTGGAGCTTATAGCTGGGCTGATTTTGTGATATGTCGAGCGGGTGCACTGACTGTTGCTGAACTGACGTCTGCCGGCTTAGGCTCACTGCTTATTCCTTTCCCTTTCGCCATTGATGATCATCAGACAGTAAATGGCAAGCTATTGACTGATTGTGGCGCTGCACTATTAGTACAGCAAAAGGATCTTACTGCCGCAATATTGGCAGAGCGGATTAATACGATTTGTTCAAACCCAGATCAGCGCCTACAAATGGCCGAACGGGCCCGTGAGTTAGCGAAAAACAATGCGGCTGAAAGGGTGGCGCAGGTATGTGTGGAGGTTGGGTATGGTCAATAGTACAAATTTTCGAGTACCCGAAATGCGTCGTATTCGCCGTATTCATTTTGTTGGTATCGGCGGGAGTGGCATGTCCGGTATTGCCGAGGTGTTGCTGAATCAGGGCTATGAAATCAGTGGCTCTGATATTAGTGCCAGCCCCAGCGTTAGACGCTTAACTGAGGCGGGTGCTGAGGTGTTTCTCGGTCACAGTGACAGTAATATCGAGGGTGCCGATGTAGTGGTTAAGTCCTCGGCAGTAACTATTGAAAATCCAGAGATTGCCAGTGCTCGAGAGCGTGGCATTCCGGTAGTGCGACGTGCAGAGATGCTTGCCGAATTGATGCGATATCGCCATGGCATTGCCATTGCGGGCACTCATGGCAAAACGACCACCACCAGTCTAATTACTGCCATATTGGCGGAAGATGGACGCGACCCCACGTTCGTGGTGGGTGGTAGGGTCAACAGCGTGGGCACTAATGCGAAGTTGGGTGGCAGCCGCTATCTGGTGGCTGAGGCCGACGAAAGTGATGCATCGTTCCTACACCTGCAACCGATGGTATCTGTGGTAACAAATATCGAAGCAGATCATATGGAAAATTATGGTTTCGATTTTGAGGTAATGAAAAAAACCTATATTGAGTTTTTGCATAATTTGCCATTTTACGGCCTTGCGGTGCTCTGTGTTGATGACGAGGTTATTCGAGAATTATTGATTGATGTGGCTAGGCCATTATTGACCTACGGTTTTAGTGAAGATGCTGCTTACAGATTACGAGATCTGCAGATGGATAAACGTCAGTGTCATTTTGTTATTGATCGTCCAGATAATAAGCCATCTCTTGATATCAAACTTAATATTCCTGGTCGGCACAACGCGCTTAATGCGGCAGCAGCGATTGCTGTGGCGACCGATGAGGGTATTTCTGATAAGGCCATTATTGCCGGTTTAGAGAATTTCTCCGGTGTTGGTCGACGGTTTGAGATGGTCGGTGAGTATCAGGTAAATCAGGGTTCGGCCATGTTGGTCGATGATTATGGCCATCATCCCACAGAAGTAAAAGCCACTATTGCCGCTGTGCGCGATGGTTGGCCGGATAAGCGGTTAGTGATGGTATTTCAGCCGCACCGTTACAGCAGAACCAGAGATTTGTATGAAGACTTTGTGCAGGTGCTATCTCAAGTGGATGTGTTGCTAGTGCTAGATGTCTACTCTGCTGGCGAGGAGCCTATTGCTGGTGCTGGCAGTAAAAATCTATGCGGTAGTATCCGTCAACGCGGTGGTATCGACCCTATTTATGTGGAGCAAATTGAGGATGTTCCCAATTTACTGGCTGATCTGGTTTGCGGCGGTGATCTTGTTCTGACTCAGGGCGCAGGCAGTGTAAGTAAATTAGTCGCCATGCTGGCTGCCAGTAAATTGCAAAAGGAGGCCGCTGAATGACGTTATCTGTCACACAGTTCGGTCGCGTTGGCCTACTCTATGGCGGTGTATCCTCCGAGCGGGAAATCTCCCTTATGAGTGGCGCAGCCGTTCATCAGGCGATGCTCAATCTTGGTATTGATGTAGTGGCCATCGATGCGGGCGCAGATTTACTGCAACAACTACCAGAGCATAATTTGGATCGTGTGTTTATCGCTTTGCATGGTCCTGGTGGTGAGGATGGCACGTTGCAAGGCGCATTGGAATATCTTGACTTACCCTACACAGGCAGTGGTGTGCTGGCCTCTGCATTGGCTATGGATAAACTGCGCTGTAAGCAGATGTGGCAGGGCATAGGTTTGCCCACCGCAGATTTTGCCATTCTCGAAGAACTGTCGGATTGGACGAAAATTATGCGCCAACTCGGTGGTAAAGCCATGGTTAAGCCTGCATGTGAGGGCTCCAGTATCGGGATGAGTCAAGCCGAGAGCCCCGAACAACTTGAAGCGGCTTGGGCTGAGGCGGCGAAATTTGGCGCTACCGTGATTGCAGAGCCATTAATGGAAGGTGAGGAATATACCGTCGCCATTTTGGGAGAGCAGGTATTACCTTCAGTGCGCATTCAGTCCAATGATGTCTTTTATGACTATCAAGCTAAATACTTTAGTGATGAGACGCAGTACTTCTGTCCTGCGGGGTTATCCGACGAGCGCGAGCAAGAATTACGTGCTTTGGCTATGAGAGCTTTTAAGACTGTGGGTTGTTCTGGCTGGGGTCGTGTCGATGTGATGGTTGATGCTGACAATAGATTCCAGTTATTGGAAGTGAATACTGTGCCCGGTATGACCAGTCATAGTTTGGTGCCCATGGCTGCCAAGGCAGCAGAGCTTGATTTTGACCAATTAGTGTTGGCAATACTGGAGGCATCATTGTAATGGCTACTCAAAATCGCCGTGGCGCTAATCGTCCGCAAGCCAATAACAAAAGTCGTGTTGATCGCTTGATCGATGGGGTTTCTCGTTTACTGCTAGTTTGCCTTTCCGTGGCCACGATTTATGGGGTGACCACGTTGTTTCAAGTGGTTAATAAACCAGTGACTGAAATAGTGGTGGCTGGAGAGTTGAGTTATATGCAGCAGCAGGAGTTGGTCGATTTGGTTAGTGCCGAGATTAGTGGTGGTTTTTTGACTATTGATCTAGAAGCTCTGCGGCAGAACCTACAGCGCCACCCCTGGGTAGATTCAGCCAGTATACGACGTCAATGGCCTTCAACTTTAAGTGTAATGGTGATTGAGGAAGTCCCTATTGCACGTTGGGGTGAGGCGGGATTTCTCAATCGTTTGGGTGAGCAACTGGATATTGATGATAACAGCGTATTGGAAAATCTGCCGGTATTGCGTGCTCAATACGGTAGCTCTCAAGAAATGATGGAGAGTTATCAGATGTTGGCGGCGCTGCTGCAACCAACCGGACTAAAGCTAGTGGAATTGCAGCGCGATAACCTTGGTGTTTGGCGGGTTGAGACTGCCCGGGGGATAAAATTGGTGCTAGGTCGTGACCAACTTGGCGACAAACTTAAACGCTTAGCTCTGGCGTGGAATTCAGGGTTACAAAACGAACTACATAATATTAAAACTATAGATCTGCGTTACCCCAATGGACTGGCCGTCGCTTGGAAGGATGGCTTATTGATTGGCGCGCAGCATGACATAAGGGCAAATGCTGATCCGTCTGTAAACGGCTAGCAGCGGACAGTTGAGGATTAATTATGGCTAGTGCAAATGAAGAAAACATGATTGTTGCATTGGATATTGGCACATCCAAAGTGGTGGCGATTGTTGGAGCGGTCGGCTCAAATGGTGAGCTTGAAATAGTCGGCACCGGGATGCATCCGTCCTCTGGGCTGAAGAAAGGAGTCGTCGTTAATATCGAGGCAACGGTGAACTCAATTCAGCGAGCGATAGAGGAGGCCGAATTAATGGCTGGGTGCTCGATCCACTCTGTCTATGCCGGTATTGCGGGTAGTCATATTCGCAGCCTCAATTCTCACGGTATTGTGGCTATTCGTGACCGTGAAGTGCAATCGCTAGACGTAGATCGCGTAATTGACGCCGCTCGGGCGGTCGCCATTCCCGCTGATCAAGAAATTCTCCATGTCCTACCGCAAGAATACATTATTGATGAGCAGGAAGGCGTACATGAACCCATTGGTATGTCAGGTGTTCGTCTAGAAGCCAAAGTGCATTTGGTCACCTGTGCCGCCAATGCGGCGCAAAATATTAAAAAATGCATCCGTCGCTGTGGTCTGGAAGTGGATGAGGTGGTGCTAGAGCAACTGGCTTCAAGCCATGCTGTGCTTACTGAAGATGAAAAACAACTGGGTGTTGCCTTGGTCGATATTGGCGGCGGTACCACCGATATAGCGATTTTTACCGAGGGTGCTATTCGCCACACAGGTGTTATCCCAATTGCCGGTGATCAGGTAACTAACGATATTGCGATGGCCTTGCGAACACCGACACCTCATGCCGAAGAGCTGAAAATCAAGTATGCCTGCGCTTTAGCCAAATTAGCGCGGCCTGAAGAAACGGTGAAGGTGCCGAGCGTCGGGGATAGAGAGGCACGGGATATGTCACGGCAGTTGCTGGCAGAGGTAGTAGAACCCAGATATGACGAGCTCTTTACCTTGGTTCAAGCAGAGTTGCGGCGCAGTGGTTTTGAAGAATTATTGGCTGCTGGAGTCGTGCTCACCGGTGGCACATCAAAAATGGAAGGTGTTACTGAATTGGCTGAAGAAATATTTCATTTACCGGTGCGTATCGGCGCGCCAGCCAATGTAAAAGGCCTATCGGATATTGTTAATAATCCGATTTATTCAACTGGTGTTGGATTGTTGCATTTTGGTATCGATCAACAACGCAAAGAAGGTTTTGACGAAGGCGACAAAGGGTCAACGAATAATGTTTTGAAGCGAATTAAGGAATGGTTTCAAGACGGTATGTAAGGGTCACGGAAGACGAGAGTGACTGGAATCTTTTAATTGTGAGGCGCAAATAAGGGGAAACCTATGTTCGAACTAGTAGATAGCATTCCGAAGAATGCAGAAATTAAAGTAATTGGTGTTGGCGGCGGCGGTGGCAACGCTGTGCGTCATATGATCGATAGCAATATTGATGGTGTGCACTTTATCTGTGCTAACACTGATGCGCAATCGCTCAATAAACTGGATAAGGCCACCATACTGCAGCTGGGTGAGACCCTCACCAAAGGGTTAGGTGCTGGTGCTAACCCAGAAGTAGGTCGTCAAGCTGCGGTAGAAGACAAAGAGCGTATTGCGCAGGTGCTTGAGGGTGCCGATATGGTATTTATTACCGCCGGGATGGGCGGTGGTACCGGAACCGGCGCGGCTCCTGTGATAGCTGAAGTAGCCAAGCAAATGGGCATTTTAACCGTTGGTGTTGTCACCCGACCCTTTGAATTTGAAGGCGGCAAACGAATGACTGTTGCCGATGCTGGGATCGCCGCCCTTAAAGAGCGAGTTGATTCACTTATCATCGTGCCTAACGAAAAGCTTCTTCAAGTCTTGGGGCAGGATATCTCCATACTGGAGGCCTTTAAGCAGGCGAATGATGTGTTATTTGGTGCCGTGCAGGGAATTACTGATCTTATTCTACTGGATGGTTTGATCAACGTGGATTTCGCTGATGTGCGTACCGTTATGTCCGAGATGGGAATGGCTATGATGGGCACAGGTGAGGCCAGTGGCCCTGATCGCGCCAAGGTTGCAGCTGAAGCAGCTGTGAAATGCCCGTTATTGGAAGATATCAATCTGCAGGGTGCCAAAGGTATTTTGGTCAATATCACTAGTGGTTACGATTTGACCTTGGGTGAGTTTGAAAATGTGGGCACTGCGGTGCGCGAATTTGCCGATCAAGATGCCACTATTATCGTGGGTAGCGTGTTTGAGCCAGAGTTGGAGGGACAATTGCGCGTAACAGTGGTTGCAACTGGGTTGCGTGCTGCCGGCGCAAAACCAACACTCAGACCAGTCACTGTCGACCCTCAACCACCGCGCAAGGCAGACGGCGGTATTGACTATGGCAAGCTAGAGCAGCCTCCTGGGCTCCGCTCCAATGGGACTCTGTCGAGTCGAGGAGAAGCGACGGCAAGGAAATTAGATGCTCAAGTTGACGCTGAAATAGATTATTTGGATATTCCCGCATTTCTGCGCTCGCAAGCAGATTAATCCATATAACCTGCCAAAGCCTCCTTTTACCTCGCCTCAGATTATAAAATCTTGGTGAAAGGGGGCTTGTCTGTTAGACTCCACGCCTTGTACAACATAGGTTGAGCCATGATCAGGCAACGTACTTTAAAAAATGTAATACGTGCCACTGGCGTGGGTCTCCACACCGGCGATAAAGTCTATCTAACGCTGCACCCTGCAGATCCAGATACAGGCATTGTCTTTCGTCGAACCGACCTTGATCCCATGGTTGAAATTGCCGCCAAAGCCGAAAATGTCGGTGATACAACACTCTCTACAACCCTAGTCAAGGGTGATGTCCGTGTTTCGACTGTTGAGCATCTATTGTCAGCGCTAGCAGGGCTGGGTATCGATAATGTATTGGTCGATGTGTCAGCACCTGAGATCCCAATTATGGATGGGAGCGCCGGACCTTTTGTATTTTTGTTGCAGTCAGCGGGGATACAAGAGCAGGATGCAGCTAAAAAGTTTATCCGTATCAGGCGCCCAGTGACTATCAAAGTTGATGATAAAGTCGCCACTTTTAAGCCTTTTGAGGGCTTTAAAGTGAATTTTGCTATTGACTTTGACCACCCAGTGTTCAAACATCAAGCATTGAATGCGAGCATTGATTTTTCCAGCACCTCTTTTGTTAGAGAAGTCAGCAGAGCTAGAACCTTTGGTTTTATGCATGAGTTTGAATATCTTCGCTCTAAAGGCTTAGCGCGCGGTGGAAGTATAGAAAATGCTATTGTTGTCGATGAATTTGATATAATTAACGAAGATGGCTTGCGTTATGATGATGAATTTGTCAAACACAAGATACTTGATGCCATTGGAGACCTTTATTTACTGGGCAACAGTTTAATAGGGGAATATGATGCCTACAAATCTGGGCATGGCTTAAATAACGCGTCTTTACGTGCATTAATTGCCGATACTGATGCTTGGGAAGTGGTTACTTTTATTGATAATCCGGAGGATGTGCCGATATCGTACATGCAGCCGAATTAACATGATTAGTGAAGTAATAGTGAGATAAGGCATTATTCGCCAGTGAAAATTATTCTTATCAGCAGTCGCGCCGACAAGGTGAGAACCATTAGCCTCAATAGCTGGGCTAAGGGTTTATTGTCAGTTTTGCTCCTGGGCATACCTGTGGCCGCGGGCACCATGCTTGGTGTCAAGATTGCAGATGGCCGCTGGGAACTGCTGTTCGACAACAGCATAGGTGAAATGCAACACCAGTTGGTGGTGCAACAGAGCCATGTTGATGCCGGCCGGGAGCAATTGGATAGTTCATTAGCCGCGATGACTGGCAAGTTGGCGCAGATGCGTTCGCGACTCGTGCGTCTCGATGCACTAGGCGAACAGCTCACACAATTAGCCAGTCTTGAAGATGGTGAGTTTGACTTCTCAGTGGCTCCTGGCCTTGGTGGGCCAGATACCTCATTAGTGACAGAGGTAGCCAATTCGGTTGATATTCAGCAACAGTTATCCACCATGTTTGCACGACTTGACAGTTCGCTAGATAGCCGTGAGTCGCAGTTGATCGTGCTGCAATCAATGCTCTCTGAGAATAAGCTGAAAAGTGAGCGCATGGTAGCGGGTCGTCCGGTCACCAAAGGTTGGATGTCTTCGGAATATGGTATGCGTGCAGACCCTTTTCATGGCAACAAGCGATGGCATGGCGGTGTTGATTTTGCCGGCAGAAAGGGCTCTGACATTATTGCTGTAGCCTCTGGCGTAGTGACCTGGTCTGGCGAGCGCAGCGGTTATGGTTTGATGGTTGAGCTCAACCACAGCGATGGTTATATCACTCGCTATGCCCACAACGAAAAAAATATTGCCAAGATAGGCGCTATTGTTAAAAAAGGCGAGGTTATCGCCAAAATGGGTAGTTCCGGTCGTTCTACTGGTCCCCATGTTCATTTTGAAGTCTTCAAAAATGGTCGCACTGTCGACCCAGCCTCTTATATCCGCCGCACCAGTCGCTAACATAAGTTCGACCGTCTATGCTTTCAGAGATGTAACTTATCTCTGATTTGTCCTGTTTATTATCAGTGGAAGAACCTAATGTTTGGCAATATTCTAAAAAAGATATTTGGTAGCAGTAATGAACGCGGTGTGCGCAAAATGCGCAAAATCGTGACCAAAATTAATGCGTTGGAAGAGGGACTTCAGTCCTTAAACGATCACGACTTGCGCGAGCAAACTACGCTACTGCGCGAGCGTTTGGCGTCCGGTGAGACCCTCGAGCAAATTTTACCGGAAGCCTTTGCGCTGGTGCGAGAGACCTCCTCCAGAGTGTTGGGTATGCGTCATTTCGACGTGCAAATGATTGGTGGTATCACCTTGCATCAGGGCAAGATTGCCGAGATGCGCACGGGTGAGGGTAAGACATTGGTGGCCACATTGGCGGCCTATCTCAATGCATTGCCGGGTACTGGCGTGCATGTGATTACGGTCAATGATTATTTGGCCAAGCGCGATGCTCAATGGATGGCGCCTCTGTATCAAGCGTTGGGCCTTTCAATCGGTGTTATTCAATCCTATCAGGGTGCTGAAACAGCTAATTCTTTTAGGCTAGATCCACAGGATCAAGCTGAGTTGAGGCCCTGTTCCAGACAGGATGCCTATGCCGCGGATATTACCTATGGTACTAATAATGAGTTTGGCTTTGATTATCTGCGTGACAATATGGCGTTGCGATTAGAGGATAAATCACAACGTGGGCTAACCTTTGCCATTGTTGATGAGGTAGATTCCATTCTTATTGATGAGGCGAGAACACCGCTGATTATTTCTGGTGCAGCACAGGATAGCTCTGAGCTCTATAAAACGGTGAACAAATTAGCCTTAGGGTTGGAGGCTCAAGTTGAAACCGAGGGCGAGCAGGTTGAGCCGACGGGTGATTTTATTGTTGACGAGAAAACACGTGGAGTTGAGCTGACAGAGGAAGGGCATAGCAAAGTAGAGGCAATTTTAATTAAACAGGGTCTGCTGGAAGAAAATGATAGTCTGTATCAGGCTAGCAATCTTGGCCTACTGCATCATGTTCATTCAGCATTGCGCGCTCAGCATCTGTTCCACAAAGATGTTGAGTATATTATTCAACAGGGCCAAGCCGTCTTGATTGACGAGCACACCGGTCGAACGATGCCAGGGCGTCGGTTGTCCGAGGGTCTGCATCAAGCTATTGAAGCCAAGGAGAATCTGACCATTCAGCAAGAAAGTCAGACACTCGCTTCGACCACTTTCCAAAACTATTTCCGTATCTATCAAAAACTCTCGGGCATGACCGGTACCGCTGATACCGAAGCCTACGAATTGCACCAGATTTACGGTCTGCAGGTGGTGGTAATACCGACCAATGTTGAGGTCAAGCGTGTCGATCTTAATGATCTGATCTTCCTAAGTCAGGAGGAGAAGTTTGATGCGGTAATTGAAGATATTAAAGAGATTGTTGCCAAAGGTGCGCCGGTTCTGGTGGGTACAGCTTCTGTAGAAACCTCTGAGCTACTCTCCGGTATGCTTAAAAAGGCCAAGGTTGAGCACAATGTTCTCAATGCCAAACAACATGAACGTGAGGCCAATATTATTGTTAATGCTGGTCGTCCTGGTGCTGTCACCATCGCGACAAATATGGCGGGCCGAGGCACGGATATTGTACTTGGTGGTAACCTCGATGCGGAAATCAAGGCGTTAAAGGTCAAGGGTAAAACTGAAGATAAGCTTATCGCTGAAGCTACTGAAGCTTGGGAAAAGCGACAGGCGACGGTCCTTGAGGCCGGCGGTTTACATATTGTTGCCACTGAGCGCCATGAATCGCGACGTATTGACAATCAATTGCGGGGTCGGTCTGGTCGTCAGGGTGATCCGGGTGTTTCGCGTTTTTACCTGTCTTTGGAAGACCCTTTAATGCGCCTTTTTGCCTCTGATGGCGTTAAGAATATGATGCGTACTTTGGGAATGGAAAAAGGTGAGGCGATCGAACACCGTATGGTGACTAATGCGATTGTTAAGGCGCAACGCAAAGTTGAGGGACGCAATTTTGATATCCGCAAGCATCTTCTGGAATATGATGATGTGGCCAATGATCAGCGTCAAGTGATCTATCAGCAACGCAATGAACTACTAGAAGATGATGATATTTCTGATGTTATTACCAATGTGCGTCAGGATGTCGCTGATCAATGTATAAGTAATTACATACCGCCACAAAGTTTAGAGGAACAGTGGGATATTGAGGGGCTGGAAAAAGCATTAGCGACTGAATTTACCACGCCATTGCCCGTTCAACGCTGGTTGGATGAGGACAGTCGTCTTGACGAGATGTCGCTCAGAGAAAAGATTACCGAGGCGTTACAATCGGCTTATGATAACCGCTATGCTCATGTTGGTGAGCAAATGCGCGAGGTGGAGCGGCAAATTATGCTGCAGGTACTTGATAATCTATGGAAAGACCATCTTGCCAGTATGGATCAATTACGTCAGGGGATTGGCTTACGTGCCTATGCCCAGAAAAATCCTAAGCAGGAGTATAAGCGTGAATCATTCGCTCTGTTTGAGGACCTACTTGACAATATTAAATATGAGACGATACGTTACTTAAGTCATATCGAAGTAGCTACGCAGGAGGATATGCAGCGTTTAGAGCAGAAACGTCGCGCCGAGCAGTCTAATCGTCAGTATCAGCATGCCGAGGCTGCAGCCATGGAAAAGGAAGCGCAATCGGACGTTGAAGCGGGTCGACAGCCGATTCAGCGCACGGGTCCCAAAGTCGGTCGCAATGATGCCTGTCCCTGTGGGTCAGGTAAAAAATATAAGCAATGTTGTGGAAAAATTCAGTAATGGCGACAGGTAGTGGACAGTTTCCAGCTATGCATGCAGTTTCTGGCTTTAAGCTAGGAACCACCAGTGCCGGTATTAAAACGGCAGGGCGAGCGGATGTGGTGGTTATGGAACTTGCCGCTGGAAGCACGGTTGCTGGGTTATTTACGCAAAATGCTTTTTGTGCTGCGCCAGTTATTGTGGCCAAGGAACACCTAGCCTCGGCTAGCCCGCGCTACTTTTTAACCAATACCGGTAACGCCAATGCGGGTACAGGGCAGCAGGGGCTTAGTGACGCTTTGCAGAGTTGCGAAACGTTGTCTGCGGTTGCTGATGTCAATGTGACACAGGTGTTGCCCTTTTCCACGGGGGTAATTGGTGAACCCCTACCTATGGACGCCCTTTTACCCGCTATTCCCAGTGCTTTGGATAACCTGTCAGAACAGGGCTGGGCAGAGGCGGCCACCGGCATTTTGACTACGGATACGAGACCCAAGGGTGCCAGCCTGACTTATACTGTTGGCGATGCTGAGATTACTATCACAGGCATTTGCAAAGGGTCGGGCATGATTAAGCCGAATATGGCGACCATGCTTGGCTATGTGGCGACCGATGCATCGGTTGATCCTGAACTGTTACACCGAGCGTTGAGATTGGCCAACGAAAAATCGTTTAACCGTATTACCGTTGACTCTGATACCTCAACCAATGATGCCATTATGTTGGTGGCCACTGGTTGCAGTGGCGTGGTGATTGATGAGCCACTTTTTGAGCAGTTTGTCGAACAGCTCAGTTTGATTTTTATCGATTTGGCACAAGCAATTATCCGCGATGGTGAAGGGGCGACTAAGTTTGTGTCGGTTATTGTCGATAGCGCAGAGAATAGTGCTGAGGCTTTGGCTGTTGCTTACACTATTGCAGAGTCGCCCTTGGTTAAAACTGCGTTGACCGCGGCTGATCCTAACTGGGGAAGAATCTTGGCCGCTATTGGTCGAGCTGGGATTGCCGGTCTAGATGTTAATCGAGTGCAGTTGCAACTTAATGGCGTACTGATTGCTGAGCAGGGGAGCCGAGCTGCTAGTTATAACGAGGAGTTGGGGCAACAAGCGATGGCGCCCGAAGATATCGAAATACAGGTCTCTTTGCATCGCGGTCAAGCTTCAGAGACCGTGTGGACCACCGACCTCAGCTATGACTATGTTCGTATCAATGCCGAGTACAGAACCTAGAGATTGGCAATGAACCGCATTCAGGTTGTTGCAGCTGTTATCTATGCGCCCGACGGCCGAGATAGGCTGTTTATCGCTAAACGGCCAGACCATCTACATCAGGGCGGGTTGTGGGAGTTTCCTGGTGGCAAAATGGATGAGGGCGAAACGGCACTGTTTGCACTGGTTAGAGAACTCCGTGAGGAACTCGGTATTGAGGCGACAGAAGCACAGCCCTTTATGCAGTTGTGCCATGATTATGAGGATAAACAAATCGCTCTAGATGTCTGGGAAGTGACTGCTTTTCAGGGCGAGGCGCGAGGTGTTGAAGGGCAAGAATGTCGTTGGGTGGCTATGGCTGATATTCTTGAGGATGACTCTCAATATCATTTCCCTGCGGCTAATCAGCCTATTTTAGAAAAATTGCGATTAGGCTAAAGGTCTTCGCCAAAGTTATCATCTAAAGCGGGCTCACCGGCAATTGCAAAAGTCTCACTAGCCCAATCACCAAAATCAATCTTTTGACAGCGCTCTGAACAAAATGGTCGCCACGCTTGTTTTTCGCTCCATTCAACAAGCGTTTTACAGGTTGGGCAGGCCACGGTGGTAATACGAGTAGATTGAGTCATCAATGTTTCCTCTCTGCCATTTTAAGAAACTGCTGGTGTAGATCAATCACGACTGCGGTTAATGCTTCAGTATCCGACGAATTATCTATAACGAAATCGGCCCTACTGCTTTTTTCCTGCCTCGACATTTGCGCATCAATAATACGTTGGATTTGCGTTTTATCGTTATTATCTCTGGCGCTCGCACGCTCTAATTGAACCTCAGTGGGTACATCGACCAGCAAGCTTACATCAACTAGTTGATGTTGATCTGTTTCGAACAAGAGTGGTGACTCTAAAATAACATACTCAGTCTCGGCGGCATGCAGTTGCTCAATAATCCAATCGCGGATTAATGGGTGTAACAATGTTTCCAACCACTGTTTTTGTTGTTCATCGGCAAAAATAATGTCGCGCAACAATGGGCGGTTTAATTGCCCGTCGGGTAATATAATGTCCTGATCAGCAAAATGATCCTTAATACGATTCAGCGCTGGCATTCCAGGCTGCACAACTGCTCTTGAGGCGAAGTCTGCATCCACTGATTTAATACCCAACGCAGAAAACGCCTTAGCCACAGTGCTTTTGCCACTGCCAATACCGCCGGTGAGACCAATTATAAAAGGTACCTTGCTCACGCCTGATTTACTCTGTGGTTATTGTGAATATCACGCTAATATCGCAGATCAAATAAACCCAAATAATTTGTCAGAATGGTATCACCCCAGACAAAGGCAATCCAACCAGCCATCGCCAGATAGGGTCCAAAGGCCATGGGGGCATTCTTGTTGCGCCCAGCAAAGACTATCGAGCCAATGCCTATTAGCGCGCTAACCGCCGTCGATAGAAAAATGACCATAGGTAGTATTTGCCAGCCCATCCAGGCACCCAAAGCGGCAAGTAATTTAAAATCGCCGTAGCCCATGCCCTCTTTGCCCGTGAATATCTTAAATATCCAGAACACAAGCCACAGCGAGAGATAGCCGGCAATCGCTCCGAGGACTGCAGAATTAAGTGTGACGAATTGATGGTTAAGATTGGCAAACAAGCCTAGCCATAGCAAAGGCAGAGTAATTTCGTCTGGCAGTAGTTTTTCATGCAGATCAATTGCCGCGAGGACGACGAGGCTATAGGAAAAAATGATGCAATATAGACTAGTGATACTGAGGCCATATCGATAGATAAAAAAACTAGTCAGTAGTCCGGACAATAGCTCTATCAACGGGTATTGGATAGAAATAGACACACCACAGGCATTGCAACGACCTTGTAGAAAAAGATAGCTGAGCAGTGGAATATTATGTTGGGGTTTAATTGAGGTGCCGCAGGCTGGGCAATAGGAAGCGGGTTTTGATAGATTGATAACCTGCGTTTGCGGCTCAGCCTCAAGGTTTAGGTAATGCCGTGCCTCTCTGCGCCATTCCCCATACATTCTTGTCGGTAGTCGCAGTATCACGACATTTAAAAAACTTCCCAATAGCAGACCAAAGATTCCTCCGATAGCTGCCAGCATAGTTTGTGAGAGACCCAATTCGAGTTCCATGCCCTAGTATTCCTTGTTATTAAGTTAATGAAACTAATACAGTATCTTTATCAGGCTAATAATAGTACTAAAGCATATTGCCCAGCTGAAAGATAGACAAATACATAGCGATCAGCAGGCCACCAATGACGATTCCCAATAAGGTCATAACTAATGGCTCTAGGAGACTGGTGAGATTGTCCACTGCATTGTTAACGGCTTCTTCATAATGTACCGCGACTTTTTCCAGCATCATATCAAGAGCGCCAGATTCTTCGCCTATAGCGGTCATTTGATGGAGTAGGGTTGGAAATATTTTTCGTATCTTGATCGCTTGATGAAGTTGAAGACCGTTTCTAACATCGTGGCATATCTCAATAATAGCGTCATGATAGAGCCGATTGCCAGCGGCACCGGCAACGCAGTGCAATGCCTCTATAAGAGGAGCCCCTGCAGAAAATGATGTGGCCAATGTACGGGCAAAACGAGCAATAATAGCGCTGCGCATAATATTGCCTACTATCGGGAGTTTAAGCTGATAGCGATCCGTTAGATAGACAAACTGCTGGGACTTTAATCTGGCTTGGCGAAAGATGACAAGGCCGGAACCAATGGCCAGTAATAGATACAACCATGAAGACTGCAAAGATTGAGATAAATCTAATACCAATAATGTAAATGCCGGTAGTTCGGCATGAAAACTAGCAAAGGTATCAGCAAACACGGGCACCACTTTGATCAGCAGAATAGCGGTGACAACTAGAGCGACTAACATAACCGCGATAGGGTAGGTCAACGCCTTTTTTATTTTGGCCTTTAATTGTTCTGTTTTCTCTTTGTAGGTAGCGATGCGATCAAGCATTGTTTCTAGCGCTCCTGCAGTTTCACCTGCTTTCACCAAACTGCAGAACAAATCATCGAAGTGGTCTGGGTTGTTACTCAATGCGTCAGCGAAACTTGCACCGGCGGCGACATCATCGCGGATTTGATGAACAAGCGTCTTGATCAGAGGTTTTTGCGCCCCGTCAGCAATAATGGTGAAACTTTGTACCAGAGGGATCCCCGCTTTTATCATGGTTGCCAGCTGCCGTGTAAAAATGGCGATATCAGCGGGCACAATTTTTTTCCCACGCCTGATATGATCGAATAGTGGTAAGGCGTGTTTCTTTAACGATGTGGTGATAATGTCTTGCTTATATAACTGTCTTTTTGCGTCTTCTAGATTATCGGCATGCACCTCACCATTAACAGTCTGTCCCTGTCGATTTTTCCCTCTAAAGGTATATAACCGCCTTGCTGGATTTGTAGCCATCTCACCTAGTCCTTAGTGACTCGATTAGCTTCTTCAATGCTCATTACTCCCCGAGAAACTTTGCGTAACGCGGATACACGCAGAGGAATAAAACCCTCATTTAGTGCGGCTTGTAAAATATCCAGCGAGCTGCCACCCTGCATAATGATGTCAGAGATTGTCGGTGTCACTTGCAATATTTCGTATACACCAACACGACCCCTATAGCCATTAGTGCAGTTGTCACAGCTGCTCGGTTTAAAAAAGCTAAACTTGTCTTTGGCTATGCCAATATCGTCAAAGCCCTCTTGCGCAAGCACGTTATCAGGTACGTTTTCGCAGGGTATACGACAATGAGTGCATAACTTGCGGCTGAGACGTTGCGCAATAATCAAGCTTACCGAGGTAGCTACATTAAATGATGGTACGCCCATATTAAGCAGTCGCGTTAAGGTCTCCGGTGCGCTATTCGTGTGTAATGTCGACATCACTAGGTGGCCGGTCTGAGCAGCTTTAATGGCAATTTCGGCCGTTTCGAGATCGCGTATTTCACCGACCATCACGACATCGGGGTCTTGGCGTAAAAATGAACGCAGCGCCTCTGAAAACCCCAAACCTACACGGGTATTAATTTGAGTCTGATTGATACCTGTAAGGTTGATCTCGATAGGGTCTTCGGCTGTATTAATATTGCGTTCCGCAGTATTGAGAATGTTGAGACCAGTGTACAGTGAGACTGTTTTGCCACTTCCTGTAGGCCCTGTAACTAAAATCATGCCTTGGGGCCGAGTTAAAGCTTTTGAGTAAAGGGCCTTCTGGCTGTTCTCAAAGCCCAATGTGTCAATATCCAATGTTGCCTTAGTGCTATCGAGAACGCGCATCACGATTTTTTCCCCAAACTGCAGAGGCAGGGTATTCACTCGAAAATCAACAGACTTTTTTTCTGACAGTTTGAGTTTAACTCTGCCATCTTGAGGAATACGCCGTTCCGAGATATCCATCATTGATATCACTTTTAAACGAGGAGCTAAGCGTCGTGCTACCCTGATTGGCGGTTTGGCTATTTCACGCAAAATACCATCCACTCGAAAACGTACCCGATAACTTTTTTCGTAAGGTTCAAAGTGAATATCAGAAGCTCCGATTTTTATTGCATCAGTCAGCATCTTGTTAATAAAACGCACAATAGGCGTCTCATCTTCATCGTCGCTATCGCTTATATCTTGCTGATCTTCAACGGCATCCGCATCCAAATTATTCAGATGCATATTATCGATAGTGCTAAGTACCTCGCCAATATTGCGGTAACGGCTGTTGTCGAGCCATCTCTCTAACGCCGCCTTGATACTGCAATAGTATGCCAGTATCGGTTCAACTCTATTGCCCAGTTGAAACTGGATCTCATCAATCGCACGGTAGTCAGTAGGATCTGCAATAGCAACGAAGACTGTATTACCACGTTGGAATAGTGGCATAATCAAATGCCTCTCAAGTAGCTTGTTATCAATCAAACCTTTGGGAATATTGCCTATATTGTGGTGCTCTAGAGCATAGATGGGCATACCAAACTCAGCTGCAATACAGTTGCCAAGGGCTTTATCAGAGATCAGGCTTTGATCGCACAGATGTTGTACTAGTGAAATATTAGCCGTCTTTGCAGACCGGCTAGCCGCCTTCAGTTGCGATGCATCAATAAGATTATTGTCAACCAGTCGCTTCGGTAAACCATGAAGTTCTGGTGAGATATTATTCATAGATATTGACCTTCCCTGTCAAAATCGATCGACGGCAGTTTACTGTGCTGAATCAATCATCATCGTGCGGACAATCACGGAATCAGCAATAAAAACTCGATTCGCTAGTCGATATTATTAAATTTTCGAGCATTTACTAACAGGTGAATTAGAGTTATTACAGGCGAAAAAATTTGCCGATCGATGTTGTTTAACAGTGCCTTTGGCAGGCGCACTATTTTGGAGATTAATGCATGCATAATCATCATAGAGGTTTCACCTTAATCGAACTAATGATCGTGATCGCCATTATTGGCATATTGGCCTCAGTCGCACTTCCTGCCTATGAGAATTATTTATCGCGTGCGGAGTTTACTGAAACGATAGTCGCCACCAGTGCGCTAAAGACGGCAGTAGAAGTTTGCGCACAGTCACAAGGGCTTGCTGAGGTCGGCGCTTGTCAGCAAGACGCCAATGGCATTCCTGCGAATGTAATTGCCGGCGAGAAACAAGTAGGTTTGGCACTAACGGGCACTGCGCCGACACGAGACAAAGGTGCTGGCTCGATTGAAGATACATTTATCATCACAGCAACTGCGCCAACAGACGCTCGCAATAGTTCGGCAACTTTTATACTGACAGGCAGATTACAGGCCAGTGGAAGAGTGATATGGGATCGGGGTGTTTGCTCGGATCCTGTGCTTTGTTGATGGTATAGGCAACGATCATTAGATTAATCTCATAGATAGATCAATTGCTTTAATATGTTTGGTCAAGCTTCCTGAGGAGATATAGCTCACCACTGAGCTAAGATACTGTTTCACTGTGTCATCGGTAATATTTCCCGATACTTCAATTTTGGTGTGGCCAAGATCCATTGTTGTTAGTTGAGCGATCTCCTCTGGTGAGAAGTTATCTAACATTACCACGTCGGCCTCAGCGGCGAGGGCTTGTTGCAGTTCTTGTAGATTCTCCACCTCGATTTCCACCAACTTATCTGCCGCAATATGCCGTGCTTGCGCAACGGCTTGGGAAATGCCACCACAGGCAGCAATATGGTTTTCCTTTATTAAAAAAGCGTCATAGAGGCCGATACGATGATTGTGACAACCGCCAACTGTTACGGCATATTTCTGGGCTAAGCGAAGACCAGGAATTGTTTTTCTCGTATCGAGAATGCGGACTTCTGTGCCTTCCACGTGATTTGCATATTGTCGCGCGAGAGTGGCCGTAGCCGAGAGAGTCTGTAAAAAATTAAGCGCGGCTCGCTCACCAGACAGCAACATGCGAGCATTACCGATTAGACTGAGGACTTTTGAGTCTGCTGGTACTGATTCACCTTCTTCAACATGCCAGATAAGTTCGATAGTGTCGTCAAGTTGCTTGAATACTTCGTCGACCCAAGGACGCCCACAAATGATTGCGTCTTCTCGCGAGATAACTACCGCTCTAGCCTGTTTATCGGGAGCAATTAATTGAGCCGTAATATCGCCTGTGCCGATATCTTCCTGTAGAGCACGGGCTACGCACAGGGGAATATCGCTGACGGTTGCAGGAGGTAAATAGATTTTAGCCATTGCGCTCTCTTTTGTACTGTATTGTTATATTGACAAAGTATTACACTGATCAAAGTCAATCAGACAATCTTTCGCCGCTAGTTATCGCGAGCGGCAGTATAACAGCAATAACAGGATTGGATTTTACGAGTTGATCTGTTTCAATGACGGTGGACTGCCTAACCATAAACCGCACAATATGAAAATTGCACAGGGTTGGCTAACGACTGCTGACCGACTCAATTCACCTAACACGGATGACCGTCCACAGCAGTCGGACATTAGCCTGTTGGTTGTACACAATATAAGCTTGCCACCGGAACAATTTGGTGGCCCCTATATCGGCCAGCTATTTTGTAATTGCCTCAATCCTGATGAACATCCGTATTTTGCCGAAGTGGCTCACCTTAAAGTTTCCTCTCATCTGTTGATTGATCGCTCGGGCAATATAGTGCAATTTGTGCCCTTCCATCAGCGAGCTTGGCATGCGGGTTTGTCAGTTTTTGAGGGGCGTGATAACTGCAATGATTTTTCGATTGGCATTGAGATGGAAGGAGCTGACAATATTGCCTACACAGATCGCCAGTATTCAGTCCTCGCTAAAGTAACCCAGCTACTCTGTGCTGAGTACCCGTCGATTACGGACCAGCGTATTGTCGGTCACAGTGATATTGCGCCGGGTCGAAAAACTGATCCGGGGCCTGCATTTGATTGGCAGCATTTTCACTATCTGCTAGCTCAGCGCGAGGCCTGATATGAGTTTTTTAATTATCCTTTTGGCTATTCTATTACTTGAAGCCTATAGCGAGTTAACTGCAGTGCAACGCGATAGTTGGTTGCGAAAATGGTATCAAGGGCTCGCCAAAATAACATTTTTAACACCGTCACCGGTCATTGGATTAGCCTTATTTGTGCTGATTCCGGTGATTTTTTTGTACCTTTTATTATCGTCAATGGCCCATCATCACTGGGGCTTGGCAGCATTTGTAGTTGAGTTGCTGGTATTACTGTATGCGCTAGGTCGAGGTAATCTGGATAGACAGATAGCACTAATTACCGCAGATTTACCACCGGAGGAGTTGCAGGCGGCTCTTGCTGATGCTGCAGTGGTCAGTACGGCTTCTAGAGAGGGAAATATTGAAGCTGAAGCAGATCCTGGTAAGCGAGCATTTAAGGCGTTGCCTTATCGGATTTTCGAGCGCACTTTTGTGGTTATTTTTTGGTTTTATCTGTTCGGTGCTCCGGCAGCATTGGCTTACCGTTTATTGGTGTTGCACTCTGATATGGTATCGGCTGAAGATAAGATTAATTCTACTGATTTAGCATTGCACTGGCTGTGGATACTGGAATGGCTACCAGTCAGGCTATTGGCGCTCACGTTGGGATTGGTGGGTAACTTTTCATATGCGCTAAGTGCAGCTAAAGCGAAACTGTTTTGCCGGACCACTGGCTCTGCGGAATTTTTGCATATTGTAGTGCAGGGCGCCCTTGGTAATAATCAATCCGAATGGGTATCCAGCCGTCAGGGCATCAATGACATCACGGCAATATTTGGTCGAGCAATGACCTGCTGGATGGTAGTTATTGCGATTCTGGTTATTGTGGGCTAACGCCGCTATCCTGACTGTCAGTCCAAGGCGCTACTTTAACCAGCAGTAGCATACCGGGAATAGCTAGCAGGGTGCATAGATAAAAGAAATATTCCCAGCCTATACCTTCAACAATAATACCTGTCGCTGAACTGGCCACTGTGCGGGGTATGGCAGTTAGTGCTGTAAATAAGGCGAACTGAGTGGCGGCAAAGGCTGGATGGGTTGTGCGGGCAATAAAGGCAACAAAAGCTGCGGTACCCAGACCGACACCCAAATACTCAAAGCAGATCACCAGGCCTAAAAGCCATAGTCCTTCACCAACACGAGCGAGAACAGCAAAACCCAGTATCGACAGGATCTGTACCAGCCCGAACAGCCAAAGGGCGCGATTAATACCGATCTTTAACATCAGAATACCGCCCAATATCCCACCAATGACCATTGGCCAGAGAGCTGCATTTTTAGCCACTAGGGCGATTTCTGTTTTACTGAAGCCCATATCTAAATAAAAAGGTGTGGCTAATGCTGTGGCCATGCTATCGCCAAGTTTATAGAACAACATAAATGCCAGTATCAGACAGGCTTGCTGCACGCCTTGACGGGTAAAAAATTCTTTAAAAGGCTGAATTACAGCTGACTCGAGATTATGGGGGTGCTGTTCTGTTATTGCCGGTTCCCGAATGGAAAGGCTTAATGCTATACCGGCGATCATAAAAGTGGCAGTGATTGCAAAGACCGGTTGCCAGGGTAAGTTATCCGCCAATATAAGAGCCAGTGAACCGGGTACTAGACCAGCGATACGGTAGGCATTCACATGTATCGAGTTGCCTAGTCCCAGCTCTACATCTGGCAGTATCTGACGTCTATAAGCATCGAGCACGATATCCTGTGTCGCACTTAAGAAAGCGATTAATAGGCACAAATAGGCGACAGCCCAAATCTGCGTATTAGGGTTGAAAAGTCCCAATCCCGCAATACACAGTAACAGGGCCACCTGTGTGATCAGCATCCAGCTGCGGCGCAGGCCAGGACGATAATTGAGCAGAGATAGCGGGTAGCGATCGAGTAGTGGTGACCAGAGGAACTTCCACGTATAAGGCAACCCGATAAGAGCAAATAAGCCAATTTCCTTAAGGCCCACACCCTCGCTACGCAGCCAAGCAGGAACTAGTGAAATCAATACATACAGGGGTAGACCTGAAGCAAACCCAGTAAAGATACAGATCAACATACGTCGATTAAGCAGGGCTTGTTTAATACTTGTTGAACTCATGGACGGTCTCTTTACTTCTAATGTTTATTTGACTGGGTATAAAGGCTAACGCAACAATCGCCAGTTAGGGTTGCCATTGATACTTAGCAAGACTGATTTGGTTGTCCACAACGACCAAACCCTCCTCCTGTAAACGGGACTTTTGGTGTTTAAAGCCGCCACTATCCCGCGGCAAGCTGATTTTGCCTGAAGCATTGATGACTCGATGCCAGGGAAGAGTACTGTCGTTGGGCAAGTTTTTTAACGTTCGTCCTACGAATCTTCCCGATCTCGGCAGTCCAGCTAGCATACCAATCTGCGCATAAGTTGCCACGCGGCCGCAAGGTATTGCTGCCAATGCGGCATAGATTCTTAGCTGTGCAGATTGTTTACCCATAACGGAAGCCTACGCTATTAATGCGGATGTTGAAATAGTGAAAATAAACCCAATATTGGCATAAGGTGAAAGGAGACAGTCTATGCGTGCCCTGTTATTGCTATTTATCGTTATGCCGATCGTTGAGATGTGGTTACTGATTACCGTGGGCGCTGAAATAGGGGCACTGTATACCATTTGTCTGGTGTTGCTGACAGCGGTGATTGGCGCACAGCTCTTGCGCCAGCAAGGAGTCGCCACATTATGGCGTGGACGTCGAAAATTAGAGGAAGGTCAGTTGCCGGCCCAAGAGATTGTTGAAGGTATTATTCTGGCTGTTTCAGGTGCGCTGCTACTAACACCAGGTTTCATCACAGATGTGGTTGGTTTCGCCGGTTTATTTGCACCCAGTAGAGCTTTTTTGGGGCAACTGTTGCTGAGTAGACTATTGGTTATCAATCGTCATAGCCACCAGCATCGATCTGGTGATGAAAAAGGTTCGTCTGGGTCAGGCACGGTTATCGATGGTGAGTCTTGGGATAATCGTGGCGATATTGATGGGCCCAAGTAACAAAGAAAATTATTTTTTGACAAAAAAACCCTTGAGCCCTTGAAAAAGATCTGGGTCGTCACCATATTTCTCCCAATTGCGAAGCGGAGTAGTCGCGCAAGACATTATGGGATTTGCAAATAGATTATTAACTGGAGATTTAAAAATGAAAATTCGTCCCTTACACGATCGTGTGATCGTGCGTCGCGAGGAAGAAGAGCAAAAAACCGCAGGTGGTATCTTGCTACCAGGGTCAGCTCAAGAGAAGCCCAATCAGGGCGAGGTGGTTGCTGTGGGCAGTGGTCGTATTTTAGATAACGGCGACGTTCGCCCCATTGATGTCAAAGTTGGTGATGTTGTGGTATTCGGTCAGTACGCTGGCAATGACAAGATCGATGTCGATGGCGAAGAATTAATTATCCTCAGCGAAAGCGATATTAAGGCCGTAGTTGAAGCATAAGCCTTAGTCTGAGCTAAGGTGAACTATTTAAGTGAATTTTTGTAACTGATTTGGAAGGAAAAAATCATGGCAGCTAAAGAAGTAAAATTTGGCGACAACGCTCGTCAGGGCATGCTAGAGGGTGTAAATGTACTGGCTAATGCCGTTAAGGTAACGCTCGGCCCCAAAGGTCGCAACGTTGTATTGGATAAATCGTTCGGTGCACCGACAGTAACAAAAGACGGCGTCTCGGTAGCCAAAGAGATCGAGCTTAAAGACAAGTTCGAAAATATGGGTGCGCAGATGGTTAAAGAGGTGGCGTCCAAGGCCTCTGATGACGCCGGTGATGGTACGACTACTGCAACAGTGCTAGCTCAGTCAATAGTGAGCGAAGGCCTCAAGTCTGTTGCCGCTGGAATGAACCCCATGGATTTAAAGCGCGGTATTGATAAAGCCGTAATTGCTGCAACTGCAGAGATCGCCGCTATTGCTAAACCCTGTGCAGACAGTAAAGAGATTGCTCAGGTCGGCACTATCTCAGCCAATAGCGATACCTATGTGGGCGATATCATTGCCGAAGCTATGGGTAAGGTGGGTAAAGAAGGTGTTATTACCGTTGAAGAGGGCTCTGGTTTAGAAAATGAACTGGATATTGTTGAAGGCATGCAGTTTGACCGCGGTTATCTGTCTCCCTATTTTATCAACAATCAAGAGAGCATGAGCACTGAGCAAGAAAGCCCGATGATTCTGTTGGCTGACAAGAAAATCTCTAACATTCGCGAGTTATTGCCTTTGCTAGAGGCTGTTGCCAAGGCGGGTCGGCCACTGCTGATTATCGCTGAAGATGTAGAAGGCGAAGCTCTGGCGACCTTGGTAGTGAATAATCTGCGCGGTATTGTAAAGGTTGCGGCCTGTAAGGCGCCTGGGTTTGGTGACCGTCGCAAAGCCATGCTAGAGGATATTGCTATTTTGACCGGTGGTACTGTTATCAGTGAAGAGGTTGGACTCGACCTCGAGAGCACGACGTTGGAGCATCTAGGCACAGCGAAACGCGTAAGCATGACCAAAGAAGCAACGACCTTGGTTGATGGTGCTGGAGACGCAGCGGCGATTGAAGGGCGTGTTAAACAGATCCGCGCTCAGATCGAAGAGACAAGCTCAGATTATGATCGCGAAAAACTGCAAGAGCGTGTGGCTAAACTGGCTGGCGGTGTAGCAGTTATCAAAGTTGGCGCCACCACTGAAATCGAAATGAAGGAGAAGAAAGCTCGTGTTGAAGATGCTCTGCATGCAACTCGCGCAGCTGTTGAAGAGGGTGTAGTTCCCGGCGGTGGTGTCGCTCTTGTCCGCGTCCTGCAGAAGATTGAATCTGTAGTAGGCGACAATGATGACCAGACTGTGGGTGTGGGTATTGCGCTTAGAGCGATGGAAGCCCCATTGCGCCAGATCGTCGAGAACGCTGGCGGTGAAGGCTCTGTGGTGGTTGATAAAATCAAGCAGGGTAAAGGCAACTTCGGTTATAACGCCGGCTCAGGTGAGTATGGCGATATGATTGAGATGGGTATCCTCGATCCAGCTAAGGTCACTCGTACAGCACTGCAGGCAGCCGCATCTGTTGCAGGTCTGATGATTACCACCGAAGCGATGGTCTCTGATGTCGCTGATGAAGGTGCTGCGCCAGCCATGCCTGATATGGGCGGTATGGGTGGCATGGGCGGTATGGGCGGTATGATGTAAGGTCGCATTGTCCGTATGCTCTAAAAAGGCCTCGTATCCATGGATACGGGGCTTTTTTGTGATTTAAAGGCACTGAGTTATTGCTATTTTTGTGCTATTGCAGAACAATTAACGCCACGAACAACAAAGGCCCCATCTGGGCAAAAATCTAACAGGAGTTGTCATGACTATTGAGTTTATTAATTTTCTAGCCCGTTGGGGGCACGTGCTATTCGGTATTGTTTGGATTGGCATGCTTTACTATTTTAACTTTGTCCAGGGTGGCTACTTCAAAGAGGCCTCTGCTGAGGGCTTAGCTGACGCTAAAGCGAAGTTAGCGCCAAGTGCTCTGTGGTGGTTCCGCTGGGGTGCTATGTTTACCTTTATTACTGGTCTATACTTACTCCATAGCATCTCTAATTTGCTTAATAACTACATCATCGTTGGAGCAGTAATGGGAACATTGATGGCTGCCAATGTGTGGATGGTTATTTGGCCTGCACAGCGTATTGCATTGGGGATAGAGGAAGGCGGTGATAAAGCGGCTGCAGGTGCAAAAGCACTACTGGCCTCGCGCACGAATACGATGTTCTCTGCCCCTATGCTATTCGGTATGTTGGCCGGCCCACATTATGGTCAGTATGGCACTGAAATCGGTGGCACTGGATTGACGGTTGCATTGGTGATTGTTTTGGCATTAGAAGTTAATGCGTTAAAGGGCAAGCAGGGCCCTATGACCACAGTAAATGGTGTAATAGGCTGTAGTTTGGCGCTAACAGCTATTTTGGTGGCTGCACTGGATCTGCTGTAAGCCGTTTGATTGAGCAAAAAACCAGCGCCATAGCGCTGGTTTTTTTTTGCCTACAGATTTGCCCAGTCTTTTTAAACTGGGGTGATATAGGCGTATAATCTGGCTCTCGTTTGAACTCTATCCCTACTGGAAAGGTAACCTATGGTTAAGAAACGTGTAAATCCCATTGTCGCAGAGCGCGACGATATAATTGGGCGGCCGGTATCTGGTCAGCGATCTGATAAAACAGTAGCCGGCAAAGGTTCTGCGCCAAATAGCTCTGCCAATCCATCAGGATTATGGCGATTTATGGTCCTTATGGCTTTTTTTGGCTTGATAGGTGGCGGTGGCTATGGCTGGTTGCAGTATCAGGATTTATCCTTGCGCCATGACAGTCTGCAACAACGCTTTGACGATCTGGAGTCGCGCCTCAGTAGTACTGATGAATCGGTTACTCAGTCGGGCGCTGCTTTGCAATTGAATATCAGCAAGCAGGGGGATGAGCTTAAAAAGCACTGGAGTGAAATTCGTAAACTCTGGGGTGTGACCAATGATATCAATAAGAAGAAGATCGAGAAGAATCAGAAAGATATTTCGTTTTTAGCAAATAAACGCAACACACTGGAGGCTGAGATTGCTAAAGAGAGTAAAAGCCTCAAAACATTAAGTGCCAACTATCTCGCTATAAATGCCGATTTGGAAGCAATGAATAATGGCCTACAAGGTCAGGCAGGTGAGTTGGATCTACTACAGGCATCGATAAAGCGTATCGATCGCGATATAAAGAGTAATATCGAGGCCGTTGAGTCGATGGAAGCCTTCCGTCGTCAAATTAATCAAAAAATCTATCAACTTGAACAGCCCACTAACTGAGGGCGTTCTCCAGGACTACATTAACCATGACCATTATCCGTCAACAAGATGTTATTCAAAGTGTTGCAGATGCTCTGCAATATATTTCTTATTATCATCCGCCAGATTTTATAAAGGCGATCAAGCAAGCTTATGACCGAGAGGAATCAAAGTCGGCCAAAGACGCGATGGCACAGATTTTAATTAATTCGCGTATGTGCGCTATGGGCCATCGGCCTATCTGTCAGGATACTGGTATTGTGACAGTGTTTGTAAAAGTGGGTATGCAGGTGCAGTGGGATGCAGATATGAGCCTTACGGATATGGTGAATGAAGGCGTGCGTCAGGCATATACTCATTCAGACAACATCTTGCGCGCCTCAATTCTGGCTGACCCTGATGGTGCACGCACCAATACGGGCGATAATACACCGGCGGTGATCCATTACGAAATTGTACCCGGAGATAAAGTAGAGATTGATGTTGCTGCCAAAGGTGGTGGCTCCGAGGCCAAGTCAAAATTCGCAATGTTAAACCCATCAGACTCTGTTGTTGACTGGGTGCTTAACGTGGTGCCGACTATGGGAGCAGGCTGGTGTCCACCGGGCATTCTCGGTATTGGTTTGGGTGGCACTGCTGAAAAAGCCATGCTTATGGCCAAAGAAGCGTTACTTGATCATATTGATATTCAGCAATTGCAGGCTAAAGGGGCAGACAATCGCAGTGAGGAACTGCGTCTTGAGCTTTTCGATAAGGTCAATGCGTTGGGTATTGGTGCTCAGGGCGTGGGTGGGCTGACCACTGTTTTAGATATTAAGATTAAAGATTATCCCTCTCACGCCGCCAATAAAGCTGTAGCGATTATTCCTAACTGTGCTGCCACACGTCATGCGCATTTTGTGCTTGATGGTTCAGGTCCAGCACAATTAGACCCACCGAATCTAGATGATTGGCCAGATATAACATGGGAAACGGATGACTCTGTGCGTCGGGTAAATTTAGACACCGTAACGCAACAGGATATTGAGCAATGGAAACCGGGGGATACATTGCTTCTGTCGGGCAAGATGTTGACAGGTCGCGATGCTGCCCATAAAAAAATGACAGAAATTCTGGCACGCGGTGAAAAATTGCCGGTGGATCTTGCAGGGCGGTTTATTTACTACGTTGGCCCAGTTGACCCTATTGGTGAGGAGGCTGTAGGTCCTGCGGGCCCTACAACCGCTACACGGATGGATAAATTTACTCGTACTATGCTGGAAGAAACTGGCTTGATGGGCATGATAGGTAAAGCCGAGCGCGGTCAGGCCGCAATTGATGCTATTAAGGAAAATCAAGCCGTTTACCTGATGGCTGTGGGTGGGGCCGCCTATCTAGTATCCAAGGCAATTACGCGTGCCGAGGTGATAGCTTTCCCCGAACTAGGAATGGAAGCTATTTATGAGTTTGAGGTAAACGATATGCCTGTCACCGTAGCGGTAGATACTATGGGAGAATCCGTCCATCGTATTGGTCCAGAAATCTGGCAGGCAAAAATTGAAGAAAAATCGCTCGAGCTCTCTTGAGCGGCTGTAGCGCATCATCTGCAGTTATGTTCGGGCCACGATATTCACTATGGTTATGCTAAACTGTGCCAGTTAATCAAGCTTAAAGGCTATTTTTAAAAGGATAATATTATGAAAGCGTTAAACTCTTTGCTCGGGGCATTGGTTGTTTTTACCTCTGGTGCCGCACTGGCGTCAGATAATTGGTATCTGGGGATGACAGCATCGAATTACAATTTGGATTCTGAGCGAGCGTTGGTTTCCGATATCGAAGGTAGCCAAGTTGGCTTGCAGGTAGGTAAAAATATCAACGATAGTCTTGCCATTGAGTTGGGTTATGGCGCCAATGTTGGCAATGATGACTTTGATGTTGCTTCATTGAATGGCGTTCTGTGGTTGACCGATCCAGCAGCGACATGGCGGCCTTATGTTCTATTGGGGATTAATCGATATGATTTTAATGAGGCGAGTAATTTAGCCGCAGGACATGATGACAATTCACGCCAGCTAATTTTTGGTCTGGGTGTCGGCACCATGCTAACCGACCATTATCAGCTCCGTGCCGATGTGCGGGGTATGGGCGGTTTGGATGAAGAGGCTGAGGATGTCGGTTTCCAGTTGTCGATTAATCGCAGTTTTGGCAGTACTACTGTTCGCCAGCCGGTGACTTTACCGGCAGTTGAACAACAGCCGGAAATGCGCGCGGTAACCATAAGCCTCAATGTTCAATTCGAATTCAATAAAGCGACTGTGTTGGCTGTTTATGGAGAACAATTACAGTCCATAGCCTCTGCCATGAGAGTACACAGTGATATTGAATTAGTGCTGGAAGGCCACACTGATAGTCGTGGCTCTGATGCTTACAATATTGATCTGTCATCTCGACGCGCAGCCGCGGTCAAGCAAAAGCTTGCCGATGATTATGGTATCGATGCCGATCGAATTTCCTCGGTTGGTTATGGTGAAAGCCGCCCCATTGCCAGCAATCAAACTAAAGAGGGTCGAGCACGTAATCGCCGAGTAGTGGGTGAAATGTCTTTCACTGAAGTTGTGGTGGATTAAGTAACAAACTTGTGATGGTAATAATTAACAACAAAAACGGCGCCATAATGGCGCCGTTTTTGCTTCGGTAAAAGAGCTGATGATGGGCAATACATTTTACTGGCATGACTACGAAACCTTTGGTGCCGACCCCTCGGTTGATCGGCCCTCGCAGTTTGCTGGTCTGCGCACCGATGCAGAGCTCAATCCTATTGGTGAGCCCCTAGTCATTTACTGCCAGCCGCAAAAAGATATTCTTCCCGCGCCCATGGCCTGCCTGATTACGGGTATTACGCCACAGCATGCCCTTCAGCATGGCTTGCCGGAACCCGAATTTATTGACCATATTCATCAACAATTGTCGGTGCCCGGTACCTGTAGTGTTGGCTATAACAGTATCCGTTTTGATGATGAAGTGACTCGCTACAGTCTTTATCGTAATTTCTACGACCCCTATCAGCGAGAGTGGCAAAATGGTAATTCGCGCTGGGATATTATTGATATGCTGCGGCTCTGTCGAGCGCTGCGACCTGATGGCATAGTATGGCCGGACCATGAGTCAGGGCGGCCCAGTTTTAAATTAGAAGATCTGACCCGTGCCAATGGTATTGCCCATGAGGCAGCTCATGATGCGTTAAGTGATGTTACTGCTACCATTGCCATGGCCAAATTAGTTAAACAAAAACAGCCGCGCTTATTTGATTACGTATTTAATCACCGCAGTAAAAAAGCCGTTGCTGAAATGCTTAATATTCAACAACGAAAGCCGTTCTTTCATATTTCTGGCATGTTGGCAAAAGAACATATGTACGGTGCGTTAATGATGCCATTAGCTATGCATCCAACCAATAATAATGCGGTTATTTGTATAGATCTGACAGCAGATCCAATGGCTTTGATTGACTCGAATGTTGAGCAAATACAAACCAGAGTGTTTTCGCCCATGGATCAATTACCCAGCGACACACCGCGGATTCCATTGAAGTTAATACATCTCAATAAAGTACCTGTGGTCACTAGTCCTAGTTTGGTGGACGAGGATGCCGCCAAGCGCCTAAATATTGATGTGTCGCGCTGTGAGCAGCACTGGCAACAATTACTCAAGGTCGATTTGCAGGATAAGGTACAGAAAGTATTTTCAGGCCAGTCTTTTGCTAAGAAACCAGAGGCGGAACAACAATTGTACGATGGTTTTTTGCCCAATCAGGATAAGCGCATACTAGAGGAGGTGCGTCGAGCGGGTTCAGAGGATCTACTACAACATAATTTTTACTTTAATGATCAGCGGTATAACCACTTACTATTCAGTTATCGCGCTCGTTACTTTCCTGAAACTTTGACAGCGGATGAGCAAAAGACTTGGCAGGAGAGCTGTGTATGGCGACTAACCGATAAGCAATCTGGTTATCTGACATTGTCACAACAACGTCGTGAAATTACTGAGTTATTGGGGGATAACAGTCTCAGTTCCGAAAAACGCGCAATTTTGCAGCAACTTGAGCAGTGGGCGAGCGATATAGCGGAGGAATTTGCTCTGTCAAGCTAGAGTGAAACGCATAAACAGGCTAAAATCCGATGAATCTAACGGCCCTGAGGTTACCAGTTGAATTTCACCGGCGCACATATACTCTCAATTAATCAATTTCAACGTCAAGATGTTGAGCGAGTATTCGCTGTGGCGGATGATATGCAGCCCTACGCATTGCGCAAAAAAGTGACGCGGGTTTTAGAGGGGGCGATTCTTGGCAATATGTTTTTCGAAGCCAGCACCAGAACCCGAGTTAGTTTTGGTTCGGCTTTTAATCTGCTTGGTGGTGAGGTTCGTGAAACTGCCGGTTTTGAAAGTTCTGCATTAGTCAAAGGTGAGTCATTGCAGGATACCGCTAGGGTGTTGTCTGGCTTTAGCGATGTGATCTGCATGCGTCATCCGCAACCGGGCTCAGTGGCAGATTTTGCCTCAGCCAGTCGTGTACCTGTTATGAATGGTGGTGATGGCGCCAATGAACACCCCACACAGGCGTTACTCGATCTCTATACCATTCGTAAAGAAATGGCTGATAAGGGGCGTGGTATTGATGGCTTGAAAGTCGCTATGATCGGTGATTTACGCCATGGCCGTACCGTTCATTCCTTAAGTAAGCTACTGTCACTGTATGACAATATTCAGGTCGTGTTGGTATCCCCAGTTGAATTGACTTTACCCGACGATATTATTGAGCATATGCGCGGTGCTGGGGTGAAAGTGACGGTATCTCACGAACTAGCTGGCGGTATTGGCGATGTCGATATCGTTTATTCCACTAGGATTCAAGAGGAACGTTTTTCCACCAAGCAAGAGGCTGATTTGTATCGCGGTAAATTCCGGCTCAATCAGGCGATCTATACAGAGTTTTGTCAGCCCAATACGGTTATTATGCATCCGTTGCCCAGAGACTCACGTGCCGATGCCAATGAACTGGACGTTGATCTAGACAGTAACCCAAATCTGGCCATTTTTCGTCAAACCGATAATGGTGTGTTGGTGCGTATGGCGCTCTTTGCCCTTGTCTTGGATGTTGTTGATTTGGTCGATCAATATTCTCAGGATGTACGTTGGTACAACTCGCGTCAGATATAGCCGCACAATAAGAATGATTAATGGCTTTAGATATGAATGAATTCGACGATATTCGTCCCTACAATGATGCAGAGGTACCGCAAGTACTGGAGCGACTTATTGCCGATAAGGAATTCCTCGATCTGCTGTTGGTACGCAAGCTCCCCCGACTTAGTAACTTTATCCCATGGCCGCTGAAACCTCTGGCGAGATCTTTGATTCAGCGTGGCTTGCAGAAGTTAACTGCAGATGTGCGTACAGTGGCAGATTTCCAGTCTCATATGTCGGTGGCATTAGAGGATATCTTGGATCGCACTACCGCGGGTTATGGATTTTCCGGATTGGATAATATCGACCCTAATAAAGCCTATCTTTTTATCAGTAATCACCGAGATATCGCCCTAGACCCCGCAATGATTAACTTGGCTTTGATCTTGACGGATTTGAAAACGGTCCGAATCGCCATAGGCGATAACTTGTTACGCAAGCCTTACGCCTCAGAATTAATGCGTGTTAATCGTAGCTTTATCGTCAAACGCTCAGTAACCGGTCGCCGCGATAAACTGGAAGCGCTAAAAACATTGTCGCGCTATATTCGCCATAGTATCAACAGTGAGGGTATTTCCTGCTGGATTGCTCAGGCGGAGGGACGGGCTAAAAATGGTTGCGATCGTACCGAGACCGCATTGCTAAAGATGCTTGCCTTATCGAAGACCAAAGAGCAAAGTTTTGGTCAAGCGATACAAGAGATTAACTTGATACCTGTATCAATCTCCTACGAATATGATCCCTGTGCCGCGGATAAAGCGCGGGAGTTGCACACCGCCCAACAGGGACTAAGCTATATTAAAGATGAATTTGAAGATTTGGATACTATAGTCAAAGGGTTGACGGGTCAGAAGGGTCGTATTCAAGTCAACTTCGGTGAAGCTATTGCGACTGCATATGACAATGCTGATGACTTAGCGGCTGAGATTGATCGTCAAATTTATAGTCATTATCAACTGTTCCCCAGCAATATTATTGCATGGCAGATGCAGGGCGGCAGAGATACAGAGACTCTCGCGGGCCTTAAAGCGCAGTGGCCAACTGAAAGCTGGACTGAAGCACAGATTCTATTTGAGTCACATATCGCCGCAATACCCAGTGCCTATCGACAGATAGCAATCGACGCCTATGCCGCCCCGGTAGATAATCAATTAGCACAGATGGATACAGCTTTTTCGGTGCAAATTTAAGGACGCTAATCATTGTTAGACGCAGACGTCAGGGACATCATTCAGCAAGGCTACCGGCAGTTTCTCAATGCGCGTGAGCTAAGCCCAAGGTTGGGGCAGAAGCAGATGATTGGCGCTATCGCCAATGCGCTCAGTGAGGATAATGCTGATAAGCGCCTAGCTGTTATTGAAGCGGGCACGGGAACCGGCAAAACCGTTGGCTATCTAATGGCCGCTCTTCCCATAGCGCGAGCGCTAAAAAAGACGGTGGTAGTCGCCACCGGTACCATTGCGCTGCAAGAGCAATTAATTCATAAAGATCTTCCTGAACTGATGGAAACCTGTGATTGGGACTTTAGTTGCGCTTTAGTCAAAGGCCGTGGCCGCTATGCTTGTAACCTGCGCATGGAACAGATAATAGATTCGGTTAAATCCAAAGATGCGGGCTTGTTTTTATTTGAAGATGAGCAGCAATTTAACCCCAATGCTGAAACTGAGGAGCTGTATCGCGAAATGGCTTTGGCGCTTGAAGCGGGTACTTGGGATGGCGAGCGAGATTCTTGGGAAACCCGTATAAAGGATATTGAATGGCGCGCGCTGACTGTTGATCGCCGACAATGCACGGGCCGGCGCTGTCGCTTTGTCAATCAATGCCCATTCTTTAATGCGCGCAATAATCTCGATGAGACTGAGGTGATTGTAGCCAATCATGATTTAGTTATGGCTGATCTTGCCTTGGGCGGTGGCGCGATCTTGCCTGCGCCAAAAGATTGTATTTATATCTTTGATGAAGGCCATCGTTTAGGCGATACCGCGGTACGGCATTTTGGTGCTGAATGTCGAATTAATAGCACTTTAAATTGGCTGGAAAGACTGCCCAAACAGATCAAATGTCAAGCTCCTTTGTTTGTTCAAGACAGCGGCCTATCCGATCAGTTGCCTCGGATTGAAAAAGAAGCGACGAAAATAACAGAGCTACTGTCAATGACCTATCCACTTTTGAAGCAATATGTGGATCAATCTGATCATGCCGAGGGGCGTTACCGTTTTGCCTATGGTGATGTAGGTGAGTCAATCCGCGACTTAGCCGCACAAATCTCGCTCAGTACCAGTGGCTGGTTAGGGCGTTTGGAAGTATTGGAGGATACGCTCAATGAGGCCCTTAGCGATAAAAAGTACCCCGTGCCACTGCCTGATATAGAGCTATTTTATCAGCAGGTCGGCCATTGGTTGGGTAGGGCGGAAAAACTGCTAGCACTATGGGATAGGCTACATCGAGAACTGCAACAGAATGCAATACCCATGGCCTGCTGGTTACGATTGGATGAAGGCGCTGCGGGCAATGTGGATATCAGTATTAATGCCAGTCCAATACAGGCTGCAGACATTCTCCGCGAGCAGCTGTGGGGATGTTGTTATGCCGCAGTGGTGACCTCAGCAACGCTGCGCTCATTGGGTAATTTTAATACCTTACAACGGGAGACCGGTATGCCCAGCAGTGCTACCTTTATGGCCGTCGCTGGCGCCTTCAATTACACAGAAGCGGCCAGTGTCAGGGTGCCAGTAGATGCTGTTGAGGGTAATAATGTCGACCAGCACAGTCGCTATCTGGTCGACAATTTTGACGCTATGGTGGAACAGCGCGCGGGCACATTGTGGTTATTTTCGTCTAAACGCCAAATGGAGCAGGTCTACGACGAGCTTCCCCGAGAGCTGCACAAGCTTATTTTGATTCAGGGGCAGTACTCCAATCGTGAGATGGTCAGGTTACACAAGGAGCGCATTGATCAAGGCCGTACTAGCATTTTAATGGGCCTCGCCAGCTTTGCCGAGGGTGTCGATTTGCCCGGTGATTACTGTAAACATGTGGTGATCGCCAAATTACCTTTCGCCGTGCCCGATGATCCATTACAGGAGGCACTGGCCGAATGGATTGAGGGTCAAGGTGGTAACTCATTCTTCGATATCTCATTGCCTGTCGCCTCGTTGCGGTTGATTCAGGCCTGCGGCCGACTACTGCGTACAGAAACAGATACAGGGACTGTATCAATTTTGGATAAGCGCTTGGTAAGCAAGCGTTATGGTGCTCAATTACTCGATGCGCTACCACCATTCCGTCGTGAGATTGATGGATAAGTCGAGTGAGTTAGCCTCGTTGCTTTTGGCTGTGACCAATGAGTTGCATGCTATGGAATTGTGGCAGGAGCAAAAACCTGCTCCAGAGGCATTGGCCAGTGTAGAACCCTTTGCAGTGGATCAGTTATCTTTTGCCCAGTGGTTGCAGTTTATTTTTTTACCACGTATGAATCAGTTAATTGAAACACAGTCGCCGCTACCACAGAGCTGCAGTATTGCTCCTATGGCCGAAGAGTCATTGAAAGCTGATGATAGAGATTTTGCAGATTGCGCGGCTCTAGTGGCCCATCTAGCCGCGATTGATCAATTGCTTACCGAGCGCTAGCTTTTCGATTTTTTCGGTTTTTTGGTGTAGGTTTTTTTCTTTTTTATCGGGCCACTGCCATCAGTGGGTCTCCCTTTAGCAGTAGATGACTTTTTTCCTTTAAAGGTACGACCGTCCGCAGACGTTTTAGCCAATTTACCGCCGGCAGACTTTTTGTTACTGGACAGCTTTTTGGTTGGTTTTTGGCTGTCGCTGCTACGTTTATTTTTAACATCACGGCTGAGCACTTTTTTGACCCTAGGCTGCCGTGGTGACTTATTATCAGCTGAGATCACTGGCGCTACCTGAGGATTATAAACAGACATGCGCATCGGCTTGGCGCAAACACGCACTTTCTTAAGATGTGCCAGCAATTCATCGGGCATACCTTCTGGCAGATCTACGGTGCTGTAATCATCATGCAACTTAATAGAGCCAATATAACGACTGCTGATATCAGCTTCATTGGCGATTGCGCCGACAATGTTGGAAGGTGTAATGCCATCGTTATTCCCCACCTCTAAGCGATAGGTCACCATAGGGATATCATTGCCACCTTCATCGCGAACGCGGGATTCCTGTTTGGCACGATCTTGGTGCTTGGAACGCTCTTCACGGCGCTCGCGTTTATCACCGCGATTGCGTTCGCGGCTATTGTCACGAGGAGCGACAATATTATCCAGTTTGGGAAATAATGGCCGTTCTTTTTGATTTTCGTAGGTCAGAGCCGCGGCAATATCCGCCATATCCAACTCATTTTCATCGGCAAACTTAGTAATAAGGTCGCGGAACTTATCTAGCCGCGGCGTCTCCAGCGTTTGCACTAACTGGTTAGTAAACTGTTGAATACGCTGGTCGCTAACCTGCGCATTTGTGGGCATAGTTAATGGCGTAATACTCTGCCGTGTCGATTTTTCAATAGAGCGCAGCAGACGTGTTTCTTTTGGCGTGATAAATAGAATCGCTTTACCCTCGCGGCCGGCTCGGCCCGTTCGGCCAATACGGTGCACATAGGACTCATTGTCATAGGGGATATCAAAGTTAATCACATGACTGATACGTTCAACATCCAAACCGCGGGCAGCCACATCAGTAGCCACCACGACATCAACCTGACCTTTTTTAAGACGGTTGATGGTGCGCTCGCGTAGTGCTTGACTTAAATCACCATTCAGGGCGGCAGAGGAAAACCCTCGTGCCTCCAGCCGTTCGGCGATATCCACCGTTGACGACTTGGTGCGCACAAAAATTATCATGCCATCGAAGTCCTCAACTTCCATAACCCGAGTCAGCGCATCCATTTTTTGATGGCTTTTCACGGTCACATACTGTTGATCAATTCGCTCAACTGTTTTGGTCTTGGCCTCAATATTTACGCGCTCAGCATCGCCTAAGTATTTTTCCGCGACGCGACGAATAGTCGGTGGCATTGTGGCAGAGAACAAGGCGCGCTGACATTCTGGCGGGGTTTGGGCCAGAATGGTTTCAACATCATCAATAAAGCCCATACGCAACATTTCATCTGCTTCATCTAAAATAAGCCCTTTTATCTGGCTTAGGTCTAGACTGCGACGGCGCAGATGATCGAGCATACGCCCCGGTGTACCCACGACCACTTGAACGCCACGCTTTAAACTGCGTAACTGACTGCCAATATCAGCGCCACCGTAGATGGGCAATACATTAAAACCTTTCATGTATTTGGCATAACTCTGAAAAGCCTCAGCTACCTGAATGGCTAATTCGCGCGTGGGTGTCAGCACCAAAATCTGTGGTGATCGCTGTTTCTCATCGATCTTGCTTAAAAACGGTAAGGCAAAAGCCGCTGTTTTACCGGTACCTGTTTGCGCAGTACCCAACAGGTTATTACCCTTAAGTAAAATCGGAATACTCTGTGCTTGAACTGGGGAGGGTTGCTCATAACCGAGTTGCTTTACGGCTTTCAGAACGGGGGTGGAAAGACCCAGTGATTGGAAGTCAGCGGATGACATTGCTATACCTGTGGCTTGGGGCGTTTAGACCCCCGATTGAGAGGTCGCGGAGTATACGCGTAAGTGACTAATTTTTATAGTGGTTTTAGGGTATTTATTTGGCGAGATAGAGAGCATACCGACAAAGGAGGGTATTAGTTGCAACTATACGCTTTATCCATCGAATGGACTAACAACCTTGGTTTATACTGGGGTTAAATATGATGCCAGACAACATGTTTTACATAACAGGATACCTCAATGAGTGAACTCTATTTAGTGCGCCATGCTCAGGCCTCTTTTGGTGCAGCCAACTATGATCAACTATCAGATCTTGGCCATCGCCAGTCCCGCTGGTTAGGTGAGCATCTCAGAAAGCGCAAGGTTAAATTTGACCAATTGGTGTTGGGGGATATGGTACGACATAAAGAAACCATTAACGGTATTTGCGCGGGCATGCAGGTTGATGGGGTTGATCGCATGGTCTTACCGGGGCTAAATGAATATAACTTTACTGCTATGACGGAATCCTATAGGCAGTCCAATGGTGATGATCCGCTAATTCAAGCTATTGCAGATAACCCTGATGATAATCGACACCATTTCCGTCTATTGCGTAAAGTACTGACATTGTGGACTCAGGGTAAAGTCGATAATGTCCCTGAGACTTGGCGTGATTTCAAGGCGCGAGTATTAGATGCGCAGCAACAAATCCTCGCTATGGCCGACAGTGGGAACCGTATTTTGGCGATTGGTTCCGGTGGGTCTATTAGTACCTTTGTTGGATTGGTGATTGGTATTCCCGATGAAAATATTTTTGATTTAAATCTGCAATACAAAAATACTGCGATAAGTCATTTCTACTTTAATCGGAAAAAAATGAACCTAACAGGGTTTAACAGTACACCGCATTTGGATACCAACGAGATGGAGCAGTATATAACCTATGGCTAAAGCCTTTTGCTTTAGGTGCAAGCCAGTCATTGGCTCTATGCTATATCTACCGACCCTGTGACTGGTGTTAAGAACCCTACAGTCTCATTTTTTGTAGTTGAATCCTCTTTCAAGGGTTAAACTGCGCTCAAAATAGAGCAATCACTCTACCGACAACTAACTAAGAGTATAAGGGCGCAAAGGTGAATACAGAATTTGATATGACAGGTAAAGTTGCCATGGTAACTGGTGCATCAAGTGGTTTTGGGGTGCATTTTGCGAAGATTCTTGCAGCTCGTGGCGCTAAGGTGGTAGTAGCCGCGCGACGAGTCGAGCGCCTTGAGTCGCTGGTGGCCGAGATTGTGGCTGAGGGTGGCCAAGCAGTGGCGGTCGCCATGGATGTTACTGACTCTGCCTCTATCGTTACGGCGTTTGATCAAGCTGAAGCGGCTCTGGGAACGGTGACCGTGGTGGCCAATAATGCTGGCATTGCTGATGCAAGAAGTGCACTGAAAATTGAAGAGTCAGCCTTTGATAGAATGATTGAGACCAATCTAAAAGGCGTATGGATTGTTGCGCAAGAGGCGGCTAAACGTATGATTACTGCTGGCGTCAGTGGTGCAATAATCAATACAGCGTCTATTCTGGGTTTGCGAGTGTCCTATGGGCAGTCGAGTTATTCTGCGTCTAAAGCCGCAGTGATACAACTAACAAAATCTCTGGCATTGGAATGGGCCGGCAAGGGTGTCCGGGTGAACGCGCTATGCCCAGGTTATTTCCTGACGGAAATGACCGAGGCGGCGTTTGCTTCTCCTCAAGCTCAGGAGTTTTTAAGTGCCTCTCCTGCCCGCCGACCTGGTGATATGGATGAGATGACAGCGCCTTTTTTATTACTTGCCAGTGATGCAGGTAGTTATTTGCATGGTGTGGCCTTACCTGTCGATGGTGGTCAATCGATCGGTAGTATGTAGAATCGTCTAAATTGTCATAAGGGTGATGATATGAGCTTGGAAGATAATCGACGGGAATATGATTACGGTCAATTGAGCCGAGAGGCCCTGGCAAGCAATCCTTTTGCCCAGTTTACCCTGTGGATGGACCAGGCTATTGAAGCCAAAATACAAGACCCGACTGCGATGAGCGTGGCCACAGTGAATACCGAGGGCAAGCCTTGGCAACGTATGGTGTTGCTTAAGGGCTTCGATAAGCAGGGCTTTGTTTTTTATACCAATCTAGGTAGTCGCAAATCACAGGAAATTAACTCTAATGCGCAGGTAAGTTTGCATTTCCCTTGGTTGCAGTTGGATCGTCAGGTTATTGTCGGTGGTCAGGCAGAGCCTCTATCTAAGGCAGAGGTGATGACGTATTTTTTGAGTCGTCCTGCAGGCAGTCAGTTGGCAGCTTGGGCATCTAAGCAGAGCAGTCCCATCGCGTCGCGTCAGGCGTTAGAAATGCAGTTTGATCAAATTAAGCAAAGGTTCTCAGAGGGCGAGATTCCACTGCCGGACTTTTGGGGTGGTTATCGCGTGGTGCCCAGTGAGATTGAGTTTTGGCAGGGCGGTGAAAATCGTCTGCATGATCGCTTTAGCTACCGCCTTGACGGAGATGCTTGGTATATCAGTCGGCTTTCACCCTGATTGACAGTTTAATAGCGAATAGCAGTAACAATAAAGCACCGGTCTCCAGCCGGTGTTTTTACATGGGCTTCATCGTCGATAGTTTTGCCGACCAATGCCCGTGCCATCGGTGAATCAATGCTGATCCAATTGAGTTTAGCATCGGTTTCATCCGAACCTACTAGCCTAAAGGTTTGTTGCTCACCGCTTTCTTCATCTTCTACAGTAACCCAAGCGGCAAAAAATACTTTGCTGGGGTCGCGGGGTTTATCCTCGACAATAGTGGCGTCTTCTAAACGTTTAGTAAGATAGCGAACTCTGCTATCGATTTCTCGCAATCGCCGTTTTCCATAGATATAGTCACCGTTTTCAGATCGATCACCATTTTTGGCAGCTTCATGCACTACCTGAGTGACCTGTGGTCTTTCAACTTTCCACAGTTGGCGTAATTCGGCGCGCATTTTTGCCGCACCCTCAGCGGTAATATAAGGGGAGCTTTTTGGTCGCGGTGGGCGATAGCGGCCCATGGTTACTCCTTATTGGCCAGATTAAATACATCGCGATAAAAAGCTAGTTCAGATTCCATGGCATGAATAATATTGTCGGCTTTTCTAAAACCATGACCCTCATCCGCGAAGGTCACATATTCCACTTGAATACCTTTTTGTTTAAGCAGATCGACCATCATCTCGGCTTGATTAGGCGGCACCACCTTGTCCTGTAATCCCTGTAAAAAGATAACGGGGCAGTTAAGCCCTTCAGCATGATGGATAGGCGAACGCTGCAGGTAAATATCTCTGCTCGCGGGGTAGGGGCCAATCAGACTGTCCAAATAACGTGATTCAAATTTATGCGTATCGGTGGCCAGTGTTTCTAAATCGCCAATGCCGTAGAGACTAGCACCGGCTTTAAACGTATCGGTGAAAGTCAGTGCTGAGAGCACCGTGTAGCCGCCAGCACTGCCACCGCGAATTAGACAGCGCTGGGGGTCAATTTGTTGTTGCTCGGCCAAATAGCGAATGACGTATTGGGTATCTTCAACATCAGCGATTCCCCATGCATCTTGTAACCCCTGTCTGTACTGACGACCAAAACCAGTGCTGCCGCGATAGTTAATATCTACCACGGCGAACCCTCGATTGGTCCAGTACTGAATTTTTAAATTAAGGCCGCTATCGGTAGCACCGGTTGGTCCGCCATGGCAGAGTGCAATAACCAATGGCCGTTCATTTTCTAGGCCTTGATACAGTGCATTGGTGGGTGGATAGTAGAACGCATGGACTAACTGCTGGTCGCCCGTGGGGAAAAATAACGACTGTGGTTGCGCGATGTCACCCGCATGCAAATCTAAACTAGCGGGGGCATAGATTGATGACACCGCGCTACTGGTTAGCTTGGGTTCGACGCTAACAATTTGATTGGCCAGTGCTGGGGCGCCCGCTACCATATAGAGTCGTCCCTGATGACAGCAGGCAGACTCAAGACTACTATATTGATTGTCGGTGATACTTAAATGTCCAGTGGCGACAGTAATAAAGCCGCTGTGCCACAGCCCTTGCTCGGTCCATAAACAGCCAATAGTATCGCTGTCGATAAAGCCATAGGTGCTCATACCAAACTGCCATAATGGTGTAGCAAATTCCGCATTTTTCTTGACTACAGGCAGGCCGTCAGCGCCATAGATATTCCACCAATTATCTTTGTCAGAGACGTAGTAAAGCAGATTGTCTGGCGACCAGTTAGGTTGAAATATGGCCTCATTATTATCTGCTCCTGCCACCAACCTTTTGTCACCTAACCTGTTATGTTTTAGTTGGGCGCACCACAGTTGGGTGCTATCCCAGGGCATATTAGGGTGTATCCACTCTATCCAACAGAGCTGCCGTTGATCGGGGCTTAGTCGCGGATAGGCATAAAAATCAGCGCCGCTAACCAAGGTACTGATCTCGCCCGTAGTAAGATTAATTGTGGCAATAAAGTTTTCTGGCTCGTGGTTCTGGTGATGTCTTTCGGCTACGGCGATAAGCCGATGCTGCTCCGAATTGACCACCAGATCAGCGAAGCGAAGGCCCTCTTGTGTCAGCGCTATGGGGTGGTCTGGTGCGAGCAGATTTAACTGGTATATACGCTGATCAGCAGCGTTGACAAAATACAGTTGGTCACCGTGTACGGTATAGGCCATACCGCCATATTCATGAACTTTGCTGTAGTGACTGAAAGGGCTAGGCAATAAATCTCTAATGGTGCCAGTGCTATCTCGACACATAATCACATTGCGACCGGCATCCCAAGGCCGCCCCTCAACCCAATAGAGATTATCGTCATAAGACTGGATAAAGCTGAGGCGAGGTGCGGCTTGGGTAATAAGTTCTGCGCTGATAGTTGAAGGCCAAGTACCAAAAGCTTGTCGAGTTTTGCTCATCTTAACCGCCTGCCAGTTTGACTTGATGGCCACGCTTTTGCAGTTCGGATTTTAGCTTATCTCTGTGATCGCCCTGTATTTCAATCACCCCATCTTTTACTGTGCCGCCGGTAGAACATGTCTGTTTAAGCTGTTTGGCGAGAGCTTTGAGTTCGGTATCGTTTAGGTCAATACCGCTAATGGTAGTGACCCCTTTGCCTTTGCGACCACTAGTTTCGCGACGAATACGCACAATACCATCACCCTGATAGAGGCGGTCTGAGGTACTATCTTCGGTAATACGGCCTACCTCAGTGGAATAGACAAGCTTGGAATCTTTTTTATTTATCATGGTGTCATTAGTTTTCTAGAATAATTTTGCCAATATGTTGATTGCTCTCCATCAGGCTATGACCTTTGCTGGCCTCTACCAATGGGAAACTGCTGTGGATAATCGGCTTGAATTGCCCACTGGCAATCAGTGGCCACACCTGATCTCTTACGCCACAGGCAATACGCGCTTTGTTTGCAAGTGGTTGAGCGCGCAATGTTGAGCCGGTCAGGACCAACTGCTTTAGCATCAGAGGTAGCAGATCTACTTCAACCTTAGAGCCGCGCAAAAAGGCGATAGTCACAATTCTGGCCTTGGCTGCACAGGCGGCAAAGTTTTTTTGCACATAGTCTCCACCGACCATATCCAGTACCACATTAACCCCACCGCCAGTCAATTCTTGACAGACTGCAACAAAATCTTGCTGATGATAATTAATCGCTTTTGCCGCCCCTAAGTCTTCGCAGACAGCGCATTTCTCATCGGAGCCAGCAGTGGCAATCACATTGACGCCAAAAGCACTGGCCATCTGAATAGCAGTGGTGCCTATGCCACTGGAACCGCCATGCACTAGCAACCATTCACCAGCCTGAAGTTGGGCGCGCTCAAATAGATTGTGCCATACAGTAAAACAGGTTTCTGGTAGTGCGGCAGCATAGGCTAACGGCAGATTTTCTGGTGCCGGCAAACATAGCGCTTGCTCGGCAACCGCATACTGACCATAACCGCCACCAGCCAACAATGCGCAGACCTTATCGCCGACAGACCAATCGCTGACGCCACTGCCAAGAGCGACAATGGTACCACTGACCTCTAGTCCCGGAATATCGGTAACCCCTGGGGGAGGTGGGTAGAAGCCCAAACGTTGAAACACATCGGGACGATTAATGCCTGCACCGGCAACCTTAATTAAAACCTCATTTTCCGCAGGTTGTGGTATCGGTCTTGTGGTGGGTTGTAATACCTCTGCGCTACCGGGCTCGGTAATCTCAATGCTAATGTGATTTTTGGGTAAGCTCATTTTTCTATTTCTATCATTGAATTTAGAACTAACTGGTTTTTATATTGGGAATTATGAGCTAAGTCTCGCCCAAAGTCGCCCATCAATAATAGCTAGGCCCAAGCCGATAAGCGCCATACCGATAAAGTGTTGGGTTTGGAGTTGCTCGTCGAGGATAGACCAGCCTAAAAAGCTTGCTGTCACCGGCACTAGAAAAGTTACGAGCACTACGTTGCTAGCTCCTGATGACGAAAGTATACGAAAGAACAAGATATAGGCCATTGCGGTTGAGAATAACGCAAGTGATAGCATTGCCATCCACACCTGTGGACTGGGATTGGCCAGCAAATAGGGCCTCTCCACCAGCCACGCCACTGGCAGTAAAATAATGGTTGATGTGGTTACCTGACCTATGGCTGTGACAAGTGGGCTAATGCCCATGGTTTTGAAGCGACGGCCATAGACTGTGGCGCAAGCGTATGAAATAGTTGCTCCGATTACAGCGAGTTGCGCCATGGTATTGGTACCCAGCTCTAGTAGAGATGATGGACCAATTAAGACCATCACGCCCAATAATCCAGCGATTACACCGAGGGTCTTCTTTGCATTGATATGCTCGTCAGGCAAAAATGTACCAGCGATCAAAAGGGTAAAAATGGGTGTTATGGCGTTAAGAATTGATGCCAAACCGACGCCAATATGGGTTTGACTCCAGGCGATAAGACAAAAGGGCACCACATTGCCGAACAAGCCCATTACAAAAAATGCTCGCCAGACGTTACCGGCCTTGGGGATTGGGTAACCTGCAAAGGCCAGTACAAGCCACAGTGTAACGGCTGCAAGTGCAACTCGCAGCGTGACAATAGTGAAGGGTGGTAGCTCGGTAACTGCGATACCGATAAAGAAAAATGAGCCTCCCCATAGAAACGACAGTAGAAGTAGCATCGCCCAGTCTTTTGTGCCCATGTTTTGGTTAATCATTTACTTGGTTCTACTCTCTAATCGGTCTAGTAAATCTAGTTTGTCCAGTTGATTTTAGCTAGTACTGCTAAACAGCAGATTAATGCCCAAAAATAGCATGGCAGTGCCAGCAATACGGTCAATCCAATGTCCCAAAGAGTGGAATTTGGCCGTGATCAAAGGCCTCGATAGCAGCAGGGTAACTAAAGAAAACCACATAAACTGCAGTACCATCATCCATAGACCATAAATAAAGAGATATTGAGTCGGACTGGTTTGTGATATCACAACGGTAAACAGGGATATAAAGTAGATCGGTGCTTTTGGATTAAGGGCATTGCATAGAAAACCCAATCCGATGGTTTTAAAGGCTGAATCCTCGGCCACTTTATCGATTGCTACTGCTGACCCTTTAGTAACTTTTGCCCTGAGTCCACTAATACCAAGATAGATAAGATAGCTGCCGCCCAATAGTCTAACGATCCATAGGGCCGAGGAGGAATTGGCAATCAATGCGGCCAAACCAAAGGCAGAGTACAAAATATGCACGGATAACCCCAGTGCAATACCCATACTGCAAAGTAGCCCAGCACGTTTGCCGTTGCATAATGTTTGTTGAGATACCAAGACAAAATCGGGGCCGGGTGATGCTGCAGCCAATAGATGTACAGAAGTGATTAGCAGCAAGCCTTGAGCAAGATCCATAGTTGTCTCAGTTTGGGATTCCAGTTGCATCATAGCCAATTAGTTAATTACTGCAAGCTATGTAAGCGCGCTGGTTACCAGGCCCAAGATTCGGTGATGTTGTCATGGGGTTTAATTGTCTGATAGTGAGATTTTGGTGTGACTATTCATGGCTAATAATGGGTCGATAGCTGAGTGCCTCCTGATACTGGGGCTGTTGAGGTTTCTCTATTCCAGCTAAATCAGCAATTGTTCGAGCAACTTTTAAGACGCGATAAAAACCTCGAGTTGATAAGGCATAGTGATTAATGGCTTTATCCATAAAGGCCCGTTGCGCGCTATTGAGTGGACACAGGGTTTTCAGTTGCTGACTGCTTAGCTCGCTATTGATTTTGCCTTGTCGATTGAGTTGGATGTCTCTTGCCTCAGAGACTCGTTGCTGAACTACTTCGGTTGTTTCGCTAGTGGGTTGTTTGCACGGGCTCAGTAGTTGTTGATTGTCAATGGCACTCACTTGCACCTGCAAATCAATTCTGTCCATTAACGGGCCGGATAGACGACCGCGATAGCGATTTATTTGCTCGGTGGTACAAATACAGCGATGGCTACCGAGATAGCCGCAAGGACAGGGATTCATGGCGGCAATTAATTGAAATTTTGCCGGATAACAGATCTGGTTGGCGACTCGAGATATTGTGATCTCTCCTGACTCTAATGGTTCGCGCAGCATTTCCAATACTTGCCGTTGGAATTCTGGTAGCTCATCTAAAAACAAAACCCCTTCATGGGCCAGAGATATTTCACCGGGTTTTGGGTTGCTACCACCGCCGACTAGAGCCGCGGCTGAAGCGCTGTGATGAGGTGTTCGAAATGGGCGCTGTCCGTGCTGATGGATGTTGTCTTTGCCAGCTGCGGAGTAAATAGCGGCCACTTGCAGAGCTTGATGATTATCGAGTGGCGGTAATAAGCTGGGCAAATGACTGGCTAATAGGGTTTTTCCGGTACCGGGAGGACCGTAGAATAATAGATGATGGCCACCGCTGGCAGCGATTTCCAGCGCTCGTTTAGCATGCTGTTGACCAACGACTTCATCGGGTTGTGCAATGCTGGCAGGTGAGGGTGTATTTTTTTGAGACCAGGGTTCCAGCGCCTGACGTTGGTGTAGATGCGCGGATACTTCTAGTAGATGCGCTGCGGGCAGAACGATTAACTCATCAACCAATGCGGCTTCATTGGCATTGTCGCGACTAAGGATAAGTTTCCTGCCACTGGCTGCGCAACGTAATGCCGAGGGTAAAACCGCGGTAACGGGGCGCAACTCTGCGGAGAGTGCCAATTCGCCAATAAATTCATAATCAGCGAGCAATTCAATGGGTATTTGTTTTGATGAGGCAAGTATTCCGATGGCAATAGCCAGATCAAAACGGCTACCTTCCTTGGGCAGTTCGGCGGGTGCCAGATTAACGGTGATACGCCGCGCCGGAAACTCAAAGTGAGAGTTGATAATGGCGCTGCGCACGCGATCTTTGCTTTCTTTAACTGCGGTCTCTGGCAGGCCGACGATATGAAAGGCGGGCAGGCCATTAGAGAGATGTACCTCGATGGTAACAGCGGGGGCCTCTATACCCTGTTTTGCTCTGGTTTGGACTGTGGCCAGCGACATGGCGGATGATGCTCTGCGTTAGTGCGATTATTTCCTTGTCACGGAATAAGAATAACTCGTGCAGACAGCTGAATATGTCGCTGTGGATTATTTATCGGCGAGGGATGCTTCAAGCTCGGCGAGTTGCTTTTCTAGAGCATCAATTTTTTCTCGCGAGCGCATTAATACGGCTCGCTGAGCATCAAACTCTTCCCGAGTCACTATATCTAGCTTACTAAATGTGCTCATCATGGCGCTACGCAGGTGCCCATGAACTTCTTCATTGATGGCCTGCGCGTCAGATAGGGTTTGGTTAAGTTGTTGTGATACTTGCTTGTAGAGTTGTTCTGCATTCATCTTTGAGGCTCCTCTGATTGGATACTTTAGCAAATCTTTTACTATCAATCACAGGTTACATCACATTAGTCCAAGTTGGTGCGGCTCAGTCTGAGCGCGGGTGATGTTGTGCACCAATCTGGGTCAAAACCGCCATTTAAAATTAAAAATAGGCTTAATTTTGCTGTTTTGAAAGGTTGGCACGCTTAATGCATTTACCTAGACCGAAACATTAGAAATGTAAGCATTGTGCTTAAAACCTTAACTTTTTATTTTTAACTTTACGTCTTGGGAGATGTATCTATGAAAGCTTTAAAAACTGCAATTTTTGCTGCAACTATGATGTCTGGCGCTTCTGCAATGGCTGCTGAAGTCTCTGGCAATGTCGCTCTTGGTTCTGAGTATTTTTTCCGTGGTATCGACCAAGCTGGCGGTGAAGCACTGTCAGGTGGCTTTGATGTAGCTTTTGATAGTGGTTTCTATGTTGGTACTTGGGCTTCAAGCATCGATTTTAGCGGTGGATTGGAGTTGGATTACTACGCGGGTTACGGCGGTTCTTTCTCGGAAGACGTTAGTTACGACATCGGCTACCTCTACTACGGTTACCCACAGGGTCCAAGCACCGAAGAGTTTGAAGAAATCTACGGTAGCGTATCTTTCTCTGATGTAACTTTAGGTTTTGCTTACTCCGACGATTACTATGCCTCTACAGGTGATTCAACTTATATCTATGTTGACTACGGAATGTCTCTTAGCGAAACAGTTAGCCTATCTTTCCACTACGGCACTATGTCCGCTGACGATGATGCCAACGAAGCAGATGATTACTCAATTTCTCTGAGCACTGAAGCTGCTGGATTAGGATTCGATCTGAGCTGGATTGATTCGTCTGAAGATGGTGGCCTGTTCGCCGACAATGAGTTTGTTCTAACAATCTCTAAGTCTCTGTAATTTAACCTCTTATTGCTTATTTAAAGATGGGTGGCTGCGGCCACCCTATGGAGATAACGTATGAAATTAATAACTGCAATTGTAAAACCTTTCAAGCTCGATGAAGTGAGAGAGGCTCTGGGCGACCTAGGCGTTGCTGGCGTGACTGTTACTGAAGTTAAAGGCTTTGGTCGTCAGAAGGGGCACACAGAGCTGTATCGCGGTGCTGAATATGTCGTGGATTTCCTACCCAAGGTCAAGCTTGAGATAGCGCTGGCTGACGAGATGGTAGATAGCGCTGTAGAGGCGATTTCTAAGGCTGCACAAACGGGGAAAATCGGTGATGGCAAGATTTTCATTTCAACGCTTGACGACGTAATTCGCATCCGCACCGGTGAAACCGGCGCTGAAGCTGTATAGAGAGGACTGAAAAATGACTGATATTTTCCAACTACAATATGCGCTGGACACATTTTATTTCTTGATGTGTGGCGCGCTAGTAATGTGGATGGCGGCTGGTTTTGCCATGCTCGAAGCGGGTTTAGTACGTGCTAAAAACACCACTGAAATCCTGACTAAGAACATCGCCCTTTTTGCTGTTGCCTGCACCATGTATATGGTTTGTGGATACGCGGTAATGTACGGCGGTGATATTTTCTTAAGCAGTATTACCGGTGACGGCGCTACTGGTGTTGAAGAGCCTGCTACTTATGCTCCATCTGCTGACTTCTACTTCCAGGTTGTATTCGTTGCTACTGCAATGTCTATCGTATCTGGTGCCGTTGCTGAGCGTATGAAGCTGTGGGCATTCCTGGCCTTTGCCGTTGTGATGACTGGCTTTATTTACCCAATGGAAGGCGCGTGGACATGGGGCGGAGCTTCTGTGTTCGGTATGTACACTCTGGGTGACTTAGGTTTCTCTGACTTCGCGGGTTCGGGTATCGTTCACATGGCTGGAGCCTCTGCTGCGCTTGCGGGTGTGCTTCTACTAGGTGCTCGTAAAGGTAAGTACGGCGCCAATGGTGAAGTGAATGCGATTCCTGGTGCAAACTTGCCAATGGCGACTCTAGGTACCTTTATTCTATGGTTAGGTTGGTTTGGCTTTAATGGTGGCTCTGTACTGGCTACTGCGTCTGTAGAGAGTGCCAACGCCGTTGCCGTTGTATTTATGAACACAAATGCTGCTGCCGCTGGTGGTTTGATTGCCGCGCTTCTTGTCGCTAAAGCGTTGTTTGGCAAGGCTGATTTGACTATGACACTCAATGGTGCATTGGCTGGTTTGGTAGCTATTACCGCAGAACCGTCTACACCAACTGCACTTGAGGCTACCTTATTTGGTGCTGCCGGTGGTGTTCTGGTTGTATTCAGTATCCTCGCGTTAGATAAGCTTAAGATTGATGACCCCGTGGGTGCTATCTCTGTACACGGTGTTGTTGGTCTGTTAGGTCTGTTACTCGTACCGTTGACTAACGATGGGTCTACTTTCTCAGGCCAGCTTATTGGTGCTGCTACCATCTTTGTATGGGTATTTGGCGCTAGCTTGGTAGCTTGGGGAATCTTGAAGGCCACTATGGGTATTCGAGTTTCTGAAGAAGAAGAGTTCAGCGGCGTTGATATCGCAGAATGCGGTATGGAAGCCTACCCCGAGTTTGCAAATTCTAAGTCCTAATATTCCCCCGACTATTAGAGCTTTTAATACTTTTTGCAATCAACTGAACGGAGTCCGCAAGGGCTCCGTTTTTTTATGGGCAGTTTAAACAGGCTGAGGTGAATAGTTTTTTGGCGTTTGTTTTCAGCGGCAGATGCAATTTTTGATAGAAACAGGTATCTTTACTAACCATACTTTAACTACATGGCTATTAAGAAGAAAAGACTTATGAAATTGATTACTGCTATTATTAAACCGTTCAAGCTTGATGATGTGCGAGAAGCACTAGCCGATATTGGTGTTCAGGGTATAACCGTAACCGAGGTAAAGGGTTTTGGTCGTCAGAAGGGGCATACCGAGCTCTATCGTGGCGCGGAATATGTAGTAGATTTTCTCCCTAAGATTAAACTTGAAATCGCTGTAGGTCAGGATTTAGTTGATAGTACTGTCGAGGCAATTACTAAGGCGGCAGCTACGGGGAAAATTGGCGATGGCAAGATATTTATTTCATCATTGGATGAGGTGATTCGTATTCGTACTGGTGAGACTGGTGAAGAGGCGCTGTAGTCTCGTTGTTCAAGCACATTGAGTGGCCCTCGGGCTACTCTGCTACTATCGTAGTACCGCAATTTGAGGCGTGACTCTGTTTTGCGCTCCAACTCACTGTTGTATTTTTCAGGATAATGAATGTGTTGATTAAAAATGTCGTCGCACGATTCTCTGCCGCTTTTGCGGTCATTATCGCATTGTCATTACCTGTATTGGCTGAAGTGCCGGTAGCGGTAAATGACTTGATCGTGACACAGCTAAAATCGGGCCGCCCCGATCTTGAATTCAGGGTTGTCGGTAAAAGCGCTATTGCAGGATTTTATGAAGTGCAGGTGCAGAATGGGCCCATGCTCTACGTCTCTGCTGATGGCAATCATTTCTTTGATGGCAGTCTCTACCTAGTCAAGCCAGGACAGTTTGTCAATATTCGCGATATGCAGATGGTCGAGGAGCGTCGACAGTTGTTTGCGCGCCGCGGTACCGAGGATATGATTATCTTTAAGCCTTTAGGTGCGACCAAGGCAATTATGAATGTATTCACCGATATCGACTGCGGCTACTGTCGCAAACTCCACCAAGAGGTGGCGCAGCTCAATGCACTGGGTATTGAAGTGCGTTATTTGGCCTATCCGAGAGCCGGTATTCCCTCATCATCCTACGATAAGATTGCTACAGCTTGGTGCGCTCAGGATCAGCAACAAACACTGACTAAAGCCAAACGTGGGGAGGCCGTTGCCACTGCAGTCTGTGCCGATAACCCAGTGGCTGAACACTTCGCCTTGGGGCAGCGTATTGGTGTGGCTGGTACGCCTGCTATCGTACTGATGGATGGGACTCTGATTCCTGGCTATCAACCGGCGGAATCTTTTGCGCAGATTCTTGGGTTAACTGATCCTGATAGTTAATTGTTAGAGATAAAAATATCCCCGAATATTTTCCCCAATAGTATAGAATAGGCGCGTTGGTAGGGTGCTGTTAGTGACTAGACTGACGCCTGTTATTAGTCGTCGGTGCCGAAGTGCACTGCTTTTTATTAAACTTGCTCGGAGAACTTAGGTGCGATCGGTAAATATCGGCATCTGCGGATTAGGTACAGTCGGTGCCGGCGTTTATAACGTTCTAGACCGCAATTTAAAACAGATTAATTCACGGGCCAATTGTGAGCTTATTGTGTCACAAGTTGGTGCCCGTCGTGACAATCCTAATTGCAACACCGCTGATACAGCTGTGACTCGGGATATATTTGATGTCGCTAAAAACCCTGATATAGATATCGTTGTCGAGTTGATTGGCGGTACCGATGTCGCCTTAGAGTTGGTAATGCTGGCCATCGAAAATGGCAAGCACGTGGTCACCGCCAATAAAGCATTGATTGCTAACCATGGTATGGAGATATTCGCAGCGGCGCAATCTCGTGGTGTGATGGTTGCCTATGAAGCAGCGGTGGCTGGGGGGATCCCCATTATTAAAGCACTGCGCGAGGGGCTTGCGGCTAACCGAATAAATTGGCTAGCTGGTATTATTAACGGTACCACTAACTTTATTTTGTCGGAAATGGATAGCAAGGGGCGTGAATTTGCCGATGTGCTAGTTGAGGCGCAGGAAAAAGGCTATGCCGAAGCGGATCCAACATTTGATGTGGAAGGTATCGATGCCGCGCATAAATTAGTGATTATGGCGTCGCTGGCTTTTGCTATGCCATTAAGTCTTGACGGTATCTTTACTGATGGCATTACTAAATTAGAGCCTCAAGATGTGGTCTACGCCAGAGAGCTGGGGTATGCGGTTAAACATCTGGGTATTACCCGTCAGACTGAACAGGGTGTTGAGTTGCGGGTTCATCCCACCTTGGTTCCAGAACGTTGTCTGATTGCCGGTGTAAATGATGTGTCTAATGCGGTGATGGTCAATGCCGATGCCGTGGGAACTACGCTGTACTATGGTCCGGGTGCTGGTTCCGAGCCGACCGCATCCTCTGTTATTGCTGATATTGTTGATGTAGCGCGCAGTTTGCATGCCGATCCCGACAGTTGGGTGCCTGCGTTGGGTTGTACTACTGATATGCTGCAACAGCAGAAAATTATGGCAATTGAAGATATTGATACCAGTTTTTATATTCGCTTTGCTGCACTGGATAAGCCAGGAGTGCTATCCACTATCACCAAGCTGATGGCAGATGCTGGGATTAGCATTGAGGCCATTATCCAAAAAGAGCAACCGGCCGGTGAGGACTATGTCAATGTGATTATCCTGACCAATGTCACTAGAGAGAAGCTGTTGGATGCCGCTGTTGAAGGCATAGAAAAGCTTGAGACGGTGCGCGGTAATGTTACCTTTATTCGTGTCGAGCATTTGGATCAATAAATGAAATTTATTAGTACCCGCGGCGGTGTCGAGCCGCAAAATTTTGAAGATGTTATTCTCACTGGGTTAGCGCCAGATGGTGGGCTGTTTGTACCTGAGCATGTACCTCAGTTTAGTCAACAGGAGATAGCGTCATGGGCAGGCTTATCTTATCAGGACTTGGCGTTAAAAGTGATGACGCCCTTTGTTGAAGATGCTATTCCACAGAGAGATCTTAAACAACTGATCGATAAGTCTTATTCGACATTTCGTCATAACGGCATTGCACCGTTGGTGCAGACGGGTCATAACGAATGGATTATGGAGTTATTTCATGGTCCGACACTGGCATTTAAAGATTTTGCCTTACAGTTTTTGGGTAACTTATTGGATTACACCCTAGAGAAGCGCAAGCAGAAGGTTGTGATTATGGGTGCCACCTCTGGGGATACAGGATCCGCTGCGATTGAAGGTTGTCGTCGTTGCAGTAATATCGATATCTTTATTCTGCACCCGCATAATCGTGTATCAGATGTACAGCGTCGTCAAATGACCACGGTGATTGCGGATAATATTCATAATATTGCTTTGCAGGGCAATTTTGATGATTGCCAAAATATGGTCAAAGCGAGCTTTGCTGATCAGTCGTTTTTGCCTGATGGTCGCCAACTTGTGGCGGTCAATTCGATTAACTGGGCGCGTATTATGGCGCAGATTGTCTATTATTTTTGGGCTTCTCTATCACTGGGTGGCCCAGCTCGCTCCGTTTCATTCTCTGTCCCCACCGGTAATTTTGGCGATATCTTTGCCGGCTACCTAGCGCATAAGATGGGCCTGCCAATTGAACAGTTGGTGATTGCCACCAATCAAAATGATATTTTACATCGTTGTATTAGTGATAATGACCATAGCACCCGTCCGCTGGAACAGAGTTTGGCGCCGAGTATGGACATCATGATTTCCAGTAATTTTGAGCGATTATTGTTCGATCTCTACGACCGCGATGGCGCTACCGTTGCTGGGCTAATGGTTGATGCTAAAGCGGGTCATATGGGCTTGAGCGACAGCGCGCTTAGCCAAGCTAGGGCACTGTTTTCTAGTTATCGTTGTGATGATAAGGGCATGATTAAGATTATTCGAGAAACCCATGCCGACTGTGGCTATCTACTCGATCCTCATACTGCGATTGGACTTGAGGCAGCAAGGCATTGTCGAGGTAATGTTGAAACGCCGATGGTGACATTAGCCACCGCCCATCCGGCTAAGTTTCCTGATGCTGTAAAACAGGCCGGTTATCCTAATGATCCAGAGTTGCCATCTCATATGGCCGATCTGTTTGAGCGGGAAGAGCAATTTACGGTGATAGAGAATAATCAGCAGGCGGTACAGCAATTTATTGCCGATCATGTGACGGCGTAGACTACGGATACTTGCCGCAGACACAAAAAAAACCGGCATAAGCCGGTTTTTTTACGAGTGCTTAAACGCTGACAAGATTAAGCGGCTAGCGCCTTAACTTTGCTGTTTAAGCGACTCTTATGACGTGCGGCTTTATTCTTGTGAATAATGCCTTTGTCCGCCATGCGATCAATAACGGGAACCGCGGCATCATAGGCTGCTTGAGATGCGGCATGGTCGCCGCTCTCAAGTGCTGCGTCCACTCTTTTTAGGTATGTGCGAACCATTGAGCGCAGGCTGGCGTTATGCTGGCGGCGTTTCTCATTTTGGCGTGCGCGTTTCTTTGCTTGTGCTGTATTTGCCACCTGAAATCTCTCCTTTCATAGGCTCTCACTGAAGGCGCGGAAATATACAGGGTTATGTAACGATATTCAAGCCAATTTTGGTGCAAATATTACTTCATGGTCAGCCGCTTAAGGCACCGTAGATTCTACGTTATACTGCCTGCGATAAATAGAATTCTAGTTTAGCTTGGCCAACTTGTTGTCGATGGTTAAACTGGACGATCAACCTCTTTTTAAAAGGCATTATTGTTGACTTCGGACCCTGTCAAACAACCGCAAAAGAGCAAAGATAGCGGCCTACTGCGTTCTAGTGGCGTGGTTAGCTTCTTTACCATGTTGTCGCGGTTTATGGGCTTGGCGCGAGATATTATCTTTGCCCGCGTGATTGGCGCCGAAGCCTTAGCCGATGTGTTTTTTGTGGCCTTTAAAATCCCCAATTTTTTCCGTCGACTATTTGCCGAAGGTGCTTTTGCGCAGGCCTTTGTACCCATACTTGGCGAATATCGCGAGAATGGCAGTCAGGCAGCGGTGCGGTCGCTGATTAATCGCGTCACTGGGACCCTTGGTATTACTCTGTTGATGCTAACATTGATTATTGTGTTAGCTTCGCCGGTCATGGCGGCTATTTTTGCGCCGAAATGGTTTATGGATGATCCGGTGAAGTTTGCAGCGACTGCAGATATGTTGCGCATTACCTTCCCCTATTTGTTATTTATTTCAATGACCGGGGTGGCTGGCGGTATTCTCAATAGCTATGACCGTTTTGCCGTGCCTGCTTTTACACCTCTGTTACTCAATGCCACGTTGATTGCTGCAGCGTTGGTAGCTGCCCCCTTGTTTGATGAGCCGGCCTATGCATTGGCTTGGGGTGTATTTCTTGCTGGCGTGGTGCAGTTAATGTTTCAGTTGCCATTTTTGCATCGTATCCATATGTTACCGGTGCCGATTATTGATTGGCAGGATTCGGGAGTGCGCAAAATTCTGGCGCTGATGGCGCCGGCAATTTTCGGTGTTTCCGTCAGCCAGATTAATCTATTGCTCGATACTATGCTGGCAACCTTTTTACCGACCGGCAGTGTGTCTTGGCTGTACTATTCGGATAGGCTATCTGAATTGCCGCTCGGCGTTTTTGCAGTGGCAATTGCCACGGTGATCTTGCCCAATCTCTCTCGTCACCACGCCGCAGATTCCCAGCAGGCTTTTTCGCAGACGCTGGATTGGGCCCTAAAGACGGTATTGATTATCGCGCTACCCGCGGCTGTGGCGCTGATATTATTGGCGGAACCGATTTTGCTGACATTATTTTACTATGGTGATGTGATGACAGCTCGGGATATGTCGATGGCAACCCTGAGTTTACGCGCTTACGCCACAGGTCTAGTGGCCTTTATGCTGATCAAGGTATTAGCGCCGGGCTTCTTTGCCCGACAAGATATGCGCACGCCAGTGCGAATAGGCGTGATAGCGATGCTATCAAATATGTTGCTAAATCTGCTGTTTGTATTGCCGTTGCATTATTTTTGGCAAATTGGGCATGTCGGATTAGCTGCTGCCACATCAGTGTCGGCGTTTCTCAATGCGCTACTGTTATTTATCCATTTGCGCAAAAAAGGTATCTATGCACCGACAACTGATTGGCTGCGGTTTTTCCTCGCGTTGCTGATGTCGGTTGCTGTTATGATCGTTGCCTTATTACTGGTGGCCAGCCAGCTGCAGATATTGGATACAACACTATGGTATACGCTACTGTGGTGGCAGCGTCTGGGGAATATTGCGCTGCTCTGTATAGGCGGATTTATTGCCTATAGTGCTTGTCTTTTTGCCTGCGGATTCAGGTTGGCCGATTTATATGGTCCTACCAAGGCAACATCGTCGAAACATTAACTTCGATCGTTGATAAGTATCGCCAAATTGTCGCTACCAATCTAGCTCTATCCCTTACGTTTCGTTGCTTTGCTAGGTATACTCGGAGCCTTGTGCGGAGACTGATAACTTGGCGGTAAAACCTAGCAAATTGACCTTTGTTCGCGATGTGCGCAGCTTGCAGTCGTTTGAGCAGCGTTCGGTGGTCACCATTGGTTCCTTTGATGGTGTACATTTGGGTCATCAGGCTATTCTTACGCAGGTGAAAGAGCGCGCAGCCCAAGCTGGTCTCCCTTCAGTGGCTATGACCTTCGAGCCTCAGCCGCAAGAGTTTTTTTCTGGGGAGAAAGCGCCCGCGAGATTAATGCGACTGCGGGAGAAAGTCGATGCATTATTGGCCTTTGGTGTGGACCACGTGTTTTGCCTGCAGTTTAATTCTGCTTTAAGCCACCTCAATGCCAGCGATTTTATTCGATTAGTATTAGTTGACAGTCTCGGTACGCAGCATTTGATTGTTGGCGATGATTTTCGTTTTGGTTGTGATCGTCGTGGCGACTTTAACATGCTCTGTGAAAAGGGGCAGGTGCATGATTTTACTGTGCAGGATACTGAGACGCTAGAGATTGATGGGCAACGTGTCAGTAGCACATTGGTGCGACAAATATTACAGCAGTCGGAATTCGACCGTGCCAGATATCTGTTGGGTAGACCTTTTACCATTAAAGGGCGGGTGATATATGGCCAGCAGTTAGGTCGTGAACTTGGGTTTCCCACGGCTAATGTGCAGCTTAACCGCTACAGCGCGCCGTTGTCTGGTGTGTTTGCTGTGTGGGTTAAAGTCGGTGCTGAGATTTATCAAGGTGCTGCCAATGTGGGTGTTAGACCAACAGTGGGTGATTTGGTAAAACCGATACTAGAAGTGCACTTACTGGAATTTGATAAGGATCTTTACGGCGAGCGTATTGAGGTAGAGTTTGTTGCTAAAATCCGTGATGAGGAAAAATTTTCGACGCTGGATAAGCTAGTGGCAACTATCCAGCGGGATGTTAAACAGATCAAAGCCTGGTTTGCAGGCGCGAACCAGACCAACTAATAAGGCTGATATGAGCGATCCAATTGACTATAAGGCAACCTTAAACCTGCCGAAAACTGACTTTCCTATGCGCGCTAATCTGGCTCAGCGGGAGCCGGGGATTCTAAAACACTGGCAGGATAGTGATCTCTATCAGCAGATTAGAACAGCCCGTGCGGGCTGTGAAAAATATATTCTGCACGATGGCCCACCCTATGCCAATGGTGATATCCACCTCGGTCATGCGGTGAATAAAACCCTTAAAGATATTGTCGTTAAGTCGCGTACGCTCAGTGGCTTTGATGCACCTTATATTCCCGGCTGGGACTGCCATGGATTGCCAATCGAGCACAATGTTGAAAAGAAGGTGGGCAAGGCCGGCGCTAAAGTAGATTACGCCACCTTTAGGCAGAAATGTCGTGATTATGCGATGCGACAGGTCGAAGGGCAGCGCAAAGATTTTGTTCGCATTGGTGTGTTGGGTGACTGGGATCGGCCCTACTTAACCATGAATTTTACTGTTGAGGCCAATATTATTCGGGCCCTGGGCAAGATAGCAGCAAATGGTCACTTGGTTAAAGGTTATAAACCGGTCTATTGGAGTGTGGTAGGTGGCTCTGCCCTTGCTGAAGCCGAAGTGGAATATCAAGATAAAACCTCATTTTCAATTGATGTGGCCTATCCTTTGCGCGATGCGGCGCAGTTAGATAAGGCGGCGGCAGCCTTCGGTACATTCCCGGGTGAAGGTGAGGTTAATGTCCTAATTTGGACAACCACACCTTGGACCATCCCAAGTAGTCAGGCAGTCTCAATGGGTGCTGAGCTACAGTATAGTTTGGTGCAATGCGCCACCGAATCAGGGCCGGTTCGGCTGATTTTTGCTAAGGATTTACTTGAGCCGGTGATGGCGCGATTACAAATCGAGGACTATAAAGTACTGGCTAGCTGCAAGGGTGCGGCGTTGGAAAACTTGATTGTTGAACATCCTTTCTACACTCGGGATATCCCGGTGTTGCTGGGTGATCATGTTACCACTGATGCCGGTACCGGCTGTGTTCATACCGCGCCAGACCATGGTATGGAAGATTTTACCGTAGCCAAGCAGTATGGTATCGGCACGTTAAATTATGTGATGGACAATGGTTTGTTTCACGATGATGTGGTGTTCTTTGCTGGCGAGCATGTGTACAAGGTTGAAGATCATATTATTGAGGTGCTAACTGAAAAAGGTCGATTGATGGCCTGTGGCAAAATTACCCATAGCTATGCTCATTGCTGGCGTACTAAAACGCCATTGATCTATCGAGCAACGCCCCAGTGGTTTATCTCTATGGAGCAAAATGGTTTGCTGGAAAAAGCTAAAGCGGCGATTAAGAATGTTGCTTGGCACCCAGAGTGGGGTGAGGCGCGTATCGAGGGGATGCTGGACGGTAGTCCTGATTGGTGCGTCTCTCGTCAGCGAACTTGGGGGGTGCCAATTGCATTGTTTGTACATAAGCAAACTGGCGACTTACACCCTCAGACTGCCGATATTATCGAGCGGGTGGCTTTATTGGTGGAAGACCAAGGTATCGATGCCTGGTATGACGTTGATGCGGCTGAGTTGATTGGTGCTGATGCTGATGGCTATCAAAAGGTCACAGATACTTTGGATGTATGGTTTGACTCCGGTGTGACCCATGCTTCGGTTATTGGTGCTCGCGAAGAATTGCAGTATCCCGCTGACTTATATCTTGAGGGCTCAGATCAACATCGTGGTTGGTTCCAGTCTTCATTAAAGACAGCGATTGCTATCAATGGCACTGCGCCTTATAAAGCCGTGCTTACCCATGGTTTTACGGTCGATGAGAATGGTCGCAAGATGTCTAAGTCGATTGGCAATGTGATTCCGCCGCAGAAAGTGATTAATGAGTTGGGTGCCGATGTATTGCGCCTCTGGGTTGCCAGTGCTGATTTCAGCGCTGAGATGACGGTCTCTGACGAGATTTTAAAGCGCGCGGGAGAGTCTTATCGTCGTATCCGCAATACCGCGCGTTATTTCCTTTCCAATATTGATGGCTTTGATCCGCAGCAGCATGTGATTGAACATAGCGAGCTTTTGGCTCTGGATCGTTGGGCTATTGACTGTGCTGCGCAGCTGCAAGATGAGATTATGACGGATTACGAGAATTTCCAATTTCATCAAATTTATCAAAAACTGCATAACTTCTGTGTGCGAGATATGGGTGGTTTTTATCTCGATATTATTAAAGACAGAATTTACACCTGCACCGAAGATAGCTTGCCCCGGCGCTCTGCCCAGACTGCTTTGTATCATATCGCCGAGGCATTTGTTCGCTGGATTGCGCCTATCTTAAGTTTTACTGCTCACGAAATCTGGGGCTTTATGCCGGGCGACCGCAGTAACTCGGTATTTGTGGCCCATTGGTATCCGTTGCAACGATTGGATGATAACGAAGTGATTAGCAAGGGTGATTGGGCTGTGATTTTACAGGCCAAGGAAGCCATCAATAAGGTGATCGAGGATCAGCGCAATCAAGGCAATGTTAAAGGTTCCCTTGAGGCAGATATTGAGGTATTTGCCAATGCCGAGTTAATGGAGTCGTTGGCCAAGCTCGGTGATGAATTGCGCTTTGTGACAATTACTTCCAAAGCGACGCTATCCAGTTTGGCAGATGGTAATGATGCTGAACAGTCGTTGATGGAGGGGCTAAAGGTTTCTTTGCGGCGCTCCGAGGCAAATAAATGCGTGCGGTGCTGGCACTTTATTGATGATGTGGGTAGCGATGACCAGCACCCTGACGTCTGTGGCCGTTGTATCACGAATATTAGCGGTGTTGGTGAGGCGCGTTATTATGCCTAGGCTTCAACCCATTACTATGCTGTGGTTTGCGATTGCCGCCACCGTGCTATTGCTCGATCAATACTCTAAGTTATGGATTGTTGAGCGCTTCGCCTATGGGGATGCTCAGGTTTTAAGTGGTTTTTTTAATCTTGTGCGGGTCCACAACTATGGTGCAGCCTTTAGTTTTTTAAGTGATGCCGGCGGCTGGCAACGCTGGGCTTTTAGCTTACTAGCGGCAGTGATCAGTATGGTTATTGTGGTTTGGATCGCTCGTCTGCCAGTACAGAAGAAACTGGAGGCTCTCGCCTTGGCGCTTATTTTAGGTGGTGCTCTGGGTAATCTCTATGATCGCTTAACCTTGGGTTATGTTGTTGATTTTTTAGACTTCCATTGGTCTGGTATGCATTTTCCTGCGTTTAATATTGCTGATGCTGGTATTTCCGTGGGCGCGGCTCTGCTGATTTTTGATACCTTGATAAACGGCTCTGAAGTTAACAATAACGAGTAATTTAAACTATGCCACTTACTATTGATACCGGAACAAGCGTGACATTGCATTTTTCATTGGCACTGGAAGATGGCCATATGGTGGACTCTAATTTTGACGGGCAACCGGCGACCTTTGTTGTCGGTGATGGAAATTTGTTGCCTGGCTTTGAACAGCCACTTATTGGCTTGACTGATGGTGATGAGCGCGAATTTGCTATTGCACCTGAAGATGCCTTTGGCCAGCATAATCCGCAAAATGTGCAGGCCGTTGAGCGCAGTAATTTTGAACAGGATGAACTTGAGTTGGGTGCCATGTACTCATTTCAAAATGGTGATGGCGAGCTACCTGGGGTGATTATTGAGGTCGGAGATGATGAGGTTATGATCGACTTTAACCATCCGTTGGCCGGGCAGACGATACTGTTTCGCGTGCAGATTATTACTGTTTCACCACAGCGGGTGCATTAATGAAAATAAAATTAGCCAATCCGCGAGGGTTCTGTGCCGGTGTTGATCGAGCCATTGATATTGTCGATCGTGCGCTTGATGTGTTTGGCGCGCCCGTTTATGTGCGTCATGAAGTGGTACATAATAAGTTTGTGGTCGATAAGTTGCGTCAGCGTGGCGCTGTGTTTGTCGATGAGCTCGATGAAATTCCCGATGATGTGATTGTTATTTTCAGTGCTCATGGCGTATCTCAAGCGGTACGGCATGAGGCGGCACGGCGTAACCTAAAAGTGTTCGACGCCACTTGCCCGCTGGTTACCAAAGTGCATATCGAGGTAACAAGGTACGCCTCCGATGGTATGGAATGTGTTTTGATCGGTCATCAAGGTCACCCCGAGGTTGAGGGCACCATGGGCCAATACGATTGTTCTCAGGGTGGTGAGATTTATCTGGTGGAAAATCCGCAGGATGTAGTGAATCTGGAGGTAAGTGACCCATCCAAGCTGGCTTTCGTTACCCAGACAACCTTGTCTATGGACGATACGGCGATGGTGATTGATGCTTTGAGAGTTAAATTTCCTGAGATTAAAGGGCCGCGAAAAGATGATATTTGTTATGCCACTCAGAATCGTCAGGATGCAGTGAAACAACTCGCCATCGAAACCGATGTAGTATTGGTCGTTGGCTCTGTGGCAAGTTCCAACTCCAATCGTCTGCGTGAACTGGCTGTGCGCTGTGGTTGTGACGCTTATTTGATCGATGGGCCCGAGGATATTCAGTCTGACTGGTTGCATAGTGCAGAGACTGTAGGGGTTACCGCCGGCGCGTCGGCGCCAGAGGTGTTAGTCCAAGATGTGATTAGCCGCCTGGTCGATATGGGTGCCACCGCCCCTGAGGAGTTGGACGGTGTGTTAGAAAATATTAGTTTTTCCCTGCCTAAAGAGCTTCGCCTCTAGTCGCTATTGGCAATATAGGCAAATAACGCTTGAGTCGAGGGGTCAAATGCGGCGGTCTGCGCATTATCGCCAAGTAATTCATTGGCCATTTTCTTGCCTAATTCGACGCCCCATTGATCGAACGAATTGATATTCCAAATGCTGCCCTGAACAAAGACTTTATGCTCGTAGAGCGCGATCAAAGCACCAAAATTCTTTGGTGATAGTTGCTGTAACAGCAATGTGTTGGAGGGCTTGTTGCCAGGATAATAGCGGTATTGTTGGCCCGCTGGTGCAGCTTGTCCGGTCATCAGTGCTGATGACTGTGCCAGCATATTGCCCAATAGCACGCGGTGATGCTCGCTATTGCTGAGGTTGTCTTTAATGGCAGCAATAAAGTCAATGGGCACCGTTCTTGTGCCCTGATGTAATAGTTGGAAAAAGGCATGTTGACCATTAGTGCCAGTCTGACCCCAGAGAATAGCGCCGCTATTGTAGTCAATAGGGTCACCATCCAAGGATGTGGCTTTGCCATTGCTTTCCATATCCAACTGCTGCAGGTAAGAGGGCAGTAATCCCATGCGTTCACAGTATGGAATCACTGCTGTGGATTCAATATTAAGGAAGTTGCTGTACCAGATACCCAGTAGCGCCATAATTACCGGCATATTATTGGCCAGAGGCGCCTGCTGGAAATGCATATCCATATCACGTGCACCGCTGAGCATTTGCTCGAATTGATCAAAACCGATGCAAATCGCAATGGACAGTCCGATGCTTGACCACAGTGAGTAGCGGCCCCCGACCCATTCGGCAAATTCTAATATTTGCTCTTTGGGAATGCCGTAGGCTATCGCATTAGCTGGGTTAGCGGTTAGAGCCACAAAGTGACTGCTGCTCTGTGGCTTGTCTAACTCCAACTTGTCCTTGAACCAATTGATGACTGTTTTAGCATTCAATAGGGTCTCTTGCGTGGTAAATGTCTTACTGGCCACAGCCACTAATGTGGTTTCTGGATTGAGCCTGTTTAATGTGGTGAGTATCTCGGCACCATCAACATTAGAGATAAAATGGAGATTTATATCGGGATGGGCATATTCTTCCAGCGCGGCACAGGCTAATTTGGGGCCAAGGTCAGATCCTCCGATACCGATATTGACCACATCTGTAATGGCTTTGCCTGTACTTCCTAGCCACTGACCACTGCGAATTTTGCTGCTGGCGAGTTTGACTGCTTGTAGCTGAGACTTTACCTGCGCGATTCGCTCTCGCTCCTCGGTGGTTTTGGCATCTTCCGGTTCGGCACGCAGAGCGGCGTGCAGTACAGCGCGATTTTCAGTTGTATTAATTGATTCTCCGGCAAACATCGCGGCGCGGTGAGACTGCAGTGGCGACTGCTCGGCTAATGCAAGTAACTCTGCCCAGATAGCGTTGTCGAGCAAGTTTTTGGAAAAATCCAGATGTAACTCCCCAACAGTCAATGAAAACTGCTCAACCCGTTGTGGGTGCTGCTCAAACAGCTCAGTCATATTTAACTGTTTGGCCTTGTCAGCGGCGGTTTTTAGAGCCAACCAAGCGGGAGAGGTGATGGGTGAGTAGCGTTTATAAGTCATCTATTGATTAATTCCTGTTTGAGACTGATTGCGTAAGGCGTAAAATTAAGTCTATTACTTAATGCCCATTTATGAAACTAAATGTAATTAAATTACACTATTTGCCGAATTTATGGATTAATTATGGCCAATTTATGTAATTTTGTTACAATTAACCACCTACTTTTCCGGAGCCAGTATGGGTCAGATAAATCCCCAAATTGCCGCTGTAACCCAGCGCATTATAGATCGCAGTGCGAGTTTGCGTGATGATTATTTACGCCAGATTGCAGAAGATCGCAACAATCAGCCCGAACGCGGCAAACTCAGCTGCGGCAATCTTGCCCATGGCTTCGCTGCCTGTGGTGAAGAGGACAAAAATAGCC
>JBNAAJ010000002.1:0-104957 GCA_049631145.1 Porticoccaceae bacterium
ACTACAGACATTAGCGTGCAGCGAGCGTGGCCGCCGTTGCCTTCAATATGAAAGACTGGGACTGCGCTAGTCCAGTACTGATAACAAGGGAACCATCAGCCTGCCACTGGGTATCTGGTATAGCCAAACCCATTTGCGCATTCACTTCGCCCAGCACCTGCCCATCCTTGATCAACTTATAGCTTTTGGTGCGATCCAATTGATGCACGGTAAAGGAGGTGGACGTACTGGCCACCGGGCCAGGTACCAACGTGACAATCAGCGCGTCCTCCTCTCGATCATAGATCGCCTGAGTAACACTCGCTTCCAAATACTCTACGTTGGTAATATAGGGTTGCGCATAGTGGCTATCATCCCAAGGCCGATTGTAGATCTGCCACAGGCCATCTTTCGGGTTGATGCGAGCAAAGCCGACTAAAACGTTACCCGTCGCAGGACCGACGTTATGAATAAATCCTTTCCAGTCTCGGCGGAAGTTGTACTGGTAGTACTTCGTGCTCGGGTAATAGTAGCCGCCATCTCTCCAAGTCGGCTCGAAGTGCGCATCAGCATAGTCAGTCATTGTCTGCACCGTTTCCGTATCACCAACCTCGGACGCTAGCAGGGCGAACCAACCAAAGTCGAATGATGCAGTCCAGCCCATATTCTCAAAGGGCCACCCTCTAAGCATCGATGGGATGTAGCGTTTTTGCTGGTCGGGATAAATGCTCTCGATATATTCCTTGTCCCATACGTGCTGGGCATGACCGTTCCAGCCATCAGCCCATGCATAGGTCGCGGGCACAACCTCATCCTGTTTAACTTTCAAGAAATACATTGTGGTGTTGGTTTCAGGGTCAATATAGTTGCGCTTGAGCATCACTTTCTTAAACTCTTTACGGACCTCTACCGAAAGGTCTGTGTCATTCGCGACGTCATAAGACATAAGGCCAAGAATGGGGTGCTGGTTACACTCCGCATAAACGGCATTACGCTCACACTCAATGCCGCGGAAATGATCTTCGACAAATTGATCGTGGATCACCTTGGCCAGTCGATGGTAATCATATTTCATCTCGACAGGCCCCTGACCATACTCAATCGGTGCGTAACGAAATGTTAGGGAGCCGGGCTCATCGTAGCGGTTGTCGTCGAAAAGGTTCTGGTGCAGACCGACCATTTGCAACAGATGACCGCTATACATAATATTTTTCTTAATATTGGGGTCGATCCAACCGTACCAGTCATCCTCGGTATAGTTGACCATACGCTCTTCACCACCCTCGCTTGCAGTTCTATCCGTCAGGTCAAACTTACTCACATGTGCCCAGTAATCCCATACATCTTTGTAGATCATTCTCTGAATCAGCCTTGCCGATGCTTTCTGGTAAAGATCGCGGTGAGCGGGCGTATAGTGGTAGTGGGTAGCCGCCAGTGCATATTGGGCAAAGGCAATTTGAAACTGGTAGGCATGGAAGCTCATATAGTAGACGGGATCAGTTTCACCCATCAGCGAAAAATCACCATCAAGCTGGTTGGCCAAATTAATCATATGACGAACATGGCCCATCTGTTTGGTGGAAAGAGAAGGATAATTGGTCGGATCAGGACTAACCAATGGCTCTGCAGCAGATACAGCAAGTACCTTCACCCCAACTAAGAAAGCAATAATATAGCGATATCGAGTTGTCATTTGTCAGCTCATAGAAACGTTTTGAGCCTAAATATTGTCATAGGGTTAAAAGCAGGTCAAATGACATGCTATCGCATTATGGCGATTTTATTGTGTTCTCAGCACCTAGTGATTCACGACGGAATCAACGTATCCAAGCCAGTTACCAGCAAACCGAGCCCTAGGGACCAAATAGCGCAAGCGGCAATATCAATAGCAGTAAAGCGTAATCGATGCGTACCGCTGATACCCACCATCAGCGGCACCACACTTCTAACGGCGGTAATTAAGCGACCTAGAACAATGGCACTGGCGCCATATTTAAGAATAAAGGTTTCGCCCTTATGTAACTGGACTGCATATTTTTTAGCGAAGGCAGTATGGTGAATTTTAGGGCCAAACCAGCGCCCTAAATAAAAGCCGAGATGATCAGATAGACAGGCGCCAGCAAACGCCAGTAGCATTATATGGCTGAGACTCGCCAGCTGTTCGGTATAGAGAACTGTCGATACAGTTAACAGGATCACGCCCGATACTAATAGTCCCACACCGGGACAGGCTTCAAGGAAGGCTAGCACCGGCACCACCATCCAAGCATTGTGCTTGTGGGCGTTAAGCCAGTTTAAAATAAAGTCGTCGATAGCAGTAATCCATTGGTCTCGATAGTCGTTGATGATAACTGCCCCATACTCTCCCAAGTAAAGGGTCTGGAAATAAAAAAGGGCTACTGATCAATAGCCCTTTTAAACATCCTTTACCCTGTCTAATTACGAGAAATCAGGGTTTGCAGGATCATACAACAGCTGAGAATTATGCAGTTCAGGGTTGCCGCAAGTCATTACCGCCTCTACTGCTGCTTTCGCTTCGCCACCGGTTGTTACCCATAGTTGGTCGCCCCGCTGCATCGCTTCTGCTGATTCATGGAAATTACCCCAGTACAGATCCACCTCAGTTGAACCGGCATTATTGGCGTAAATGCCATAGGCATAAAAAGACACCTGTTCTGCATCTAGGTTATCCAGCCAGGCATTGTAGAGTTCGATAGCCGCATCTGCATCTGCCATGGTTTTGCCTTCATTTAAATTACAAGGCAAGTAGGCCGAGAAAAACTCACCCGATGCATTCAGCTCGCCAAAGCTATAGGGGTCGCGGGCAAAATGAAAGTCCCAAGACAGGCGATTGGGCCCATCACAGGTCATCACGGAGGCATATTTCTCTGACCAGGCTTGTGCGCCCTCATTGGCCATCCACTCCTGCCATCCCTTATCCGCCGCTTCTTTATTGGTCCATTGCAACTCCCACCAACCATTTTCGTACTGATTGTTTTCACTGGCTGGCTCATAGCCCCAAGCGCCCAGAATATCGCTGGAAATACCTAAATTACGCCATTCTGCCACCATTTCAGCCGCAGCTTCTCTGCTGTAATCAGGTCCTCCAGTACAGGGTATAAACTCATTGTAAAATGTCTGTCCAACAATATTAAACACTACTGCCTGTTGTTCCACTGGCGCTGTCTCCGGCATATCTGCCATCTCATGACCCTTATCCGACGAACAAGCCGCCAGAGCCAACAAAGCAACACTAGCCATCATTATTTTTTTCATGGGGATTCCCTCGGTTTATTATAATTATTTGATGATTAACAGTTACCGATTAATTAATAACCGCAACGAGTATACAAAGATGGTTAACAATGTGAAAGTCAGTTATACCTGATATGCCATCGCCATAAACTCAGCCACAATAGGATCATCTAGCTTCTTTTTGAAGCAACACAGACCCAAATCGAAAGGGGCAATACTACTATCCGGCAACAGTTCCACACGGTCTTTCACGGGACTATTATCCACCACCACAATTGGCGACAAACCAATACCGCAACCCAGCGCCACCATACTGACCAGCGCCTCCTGCCCAGCCACTTGCGCATAGACGTTGGGTCGCCCATTATATTTCTGCCGAAACCATTGCTCAAAGCGCTTTCTAGCCACCCCATGCTCAGGCAGGATAATGGGCAAATTGGCCCAATCGATAGTATCCGCTTGTAAAGCCTGCCTGACGGCACAGTTAATGGTTGGTGCGGTTATCGCCAACGGCACGCTGGCAATGCTCTGAAAGTGAATGCTCGCGGCCAAATCATCAGGGCGAGCGGCAATGGCTAAATCTACTCGCTGACTCTTTACTTGATCGATACCATCAGCGGCATCACCGGTGTCCAACTTAATATCAATATTGGGGTGAGTCTGCCTGAATTTTTCCAATAATGGCGGCAAATAAGAGTAGGACGCGGTCACAGAGCAATAGATAGTTAATGAGCCCGACAAGTCTTGCTGCGATTGATTAAGGGACTGCTTTAACGATTCAAACTGACTAATATGCTGATCAGCATAAGTCAGCAGTTTTTTGCCCTCGCGGGTCAATAGTACCGATCGATTATCCCGAAATAGCAACTGTGTACCCAACTCCTCTTCAAGCCGCTGAATAGCGCGGCTAAGGGTTGATGGACTGAGGTGATAGGCCGCTGCGGTTTTGCCAAAATGCAGGCTGTTAGCCAGATGCTGGAAAAGCCTGAGTGATCGTGTATCCATGGAATATCTCGTTATAGCCGTTTCAATATTGCGTAAATTGCAACACTGCAGTGAATATATATCGTTTTGAGCAATAATAAAAGATCGGTACAATGCGCATCCACAGTAATCAGAGTAATCCACCGTCAAATGGTGATTGGAGAAAAAAATGGCTAACTACTTTAACACCCTCAGCTTGCGCGATAAGTTAACTCAGTTGGGTAAGTGTCGCTTTATGGATCGCAGTGAATTTACCGATGGCTGCAATTTTATTAAAGACTGGAATATTGTCATTATTGGCTGTGGCGCCCAGGGTCTTAATCAAGGCCTAAATATGCGCGACTCTGGCTTAAGTATTTCCTATGCCTTGCGCGAGCAAGCAATTGCCGAGAAACGCCAATCGTTTCAGTGGGCCTCAGATAATGGCTTTACCGTAGGCACCGCTGAAGAGTTAGTCCCCGCTGCTGATTTAGTGCTTAACCTAACGCCTGATAAACAGCATACAGCGGCTGTCACTGCGGTGATGCCGCTGATGAAACAAGGCGCCACACTGGCCTATTCGCATGGCTTTAATATTGTTGAGGAAGGTATGCAGATTCGTCCCGACCTCACGGTGATTATGGTGGCACCAAAATGTCCTGGTACAGAGGTTAGGGAAGAGTACAAACGCGGCTTTGGTGTACCCACACTGATCGCTGTACACCCTGAAAATGATCCCAAAGGTGATGGCCTAGCAATAGCTAAAGCCTATGCCTCAGCCACTGGTGGTGATCGCGCCGGTGTTTTGGAATCGTCGTTTATCGCTGAAGTGAAATCTGATTTGATGGGTGAGCAAACCATTCTTTGCGGTATGTTGCAGACTGGCGCTGTACTCGGTCATCAACAGTTACTTAATCTCGGCGTTGATGCCGGCTATGCCCGCAAGCTAATTCAGTATGGTTGGGAAACGGTTACCGAAGGTCTTAAGCATGGTGGTATCACCAATATGATGGATCGCTTAAGCAACCCGGCGAAAATCAAAGCCTTTGATATGTCTGAGCAGCTAAAAGATATTCTGCGCCCCCTATTTGAAAAACATATGGACGATATTATTGAAGGTGAATTCTCCCGCACCATGATGGTCGACTGGGGTAATGATGACGCCAATCTACTCAAGTGGCGCGCTGCTACGGCAGAGACCACCTTTGAACAGGCACCTGACTGCGATACTGAAATCACAGAGCAGGAGTACTATGACAAAGGTATCTACTTAGTAGCTATGGTCAAAGCTGGTGTTGAACTGGCCTTTGAAACCATGGTGTCGTCGGGCATTATTGAAGAATCAGCCTATTATGAGTCACTGCATGAAACACCATTAATCGCTAACTGTATTGCGCGCAATAAGCTCTACGAAATGAATGTGGTGATTTCGGATACTGCTGAGTATGGCAATTATTTATTTAGCCATGCCGCTGTGCCGCTATTGCAGGATCACGCCAACTCACTAACCCTTGAAGATTTAGGCGAGGGACTGTCTGGCACCAATGCCGTGGATAATGTCCGTCTTATTGAAGTTAATGACGCTATCCGCGACCATGATGTGGAAATTATTGGCCATGAATTGCGCGGCTATATGACCGATATGAAGCGTATTGTCGAGAACAGCTAGCCAACTTCGAGCCTAGCTCAATAGTAAAAAACCGGATTATGCTCTCGCAGAATCCGGTTTTTTTTACCCCATCGCGTCAGCTCACCAATATTACTCTTTATCGAACACCAATGCCTTGATCATTGACACTGTCATCAGTGCCATCACCAGCGAAAATGGCAAAGCGCCAATAATCATCGCCGAGCGCAAGGCATCCATTCCCCCAGCCGCCAGTAACACCGCTACCAGCAGCGCAAATATCAAACCCCAAATAATCACATGCGATGCTTTTTTCTGCGTCTGGCCGCCCCCAGACGCTAGGGTATTAATAATAAGAATACCTGAGTCTGCAGAGGTGACCAAAAACGTCAGTAGCAGTGTTACCACCACTACAGACAGCGCGACAGCCAACTCTGGTGATAACATCAGATTAATGGTCTTAAATAATTGTGCCGAGATATCGGCATTGACAATGGCACCTTGAGCAACGCCACTTAACTCCAGATCGATGGCTGTGGCACCAATAAAGGTAAACCAAGTAAGACAAATCAATGAAGGGATAACCATAGCCCCCATAACATATTCTCGCACCGTCCTACCCCGAGATACCCGCGCTAAAAACAACCCCACAAACGGCGCAAAGGCTATCCACCAAGCCCAATAAAAGATATTCCAAGCACCCTGCCAACTCTGCAATGCCGCTCCCACCTCGGTATCAGGATTATTCCACACCGTTGTCGACATCGCTGGCAAGGCAATCAAGTAGTCCCAAATAGCATAAACGAAAGATTTCGCAGCAAATAATGTCGCGCCAAATAGCACAAAAAATAGCACCAGAAATATCGATAAACCCATATTGATATTGGACAGCCATTTGATGCCTCGCTGCAGGCCAGATAATGCAGACAGACAGGACGCACTGACTATAATGACCAAACCTGTGATCTGTGCTGCCAATGTCGGCTTGCCCGCCTCATCTACAATCCACTGCATGGCGCTGATATTAAAGATACCGGAGGCAAACTGGGAAACGCCATAGCCAATGGTGACACCCAAACCAATTAATGTCGCGAGAATCGCGGCTATATCAACCATATGACCCAGCCAGCCAGACATAGCCTGACCAAACAGCGGTTGCAAGCCTGATCGAATGGTCAGCGGTAACCCGCGACTATAGCTTAGATAGCCTAGAGAAATACCTACCACGCCATAGCATGCCCAGGGGGTAAAGCCGTAATGTAACAGAGCCCATTTATAGGCATTGCGCACATTATCCTCAGCCAAGCCAGTACTTAGTCCCTGAATGGTGTCGGGATTGGCGGCAAAGTGAAATATCGGTTCAGCAGTCGAATAGGTGAGCATACCAATACCTATACCTGCGCCAAACATCATCGATAGCCATGTAAACAGTGAAAACTCTGGCTGCTCATCCGGCTGACCCAGTACCACCTTGCCAGTACGCGGCCACAGCGCCAGCACTAGGCAAGCCAAGGTAAAAAATGCAGTGACATAGATATACCAACCGCCAAAGGAGGAGGTTGACCAATTTTGCATTACTAGTAGTTGTTCACCAGCACGTTCGGGAGACAACCCAACCCAGAGAATTAAGGCAATAATGATAACTTTCGGCATCGCCGCTACCGTGCGATTGAAGCCTTGATAAAAACCCGATTGTTGAACGTTGATCGACACTGATTGACTACTGTTGGACTGGCCCACTCGCGGCTCTCCTATTGTTATTATGCAAATATCTCGCGTATCTGCTTTAGGCAACCAGTGGCATTGTGCTGTACGAACGTGGAAACCTCTCAGCTATAAACAGTACAGAGTTATCCTAGTTTCATCAACACTGAGAGCGACGTTGGATTATGTGAATAGATAGACGAGGCTGGTTTTGTCTAAAAAACAAGATTAAGCCAAGGTTTCGGCGGATCACAGCATTACGGTGATCCGCCGAACAGTGGCTAATACTAACTAGTCTTGGTCTGCACCTCGAAGCGCATACCAACCAATATAGATGTAGCACAGCATTGGCACGATAAAGCTTAATTGAATACCAATACTATCGGCAGCGACGCCCTGCACAAGAGGAATCAAAGCGCCACCAACAATTGCCTGACATACCAACCCAGAGCCTTTGCTCGTCATTGGACCAAGACCTTTAACCGCCATAGTGAAAATGGTAGGGAACATAATAGAGTTAAAGAAACCTACCGCTAGAATCGACCACATAGCCGTATCTCCAGTGGTATTCATACTGACCACAATCATCAGGATGGCAATTAATGCGTTAATAGCCAAATACTTGGTCGCGGCGATGTAGTTCATCAATGCCGCACCCACTAGACGGCCAACCATTGCCGCTCCCCAGTAGTAGGCAACCATTTCGCCAGCTTCCGCTGAACTCAGGCCTGCGATCGAGCTCTCGGAGAAATAGTTAACCAAGAAGCTACCAATGGATACTTCGCCACCAACATAGAGAAAAATCGCCAACGCGCCCAGTACCAAAGGCCGATGGTTCCATACTGAGTCATCGGAACCGCTCTCCTGTGATTCAACATGCGCCAGAACAGGCAATTTGATAAATCTGAAGAGAAGAGCCGCAGCAACCAGCAGCCCACCAAGCATGACATAGGGCATCTGCACAGCAGTCGCATCAGCCGTTACAGCACCCAGAATCAGTATTGAACCAACAATAGGCCCCACTGTGGTGCCAAACGAATTAGCCGCTTGCGCCAAATTTAAACGACTTGCCGCAGTTTTTTCTGGCCCTAGTGCCGCAACATAGGGGTTGGCCGCAACCTGCAAAATAGTAATACCGCTGGCCAATACAAAAAAGGCAAACAGAAAGAGAGCATACATATTCACTGATGCAGACGGATAAAACAGCAGACAACCGGCAGCGGTTGTCAGCAAGCCAAGCACAATACCCTGCTGGTAACCGACCTTATCGATCAACTTTCCGGCAAATGGTGAAACAATAAAGTAGGCTCCAAAGAAACAAAACTGCACTAACATCGCCTGTGTGTAGTTAAGATCAAAGGACTCTTTTAGAAAAGGAATCAGAATATCATTAAGAACAGTGATAAAGCCCCAAAAGAAAAATAGACAGGTCATTGCAACAAATGCGAATGTCTGTGTTCCCTGCTCTTGGCCTTGCGCCACTGTTGCGTTGGAATTGCCTGAAGTTGAACCGGCCATAGGTACCCCCAAATGGATTTATAATAGATTACGTTAACCCACAAGGTTAATTTGCCTTAGCGGGCAATACAATAGGGGGATACAGACATTGGGCACGTAGATCGCAAGATACGGCTATTTGGTCGTCTTTAGTTTGAAAACGGGGCTAATGCTGTTCGGTCAACAGCAGTGCCATTACCTGTTTAAGTCCATCATGTAGCGAGCGAATCTCGTCCAACTTGGTCGGGTCGCTAACCCAGTGGTAAACAATACCAATAACTGAAGCACTAAACTGATCAGCAACTAACTGAGCAGATACCGACTGCGGTACAACGTTGGTGGCAATACCTTGTTCTATCCAGCCAATAACATCGGCACGACGACGTTCATGTATACCGGCAATCACCGGCTTTAATTGCGAGTCCGGCGTTAGCGACTCGAACCACAGTCGATAAAATGCCTCCACGTGGCGAGGCGCCTCCTCACAAAACTTAATATGGGCATCCAATGCTGCAGCAATCGCCTGATATCCACATTTGCCGCTGGTCACTGCGGTTAACTCACTGAGCCATTCATCCCCAACAGAACGCAGTACAAAATCAAATAGACCTGCTTTATTACCAAATCGATAACCCGCCAGTCCACGTGAATAACCGGCTTTTTCACCCACATCTTTAAGCGTGGTCTGCTCAGCACCGCGCTCAACGATAAGATCGATAGCCACTTCTAACATTTTGCTATCAGAGATTTCTTTGCGCTCAATTTGAGTCAGGCGAAGCGCTTTGGCCATAGTATTTCCTACCTACAATGCAACAACCTATATGATTACATATTTCGACGATACTGACCGCCTACTTCGAACAATGCCTTAGTAATTTGTCCCAATGAACAGTATCGTACCGCATCCATCAGCACCTCAAAGCCATTGTCCCCCTGTCGCACCGCATCCTGAAGGCGCTTAAGCATGACCTCCGATGATTCAGCATGCTCCGCCTGAAACGCCCGTAGTCGGGTAATCTGGCTCACTTTTTCCTCATCTGTTGAGCGCGCTAACGCAATCTCTATATCAAGCTCATCCGCCTCACTCAGAAATGTATTTACTCCGACAATAGGTAATGAGCCATCGTGTTTCTTGTGCTCATAAAACAATGACTCCTCTTGGATCTTGCCGCGTTGGTAGCCCGTTTCCATAGCACCCAATACGCCACCGCGATCAGAGATCTTTTCAAACTCTTGCAACACTGCCTCCTCCACCAGATCGGTCAACTCATCGATAATAAAAGCGCCCTGACTGGGGTTTTCATTTTTAGCTAACCCCCACTCCTGATTAATAATCAGCTGAATGGCCAATGCTCGACGCACTGATTCTTCAGTTGGTGTAGTGATCGCCTCATCATAAGCATTGGTATGCAGACTATTGCAGTTATCATAAATAGCGATCAGCGCCTGCAGGGTGGTGCGGATATCATTGAAGTTCATCTCTTGCGCGTGCAGTGAGCGCCCAGAGGTCTGAATATGGTATTTCAACTTTTGGCTGCGGCTGTTGGCGCCGTAGCGATCGCGCATGGATGTTGCCCAGATACGACGGGCGACGCGGCCCATCACGGTGTACTCGGGATCCATACCGTTGGAAAAGAAAAATGATAGGTTTGGTGCAAAATCATCGATTGCCATGCCCCTTGCCAAATAAGCTTCAACAAAGGTAAAGCCATTGGACAGAGTAAAGGCTAACTGTGAAATTGGATTCGCTCCGGCTTCAGCAATATGATAACCAGAGATCGACACTGAATAGAAATTGCGTACCGCTTTATCAATGAAGTACTGCTGCATATCACCCATCATGCGTAGACTAAATTCCGTTGAAAAGATACAGGTGTTCTGGCCCTGATCTTCTTTGAGAATATCGGCCTGTACGGTTCCGCGCACTTTGGTCAAAGCATTGGCTCGCAGATCATTATATTCCTGATCATTGGGTTGACGCTTGTGTTCCCCAATAAATTTATCCACCTGTTGATCAATCGCGGTATTAAGAAACATAGCCAAAATCGTCGGCGCGGGACCATTGATGGTCATTGACACTGAGGTCGTGGGGTCACAGAGATCGAAGCCATCATAAAGGGCTTTCATATCGTCCAATGTGCAAATGGAAACACCGGCATTGCCCACTTTGCCATAAATATCGGGGCGCTCATCGGGATCCCAGCCATAGAGGGTCACCGAGTCAAAGGCTGTCGATAACCTTTTGGCTTCACTGTGCTCCGATAATGCTTTAAAACGACGGTTGGTTTTAAATGCATCACCTTCGCCAGCGAACATACGTGCGGGATCTTCGCCTTCGCGTTTAAATGGAAAAACACCGGCGGTGTAGGGGAACTCACCGGGCAGATTTTCTCGCATCAGCCATTTCAGTAGCTCACCATGATCTTCAAAACGCGGCAATGACACTCGGGAAATTTTATTGCCCGACAGAGTTAGCGTATTAAGCTTGGTCGCAAGCTGTTTACCATTGGCCAGTAAATCAACTTTTTCATCACCGGAGTAAGCCTCAACCACCGCTGGCCAGTTTTCCAGTAACTCGACTGCTCTGCCATCCATCGCTTTGCCGCGGGCAGAAATTAGCCGATCTAATTCGTCAGGCGTCTGAGTGCCAGCATCGATCAACATCGACTTGGCTGCGCTTAACTGTTGCAGCTCCCGCGCCAGATTGACCTGCACAGCGATATGGCTGTGATAATTGCGTACCGTAGCGGCAATCTCTGCCAGATAGCGTTGCCGTTCGACAGGCACAACCACCGATTTCTCTGATGACATACGAATGGCCACGGGTGACAAATGCTGATCGAATTCCCTTAGACCCCTAGCCTGCAATAATGTTAATAATTCCTGATAGGCTGCGGTAACGCCATCATCATTAAACCTTGAGGCGATCGTGCCAAACACGGGCATGGTCTCTGGCGATTCGGCCCAAGCTTCTCTATTGCGTTGCATTTGTTTACACACATCGCGGTAAGCATCCTCGCTACCTTTGCGATCAAATTTATTAATGATCGCCAGCTCGGCATAATCCAGCATATCAATTTTTTCTAGCTGGCTCTGGGCACCAAACTCAGGGGTCATCACATAAATCGGCACATCGACATAGGGCACAATACCTGCATCGCCCTGACCAATACCCGGTGTTTCAACCACTACTAGATCAAAGCCACCAAGGCGCATAGCGCTGATAATATCGCTTAGCGATTCCGGCACTTCGCCCGTCGCACCTCGGGTACCAATAGAACGCATATAAATATTGCTATGGTAAATCGCATTCATACGAATGCGATCGCCGAGCAGGGCACCTCCGGTTTTGCGGCGCGTTGGATCAATCGCCAGCACAGCGATTTTTAACTGATCAGCACTGTCCTGACGAAAGCGGCGAATCAGCTCATCAGTCAACGAGGATTTACCGGCACCACCAGTGCCGGTAATACCCAGCACCGGCACTTTATTGACTAAAAACTGTGCCTGCTCACGCAGTGATTTTAAATCCTGCTCAGCCACCTCCCTGCGCTCAATCGCGGTAATTAAGGTAGCGAGATTGCGCAAACCACCATCGCCCGCATTGATATCTTTGGACCGCACCCGGATTGGCGCGCCGGAATGTAGGGAACAGCGCTCAATCATATCTTCAATCATGCCGAGCAAACCGATATTTTGGCCATCATGGGGCGAGTAGATCCGCTCCACCCCATAATCATGTAACTCAGCAATTTCCGCAGGAACAATCACACCACCGCCACCACCGAATACCTTAATATGCTCTGCACCTGCCTGCTTTAACAGATCAATAGCATATTTAAAGTACTCCACGTGCCCACCTTGATAAGAGCTGATGGCCATACCCTGCACATCTTCCTGTAAAGCTGTCTCAACCACCTCCGCCACGGAGCGGTTATGAGCGAGGTGAATCACTTCAACGCCTGCACCTTGGAGAATTCGGCGCATTATATTAATGGACGCATCATGGCCATCAAAAAGACTGGCAGCAGTCACAAAACGAAGTGGTACAACACTATCCTTGGATATTGAATTGGGTACCGATGCTTGATCAGTGGTCTTCAAAGCCTGCTTTTTCATATCATCTCCATTGACTCGGCGAGTCCCAAAACCTGGTGCGCACCCGAACATGCAGAGGGCGGGTGAGACCATAATAGTTTTCTTGCTTGTTGCATGCAAGTATCTTTTAAAGCCAAGCGCAGATGCGAAATCAGTCTGTTAATTAATAAATGACAGGGTTAGCTTAATTGCGTGGTGGCATATTGGTGATAATCTGCAATAGCAAGGCCTGCGGCAACGCTAGTAAAGGGGTCATGCTCTACCACTTTGCCGGCAAACTGATTATCGAGAATATCTTTCACTGCGGGGATCAGCGAAGAGCCGCCTGTGCGAAGTACCAGATCTATATCCTCCGCACGATAACCGGCTTTATGCAAAATCTTGGAGATTGCCTGTTCAAACTCAAACAGTAATGGCGAGATCATAGCCTCAAATTCCCAGCGCTCTACTTCCAATTGAATATCAATTTCCGGGATATCCAATAGCGCAGACTCGCGCACCGATAGCTCTGCCTTAAATGCTTTAATCGCCTCAAACACCTGATAACTGTAATTTTGCTGAATCAGATCATAGAGTCGTTTAAATTTATCCGCGGCCTCGTCAGGCTGTGCCATACGTTGCATCACCGGCGCAGTGTATTTATTTTGATTGAGCATATAGCTGATCGGCCAGTTGATCAGTAATTCTTCATACTCACCAAAAGGGAAAAGCGTATCCACCTCTGAACCATCCACCACACGTTTCCAGCGCTCGCCGCTACCGAGTAGAGGAAAAACCAGCTGTTTAAAAATCGTTTGGTCGATCTTATCACCACCCAGTGCGATACCATGTGTCGCCTCTACTTCAAAATTGGCACCCTGACGACGCAACACACTAAAGTCCAAAGTGCCGCCACCAAAGTCAACCGTTAGCACAAGTTCGCCATTACTCTCGGGATGATTGTGCAAGTAACTAATAGTGGCCGCCGTGGGTTCAGGGCAAAATGACTGCTCGCTAATACCTGCGTAACCATAGGATTCAGCCAACCTTTGCAAAGCTATCTGATTGCGCTCTGCACCATTGCCCTCAAAATTGACCGGATGACCGATACAGGCGTGGCCCACAGATAAGGCTACGGTTCTCTCCAAAGCCTGACGAATACCCACTAATATAGGTGTTACCAATGCCACCAAACGAAAGGCTCGATCAAAAATAGCAATACGATCATTGACGGTATCACCCAACAACCTTTTGGTGCCGCGGAAAAGTCGCCCTGGTAAGCTAGCATCATTAAATGATTGCCCATAGACTTTGTTGGTATCTGATTCGCCGGGGCCACCCATGGCACTCTCACCACCGCCGGTACCTGTGCGCGCCTCACCCAATAATTCAGCGCTTAACTCCACTTTGCGCCCCCTATTGCCACTAATATAGTCATTAATCGCCTGCTGACCCACCGCCGATACAAACTGTTTATCGATATAATTTGCGGAGGGCATGATGCTGTCGGGCTCAGCTAGCTTAACCAGCACTAACTGTTGCCCATCAAAGACTGCCGCAGCACTATTGCTAGTACCGAAGTCGATACCAATACCTAGCCGGGCATTTTTTTGTTGCGATTCAGACTGCATGAAGTGGTCACTGGAAAATAATTTTCAGACCTGTATTTTAATCTATTTTCAGTTACCCCAAGGGAGAAAATTATCATAAATAGTCAATATTTTTGGCCTATGGTTTTACTTTACCGAGATTCACTTTACACTCTCCAGCTAATTACAATGCAAAGATTATTTCCATGACTACCCTCAAGTCCGCTGTAATTATTGGTGGCAGCCATGCTGCAGTACAGTTAGTCATTAGTCTGCGGCAAAATGGCTGGAATGGCATTATTACCGTTATAAGTGATGAGCCTTATTTGCCCTACCAACGTCCACCGCTCTCTAAAGCCTTTTTATCTGGAAGTAGTCACGAAGAACAACTATTGTTGCGCGCGCCCGCCGCCTACGAAAAACTTGATGTCAGCTTTAGATTGGGAATTCGCGTGACTGCAGTCGATACCGATAGACGTCAGCTAACATTGAATAATGGTGAGACCATGAGTTACACCAAGCTCGCTCTGTGCACTGGCGCTAGAGCGAGAACATTACCCATTGCCGGCGCCGAACTTAAGGGCGTGCACTACTTACGCACCATGGATGATGTAAAGCGCATCAAGCTGTCAGCGAACTCGGCCAATACCGCAGTCATTATTGGCGGAGGTTATATTGGCTTGGAAACGGCTGCATCATTAACCGACCTAGGTATTGCCGTCACCCTCTTAGAGGCCGAATCTCGCCTACTACAGCGTGTGGCTTCAGAAACCACCTCCGAGTTTTATCTCAACCTTCATCAGGAGCACAGTGTCACTGTTAAACTCAATGCCCAAGCCTCGGCCCTGCAAGGTGACACATCAGTGGCTAAGGTGGTCTGCACAGATGGTCAAACTATTGACGCTGATATGGTTATTATCGGCATTGGCGTTATTCCCAATACAGAACTAGCCTCGCACGCAGGACTTAGCGTGGACAATGGTATTGTCGTCAATCAATTCGCTCAAACCAGTCATGCAGATATTGTTGCGGCTGGCGATTGCACTAATCACCCCAACCCACTGCTTAACCGATCATTGCGTTTGGAATCAGTGCCCAATGCAGTAGAACAGGCCAAAGCTGCAGCTGCCAGCCTCTGCGATATTGAAAAACTCTATGCAGAGTTACCCTGGTTCTGGTCAGACCAATATGACGTCAAACTGCAAATTGCTGGTATAAACCAGGGTTACACAGAGGTGGTCATCAGGGGGGATCAAACCAGTCGTAGCTTTACCGTCTTTTATTTGCAGGGTACTGTATTATTGTCTGCCGAATGCATCAATCGACCGAAAGACTTTATCTTAGCGAAAAAGCTTATCCTACAGGGTAATGATCTCAACCCTGCGGCTCTAAGCGATGAAACCATTGAACTTAATAGCCTTTTATCGGAGTAATAACATGCCAGTAATCAACTTTATTGAATTCGATGGCACTGAATACAGTGTCGATGTCGCGGAGGGCGTCAGCCTGATGCAGGGCGCATTGGATAATATGATCGATGGCATTGTTGCTGAGTGCGGCGGCTGTTGCGTCTGCTGTACCTGTCATTGCATGATTGACTCGGCGTGGCAAGAAACCGCTGGTAGTGCTAGCGCTGAAGAATCTCAGTTATTGGATATGCTCGACACCAGAGAAGCTGGCAGTCGCTTAAGCTGCCAGGTTAAAGTGACCTCAGCGATGGAAGGCATGGTAGTCAGACTACCCGAATCCCAATACTAGTTGATTATTACTGGGTAAACGCCTGCCTGGTTACATTTTCCAGCGTGCCGTCTTGGTGAATAATAATATTATCCTCAATACGGATACCGCCATAGGGCACGAACTCCTCTACCTTTACCCAGTTGATTGTCCCAGCACTGTCGCCCTGCTTTAGTTTTGCTAGGAGGGCGGGAATAAAATAAATGCCCGGCTCAACCGTATGTATTTGATTGGCTACCATGGGAGCACCGGCACGCAGGGCTGGGTACTGTGGATGAGGAGCAATAACCTCACCCTCTGGATTCGCTAATTGGCTACCTTTATCGTGCACATTACAACCCAAATGATGGCCTAGACCATGGGGGTAAAACGCGCTTACAACGCCCTTCTCCACTGCCTCTTCGGGCGCACTGTTAAGCAGGCCAAACTCAATTAACAGCTCGGCAATTTTATATTGCGATAACACATGCAACTCTACCGGGCTCTTGCCTATGCCACCTGCAGCCACCAGTTTCTGCTGCACCTTGTCCATTGCCTTGATCATAGCGGCAAACTCAGAGTCGGCGTCATAGGCATAGGTACGGGTAATATCTGAGGCATAGCCATTGAACTCAACACCCGCATCAATCAGAAAACTGCGCGGAACTTGGGCTTGTTTGGAGAGATTATGATGGTGCAATACGGCGGCATGTTCATTGACGCCAGCGATAATACCATAGGGCATTTCAGTCTCGCGGCAATCACAGGCGGCTAAATAGGCCGCGGCAATTTGCACCTCAGAGGCCCCCGCCATAAATGCATTATGGGCTGCCCGATGAGCTGGCACCGCAAGGCGATTGGCTTCACGCACACACTCCTGCTCATAGTACGTTTTGCTGCGACGCTGGAAGTCAATCTGGTGTAGCACTGGCTGCGGATTCCAGCACTCAATATCCAGTGCATTGGTTTCATTTATCAATGCCGTAGATGCGCTATTGAGGTATTTTTTAATCTCATCGACAGTAGCATATTCAATAATCTCGAAAGCCTGATCAAAACCCATGGGCAAGCTCTCTGGTGCGGTATGCCAAATATCATCAACAGTCAGGAGGAATAAGCGCGGCTTGTGACTAGATCGACCAATCTGTAAGTAGCAACCTGCTCGGGTAGCGAGGGGCACCCACTCACGAAAATAAGGGTTAGCCTTAAAGGTATACGCCATATCATCCTGAAATTGCATTTTGATATCGCCAGATCCAATCACCATCTCTTGATAACCAGTAGCCTCCAAAATGCGGTGAAACCCTGATGTTTTTTCATCGATATGACGCTGGTATAGCAATGCTAGTTCACTGCTATAGACAGTTGGATTGGACTTCGACAGCATATTATCGATTGGATGGAACTGATTCATACCGAGTAATTTCCACAGCTTCTGTAATGCAAATTGCAGCTTATATAAGCGCTAACCTGCACCCTAAGCCTCGCTAACCACCCCAGCCTCAGGATCCTTAAATATCTCCCGATTGAGAAAGTTTTCACTGTTAGCCACCACTGTAGTAACCATTGCATCACCGGTGACATTGGTTGCAGTGCGAGTCATGTCTAATAGACGATCGACACCGATAATTAAACCAATACCCTCGACAGGTAGACCCACCTGATTAAGCACCATTACCAACATAACAAGCCCTACGCCAGGCACAGCAGCGGTACCAATCGACGCCAACGTAGCAGTGAGTACCACGGTTAAATACCCTTCTATCCCCAAGCCAATATTGTAAGCCTGAGCAATAAACACCGTCGCGACACCTTGCATGATCGCCGTACCATCCATATTAATGGTCGCCCCCAAAGGTACGGTAAATGAAGCGACACTGTTATTCACGCCGAGGCGTTGCTCAACGGTACGCAGGGTCACTGGCATGGTGGCGCCGCTGGATGCGGTGCTAAAAGCGAGCGCTAGTGCTGAGCGCATTTTGTCGAGGAAAATCCGCACACTTAAACCAGTAAAGAATTTTAATATCAACGTATAGACACCAAGACTATGCAATAACAACACAAACAGTACGGTAAAGAAGTATTTGGCCAGATTGAGAATCATGCCAATACCGACATCAGAAAACAGTTTAGCCAATAGGCAAAAAATACCGTAGGGTGCCAATTTCATTAAAATCATCACCATCTTCATAATGACTTCATTGAGGTCATTAAAAAAGTTGCTGACACGCTGACCCTTTTCGCCACTCTGAGAGATAGCAAAGCCCATTAACAAAGAAAATACAATCACCTGCAATATGCTGCCATTGGCCATCGATTGCACGGGGTTACTAGGGAAAATATTAATCAGTGTGGTCTTAAGAGGTGGCGCCTCCTTGGCAACAAATTCCGTCGCCAACGCCAAATCAATACCCACACCAGGCTGAATGATTACCGCTACACAAATGGCCAATGCAATAGCAATAGCCGTGGTAGTCATATATAGCGCAACGGTTTTTGTCGCAACCGCACCCATACGCGAATTATTACCTAGCGACGAGACACCACAAATCAGTGATACAAAGACCAAGGGAACAACAAGTAATTTAAGAGAGCGGACAAAGATTTGGCCGACAGCATCAAAGAGTCCATCAACCAGATAAAAATCTAGCCAACTGCTGATGGCGAGTGGTAAGAAATTACCGCTGGATACAATATTAAGAAGGGCCCCCATCAGGAGGCCCATTAGCATTGCTACAACAATTCGCTGAGTCAGACTCATTTTTCAACCCCAGTTAAACAGGAAAAATGGATGAGCCCGCTCAGCTATTTCGCATTAAAAGCTGTAGTTAGCCCGTAAATACCAAGAACCACCTTCGTAGTTAGCCGCGGTACGACGTGGGTATTGCAGTCCCACACTCATACGGTTGGCATTAGGTGCTCCAATCTCATCAACATACTCATCAAAGATATTAGAGCCACCGGCAGTGATTCGCAGGTTTTCACTGACATCATAACCCAGTTCAATATCCATGTAGACAATACTATCGATTTTCGCTGACGGGTTAGTGTCTGCTCCAATAGTACCGCGCTCATCATAATGTTCGCCGTAGAAGTTCAGACGAGCCATTAAGCTCACCTTGTCATTGATATTGGTCATGGTATTAAGCACCCAGCGATCTTCAGGGTAGTTATTCTCAATATCTTCAACCAATGAGTCACTGACAGGCTTAACGCCATTGATAGTCTTCTGACCTGTTACATCGATAGAATTGTGGTTATAGGCGAGGCTGGCTACTGTTTCCATTCCAGATATTAACTCAAAGCTTGAGGATAAAACTAAATCAAAGCCCTGATGTTCGACATCCATAGCATTAGTATAGAAAGAGATTGAACCGCCTACTTCAGTCTCAATATCACCGGTACGGTAAATACGATCATCCACCTCAATATGATACATATCAAAGGTCAATGTGGTGTTATCGCCGATCTGAGAGGTAAAGCCGAGGCTTAGGTTGACTGATTCTTCCTCTTTCAACGGAGCACCACCTACAGCGACCGCAGCTGAACTAGTTGAAGGCACCAGTCCTTCCTCAACTTGCAAGCCAGTAGTACCATCAAAGGTGGTAATAATGGTGCTGACGTTAGCCTGACCAGGCGTCGGTGCATGGAAACCAGTCGACATAGAACCACGCAACGTCAATGAATCATTGACCGTGTAGCGCCCCGCCATTTTACCATTTACGGTGCTTCCAAAATCAGAAAAGTCCTCATAACGCACTGCATACTGCATTAACAGATCATCACTAATATCGTGCTCTAAGTCAGCGTATAGCGCGATATTGTCACGGGAGAACTCGCCAGCAGCCTCAGGCTGAGCAGTAGACATACCACTGGTGTTACCATCAATCGCTGCCTGCTCACCAGATAAGGTAGTGAAAGTTTCCTCACGCCATTCCATACCAAAAGCCAAGTTGATATCAGCACTTAACGCTTTGCTAAAGTCAGCATTAACATTGGTTTCCTCTTGATCGTAACCACCAAGATCAAAATCACGCTGGAAACTACCATCGGCGGCAACACCCAGATTTGGAGCAGTGGTATTATTCAACACATAACGTAACTCATTAACACCGGTGCCAACACTGATATCGTAGGAGACGCCACTAGCCATCTCACCTTTAATACCAGCGACTAACGTTCTATCCGTCTGAGCGCCATCAAGATAAGGGGTATAGCCTTGGCGTAAAGTGCCCGCCACCCAGTTAGCATCCTCGCAGAGCGCCGCAATAGTGCTGTGGCCGGTTGAGCAATCTGAATCATAACCAGCACGATAGAAGAAACGATAGCGCCCATCGGTTTCAGCATAACCACCGTGCATATAGGCTTCACTACCGTTGCTTAGATCAAACCCAGAATTAAAGAAAAACCGATCACCACTGGTTTCGGGGCGGCCCCAAGTCTGCACAAATGGTGCATCACCGAAAGGAGAGTCGGCACCCACACCGGTTACCCCTGCATCAATCAGGCCTTGGGCCACAGGACGCTGCACACCACGCGATAACGCATCGTTATCAACGCTTTCAAAACTAACATTTAAGAATCCATTATCACCAATAGCAAAACCGCCATTAGCTGAGACTCGCGTCGACTGTTCACCCTCAAAGAACTCACCATACTGCACCTGAATTTGACCACCTTCAGAGGCATCTTTTAATTGCAAATTCATAACGCCGGCAATGGCATCAGAACCATACTGTGCCGCCGCACCATCACGCAGAACTTCAATATTTTTCAGCGCAATACTGGGAATCATTGCCACATCGACGCCATGCGCACCGTTACCAGCCGCTGGAGCAAAGAACTGTACCAACGCTGAACGATGACGACGCTTACCGTTGACCAAAACCAACGCTTGGTCTGGCGCCATGCCACGCAATGAGGTGGGACGAATAAACGCACTACCATCACCGGTAGCTGGAGTCGCCGTATAGGAAGGCACCAACGCTTTCAAGGTATCAGTAATATCAGCTTGGTTACCAAAGGCATTTAATTCCGCTTCAGAAAACACATCCACCGGAACCGTTGATTCAGTGGCAGAGCGTGGTTTATTGCTTCTGCTACCCATAACCACCACTTCTTCAAGTTCAGCGGCAGCACCACCCTGCGCAAATGCTGGCTGCACAGAAGCAATAGCACCTGAAATCGCTACTGCCAGAACTGAGACTTTTTTTAAATAAGTCATATTTTTCTCCTAATAGTTTATTTTCTTACTTTTTTACTTTTTTACTTCTTACTTCATAACACCGCTAACAACACGGCTTCTTCTTAAGCTGGCGAATAGAACAGCTTCGCCAACCCCCCAATCCTTATCTAATCCATCTCTATTGCATACCCAACATCAGCCTCGCCTCAGAGACTGATGCGACGGAACGTCGCATATTAATTATATTGTCAGCAACCTGGCTGACTAGGGCACCATTATGTGGTGCTATATCGCCATTCATCAACTGCATATTATTTTCAAAACCCACTCGAGCATGACCACCCAAACCTGCCGCTACCAACATGCAACTGGCCTCCGTCGCACCGAAGGCGCACACCGACCAAATCACCTCAGTGTCAGCTGCCGTCAGCATAGGCAATAACTCTAGCGCCGATGAAGCCCCGCCCTCAGTGTAGCGCCCGAGTACATATAGCACTGACAACCGCTCGCCCGGAATCACCCCCCGCTGGCGCAAGTCATTAAAGCGATCTATATCAGCCGCAGAGTAGAGAATATACTGCGCTGCCACGCGCTCTTTCTCCAACCAAGCAAAAAATTTTGCCCCTTCCACTTCATCCTCAGCCTTTGGGCAAAGCTCGCGCACCGCCAACGATACCGCTTCCGGTTTTAACCGCTGTACCATAGCCATCTGCTGATCAGTGGTATAAATACCTACTGCCTCAGTGGTCACCTGAATAATCATGTCATCGCCTACTGCCTTACGCACTGCCTTAGTGGCAGCTCGGTAGGCATCGACATCCAGTGAATGCCTCCCCTGCTGATCTCGCACATGCACATGAATCATGCAGGCACCTGCGTCGCGACATTGCCCTGCCGTCTCCGCCAACTCCATTGGCGTTATGGGTAACGCAGTATGATCGGCCTTTTGCTTGCGCGCACCATTAGGTGCCACAGCGATCATCATCGGAACCTGCGTACTCAACTAAGTACTCCGGCATCTTGCAACGCCGCATCCAGAGCATCACCCAACTTTTCAGCGATCTCCGCAACATGACTCTGATCGATAATATAGGGCGGTGCCAACAAAATATGGTTGCCATGCAGTCCATCGATAGTGCCACCATTGGGGTAACAAGCCAGACCGCGAGCCATGGCATGACGCTTAATTGACGAATGGATAGATAGCGCAGGAGGCAATGGCGCTTTACTATCGCGGTCCGCGACTAACTCCAGACCACGGAATAACCCGCGCCCGCGAATATCACCTACGTAGGGATGATTGGCAAAGCGCTGACGCAATGATTGATCAAGGGCATCACCCATATGCTGAATATTGTCGAGTAACTTTTCGTCTACGATTGTCTGTTGCACGGCCAGCGCGGCGGCACAGGCAGTGGCATGGCCGATATACGTATGACCATGCTGAAATAGTCCTGAACCATCACGGAATTTAGCATAAATATCGGCCGAGCAAAGTGTTGCGCCAATGGGTTGGTAGCCTGCAGCCAAGCCCTTTGCCACCGTGACAATATCAGGCCGGACACCCTCTTGCTCACAGGCAAATAAGGACCCCGTGCGGCCCATACCACACATCACCTCATCGAGAATAAGCAAGATGCCATGCCGATCACATATCTCGCGAATGCGCTTGAAATACCCGGGTACTGGAACCAACACACCAGCTGTCGCGCCAACAATCGGCTCGGCAATAAAGCCAATAACATTTTCCGCGCCCATGGCTTCAATTTTGTCTTCCAGCTCATTGGCGACTCGCAGAGCATAGGCTTGATCAGTCTCGTGCGACTGTTGGTCACGGTACTGGTAGCAGGGGCTTATATGCTCCACATCAATTAACAGCGGCTCAAATTGCTTGCGACGCCATTGATTACCACTGACGGCCAGTGCTCCCAGCGTATTACCATGGTAACTCTGTCGGCGTGCTATAAATTTGTGCCGCTGAGGTTCTCCGCATTCAAGAAAATACTGCCGCGCCATCTTTAACGCTGCCTCTACAGCCTCAGAGCCGCCGGAGACAAAGTAAACATGATCTATACCTTCAGGGGCACGCTGAACCAAGAAATCTGCCAGCTCTTCACTGGGATCAGACGTGAAAAAGCCGGTATGGGCAAACGCCATCCGGTCAAGCTGCTGTTTAATCGCATTAATGACTCGATCATGAGAATGACCCAAGCAGGACACCGCAGCCCCACCACAAGCATCAAGATAACGATTACCCTCTGTATCGATAATATAAACACCATCGCCACGCCCAGCCACGGGCAGCTGGCCGCTCAAACTTCGATGAAAAACACGCGATTGGGCCTGGTTCAAGATAATCGTCTATCCATAATTTTTTCAGAGCTTACTGCTCTGTGCTAGTAGCGCGCAACACAGTTTTTTTATCGCTTGCTGTTAGTTTATCTAACAGTCAAACCACGTAGTCAGCATAGTCCACCGGATTATGTTGATAATCCAGTGCCTGTTGGTGCAACCAAGAGCGAAAACACTGAATTTTACGAGAAGCCGCAGAGGACTCAGTGTAGTAAAGATTATAATCCTTGCGGTGCGGGATAATGCGGTTAAACGGGATCACCAGACGACCAGCAGATAGGTCATTCGCTGCCAAGATGCTCCCTGCTACCATTGCCCCTTTACCCTCAATTGCCACCTGCAATGATAGCCCTGAATCAGCGTAGAAAAGCCCTTTACTGGAATTAACATCATCGACGGCTAATGCCTCCAACATTGTCTGCCAAGCCTGACCCTCATCATCATGGATTAAAACATGGTGCTTGAGGTCAGCTGGCTTGAGCAAGGGATGATCACCCTGCAATAATGCGGGTGCGCAAGCGACGAATGTGTCGACATTGAATAGTTTTTCCATTGCCACACCGACCACCTTGGTGACTCCCCAGCGAATAGCGACATCGACCTCATTGCCCAAATTAGAGGGGAATGTGCGAGAAGGTGACAGATGAACAGTGATGTCTGGAAAGCGTTGCTGGAAATCACCTAGGCGGGGAAGTAGCCAGTGCGAGGCAAAGCTTGTCGTGACATTAACGGTGAGAACTTCAGTCGTAGGGTCCTGAAATACCTTCGAACTGGCTTGTTCAATGGCATCTAAACTCTCTCTGATGACAGGCAAAAGCTGCAAGCCTGCGTTATTTAGCGAGACTTTGCCATGAGATCGCACAAACAAAGGCTGGCCAAAATAATCCTCAAGGGTTTTTATTTGCTGACTTATCGCACCATGAGTAACAAATAACTCTCTAGCAGCCTCGGTAAAACTCAATAGCCGCGCAGCTGCCTCAAAGGCACGCAAAGCGTTCAACGGCGGGAGTTTTCTCGACATAACCAACCCTCTTAGTATACCGAGATAATACAGTGTTAGCGCGACAAATAAATAGCATTTTCAGGGGTTAATTAAGTGATCCGATCGTTTCAAACTGGCGTAAAAGTGTTACTGTGGTCGGATGCAACGATTTTATGTTAAAAAAGATTACGTCCAAAATGGATAAAAACGCAGAGTCCGGTAGCCGGGTTGCGGTTTTAAACAGGTCGGAAAAACGCACAGATCAGTGGACTCTTCTACTGATTTCGGTCGGCGAGGATCGTGATCGGGCTGCGTTTGTACAACTTTTTAAGCATTTTGCACCATTACTTAAAAGTTTTGCCCAAGCGAGCCGTCACGAAGGCTGGTTCCCTGGTTTAAGTGAAGATCTTGTACAAGAAGTGATGATCAAAGTGTGGCAGAAAGCTGCAGGGTTCAATCCTGAAAAGGCGTCTGCTACAACATGGATCTACACTGTCGCTCGAAACTGTCGTATTGATATGTTGCGGCGCAAAAGTAATACCCAGCATCTTCCTTTGGAAAACGAAGATTTCTGGCATGAACCGGATGAAGAGACGCCAGTGTCGCTGTTACGTCAGCGTCGGAGCGAGGACAAATTGCAAGACAGCTTGTCACAGCTACCACGTGAGCAAAACGAGATACTGCGCAAGGTCTATTTAGAAGGAAAATCTCACGCCGAGGCATCTGATGAACTAGGATTGCCTCTGGGAACAGTTAAATCGAGGGTGCGCTTAGCACTCCAGAAAATGCAAATTCTGGTCTCACCAGAATACCAAGATGAGCTACACCATGAGTAAACAACTTACCCAACACCCAGATCACGCAATGCTAGTGGAATTTTCCGCTGGGACGCTAGCGCCCGCGCTTGCTATCTGCGTGTCCGCCCACCTACACTTTTGCGAGCAATGCCGCGCTGAACTTATGAGCCTTAATCAGATCGGCTCGCAGTTAATGACGCAAGCTGAGCCTGCAGAGATCGATGACAGTTTGCTAGATGCTGTTATGGAAAAGATTGATCATGCTGAGGGCATGCCATTTAAAGCGCCTGAGCAAGAATCTGTAAGCGGCTTTCCATTCGCAGTAGATCAACTGCTTAATAATCCGCACCACCAACCGTTTTGGAAGCGTTTATCAGGCTCTGTCGATATTGCGCGATTTAAAACGGGCCAATCTGATTTTGAAGTGGCTCTGCATCGCATTTGTGCCGGCGGTAAAACGCCGAAGCACGATCATCATGGCCTAGAGTACACCGTAGTGTTGAAAGGTAGCTTCTCGGATGAGAAAGCAGTCTACAATGAAGGTGACTTTTTGGTTCGCGAACCCGGCGATGTTCATCAACCGATGGGAGCGCAAAATGGCGAATGCATATGCCTTTCCGCGCTAGCAGCACCTATCAAACTCACTAACCCACTAGGGTTTTTGATGAAACCATTACTAAGAATCAACCCAATGTAAGCAGTTTCTATCCCTTAGAAAGTAAGACCCTTGTAATACCTTTGATAGACCGTGCGCAAGCACGGTTTTTTTTATTCTTTAATAAGTACTACAGGCGAATATCGATGCCATGGTCAGCCATATACTGTTTCGCCTCGGGCACGGTATGCTCGCCAAAGTGAAAAATGCTAGCCGCCAATACCGCATCGGCCTTTCCTTCGATAATACCATCCACTAAATGTTGCAGTTCTCCGACACCGCCAGAGGCAATGACCGGCACAGGTACTGAATCGCTGATGCGCGAGGTCAAATCCAAATCAAAGCCATTTTTCGTACCATCTCGATCCATACTCGTCAGCAGTATCTCACCGGCACCGTAGGCAGTCATTTTGTTTGCCCATTCGATGGCATTAATACCCGTGGGTTTGCGCCCTCCATGAGTAAAGATTTCCCAGCGCGGATCATCTCCATGCTGTACCTGTTTAGCGTCAATCGCAACCACTATGCACTGCGAACCAAATTTCTGCGCGGCTTCGGCAACAAATTCAGAGTTATGAATAGCGGCAGAGTTAATTGCCACTTTGTCGGCGCCAGCGTTAAGTAAATTGCGAATATCCTGCAACTCACGCACACCACCGCCGACGGTTAAAGGAATAAACACCTCACCGGCCATACGCTCAACCGTCAGTAGAGTGGTGTCTCGCGCTTCATGACTCGCGGTAATATCAAGAAACGTAATCTCGTCTGCACCCTGCTCATTGTAGCGTCGCGCAATTTCAACCGGATCGCCGGCATCGCGAATATCAACGAACTGCACACCTTTAACCACGCGACCTTTATCGACGTCGAGACAGGGAATAATGCGTTTAGCCAGACTCATTTCTGTTCCTTAAACATATGCCCTAACTTACCCGCCTTAGTCGACAGATACTGACTATTATGTGGGTTAGCATCTGCCTGAATAGGTTCACGCTCAACGACGTCGATACCAAGATCTTTCAGCGCGTTAATTTTGCGCGGATTATTCGTCATTAGCTTTACCTGCTTGGCACCCAGATGTGACAACATCGGTGCACAGATAGAATAATCACGCATATCAGCACCAAAGCCCAATCGCTCATTGGCCTCGACGGTATCAGCACCTTGATCTTGCAAATTGTAGGCACGAATTTTATTGACCAACCCAATACCACGGCCCTCTTGACGCAGATATAAAATGGCACCGCGACCTATTTCCGAAATACGCTTCATGGCTTCTTGTAACTGCTCCCCACAATCGCAACGCATACTACCTAGAGCGTCACCAGTCAGACATTCCGAGTGAATTCGAACCAGCAATGGCTTATCCGCAGCACAATCACCCATAGTAATGGCGATATGCTCTTTACCCTTGAATGGGTCTTCAAAACCATGAATATCAAAGGTGCCCCAGCGCGTGGGTAATTTTGAGGACTCGATAAAGCGAAGCACCAAACTGACTCCGTTGGATGATTGAATAAAGGATCGCTATTGTAGCCGCAACCCCGTGTTAGTGCAGTTTTTTACTGCGCTTTTAATCTATTAAATGCATACCGGCCAAGAAAATTGTTTTAATTCGCCGATTGCAATGGCTCAGGAAAGCGTCCCATTAATTTAGCGCCAAACAGGAGGCAACCAATAATAATCAGCAGCAGCACAATGGCCATAAATAGAGCCATCGAGATCGCCCCAATAAAGACAAAAAAGTAACTCGCGGCCATCAACAGAGGCAGTAGTAATATTGAACTGACAAAACGTTGATTACGCTCAACTACTAAATACAGACAAGGAATCAACAATAAGGTTATTGTCGAGGCGAACAAAATACCAAAACTTAACGATAGCGCCATGGGAATAACAAACTGCGCCTGAACACTGGTTTCGAATAATAGCGGTAGCAAACCGACAAAGGTGGTAAGCGTAGTCAATAAAATCGCGCGGAACCGTTTCCCGCCAGCATTAATAATTGCCTGTTCTGTAGACAGACCCTCTGCTTTTCCGCGATTGGCGAACTCCACCAATATCAGGCTATCGTTCACCACAACGCCTGCCAGCGCAACAATACCAAACACTGACAACATGTTGACTGACATACCAAATAGAATATGGCCGATTACCGCACCAATAAAGCCAAAGGGAATCACCGACATGATAACGATAGGTTGCAGATAGGAGCGCAGTGGAACCGCCAATAGACCATAGATCATAAATAACGCGGCCATAAAACCAACCCCAATCGAGAGATAGTATTCGTTTTCTTCCTGGGTACCGCCGCTCAATCTAAACTCTATACTGGGGTATTTCTCTAATAATCTGGGTACAAACGTGCTACGCACATCATTTACCACCTCACCACTCTGCACCTTATCCTCTTCGACATCTGCGGTTATGGTAACTGTTCGCTTGCGATCCAAGCGGTCGATAGAGGTTAAACCGAGGCCCAGACTGATATCGGCCACCTGACCAATCTCAACCGCTTGGCCATTGGCAGTTCGAATCAGCATATTCTCCAGCGTGGCAACAGAACGGCGGTCTTCAATGGGGTATCTCACCATCACCTTGATGGTATCTGAATCGCGCTGAATCCTCTGCACCTCCTCGCCATAGAATGCCTGTCTCACCTGAACCGCCACATCGCGCAGACTCACACCAACCTGACTGGCATAGGGCTTTAATCTGATTAATAACTCCTTACTGCCTGAGCCCTGCGAATTGTAAATATCATAGACACCAGGGAACTGCGCCAAATACTGCTGCAATTCCACGCCGGCCTCAGTCAGCTGATCAGGGTCAGCACCAGACAGAGAAAGGCTTATTTTAGCGCCCGAAGGCCCTTCACTGGCTGAGTATCGCTGTTTACGCACATTGGGCAATAAGCCAACATCTTCACGCCACAGTCGGGCAATCTCCACAGCACTAACACTGCGGTACTCTGCCTTGGTTAGGACTAACCGAAAGTGAACATGAACATCGCTGCTGATAAAGAATCCCACATGCTGCACAAGTCCCTGACTATCTGGGTTTTGCAGACGGTACTGTTGATCAATCTTGTAAATCGAGTTTTCAATCACCGCCATGGTCTCTTCAAGGCTCTCCGCCGACGCGCCATCTTGCATAACAATATTGGCTCGCACGTCATCCCCAGGGACATTGGGGAAAAACTCAAATTTTGCAATACCACTGCTGATGGCACCCAGAATAACAATCAAAATCGCCAAAAAACTTGCCAGAGTTAGATAGCGGTTGATCAAAGCGGTCCTTAAAATAGGCTGGTAGATATGTTCGATAAAATGTTCAAGACCACTGGCAATACTCCGTTGATAACGGGTAATCATGCCCATAGATCCTGCGGTTGTCTGGCCAAACTTTAAGCCGACTAAATGCGAGGGTAAGATAAGCTTCGATTCAATCAGAGAGAACGTCAGACACAGAACCACCACAATTCCAATGGCCTCGGTGATACCGGCGAAGCTACCACCGATAAAGATAATAGGGGCAAACGCCGCCATGGTTGTTAACACGCCAATAGTAGATGGCGTCGCTACGCGTTTTACACCCGCGACTACTGTCTCTACTGAGGCAGAATAGGTTGTGCCCAAATTTGGGTTGGCGGCAATGGTATTTTTATAATCCGCCTTCACTTCACTGTAAACACTCTCGCCAATGACGATAGCGTCATCGACAACGATTCCCAACACCATAATAAAGGCAAATAGACTCAGTACATTCACCGTTACATCGCCAAGGGGCATCAGCCAAAATGCGCCAGCAAAGCTAACGGGGATACCCAAAATCACCCAAAAGGCCACTTTCAGGTTGAGGAACAGACCTAGCACCAGCGCTACCAATAAGCCACCCATCAGCAGATTTTCAGACATCATGGTCAAGCGACCATTGAGATAATAGGCCTCGTCATTAAATACACTGATACTCATACCTTCGGGCAGGGTTTGCTTTTTTTCCGCCACATAATCATGTACTGCTTCACTAATACTGAGTAAATTCTGACCTTCTAAGGAAAATACACCGAGGGTAAATGAATCTTTTCTATCAAATCGGTTGGTATAGATACTCTCGGTGAAACCGTCGCGGACATGGGCCACATCCGAGAGGAGCAATTGCGTGCCATCGGCTTCACTTCTGATCACAATATCGTCAAAGTCACTGCCGTAATAGGATTTACCCTCAGTTCGTATCAATACATTGCCAGCGACCGTTCTGATCATCCCAGCAGGCAGATCCAGAGATGAGGATCGAACCGCAGACGCTACTTCAGCCAAAGTAAGATTAAGTTCTTTTAGGCGATCCTCTCGAACCTCAATGGAAATTTCATACTTGCCTGCACCCCAGAGTTGCACCTCTTTAACTGGCGCCAACTCCAGCAGTTCATCATAGATCTCATCACCTACTAGCTTTTTCTGCCGATCAGTCATATCACCATAAACAGCAACACCCAGCGCCCATAGATTCTGTTGCACCCGCTGCACTGTTGGCTTTTCCAAATCATCGGGCAGATTAGTGATTCCATCAATGCGATTTTCGATCTGGGTCATCACCTCATTGATATCTTCATTGGACTCAATTTCAAGCGTGATTCTAGCCATATCACGGTTTGCTTCAGAGGTGATTTTCTTGATTCCCTGCAAACCCTCAAGCGCTGACTCCATGGGTAGCACAACCCCTTTTTCAACTTCCACCGGTGCTGCCCCCGGATAAGGTGCCGCAATACTGACCATGGGAATTTCGGTGCGGGGGAACATCTCTTTACTCAGATTGGCAAGGGAGAGCATGCCAGCAAAAAACACCAGAATCATCACCAGATTGGCCGCCACCGGATTTCGCGTAAACCAATTGATCAATCCATTGGAATTAAGCTCCATTACTGCGCCGCCTCTGCAGTCAAATCATTCCTGACCCGCAGTTTTAGCCCTTCTATAGGTGTTCCCAAAGCACTAATTATAATCTCCATACCATTGGTCAGGCCGTCGCTGAGGTAGTAATACTGATCGTCAGCATGAGCTACGGTCACGGGCACGATTTTTAGCAGCTGCTCGCTATCGACAAGCCCAATTCTTGAACCCTCTAAAAGGGCACTGCGAGGCACTTGGAACACCCCCTTAAGCATCTTGCCCTCAATAGAGGCTTTTACAAAGGTACCCACTCTCAGCGGTACTCTGTTAGTATTTTGATCCTTATCAAGGCCATAGGGGTCGGCTAACCGAGCAACTAGATATTGCGCCCGATTAAGCTCACTGACAACACCCTCCGAGCGCGCAATTGTCGCCTGCCAAGACGCGGATATGCCATCGACAGTACCACTGAGCACAACCATTTTTTCAGTCAGGCTTGTTGAAAGTAAACTATCCATCATCGATAAGTCCCTTTCAGTAAGCGGCAATCTCACTTCGACAAAATCAATCGCAAACGCTTCGCCAACCCGAGTTCCTGCCGTAACAAATTGCCCTACATCAGCTAATTTATTGGCAACCATCCCCGCATAGGGCGCTTTGATAATTGTTTTTTCAAGTTTAATCTTGGCCTGACGCACCTCAGATTGAGCTTGCAACAGATTGGCTTGCGCCTCTAGTAAATAGGGTTGGCGCAGTGCTAGTAGAGGCGCCTCTGACTGAGGTCGTCCGGTCATGGCCCATTCTTTCTCTGCTTGCACAGAGCGCGCGCGCTCAAATTCCATCGCTGCTTTGGCACTCATTAAACGCGCTTCAGCACGTTGCAGGGCAACTTCATAGTCAGTTGGATCCAACGCCAGCAACATATCACCCGCCTGAAAGGTGCCACCGACAACGAAATTATCCGAGACTCGCAATACAGCACCGGATACTTCAGAGATCAGAGAAGTCCTAGTTCTAGCCTTGGCCACACCTTGCGATTCAACACGCACGACCAATTCAGCACTTTTAACTCGCATTGTTTTGACCGCAATAGCCGCCTCAGGCTCAGGGGATTTATCCGCACCGGGTGCCAGCAGATTCATCATAACAGCCAAAAACAGCGCGGCGGCCACCACACCGATGGCAAGTAATTTATCTCTCACTTAAATGTCCCTTTCATTTTTTATCTCTGATACTTGCGATTAACCTTGATCACCAGTGCTAAACAGTTAACACCAGGCAAGAGAGCAACCAACCGCAGGCTCCCGCTGCCACACCAGCGACGATATCATCCAGCATGATGCCCAACCCACCAGAGACACTTTTATCCAACCAGCTAATAGGCCAAGGTTTTACAATATCGAAAAATCGAAAAAGTAAAAACCCTACCAACAACATTACGTAATGACTCGGTAAAAAGGCCATAGTAATCCATAAGCCAACAAACTCATCCCATACGATGCCACCATGATCATGAACGCCTAATTGAGTCGCTGCACGGCCACAAATTGCAACACCTACTATAGCACTGGCTACAATCGTCATAATTATGAAAGGCTGGGATAGCTGCGACAGTAACAACCAGATGGGTATGGCGGCGACCGACCCCAATGTGCCAGGAGCCTTGGGTGATAACCCACTACCAAAACCGAAGGCCAATAACAAAACCGGTGAACGGATCAATTGATTGAATGTAGGGTTAATCGCTGAAATGATCATATCCTCCTGTTATGGTGTTAACTGGATTTCCATCCACCAATATAGCCTGCTTATGGTTATTAGCGGCAACAATATGACCCACCAATGTCGCATCGAGCTGTGCCGATTCGATCCATTGATCGACTTGATGACTGTGACTCTGTGGCAGGGTAAAGCACAATTGGTAATCATCACCACCAGACAAAGCCCAATCGAGACTGCGCTGTGAATCACTTGCTACTACCTCAGGGTGGATGGGCAATTGCTGACTGTTAAGCTCTGCGCAAACATTACTGGCTTGGCAAATATGACCAAGATCGGCCAACAAACCATCAGAAATATCAATACAAGCACTGGCCAAGCCGCGCAATTTTATACCCACCTGAACCTGTGGCTGTGGATAATAGAAACGATTAAGTAAACGATTACTTATTCTATTATCACCACTTATATCGGTTATTGCCGCTAAGGCTGCGGCACCATCGCCCAGTGTACCTGTAACGTATATTCTATCTCCAATCGCCGCCCCGCTGCGCAGCAATGCCTCATCGACTGGCACCTCGGCAAGCAACGTTATGCTAATTGTCAGCGGGCCTGCGGTGGTATCACCCCCAACGAGGGCTAGATCATACTCCTTGGCCACAGCAGCCAAACCACGGCTAAATCCCTTGAGCCAGTCGGAACTGACCGTTTCACGGGGAATGGTTAGAGCGAGGGTAAACCATTTTGGCTTGGCACCCATCGCGGCTATATCGCTGAGGTTAACACAGAGAGCGCGAGTCGCAATCTGCTCGGCAGTGGCAGACAACGGGAAATGCACCCCTTCAACTAATGTATCTGTAGCTACTACCAATTGCTGACCGGGAGTCATATCAATCAACGCAGCATCATCACCAATACCCAGCGCAACACCCTGCTGGCCAGTGAGGTCCTTAAAATACCTTGAGATAAACGAAAATTCGCTAGCCATTTGATCCTTTAATAACCCAAGACATCACCCGCGATAAGCCTACAACCAATTATTATTGCTTGTTTGCCGCCACTTCTATCGCGCGTTTATCCATCGCCACTTTATCTAAAACACCATTAATAAATTTAAACGCATCTGTGGGCCCGTAGGTTTTTGCTAAATTGACACCTTCATTGATCACTACCTTATAGGGCACCTCTATGCTGTACAGCATTTCATAACTGGCAATACGCAGAACAGCTCGTGATACTGGATCCAAGTCTTTATTCTCTCGATCGAGATGCGGTTCATAGCTGGCATCTATTTCTGCTAGATTTTTCGGCACGCCAAATAAAATAGTATGAAATAGGCTGGTATCCACTTTGCTCATATCATTATCGACATGGAACGCCGCCTCAATATCGACCAGATCTGTACCACCTATCTGCCATGAATAAAGCGCCTGCACCAACAACCTGCGCGCTTTCTGTTTTGCTTTTGGTTTCGACATCACCCTAGCTGCTCTGCATCTGTTTACATACCGACAGCATCTCAAGCACAGTTAAAGCAGCTTCTTCACCCTTATTCTCATCGTTATCTGCTGAACGATCCAATGATTGTTGTAAGTTATCAGTGGTCAAGAGGCCAAAGGCAACGGGTAGATTTTCTTTTAACCCCACTTCACCAATACCTCTTGTGGTTTCGGCACAGACGTAATCGAAATGCGGCGTGTCACCACGGATAACACAACCAAGGGTAATAATTGCATCAAAACGGCCAGTGCGAGCGGCCTGTTGAGCAGCTAATGGCAGCTCAAAAGCACCGGGCACACGATATACTTCTACAGCATTTCCGCTGATCTTATGTCGCCCCAACGCTCGCACGGCACCAGCCAACAAGCCATCGGTCACATTCGCATTCCAACGTGCCGCAATAACCGCAATACGCACATCACCCAACTCAAAAATGCCCTCTTCAGGCCTAAACTCACTCATGATTAATTCCTGTATCGACTATTCGCAGTCAACATACTCAACAACTTCAAGATCAAAGCCTGAGATACCGGTAAATTTGAACGGCGCGCTCATTAGCCGCATTTTATGCACACCAAGATCCATCAAAATCTGTGAACCTGTCCCCACCTGCTGATAGACAACCTCATTGGCAGCGGGCGCTTTGCCGCTATTGGGATGCAAAATCATCTCAATACTGTGGTCAATATCCTCTGCGCTCTCGGGGTAGTAAAGCAGCACTAAAGCGCCGCGGCCCTCTTTAGCAATCGCCTCCATAGCCTTGTGGAATGACCAAGTATTAAAACCAGTATCAGATTCTAAAGCCAACAAATCTCTGGCTGAACGGTTGATATGTACCCGTACCAATGGCGCATCATCACCACTGACATCACCCTTCACTAAGGCGAAATGCTTTTCATTGCGTGCATTATCGAGATAAGTCTTCAGTGTAAACTCACCAAATTGTGTATTGACCTGTCGCTGACTAATACATTGGGTGGTCTTTTCTGTTACCAGACGATAATGAATCAAGTCCGCAATAGTACCGATTTTCAGTTGGTGTTTTTCAGCAAACACCTCAAGGTCATCGCGACGGGCCATGGTGCCGTCTTCATTCATAATTTCAACGATCACCGCAGCCGGCTCAAAGCCGGCAATTCTCGCTAGATCACAGCCGGCTTCGGTGTGCCCAGCGCGACTTAATACACCCCCTGGCTGAGCCTTAAGGGGGAAAATATGTCCCGGCTGCACTATATCCTCTGGGCGGGCATTGCTAGCAACAGCTGCCTGAACAGTGCGCGCGCGATCTGCGGCGGAAATGCCCGTGGTCACACCCTCTGCGGCCTCAATAGACAAGGTAAATGGTGTGCTATGGCTGGATTGATTGTTATCAGTGGCAACCATCATAGCCAAATCAAGTTGCGCACAGCGCTGCTCATTCAGGGTCAGGCAAATCAGACCACGTGCGTAGGTGGCCATAAAGTTAATATCTTCTGGCCGCACCATTGGCGCGGCCATAACCAGATCACCTTCGTTTTCTCGATCCTCATCATCCATCAGGATAACCATTTTGCCCTGACGAATATCCTCAAGTAATTCTTCTACTGTATTCAGTACCATATTGCCTTCTCTTCCAATGTATTGCTTGCGGCTGACCACGACTCAGTGATCAGCGGCCTTATCGCCCAATAGCAGACGCTCCAAATAACGAGCAACCAGATCCACCTCTAAATTGACCTTGGTACCCACCTTATAATCACTCATCACTGTATGTGTCATGGTATGGGGGACAATATTTAACTCGAATTCTGCGCCCTCGACTTTATTGATGGTCAAACTGGTACCATCGACAGTGATCGATCCCTTATGGGCAATATATTTGGCAAGCTCACGAGGTGCACGAATACGAAAACGCCATGATCTTGCATCTTCATAGAGGGAAATCACCTCACCAATACCATCGACATGCCCAGAGACAATATGTCCGCCAAAGCGGTCACTGGCCTGCATGGCTTTTTCCAAGTTAATGCGATTGCCTACCTGCCAATTTACAATGGTGGTCAGGTTTAAAGTCTCTACCGAGACATCGGCAATAAAACCCTCACCCGTGAGTTCTACTGCGGTAAGGCAGGCACCATTACAGGCGATGCTATCGCCGAGGTGCACATCAGCTAAACTCAAGTTGCCGGTGCGAATAGTCAGACGTACATCGCCATCGCGTTGCTCTAGCTCGGCAATATCACCAATCGCGCTTATAATTCCTGTAAACATAGGATTAACCCTTTTCACTTACCGTTCTATCAATAATCTTTATCCGGCCTTAAGGTGACCCGAATATCCTCGCCAATCTGTCGAATATCCTCTACCGACAACGCCAAATGAGCATCAATGGTCTCAATAGGCAGATCAAACATTGGCCGCGCAGTATGACCAAATAACTTCGGTGCCCAGTAGCACACCAGCTCATCAAGCAAGCCTTCGGCGATAAAACCACCGGCTAAGCCAGCGCCCGCCTCAACTAATACCTGATTACAGCCCCGCTCTGCCAAGGTTAGTAATAGCGCCTGCAAATCAATATGCTTACCTAGGGCGGGTAAAAAAACCACCTCAGCGCCAGCTGCAATTAATGCAGGCGCTTTATCGCGCTGCTCCGCTCCATCCAAGGTCGCTATCAGCGTATCGCCCGGTTGCTGCAATAGTCGCGCCTGCGGTGACATCTGCAACTGGCCATCCACGACCACTCTAAGCGGCTGCCTTAGTTCGTCCTCAACACCGACATCAACCTTAGTAATACGCACAGTAAGGGATGGATCGTCCATAAGTTGCGTGCCAATGCCAGTAATAATAGCGCAACTCGCCGCGCGCAATCGCTGTACATCAGCTCTTGACGCAGGGGTAGTAATCCATTGGCTTTGACCACTGGCCATCGCCGTCCGTCCATCAAGACTCGCCGCCATCTTTACTGTGACCCAGGGCGTACCCTGCTCATAACGCTTGATAAACCCCTTATTGCTCTCTCGGGCTTGGTCCTCTAATAAACCCACCTGCACGTCCACACCAGCATCCTTTAATTTTTCGATGCCAGCACCCGCCACCGCAGGATTGGGATCTTCACAGGCAATCACCACGCGGCTGATGCCAGCGGCAATAAGAGCATCCGCACAGGGCCCTGTTTTACCTTGATGACTACAGGGTTCAAGACTGACATAAGCGGTACCACCAGTCACATCAGTACCGGCTTGCAACGCCTCTATCTCGGCATGATTACCCCCTGCAGGCCGCGTATAACCCTCAGCTACCACTTGGTCAGCGACTGCTATAACACAGCCCACCGACGGGTTGGGTGAGGTGGTAAAACGCCCTTTCGCAGCCAACTGCAGGGCGCGCGACATCATCTGGCGATCGACACTGCTCATTATTTATCTGTCGCATCCGGTTTTTTTGATGTCAGGCGATTCAGCTCATCTTGGAATTCGCTGAGATCTTGGAAGCTGCGATAAACAGAGGCAAAGCGCACATAGGCAACTTCATCCAGCTCTCGCAACTGACGCATAACCTCTTCACCAATAATGCGCGACGACACTTCGCGCTCTCCGGTAACCTGCAAGAAATGTTTTATCTGCGACAGCGAAACTTCAATTTTTTCCATAGGCACAGGACGCTTTTCCAACGCCCGCTGCAAGCCGGCACGCAACTTGTCTTCATTAAAGGACTCACGACTACCATCGGTTTTAATCACCCGCGGCATAACCAGTTCAGCCAACTCATAGGTGGTAAATCGCTCACTGCAATGTACGCATTCACGGCGGCGGCGAACCTGCCCACCATCAGCGACGAGGCGAGAGTCTATAACCTTGGTGTCATCAGTATTACAAAAAGGGCAGAACATAGGGGAACACCGAAATTTTGGCCGCACATTCTAGCATAAGATCTCGGTATTAAAGCCAGTTTAAGGTCGATCCATTGGTGGCACCGCGACATCCGTGCCGGAGTGTATATAGGTAGTTCCTTGGTCAGCGAGTATTGTGCGATGTCGCGCACCCAAGATGGTCCCATCAGACTGCGCATAACCCGCATCACCAGGGTACAGACAAACCATTTCACCTTGAACATGACATAACCTCGGCGTCACTTCGTAGACAGCGCGCTGTCTTAATGCTTCAACGGCCTCAATGGCTGTTTGGTAATGACTAACTAAACACAAAGAGAGGAAAGTCGGTGGCATCATATTGAGCTTGCCACACTGATGTAAATCCAATGCCTGTTGCGGCCGTAACCACTGAAACTCGTGAATTTCACCCTCATCAATAACAATGTCAGTTGAACTTAGTGGTACCTGAGCAACAAAAAACCAAGTGGCAAATCGCCGGCCTGGGCCCTCAGGTGTGGTCCAGTTGCAAAAGTGGACTAGCTCCTCCACGGTCAATAGCACACCGCACTCTTCCTCTACCTCTCTTACACCAGCCTGTTTCGCCGCCTCCATTTGCGTTGCAGCCGCGGCCAATTCAGGACTATCTATGGCTCCGCCGGGAAATACCCAAGCACCACCGGCAAAGGCTAATTTGGCATTGCGCCGCAACAACAAAACCTCAAGCCCTTGCGCACTGTCACGCAACAACACCACAGTAGAGGCTAAACGCAGTGGACTATCTGACATACAAATCACCTAAAAAGCCGATGCATAAAAAAAGCCCCACAATAGTGGGGCTTTTCGAGCTGATTAGCAAAGCTTAAGCGTAAACTGGAAAGCGCTGACAAATCGCCAACACCTGAGACTTCACCTCAGCAATAACCTGCTCGGAATTACCGTTTTCGAGACTGTCCAAAATATCGCACATCCAATGGGTAAGCTGCACCGTTTCCTCGATACCAAAGCCACGTGTCGTAATCGCCGGCGTACCCACACGCAGACCCGAGGTAACAAAAGGTGACCGCGGATCATTGGGAACCGCATTTTTATTAACGGTGATAAAGGCTTCACCCATAGCGCGATCGGCATCCGTTCCGGTGTACTCTTTACCGATTAAGCTGACCAGCATAAGGTGATTTTCAGTGCCATTGGAGACAATATTGATCCCACGCTCCATAAAGGTAGCCGCCATTGCCTTGGCGTTGGCTACCACCTGCTTTTGGTAGGCAACAAACTCATCGCTGGCTGCTTCTTTAAATGCAACGGCTTTAGCCGCAATCACATGACAGAGCGGGCCACCCTGACTACCTGGAAAGAGGGCCGAATTACACTTTTTGGCGATCTCTTCATCGTTGGTCAAAATAATACCACCGCGCGGACCACGCAGTGTTTTATGCGTCGTTGATGTAACCACATGGGCATGGGGCACAGGGCTCGGGTAGACGCCGGCGGCGATTAAGCCTGACACATGCGCCATATCAACCATTAGATAAGCACCGACCTTATCGGCAATTTCGCGGAACCGCGCCCAATCCATAATGCCTGAATAAGCCGAGAAGCCAGCAATAATCATTGCCGGTTTGTGCTCGATAGCCAGCGCCTCTACCTGATCATAATCAATCAGCCCAGTCTCGGGATTCAGCCCATACTGCACCGAATTGTAGAGCTTACCGGAGAAATTAGGTTTAGCGCCATGAGTCAGATGCCCACCATCGGCTAGGCTCATGCCCAAAATAGTGTCACCGCCTTTAATCAGCGCCAAAAATACCGCACTGTTTGCTTGAGACCCTGAATGTGGTTGAACATTGGCAAAGTCCGCCTTGTACAGCGCTTTTAGTCGCTCAATCGCTAATTCTTCGGCAACATCAACGTGCTCACAGCCACCGTAATAACGCTTACTAGGATAGCCCTCAGCATATTTATTGGTCATCTTACCGCCCTGTGCTTCCATTACTGCTGGGCTGGTGTAATTTTCCGAAGCAATCAACTCAATATGCTGTTCCTGACGTTGATCTTCCTGCTGAATGGCCTGCCATAACTCGGCGTCAAACTGTGCAATTGTCTGGTCTTTATCGAACATGATTTAGGGTTTTCCTGGAGGTTGGAACGGGTTATAAAAACAGATCGAAATTATAGCGGAAATGCATCGTAGCTAACAGTAAAAAAATAATTTTCTAAGCCCTCTCAAACAGCACCATAGCCTCGATATGCGTAGTGTGGGGGAACATATCCATCACCCCTGCCGCAGTAATGGCATAGCCTGCTTCCATCAGCACTGCCGCATCCCTAATCATGGTCGATGGATGGCAAGATATATAAACCACTCTGGGTGCCTTGGATTGAGCCACCCAAGGTATAACTCCAGCAGCGCCACTGCGTGGTGGATCCAAAACGATTGCATCGAGGGTTTGAATTTTATTGGGCTGCAGGCCAATATGGCTCAAATCAATACCAGTATTAAGATCAGCCACAACAAATTCGGCATTATTAATTGTATTGTTCGCGGCATTATCAACAGCACCGCTCACCAAATCAGTCAGACCCTCGATACCAATAACATGGTCAAACTGCTGACTCAGTGGTAATGATAGATTGCCGGTACCACAGTACAAATCGACAACAGTATCGCCTTTATCTGGCAATAAACTCATCATCTGGGTCACCATATCGCGATTGATCTGGCCATTGATTTGAATAAATTGGCCTGGCTCAAAAGTCAGCTGAATATCCTCAGTAACGCTAAAGCTTAAGTTACTCGCCGCCTTATTCAAGCATGTGAATCGAGCCTGCTTATCCGCTTTCCACCAGAGCTGCAGTGGTGTTTTGATTGCCCCCTGTAAGGATTCGAGCAGAGAGGATAATTCGTTATCCGCAGGCGATCTGCGCGCCTCAACGGCGACGGCAACCGCATTATCAGCAGCAATTAACTCTACAGTATGCACACGAAATTGCCCGCATAGCTCTTGCAGCCAACGTGGTAATACTGCAACGATCTCTGGCAAAGGCGAAGCCAATACTGGGCATTGGGTAATAGGCTCTATTCTGCGACTGCCAGCATGACGAAAGCCGACGCTGTATTTACCATCTCTAGTGCGCTGAACAGCCAAGCGTGCTCTGCGACGATAACCCCATTGAGAGGCACTGATGGCCGGCAACAGTCTGCCAACCGCCATCCCACTGCGACGCATGCTGTTTAATAATTGTTGCTGCTTAAATGTAACTTGCTGCGCATGCTTCAGATGCTGCAAACTGCAACCACCGCAGCGTGAGAAGTGCTTGCAACTTGGCTCTACTCTGTCTGGGGAGGCATTAACCACTCTGGTTAGGCGTCCCTCATCATAGTTGCGCTTGCGCTTGGTATAACGAAATTCAACAGTCTCATCGGGAAGCGCCCCCTCAATAAAACAGGTCTTGCCATTGACACGTCCCACACCGCGCCCATCGTGGCTAAGATCAACGATGTCGCAGCGAATCAACTGTTTTTCATTCACGCTATTGCCTGATTAGTGATATTTGTTATGGTGGAGTCGGATCTTAGCAGATCTGCTGAGGCAACCCGAGTGATGAGTACTTACTTGGTAAAAATTTGTCCGGCACACATTGGTGGCGCTACTCACCATGGTATCTGATATGGAGCACCAAATTCATGGCACTAGGCAATAACGCAGATCAATGGGGCTGGCTTAGCAAAGTATTTCACTGGGTTACAGCAGCCTTGATTTTCATTCAAATTCCACTGGGTTTTTATGCTGATGAACTCAAGCTATCGCCGCTAAAAATCGATATGTTCATCTGGCATAAATCTATTGGTATGCTGATTTTAATGCTAGTTATCCTGCGTTTATTATGGCGAATTAAGAGTACTGTTCCTCGTGCTATCGCTGGGACGGCACTTGAAAAAGCTATGGCCACTACAGCGCACTATGTTCTGTATTGCCTGATGTTAGCACTGCCGTTATCTGGCTGGCTGGTATCCTCTGCGGCTAATTTTCCAGTAAAATTATTTTGGTTAATACCACTGCCCGCGATAAGTGGGCCTGACGAAGCGGTAAAGTTATTGGCGACTGAGATTCATGAAATCTGCGTGATTACTCTAATCTGTGTACTGGTTGTGCATATAGGTGCCGCCCTTCGGCATCATGTACTTTTGCATGATAATGCGCTCAAACGAATGTGGTTTTAACCAATGCTGTCGATAGGCAATAGGACAATAAGCATATTAAATCTAGTATTGCTGATTGCTATACTTGGTTATCAGCCGGCACTGGCTGAGACTTGGCAGTCGAATACTCCCAACAGCCAACTTGAATTTGCCGCCAGCTATCAGGGCCTTCCCATAAACGGTCGTTTTAATCAGTTTTCAGTAACCTGTTTAACCGATCAGCTAACACAGCCGACACAGCTAAATGTCGCGGTATCCATCAACAGTGCGGATATGGGCAGTAGTGAATTTAATCAGGCTATTCAGGCCGCTGACTGGTTCAATGTAGCTGACTTTAGTGAGGCAACTTTTAGTAGCCAAGACTTGGAATCAGTCACTACAGATGCAGATGCAGATGCAATTGCGTTTATCGCTCATGGCATATTGCAGCTTAAAGGTTTGCAAAAAACTATTGCCGTACCTCTTAGCTGGCAAAAAAATAGCGCCGACCAAATCACCATAACCGGCGAGATAATCCTCGATCGCAGTGACTTTGCTATCGGCACGGGAGAATGGGCAAGCGGTGATCAAATTGGTTTGGCTGTGCGTGTATGGTTTACCGTGCAACTGGATAACGTTAATGATTAAAGGTAACAAAGTCGTCCTTTGCGCGCTTGTTCTAAGCAGCTGCACCAAACCGATACCAGAGCTGGAAGCCCCAGTATTGCCGGACCAATTCCCTGTCGACCGTTACACAATGTCGAGTTCGGCGCCGGTATTTAAGGTCGATCCGCTGCGGTCAGAAGTATTGGTAACGGTTCGCCGTGGTGGCCTTATGGCAAAATTGGGTCATGATCATATTGTGTCTAGCGGCCAGCTACAGGGCTTTATTTTGATGGATAGAGACAACCAGCGCTGTCACGCAGAGTTTTACTTTCCTCTGCATTCGATGGAGGTAGACAACCCGCAATTGCGCGCACAGGCGGGTATGCAGACGACACCTTCAGATAAAGACATTAACGGCACCAGAATCAATATGCTGAGAAGCCTAGAAGCCAAACAATTTCCATTTGTGCAGTTACGTAGCGATAACTGCTCTGAGGCATTTTCTAACAGCAGTGTACTGGTGGATATACAACTTCATGGCGAAACCCAACAACAGCAAATAGAGCTTCAGTGGCACCGAGATGGCACGGGCATATTGACGGCACATAGCACCTTTTCAATATTGCAGACTGACTTCAATATCGCACCATTTTCTGTGATGAATGGGCTGATTAAGGTTGAGGATAGGCTGGAGGTTGACGTTCGCTTAGTAGCAAATCCCTTGAACACTACCAAACAATAGTTTTGCCATCCCAATCTACAAATGACAGCTGACCATCGATCTCAGCCTCATCCATAATTACGGCCAAGCGCTCCACCACAAAAGCAGGAGCAAATAAATTTTCTTTCGGTACTGAGGCTTGGAATGGTTTAGATAACTCGGTATCTGTGGTTCCCGGATGGAAGGCAATTAGCTTAACGTTCTTTGCCCTGCGCGCGTACTCAACCGCGAAACTCTTCAACATGCTGTTCAGTGCAGCTTTTGAAGCGCGGTAGGCATACCAACCCCCCAAACGATTATCCCCAATACTGCCAACTCTTGCGCTAAATACTGCCACATGACAAGGAGTATCGCCGGCGATAATCTTGTGCAAAAGCTTCAACCAAATTGAGGGTACAATCGCATTGACATGGAAGATGTCATGCATAGCACCGCCATCGATATCTTCAAGACGCTTCTCTGGCCAAATATGGTCTGTGTGCAACTGACCATGACAGATACAGACACGACTGATGCAGCCTTGGTACTCTTCAAGACCAGCCACCACTTCTGCCATAGCTTCTTCACTATAATCCTCAATCTGAATCCAAATAAGTCTTGTATTGGAAATCCAGGGTGCCGAAAGATCTTCGGTTTGGGGGTTGCGACTAACGGCGATTACTCGGTCTATATTTGGATCGGTTAGGAATTTGGCCACTACTGCTTGCCCAAGGCCACCACTGGCTCCGAATACCAGTGCATTTTTCGTCTCGTTACTCATACTATCTCCGATCTATGTTACAACTGTCGCAACGAGATTGTCCCGTCAGCAAACCGGAGATTGTATAGCGATAACGCGCAAAAAATAAATAGCCAATATCTGCAAACCACTTAATTAATGGCCAGCGGAGCACAGCCACCCATCTACGTTTACCCACCAATACCCACGCCCTGTAAGTTACATCTAGGCCATATAACATGCTACCGTCGCTGGTCTGACCATGCAGAATACGGTCAGCCTGTTGCTGATTTATGTGTGGGAAGCGCTCAGAGAAGTCTTTTTCGTAAATATTCTCAAAGGCTATATTGCCAGCGGTATCAAGCTTTTGCAGGTGGCGCATCTCTGCGACGCAGAGCGGGCAACCACCATCATAGAAAATAGTCAACGCTACCGACATTTACAGCTCCATTAGCATAAGCGTTATTACAGCGAGATGGGCAATACAAACAATGGCGGTAAGCCGCACACGCATGCTGCGGTAATTTTCATCGGCTTCAACCACCAAGAAACGCTCGAAATAAAGCAAACTTAGAAATCCGGCCATCAACAGGCAAACTGCCATTATGGTGAAAATTGGTGAAATATAGATGATCAGTAGGCTAAACCACACCATCAGCGCAACAAGATTACTGAAGACGATAGCACTCTGTGCCAAAGTAGCCTGCTGGGACAACCTTGCTTGTGACCATAAGGTGCCTGACAGAAAACTTAAGATCACCCCACTGTAGGCAATAAAGACATAGGGTCCATAAAAGCCGAGGATAGAAGCGCCTTGCAACCCCTGTCCGAAGATCTTGCTATGTAGCATGACCGCTAAGCAAAAAAGGAATGGGGTGAGGCCTAAATAACCAAGCGCAGTAATTAATCGGGACAACTTATTTCTCTTCATTTGTTCTATTGGGCGCACCACTGTGTCATATCACCAGGGCCCTGTCAGTACGGTCAGTACTGCATTTTGGATGCAATGATCCATTTCGGCTCGCTGGTCTAGCACCCAGTTGCACCCGTATAGCCTATGTTTTCTGAACAGTTGGGTTTAACCTTATGCGCCGAGTCGGTCTCTTGTGGTTCAATAATGATTTGCGTATTAACGACAACGCGACATTACTGCGGGCTGCCCAGGAAGTAGACCAGCTCATTTGCCTTGCTCTGGTGCCTCATGACACGCCTGCATACGATAAATTTAAACCGTTTGCTCTATCCACCTATCGCCGTGAATTTTTACATGACAGCCTGAGCGATCTAGACCGTAATCTCAATACCTTGGGTCAGCGACTTATCATCTCTCATCAAACGATTGAAAACAGTATCTCTACACTAATCACCCAATATAATATTTCACAGGTGTATTGCAGTCGTATTGATGGGGTATATGAGCAAAGACAATGGCAAAACCTAACTCAGCATTACCCAATGATTGGCTTCCATCAAGTCGCCAACAATCGACTTTTTGATCCGACTCAACTGCCGTTCGCCACCACGGACTTGCCCAATAGCTTTTCTAAATTCCGCCGAAAAGTTGAATCTATACAAGTCGCTAACGCGGTTGGTGCACCCAGTAGGCTGCCATCGAGCCCACCGATTAAGGAAAATTGGAAATCAAATAGCATTCACTTATACAAACATAATCAAAGTCTTTTTAAAGGCGGTGAGAGCAGCGCACAAAAACATTTAACAACCTATTTTCTGGGCCGTCACGCCAGCACGTATAAGGAGACTCGCAATGGTTTGGACGGCATGGACTACTCAACCAAATTTAGCCCATGGCTTGCCAATGGCTGTTTGTCTCCCAGACAAGTGCTTACAGAATTGCGCCGGTACGAGCAAAAGGTGGGATCTAATGAGTCGACCTACTGGATTTATTTTGAACTACTTTGGCGAGAATACTTTAAACACTATGCGGATAAATACGGCCAACGGCTATATGCTTTCTCAGGTATTAGTAATATCAGACCAACCACCAGTTTTTATCCACAAAGATTTAAAAAATGGTGCAGTGGCAATACGCCTTATCCCATCGTCAATGCCTGTATGAATCAACTTAATAACACTGGCTACATGTCCAATCGAGGACGCCAACTGGTTGCCAGCTGTTTGGTTCATGAGTTAAATCTCGACTGGCGTTACGGTGCCAGTTATATGGAACAACAATTAATTGATTATGATATGACAAGCAATTGGGGTAACTGGCAATATCTCGCTGGCGTTGGTGCTGATCCTCGAGGACACCGCCGCTTTGACCTTGAAAAACAGACCCAGATCTATGATCCCAAAGGAGACTTTATCCGCCGCTGGCAAGGTGATAAAGGCGACCCTACGCTAGATAGCAATGATATTGCCGATTGGCCCATCACATCGCCGAAAATAAGACAATTGAATGAATAAATTCCATACAGTACGACTGATCCTCGGGGATCAGCTGAATTCGCAGCACAGCTGGTATCAAAAGCAGGATAATGGTGTTATCTATTTACTTGCTGAGCTTCACCAAGAAGCAAATTATGTTAAGCATCATATTCAAAAGCTGTGTGGCTTTTTCGCAGCTATGAAGAATTTTGCTCAACAATTACAAGCTCAGGGGCATACAGTTGAGCACCTAACATTAGATGAAACGGTGCAGTTTAGCGATCTTAATGAACTGATCATATCGCGCTGCACGGCACATAATGTAGAGTATTTTGAATACCAACAACCCGACGAATACAGACTATCGCAGCAACTAAAACGCCTGCAATCTGACAAATCAGTCGAAGTCCGATGTTGTGATAGCGAACACTTCCTTCTTCCATTTGAGCAGATCACCAGTACTGTTAATGCCGGCAAACATAACCGTATGGAAACTTTTTATCGCAAGATGCGCAAACGCTTTAATATTCTAATGGATGCAGATCAACCAAGGGGCGGCAGATGGAATTTCGATGGTGAAAATCGGCAGAAACTCAAACCAGCCGATCTAGAAATAATTCCTCAACCATTACTTTTTGCTAATGATGTGAGCGAATTTCTAAAACGCATCAAGGATCATAATATAGCGTCTATTGGAACTTCTACTGAATCACTTCTATGGCCAATCAACCATAAGCAAGCGTCAGAATTACTCCATTTTTTCTGCCAGCATTGTCTACCCAACTTTGGACGCTTCCAAGATGCCATGACAAAACATGGTGATAATCGCTGGAGTCTCTACCATTCGAGAATCTCGTTTGCATTAAACAGTAAGATCTTGCACCCCATGGAAGTCATCGAGACGGCCCTGTACTACTTTGACAAAAATAAACAAATAGATCTTGCACAAATTGAGGGATTTATTCGTCAAATTTTAGGCTGGCGTGAATATATCCGTGCCGTTTACTGGACCAATATGCCGGACTACGCAGAGTTAAATGTATTAGCGGCAGACCGGCAATTACCCGATTACTTCTGGACCGGAGAGACAAAAATGGCCTGCGTAAAACAAGCCATTGACCAGTCTTTGGATTATGCCTACGCCCATCATATTCAGAGGCTGATGATTACTGGTAATTTTGCCATGCTAGCTGGCATAAATCCCCAGCAATTAGATCAATGGTATTTAGGCATTTATATCGATGCGATTGAATGGGTCGAAATGCCCAACACCAGAGGGATGAGTCAATTTGCTGACGGCGGTTTAATTGCCACCAAACCCTATGCAGCTAGCGGCAGTTATATCAATAAAATGAGTGACTATTGCCGCGATTGTCATTACAGCGTCAAAGAACGCTTTACAGAAAGTGCCTGCCCATTCAATAGTCTCTACTGGCATTTTATGCATCGTCATAGCGAGCGCTTTTCTGGTAACCAGAGAACCGCCATGGCATATCGCACATGGGATAAAATGGATCCTCAAGTGAAAAATTTGCTATTGCAAAAGGCGGCACTTTATCTAGACAACATAGAAACGCTCTAAAGGTGCAACCGAATGGCAAAGCATCGCGACCTCAAATCAAGGCACGCTAGCTTCAATTAACGCATCAATAATAGTGCCGTAGTTATCGAAAAACTCTTTTGAAGTGCCCTCTTGCAAAGTCACTGGCGTTTTAATAGCTCGACTTTTACCACTATGACTAGTCATATCAATTAAGCCAATGGAGTCTAAAAATGTTGCTAGCTTGATGCGAAAATCAATAGAGCCCAACCAATTTATATATCTTAAAACACCCCAGTCTTGCTGCGAACCACCGCTAGACTGGTACTTAGTGATACGTGTAAAAACGACATCATTGGCGCGATCAACGAAAATATATTGCCCAAATTTTCCGCTTGCATTAAAAATAACCGCTCTTTCGTCATAGTTCGAAATCCACCAATGCAAAGAGTAACCACGATTTTTAGCTATGGTATCACTATTCAAACTGTCCCAGACTTTGCTAAAGGTTTCATCAATATAATCTGCCGAAATAATTTGCTCATCGTTCCATTTACCATTGCGAGCAAACAGTAGACCAAATCGTGAAAATTGTCTTACTGTGGTATCAATACAGCAATAGGTCAGAGGATTGCCGGCACTGTCTTTCCACAGCACTACGTCGGTTAGACCGATCTTATTAAGAATACGATCTGCTAATAATTTATCCGCTGCTGTGCCCGTAGCCTGATATAAAATATCTGCCAGTAGCATTGAGTTTACATTGTTATATTCAAACAACTGATCAGCCTGCTTTTCGACGCCCACTGACTTGGCGTAGATCAAATGATCAGAGGAGAAAAACATTTCCTCATGCTCATGCTCCGGCATGTCGAGACCGCTGGACATATTGAGTAACTGCCGAATGGTTATATTACGTCGCTCATCATTAAAATAGCCGAGATAGTTAGCCACGGGTTCATCTAAGCTCTTTATCTCACCGCGATCTATCGAGATACCGATCAATGCCGCATAAAAGCTTTTTGCCATAGACCAGGACGTGCCATGGCTGTTTTTGTCGTAACCTTCAGCATAACGCTCTTTGACCAATAACCCATTTTTAAAGAAAGCAACGCCTTGCGTAGCATTATCTGCAAAGGAAAGATCAAATAGATGCTCAATTTTTGAATCATCTAATCCAACTGTTTCAGCGGTTACTTCTGTCCATTGCTCAGCTGGAAACTGCTGTGGATAGCCAAGTTCATCACTCGGCTGAGCAATCAGATTACCTAGTGAAGTTGTTACTAAAAAAAGAAACAAAATCCTGTTTAACGCTACTGGGAAAATATTTTTCATTACCACTCTCGGAAATATCTCTACAAGATTCATGCTAATGCTTAAATGACAACTTGTAAGCTATTATTTGCAAATCTGATAGAAAAATTAAAAAAAACTAATCCAGACTCCAGATCTGTACGAATAAATACTGTTTTCTTGGCTAAAATTGCGAAAAAACATTTGCACTTGCGGATAAGAAGATTAAAACTAGGAAGACTAGGCAATTTTGGTAACAATGGTCTGGTTGTGTAGTAAATAGGTGTGTCGCCTATTTATTGTTCCAAATAAAAGGGTGACACAATAATAAAAAAGCTTTTTTAGTAGGGGTTATACATGACAAATAACTTAGCTTCCGGCGATTATGTCGGCATGTCCTTTTGGTTAATATCTATGGCACTTGTTGCCGCAACAGCTTTCTTTTTCCTTGAGCGCGATCGCGTAGACGGAAAATGGAAGACATCCTTAACAGTCTCTGGTCTTGTAACTCTCATCGCTGCAGTACATTATTTTTACATGCGCGATGTGTGGGTTGCTACAGGCACCTCGCCAACAGAGTTCCGTTACATTGACTGGTTACTTACTGTGCCGCTATTGATGGTAGAGTTCTACCTGATCATGTCGGCAGTCGGCAAAGTGCCCGCTCGTGTATTCTGGAATCTGCTAGTAGGTACCACCGCTATGCTGATATTAGGCTACATGGGTGAGACAGGCATGATGGGCGTTGGACTAGCATTTGCCCTATCGATGGCGGCTTGGATCTATGTTATCTGGTACATCATGAAGGGTGAGGCGAGCCAAATCAACGCAAGCCTAGCCAATGCTAACGTGCAGAAGGCCTACAAGACTATGACGTTGCTGGTCACAGTAGGTTGGGCTATCTACCCGCTCGGCTACTTTATGGGCTATTTGGGTGGTGGCGCCGACGCTGGCACTATGAACATCATCTACAACCTGGCTGATTTCTGGAACAAGATTGGATTCGGTGTAGTAATCTGGTCTGCGGCAGTTGCCGACTCAGAATAAGTTAGATTGCTAGCTTTATGATCGAGAGGGCCGGTATACCGGCCCTCACTTTCAGAACAATAAAAAATAGAGTAGCTGCCTATAATAAGCTACCTAGATAAGAGGGAAGTAGCCATGTCCCCGAAACACCCAGAAATACTCCACTTAGCAAGTCAGCTAGATGATTTATTTTATCGTGAAATGCCTCATTCCAAGAGTGGGCTAGCTGATGCAGCGAGCTATCATTTTAAACAGCCCGGGAAAACCTTTAGAGCGCAGCTCGCGCTATCTAGCGGCATTGCCCTAGGTTTAAACGAGCGAGATAACTTACACTGGGCAGCAGCTTGCGAGCTGTTGCACAACGCGTCACTCATCCATGACGATATTAGTGATGCTAGCACTCACCGACGCGGTCAGGAGAGTATCAATCAACATTTTGGCGCCGATATGGCGCTTTGCTTAGGCGACTGGATGGTGGCAAAAGCATTTGAATTGGCCGCACGAAATGATCGCGCTGGTGGTGCGCTTGTAGCTCTGCTAGCCCAAGCCATGCAAGAAACTTGTATTGGGCAAAGTGCAGATCTATGTCAGCGTCAATACGCTGAAATAGAGCAATGGAAACAGATAGCCAAAGGCAAGACAGCCCCTCTATTAATCGCGCCGATTAAGGGTTCGGCTCTAGCCGCAGGTCTAGCGCTTGATGACGATAAACTTGATCAGTTAATAGGGCTATGCGGGTTAGCCTATCAAGGCCGAAATGATATCAATGATATTATCCCCTCCAGCCACAGATCGAGTGATTTAGAGGGTCGCAAACCCAACTTGGTGGTAAGTTTATTTGCACAACAGGGCCTTGGATATGAAGATTTCATTAACTGGTATCAGTCCGAGGACAATAGCAAGCTGGTCAGTTGGCAACATCGAATTGCCGCTAGTGATGTTATCTTGCTTGCCAATCAATCGGTTGATTACTGGCTCGCTCAAGCGGAACAATTGGTCATTACGCTGCCTGAGCAACTTCAAACTGTAGTGCAGGGCCTAGTAAATTCGGTCAAACAAAAATCTGCAATCAAATATCAAGGACAGATCGCTTGACCGCAAAAAAATCGGGGACTATCAGAAAAGCAGTGGTAATCGGTGCAGGCTTTGCCGGCATCGCCACGGCATTAAGACTGAGGGCGCTAGGGTATCAGGTAACTTTACTGGAGCGTCTGGCAAACCTTGGAGGTCGCGCACAGGTTTTCGAGCGCGGTGGCTATCGCCATGATGCTGGGCCTACAGTTATTACAGCACCCTTTCTGTTTGATGAATTATATGAGCTTTTCGGTGAGAAATTGGAAGACCACCTGGACTTTGTGCCGCTAGACCCTTTCTATCGTTTTCACTTTGCCGACGGTAGCCAATTTGACTACCGCGCTAGCATTGAAGACACCTTGACTGAAATCCGCCGCTTTAGTGCCGAAGATGCCAACGGCTATTTAAAACTACTAGATAAATCCAAACAGGTCTATGACGTTGGGTTTAAAAAGTTGGTCCACCGACCGTTCACTCGAGTCTGGGATATGGTTAAACAGATACCTGCCCTGCTGATGCTCAAATGCTATAAAACCGTTTCGCAAATGGTCAATAGCCACCTTAAGCATCCGCTTATTCGTCAGGCCTTTTCTATCCATCCTCTTTTAGTCGGCGGTAATCCTTTCAAGACCACGGCCATCTACACTTTGATTCATTATCTTGAGCGACGCTGGGGTGTTTACTTCTGCATGGGCGGCACCGGCAAATTAGTCGATGAACTGGGTGCTCTAATGGAGAGGCAAGGCATTGATATCCAATTTAATGCTGATGTTGATGAAATCATTCTTGAACATAAAATCGCCAAAGGAGTTCGACTACGCAATAATCAGACTATCGATGCCGATATTGTGGTTTTTGGTGGCGACCCAGAGACCTGCTACCAACATCTATTGCCGCAAGCCAAGCCACGTCTACCGAGCATGAAAAAGCAATATAGCATGGGACTGTATGTTTTATATTTTGGCACCAAAAAACTGTACCCAGATGTTGCCCACCACAGTATTTGGATGGGCCCAAGATTTAAACAATTACTCTCTGAGATCTTTGATAGCAAACAGATGAGTGAGGATTTCTCACTCTATCTTCACCGACCCACCGCAACTGATAAAAGCTTTGCACCGGAGGGTTGTGAATCATTCTACGTATTATGCCCGGTGCCCAATTTACAAGGGAATGTAGACTGGAGTACTGAGGCACAAAAACTTCGTGACAGAATTATTGATGCCCTTGAGGACAGCATACTGCCACAACTCTCATCTGTTATTGAGGAAGTGTTCTGGATGACCCCAGAAGATTTTGCTAATGACTACCGCTCTATGCATGGCGCGGGTTTCTCTATCGAACCGAGACTCACTCAATCGGCATGGTTTCGCTTTCATAATCGCGATAAGGCTATCTCTAATTTATATTTTGTCGGTGCCGGAACTCATCCTGGCGCTGGCTTACCAGGGGTTGTCAGTTCAGCCAAAGTAGTCGAAGAATTGCTTACCGGTGTCGAGGTGGGTTCGGGCGGATAATTTTATGACTCATGCGTCGCCAGACTCGTTGACAGCGTCACAAGCACCTAAGGCCGTTCTGGCGAATCATGGCAAGTCATTCTACTGGGCTAGCTTTTTCCTTGGTAAACAGTTGGCCGACCGCGCCGCCCAACTGTACCAATTCTGTCGCTATGTGGATGATCTGGCCGATGGCGATCTGCCCAATCGAGCAGAATCTTTGACAGATATTAGGGCACGTCTTGAGGGTAGCAACCAACCTGCAGGGCCTGAGGTAGAGGCCTTTATTCAATTAGCCAGTGATTGTGACATCCCACTTAGCGCCGCCCGAGAACTACTCGATGGCATGCTAGCCGACCAACAACCTACCGCACTCAGCGATACAGCAGAACTATTGCGCTATTGCCACGCCGCTGCTGGTACCGTTGGGCTTATGATGTGTCGCGTTCTTAACTGCAACCAGCGGCGCGCGGATAGCTTTGCTATTGACTTAGGTATTGCAATGCAAATGACTAATATCGCCAGAGATGTATTAGAGGACGCACAAATGGGGCGTCGCTACTTACCCGCCTGCTGGATCGATTTACCCGCGGCTGTAATCGCTGAGGCCGATAGCATTAACCATCAACCAGTTGCCCATGCCATTAATCAGTTATTGGATCTATCCGAAGACTATTATCGCAGTGCCCTACTGGGTATCCAGTTGTTACCTTTTCGCGCGCGGCTCGCAATTACAGTTGCTTTGAGGGTATACCGTCAGATTGGCTGGATTTTACGGCGTCGTAATTTGCGTTGGTGGCAGGGCCGCGTATTTGTTAGTGGCACCGAAAAAGCACTGCTCAGTATGCGTAGTTTGGTCGATCTAGTGCCAAAACAGGTACCGACCCATAATGGTAAATTGCATCAACATCTTAGGGGGTTAGCCGGTGTCCGCCCCGACTAGAAAATCAAATCCAGTCACTGAGCTGGATATCGCCATTATCGGTGGCGGCAGTGCTGGTATCAGTCTGGCGGCCAAGCTCGACAACCTCACCGCGGCAGTTGTAGAGCCCAAGACACCGGCAGAGCGAGATTGCAGTTGGGCACTGTGGGCTGATCAAGGCCAACTACAGACATTGTCAGCATCGATCAAAGGGCGTTGGCAACAATGGCGTTTAGTCGATCATGACCGAGAAATTATCCATCGCAGTAACCACTACCACTATGCCAGTTTGAGTTCAGCGGCATATATAACAGCCTGTGAGCAAAACTTAGCGGATGGTGTCGAGCTTATTCGAGCAATGGCTGAAGATATCGTCGCCAGCGGTAGTGGCGGTTGCTTTTCTGCTGCTGGCAAACATTATCAAGCGACGCAACTCTACGATAGTCGACCGCCAGCAATGCTCGACAATAGCTTGCGGCAGCACTTTTTAGGTTGGGATATTTGCACTAAGACTGCCATTGCCAATCCTGAAACAGCGACCCTGATGGATTTTCGTGTTGATCAATCACGAGGGCTACACTTTATTTATGCTCTGCCTTTTTCCGATCGCAGACTGTTAGTTGAATCAACGATGATTTCGACCAAATTAGAGGATAAAGACTGGTATCGGCAGGCAATAAATCAGTGGCTACAGCAACAGCATATTGAAATAGATAACACGCTAGGCGAAGAAGCCGGTGTTATTCCTATGCACAGCTCATCGGCCACAAATAATGATATTGCCAAAATTGGCGCTGCCAGCGGTGCAGTGCGGCTATCATCTGGCTATGCTTTCAGCACTATTCAAAAGCAAACAGCATTGTTGGCAGATAGAATACGTAGCGGCCAGTATCAGGTGCCCACCCCTATCGCTAAACCGATTATGCGTATGGATGAAATATTTAATCGCGTACTAGTCGCGCAACCTCAATTGGGTGTTGCAATGATGATGGGCACAGCAAAAGCGCTAGATGCCGATGGATTTGCTCGTTTTATGCTGGGATCTGCCAATTGGTTAGACTGGGCTAAAGTGATCATGGCAATGCCTAAAATACCCTTTCTGACGCAGGTATTCAGACCATGACCAGTTGGGATATGGTAGCCATTGCGGCGATTCTATTGGTTGGCGTTCCCCACGGTGGTTTCGATGGCGCTATCGCACGCCATATTGGCTGGCCCAAAGGACTTCTACCTTGGTTTGGCTTTCATCTCGCCTATATCGCCTTGGCCGGTTTTGTGCTCGCGCTGTGGTGGTTTATGCCACTGTTTTGCCTAGCGGCATTCTTAAGCCTATCTGCACTGCACTTTGGCGCCAGTGATATCGCCGATATCGGCAGCGACTGGTTACCTTGGGTAGCTCATGGTGGTTTAGTCTGTTTAGCCATTCCCAATTTTCAGCCAGCGTTGGTTACCCCTCTATTTGCTGTTCTAATCGGCACAGACAACTCAGTCGCACTATTTAATGGAATATCGGCCCTATTCGCACCTTGGCTAGCTATTATTTTAACCTATTGGATTTACGCCTACTTTCACAGGCAATATCGCAAGTCGGCATTGAATCTATTGCTACTAATCATCTTGGCCTACCTATTGCCACCGCTTGTCAGCTTCTCATTGTATTTCTGCTTATGGCATAGTCGCGGGCATATCATACGATTGTGGCAGGGGTTGCAGGAGAATGAGCGCCAGCACACAGCGCGAGAGGCAATACTTTATACTGTTACTGCATGGGCAATTCTGGCCATCATATTTTATTATTTGCAAGACAGCCCTGCTCAATCACTGACTAAAGTGACCTTTATTGGTTTAGCTGCGCTGACCCTGCCCCATATGCTGCTGGTCGACTATGCCAACAGTTCAATGCGGAGAAAAGAATCGTTATGACAGATATCAGCAACCGTAAAGCTGACCATATCGAGCTTGCACTGAAACCTGAGCATCAATCTCAGCGAGGCTCTGGGTTCGATAAAGTGCGTTTTGAACCCAACCCATTACCGCAGCTCGCACTGGAAGATGTTGATCTGAGCTGTGATTTTTTGCAGAACCCCATCGCGGCACCCTTTTTAATTGGGGCAATGACAGGAGGCTGCGATAATGGTGAATCAATCAACCGACACTTGGCGCAGGCAGCGCAAGCCTGCAATATTCCCATGGCCGTGGGATCGCAGCGCGCTGCAGTCGAATTAGGCCTAGCACAAAAAGTTCGCAGCTGGGCGCCACAGGCAATATTGCTGGGTAATATTGGCGCAACTCAATTGCAAATGCAGGGTGTGGATCTGGCGCAGCAGGCGGTCGATTCGATTGAGGCCAATGCTTTGGTTATCCATCTCAACCCCCTGCAAGAGCTGGTACAACCCAAAGGCGACCGAGACTGGCGACGTATACTAGAGGTCATTCAACTCTGTGCGAGCACTTTGTCAGTACCAGTAGTGGTTAAAGAAGTGGGCGCCGGCATAGGTCCCACCAGTGCCAAGACCCTCGCCGATGCTGGCGTGCAGTGGATTGAAGTTGCTGGCCGAGGCGGCACCAATTGGGCCAGTATTGAATTAGCACGCAATAATTCAGCTCGTGAACGTGAGATAGCAGCACCGTTTCTCGATTGGGGTATGGATACCGTGGAATTATTGCCCGCCGTAAGTACTGCCTGTCCGCAACTATCACTTATTGGCTCTGGCGGACTGCGTCATGGTCTTGATATTGCTCGCTGTATTCGACTAGGTGCGCATATCACCGCGCTGGCCCAACCTTTCCTAAAACCTGCCTTGGAATCAACCGACGCCGTAGTTGAAAAAATAACCATACTGCGAGAACAATTGCGTTGGTCTATGTTTCTGACCGGCAGTCAGAACCTGTCACAACTCAAACATGCACCTTTGCAAGCAGTGTAAATGGCTGTTTTGGGATCAACCAAAGTCATTTCATTAGTTGCACTCGGTCACAAAAAACGCTACGGTTAACGCTTCAGAAAGTATTTAACTAATTTCTGGAGTAGTTAACTAGAGGCGTAACCTGCTGTCCTCGGTTCTGGTCAACTTGGATGCGTCAATACTAATTATAAAAATATAAGGGTTTTAAACATGAATGCATTAAATAATCTTAAAGACGTTGTAGGTTCACTAACTGCACTAGCTATCGCTCTGATTGCTTTTGGTGTGGCTGCGGGCATCGTTTTTGGTGATGTTCCTTTCGTAGGCGGAGTTCTAGACAATCTTCTAGGCTTTGTTAGCGTTCTAGGTGACAATGGTCTGGTAGGCCTACTTGTTGCTGGATGGTTAATGAGTGCTGCTGAATAATTAGTATCTATTTAGCTATTATAAAAAAAGGGGGTGGCAGTTAGCGCCCCTTTTTTCCTTTTAAGCCATCCACAGGGTTTTACTATGAATATTGCCGATCTAATAGAAAAATCAAAGGGAATATTATGGGAAACAACTACGTTTCTCGGATTGTTGCTGGCTGTCGCCGTGTTAGTTTCTTCGTTATTTGGTCCAGATATACCGTTTTTTGGCGGTATTCTCAATAATATCCAAGGTGTTATTGAAGCTCTCGGATCAGAGGGACTCGGCTTAATCATTGCCATTATGATTATATTAAATGTCTGGAAACAAAAATCCTGATGTAGGTATACAGTCATAATAAGAAAAAACACCTTTTTAGGTGTTTTTTTTTGCCCAATGAAAAATGATTAAGATAACCACATTGCACCTTTACCAAAAGACAGCAGTTACAGCACAGTATGCTCAATAATGGTTAAAGTTGATCGATGCAATCAAAGAAAACTATTAGACCAAAGTAAAAAAACTCACGTAAACTAAAATACCACCAAAGTTTGTAGGGTTATTTGGTGGCTACAGAATAATCATTATAAGGAGTTTTGACATGTCATTAGCAGGATCAAAAACTGAAGAAAGCTTAAAAGCTGCATTTGCCGGTGAATCGCAAGCCAACCGCCGTTATCTTTACTTTGCCTCAAAAGCAGATGTTGAGGGTTATAACGATGTGGCAGCTGTATTCCGCTCTACCGCGGAAGGCGAAACTGGTCATGCTCACGGCCACCTAGAGTATCTTGAGGAAACTGGCGATCCCGCCACTGGTCTTCCCTTTGGTAGCACTAAAGCTAACCTAGAAAGTGCCATTGCCGGTGAGACTCACGAGTATACCGATATGTACCCCGGTATGGCCAAAACTGCCCGTGAAGAAGGCTTTGACGAAGTAGCAGACTGGTTTGAAACCTTAGCCAAAGCTGAGCGCAGTCACGCCAATCGTTTCCAAAAAGCGCTAGATACATTAGACGACTAAGTCGTTATATAACGTTTTGCACAGTTAGACGCTGGGGTGACTAAGTCACCCTAGGGTTCTTTACGCTAAAAAATGGAGAAAAACCATGGCGCAACGTGAAGGAAATCTGCAAGCACCCACTCGGCATCCACTGGACTGGCAATCCGATGATTTTTACAACGAAGATAGTCTTAACAAAGAGCTAGAGCGGGTTTTTGATATTTGTCATGGCTGTCGTCGTTGCGTCAGTCTATGCGATGCCTTCCCGACATTATTTGACCTCGTCGATGAATCCGAGACCTTTGAAGTCGACGGCGTGGATAAAGCCGACTACGTTAAAGTATCTGATCAGTGCTACATGTGTGATATGTGTTATATGGCTAAGTGCCCCTATACACCGCCTCATGAATGGAATGTCGATTTCCCACATCTAATGTTGCGTGCCAAAGCGGTAAAATTCACGAAAACAGGGGCACCACTGCGCGATAAAATTCTGACCAGCACTGATACTGTCGGTAAGTTAGCCAGTATCCCAGTGGTTGATATTACCGTTAATGCCCTGAATAAGAACAATACTTTCCGCAAAGCGCTGGATAAAAGCTTTGGTGTCCACCATCAGGCACCAGTGCCTGAATATCACCATAAAACCATGCGTAAACGCGTAGCACCTCTGACTGAGCAAAGCCCTGCTATCGACACCCATACTGTTGGTAATACCACAGGTAAAGTCGCTCTGTATGTCACTTGTTACGGTAATTACAACAGCCCCCACTTGGGCGATGACTTCTATCAGGTATTTACTCACAATGGTATTCAAATAGACCTAGTGCCCAAAGAGCAGTGCTGCGGCATGCCCAAGTTAGAACTGGGTGACCTGCAAGCGGTTGCCAAATTAAAAGAGGCCAATATCCCGGTATTAGCCAAACTTGTTGATGAGGGCTATGACCTTATTGCGCCGATTCCCTCCTGCGTGCTCATGTATAAGCAAGAGCTACCACTGATGTTTCCACATGATCCAGATGTGATCAAAGTTCAGCAGGCATTCTACGATCCCTTTGAATACCTCCACTTACGGCATAAGGGTGGTGCACTGAATACTGAATTTAAGCAGCCTCTTGGGGATATTAGTTACCAAGTAGCTTGCCATCTTCGCGTGCAAAATATTGGCCTTAAAACGAGGGATATTCTCGATCTAGTGCCAGAGACAACGGTTCATGCTATCGAACGTTGTTCCGGCCATGATGGTACTTACGCGGTCAAAACTGAAACCCATGACAAATCGGTAAAAATAGCTCGACCCGTGGTACGCAAAGTTAATGAACAAGCGCCAGACTTTTTTATCAGCGATTGCCCCATGGCCGCCACTCATATCGGCAATCTGGCGGAAAAAGTCGAACAACCCGAGCACCCTATGACCTTGCTACGCAAGGCCTATCAAATCTAAGGAATTCCCGATATGGCAAACTTAACCAGAGCAGATCTATGGTCTTTAGAGCAGTATGCGGAACAGCGCCCCGCCTTTCGCGCTCAGGTGATGGCACATAAAAAAAACCGTGAGGTCTGTATTGGCGAGAATGCCCGCCTGTGCTTCGAAGATGAAATAACCATTCGCTATCAGATCCAAGAAATGCTGCGTGTGGAGCGTATTTTTGAAGCAGAAGGCATACAAGAAGAACTGGATAGCTACAATCCACTGTTGCCTGAGGGACAAAATCTAAAAGCCACTTTTATGCTCGAATACGATGATATTGATGAGCGTAAAATCATGTTGCAGAATCTTAAAGGCGTAGAGCGACAAATCTGGGCGCAAGTGGGCGATCGTCCGCGCATTGTTCCTATTGCCGATGAAGATATGGAGCGTGAGAATGAGGACAAAACCTCCAGCGTACACTTTCTGCGTTATGAATTTAGCGCTGATGATATCGCTGCACTGCGCGCTGGAGAGGTACTTACCATGGGGATAGATAACCCCCATATCCAGCCTAATACGGTGCAAATAGACGACCCAGTGCGCAGCGCATTAATAGCTGACTTCAGTTAAGCTATCGGCAAAAAGGAACTGGCTATTGTCTTACATCCACAGTGAAGTAATCGCTGGCATGGGGTTTATCACCCTCAATCGGCCCAAAGCACTCAATGCTTTATCACTGGACATGGTGCGCGATCTTTACGCTGTACTTACCCAGTGGCGCGATAACCCAGCTATCGAGGCGGTAGCCATTCGTGGCTCCAATAAAGACGGTCCATTTGGTGCGTTTTGTGCCGGTGGCGATATCCGCTTTTTCCATACTGCTGGAATTGCCGAAGATGAGGCGCTAGAACAGTTTTTTACCGAGGAGTATCGCCTTAATCATCTTATTTTCACCTACCCCAAACCCTATATCGCCTTTATGGACGGTATCGTTATGGGCGGCGGTATGGGTATCTCACAGGGCGCTTCATTACGCATCGTCACCGAGCGCAGCAAACTGGCTATGCCAGAAACCAATATTGGCCTATTCCCCGATGTTGGCGGCGGCTACTTTTTGAGTCGTTGCCCCGGTGTCATGGGGGAATATCTTGGCTTAACTGGGCAGTTAATGTTGGGTGCCGATGCGATAACTGTCGGACTGGCTGATAATTTAGCCGATAGCGCGAGTATTACAGCGTTATGGGATATTTTAGCCACTGACTTAGGCATCACTGTAGCTGAGCGCTTAAGTGCCCTAGAAGATCGCTTGGCGGCCTCTACGCCTATTAATCACCAACCCAATTGGATGGATAATGCTATTAATGCCTGCTTCAGCAAAGACACAGTCAGCGAGATTATCGAGGCGCTGAGTGAGCAGAACTCTGCATGGGCCAATACCTGTATCGATACACTGCGCCAACGCTCCCCGCTAATGCTGCATGTGGTACTGGAACAAATACGTCGCGGCCGACAGATGACCTTGGCTGAGGATTTGCGTATGGAGCGGGATTTAGTCCGCCATTGTTTCTACACTGAGCATCTGGGTCGCTCCGGTGTTACCAGCGAAACAGTTGAGGGGATTCGTGCTCTGGCAGTGGATAAAGACCACAGCCCCCAATGGAACCCCAATAGCATAGAGAAAGTCACTGACGCTATGGTGACGCCCTTTTTCCGCAGCCCCTGGTCCAGTCAGGCGCACCCACTAGCGGATCTAGACTAGTTATTGTGGTAGCGCTTCACGAAGAGCAGATCACCTGTCCCTACTGCTGGGAGACCATTACTTTATTTGTCGACCCCTCGGAATCCCAAATTTATACTGAAGATTGCTTTGTTTGCTGCCGTCCAATACTGGTCTGTACTGAAGTGGATGGAGAACATATTTCAGTACAGGTAACCCAAGAAGATTTGGGTTTTTAGACTAATGTAAAAGAACAAAATACAGCGATAAAACAAGACGCTAGCTATGCCCCTCCCTGATATCTCAATGTTATTTACCAGATGGTTGGTGGCTACTTATCTTGTGTTATAAAACACCTTATTTTGCTCTTAAGTAAGCCGCAAAAATATTATGCTCTAAGCACCGATTTTACTTTGTAGATTATCCATCTAGGTGTACTCTGGCGGCCATTACCACAGAGTCGTTATCTATGCCTGTTAGAACCATTATTAGCATCTGGCCGCTGTTTGCCGGTCTCTCCTTAATTGGCCTTGCAGTTGGCGTGCAGGGCAGTTTACTCGGAGTACGCGCAGAAATAGAGGGCTTTGATGACTACCTGATCGGACTGCTGATGTCCTGCTACTTTGCCGGTTTTTTGGCCGGCTCATTGCTGACCCCAAAAATGATTCAGCGAGTTGGCCATATTCGTATATTTGCCGCACTGTCGGCGGTAGCATCGGTAACCATTTTAGTGCACGCAATTTATGTTAATCCCTGGGCTTGGGCGCTAATGCGCCTGCTCACGGGTTTTGCTTTTTCAACCATCTATGTGGTGTCTGAAAGCTGGCTCAATCAAGCCTCGAATAATGCTAATCGCGGCCAGATACTGGCTATCTACACGGCTATTTTGTTAGCCGGCATCTGTGCTGGACAGTTTATGCTCAATCTGGCCAATCCAAGAGAATTCACCTTATTTATTATGATTTCGGTGATGGTCAGCGTCGCCGCGGTGCCTATTTTGCTGTCCGTTATCACCACCCCCGCTATCGAAGACACAGAGCGAGTGACTATTCGTCATCTTTGGTATCGCACACCAATGGGCGTAATGGGCATAGTGCTATCGCAATGGGTATCGAGTATTGTCTTTAGTATGGGTGCGGTGTACGTCACCAAACTGGATTTTACTGTCTATCAAGTAGCTAACTTTATGGGCGCCATGATGGCTGGCGGCATGATTCTACAATACCCCATCGGCAAACTGTCCGATATGATCGATCGACGCTGGGTTATGGGCTTTTGTTGCCTAATCGCCGTCGTCTTTGCGCTGCTGATCAGCCGAGAATCCGAGGCCTCAATCTGGCTGTACCTGTTGGTATTTCTATTTGGTGGCTGTGCATTATCACTCTATTCATTGGTGGTGGCACTGACCAACGATCATTTGCGCCCCGCTGAAATTGTGCCGGCCAGTGGTACCATTGTGCTTATTGCCGGACTGACCTCAATCACCGGTCCCATTACTGCAGTTTTTTGGCTACAGGTATTTGGTCTGCAGAGTTTCTTTTTATTGTTGGCAGCCTGCCTGCTTTTACTGGCAGGTATTAGCATCTGGCGAGTGCTGACTATTGAGGCACTGCCCAGTGAGTACAAAGTGGAAATTACCTTACAAGCGGCCACCGCCCCTGTGGGTACAGTACTGCATGCTGATGAGGAACCGGCATAGTCGCTCTGCTACGGCTAAACCTTTAGCCGGCAGCAACCGTACCATAGGGCAGAAAAACAATAATAGGCGTCTACTATGCGCATCCTAATTATGCTGTCGACATTGCTGTTATCCAGCGGCTGTGTTGAAAAATTTAATGCCTCTGACTACCGACAACTCAATCAACAATATGATGTTGTGATTGAACGCGACTATCTGGGCGTACCCCATATTATCGGTAAACGCGATATTGATACGGCCTTTGGTTTTGCCTACGCACAGGCAGAGGACAATTGGCAAATCATTCATGACAGCATTCCCTTTTATCGTGGTACCAATGCCGCTATCAATGGTAAAGAGGCGGCAACCATAGATTTTTTAATTCATTGGTTGGGTATTTGGGATGACATAGATGCCGGCTACGAAACGCAACTCAAACCAGAAACCAGAGCCTATATCGAAGCCTTTGCCGATGGCGTTAACTACTACGCCGCACTGCATCCGCAACAGAGCGACGCAAGACTTTTTCCCATCAATGGTAAAGATATTGTCGCTGGCTATATGCTGCGCCATTTATTGTTCTATGGTTTTGATGCTCCGATAATCGAGTTGTTTGAAGAGCAACGCCAACATCCTATCAGCAGCAAAGATACTCAATCCCAACAAGCTAATAGGCAGTCTCATGGCGTGACTATCGGTGGTTTACCGGTTGGCTCCAATGCCATCGCGGTGTCCCCTCACAACAGTACCGATGGTGCTACTCGATTAGCCATTAACTCCCACCAACCCACCACCGGTCCCGTGGCCTGGTATGAAGCGCATATTCAGAGCGACGAGGGGCTAAACATCATGGGCGGCCTATTCCCCAGCAGCGTCACTATTGGTGTTGGCTTTAATCAACATTTGGGCTGGGGTGCGACAGTTAATAAACCAGACTTAGTCGATATTTATGCGCTGGAAATTGATCCCGACAATGCCAACCGCTACCAACTCGATGGTGAGTGGAAAATGCTTGAATCCCGCGATATTCGCGTCGATGTAAAGTTATTTGGCTTTCTGCCCTGGACCATTACTGAACAGGGCTTGCGATCAGAGCATGGACCCGTATTGCGCACCGATCATGGCACCTATGCCGTTCGCTATGCGGGCATGGGTGAAATGCGCCAAGTAGAACAATGGTTAGCCATGAATAAAGCACAGAGCCTCGACGATTGGCTTAACGCAATGCGCATGCAAGCCTTTGCCAGCTTTAATTTTGTCTATGCCGACAAACTCGGCAACACCTTATTTGTGCACAACTCACTGACACCCAAACGCGTTAGTGGTTACAACTGGCAACATTATCTACCTGGGGACGACAGCAGTTTGATTTGGGATCAATATATGCCCTTCGATCGACTACCGCAGGTCATCAACCCCGCATCGGGTTATATTCACAGTGCCAATCAAAGCCCCTTCTTCGTCACAGCCCCAAACGATAATCCTGATCCACAACAGTATCGCATTGAAGATGGTTTCCCCACCCGAATGACTAACCGTGCCGATCGCGGGTTGGAATTATTTGCTCAACTGGGCACTATTTCCGAGCAAGAGTTTTTCGATATAAAGCATGACAAACGCTTTAGCACCAAATCCAGAGCTATTGCCTTCCTCAACCAAGCATTGCAAATTGATCTCACCGATAAGGAGCAAAAGTATCAGAACGCTCAGCAAATTATTGCCAACTGGGATCGCAATACCAATATTGAAAATCGTGGCGCCGCTCTGTGCACCTGTATTATTGGTGCCGAGTGGTTAGCCGAGCAAAAGGGTAAACCTGCGCCTGCTATTGCTGATGAACTCTATCGCTGCACTGATCTGTTAATGGCTAAAGTAGGCCGTCTAGACCCCGAGTGGGGTGATATTAGCCGGCATATCCGCGGTGACCTAAACCTACCAGTCGGCGGCGGCCCCGACACCCTGCGTGCGATCTATGGGTTGGGAATGGAAGAGGATGGCTATCTCACCAATGTCGCTGGTGATGGGCTGTACTATATGTTGTCATGGGATGCTAATGGGGTGCAAAAGGTGCGAGGCACCCATCAATTTGGCTCCGCCACTCTGGATAATACGTCACCCCATTATGCCGACCAGGCAGAGGATTATGTTAACGAAGTGCTACACGACCCGCTGTATGACCCGCAATTACGCGCCAACAAAATAGCGCGTCGTTACCGACCCGGCGAGTAGCGCCGTTGCCATAGACAACATGCTAGAATGGGAACTGTTCACCGATCCGAGATAAAAGCCATGTCGATCCAGTGGTATCCAGGCCATATGCGTAAGGCCAGCAACGAAATGATTGAGGCTCTGCCTCAAGTCAATATCGTTGTTGAAGTGCTGGATGCTCGGATTCCTTTTAGTAGCTCTAACCCATTTATTCAGGGTTTATGCAGCGAAAAGCCCTATATCAAACTACTTAATAAAACCGACCTCGCTGATGCAGCAATCACTCGGCAATGGCAGGACTATTTTGAGCGACAAAGTAATACCAAAACGCTGGCGTTGGATTTAAAGAACCATGACCCCAGCAGTAAAATTATTGATTTGATTAATAAACTCTATCCCCAGCGTGAGGGCGGCAATACCTTGGCCATGGTTACGGGTATTCCCAATGTCGGCAAGTCATCGCTAATCAATTGCTTGGCCGGCAGACATATTGCCAAGACCGGTGATGAACCGGCGATTACCAAAGGGCAGCAGAGAATCAATCTGCGCAATGGCATTATGCTGTTGGATACACCGGGCATTCTCTGGCCCAAGATAGAAAACCCACAGGGCAGCTATCGACTAGCCACCACGGGCGCTATTAAAGATACCGCGGTAAGCTATGAAGATATCGCTTTTTTTGCTGCGGATTTTTTACTGCAAAACTACCCCGAGCGACTTAAAGAACGCTTTAATATCAACCAATTGCCGCAGACTGAAATTGAACTACTGGAGATTATTGGCAGTCAGCGCGGTTGCCTGCGAGCCGGCGGCCGCGTCGACTTAGAGCGCGTATCCACTATTTTTGTTAATGAACTGCGCGCTGGTATCTTAGGGCCGCTGGGTTTTGAGACGCCAGAGATGATTGATGCGGAGATGCAGCAAGTGGCGATTATCAAAGCCGAGAAAGAACAGCGCGAAAAAGAGCGTCTAGAAAAAGCCGCAGCGCGACGCCGAAAGGCAAAAGCTAATCGCAGGTAGGGTTAAACATACTGCCCTGCCGCATAGCCAGAAGCCCAAGCCCACTGAAAATTGTAACCGCCCAGATGACCGGTAACATCCATGACTTCACCGACAAAAAATAACCCTGGCTGAGTTTTACACTCCATAGTTTTTGACGATAAATGATCGGTATCTACCCCGCAAAGCGTGACTTCCGCGGTGCGATAACCTTCCGTCCCCGAGGGTTTAATCTGCCAACGGGCCAACTGTTCAGCAATCTGATTTAGCGTTGCATCGGGTATTTCCGCTATGGGCGTATCGGCATACTTATGCCAGTACAATTGTTGCAACTCCAGTACCAAGCCTTTGGCGAGATGCTGTGATAACAGATTTCGCAGTAAGGATTTGGCATTGGTTGCTTTGCACTGCAATAGTAATTGGTAGGCATCTAACGCTGGTAACAGGTTAATATCGATACTCTGCCCAGGTTGCCAATAACTGGATAATTGTAATGCCGCCGGCCCGCTGATACCGCGGTGAGTAAACAATAAGTTCTCTCGAAAGCTCACGCCATTTACCGACATCTCTACATCGACGGCCAGACCTGAAAGGCGATCACAGATTGGTTTAACCCAATCGGTAAAGGTAAAAGGGACCAACCCAGCGCGACGCGGAAGAAGATTAAGACCGAATTGCGTAGCAATATCATAACCAAACCCCGTCGCGCCCATAGTGGGTATCGATAGCCCACCGGTGGCGATCACCAGCGACCTACATTGATAATCACCCAGACTGCTGTGCAGCGAATATCCGCGGTCTTGAGTCGCGATAGAATCAATAAGGCAGTGAGTTTTAATATGCACGTTAGCCCGCTGGCACTCATCAAGTAACATAGCCAAAATATTTTTGGCCGAATGATCACAGAACAACTCGCCATGCTTGCGCTCATGGTAAGCAATCTGATGTTGCTCGACCATGGCGATAAATTGCCATTGGTTATAGCCACTTAAGGCCGACTTGCAAAAATGTGGGTTAGCTGAAAGGTAATTATCGGGCTGAATATCGAGGTTAGTAAAATTGCAACGCCCGCCCCCCGACATAAGAATTTTTTTGCCCACTTTATTGCTACTATCTAACACCAAGACAGATAACCCACGCTGGCCCGCAGTAAAGGCACAGAATAATCCAGCCGCACCGCCACCAATAATAATCACGTCATAATGATTAACCGCTTTGGTCACAAGTTATTCCATCGCTTTTCTATTTGACTACGCCCGATCGCCTGCAAAGTCGCAATATTGCGTTGAGGTATATTTTCAGGATTGGGGAAATCAGCGAGCACCCTTGTCAGCATTTCTTCACGAAGAAAATGAATAATAGGAAACGGTGACCGATTACTGTAATGACTCGCTGAGTCTTCAGGCTCAGCATCAAACAAATAATGCGGGTGAAAGCTGGCGAGCTGAATAATGCCCTCAAGACCCATATCATTAATCACTGATTCAGCATTATTTACAAAGCTAAGATATTGCTCAAAGTCCTCAAGCGTATTGAGTAAGACAAGCAAAGTGGTAGCAATATCAGACTCTGAAGATTGGCCCATCAAAACCAACTCTTGCATAAAAGCCTCGGCCACCTGCTGCAGTTGATCTGACTCACAAATGCTGATGCGCAAAGTATCAGACGCGATTACCGGCTGAGCAAAAGGGCATAAATTAAGACCGAGGATAAAGCTGTCGAGCCAAGCTCTAACATGATTTTCTATAGCGCAACCTGACATGACCGACATCAACTACTCGTAATGAAAAACATTGGCGCTAGAATACCGAGTCGTCCTTGCTTCAACAAGCACCAATAAAAATAAAAGGCCCAATTAATAGTTGTTGTACCGATCTTCAAAGCCAGTATCCAATTAATTGCGTACTACTTCTATGCAACTAAACTGGCTAGACAATCCAACGCCCAAACGACTCTCCTCAGGCTTCCCTGAAAAGATGGTTCTGCTCGATTGTGAAACAACAGGGGGTAAGGCGACCTACCATCGCATCATTGAAATTGGTTTATTAATTATTGATAACGGTGAACTAATTGAAAAATGGCAGACCTTTGTAGATCCAAAAATGGCGCTACCTCCGTTTATTCAACGTCTTACCGGTATCACATCAAAAATGCTAGATGGCGCTCCGCTATTTGCAGATATTGCCGGCGAGCTACTCAACAGGTTAGAGGGTCGTACACTGGTGGCTCACAATGCGCGTTTTGATTATGGTTTCTTAAAAAACGAATTTCAGCGTGCAGGTATTCGCTATAACGCCAAACCGCTGTGCTCAGTCAAATTTAGTCGCAACCTCTACCCGCAGTTTAAACGTCATGGACTGTCACAGATTATTCAGCGCTTTCAACTATCGATTAACAACCGTCATCGGGCGTTGGACGATGCTGAGATGATCTACCAATTCTTTTTAAAGTCCTCAGCACTTTTTGCCGATGAAGAAATTAAAGCCACCTGTGCATCAATCCTCAAGCGGCCGAGTTTACCAATTAAGTTAGATGCCGCAGATGTTGAAAAGCTACCTGCCAGTGCGGGGGTATATTATTTTTATGATGATAGTGGCGCACTACTTTATATTGGCAAAAGCGTGCATATACGCAACCGCGTAATGAGCCACTTTAGTGGCGATCACAAAAACCCTAAAGATCTACAAATGAGTAGCAAGATTGCCCATATTGATTTTCATCAGACCCCGACAGATTTTGGCGCGCAAATTTATGAGAGCAACCAGATTAAAGCGCTATTGCCGCTGTATAACCGCAGACTGCGCAAAGTAAAAAAAATGTTTCAGTATCGTACCGACACTGATGAGCTAGGTTATTTGCGCTTATCTATTGAGGCCATCGACACCGATAATCCTGCGGCAGATGAACAATTTGGTTTATTTCGCTCACCGCGCCAAGCGAGCAAAAGAATGCACCAACTAGCTGACCAGTATTTTCTCTGCCATAAATTATTGGGTCTTGAATCCGATCATGGTCGCAACAGCCCCTGCTTTAGAACGCAACTTAAAAAATGTTTCGGCGCCTGCTGCGGCAAAGAAACCGCGGTCACTTACAATGAACGTATGCAAGCAGCATTAAAAGACTACCAAATAAAAATTTGGCCCTACACCGGCGCGATATTAATTGAAGAGCGTGACCCGCAAAACTCAGAATTTCATTGCTATCATTTAGTCAACAATTGGCGCTATCTGGCCAAACTCAGTGTTGTAGACGATATTTATGATTATGGTTTCACCTTTCAGACCAATGCCGCTGGCGTACAAGAACAGACGCAGGTTGAGCCGAATAAAGCAGAAATGGACAGTCGCTTTGACTTAGATATCTATTTTATTCTGGTGCGCTTTCTCGTCAATGCTGATCGATCAGCTATGAGTCATCTGCAGATCCATCCGCTAACAACCACTAACCAGACTTAAAATCGATAAACAGACGTATAAAATTGAGTCTTTTAAGTAGTACTCATTTCTTAGCGCGTTAGTTTTTTTTGCAATGCCATGGTTTCCTGAGTTGCTTTAAATACGGTTAGCTCTGTATTGGCTTTACCACTGCGACCGATAGCATCTATCTGACCATAGTACCAATATTGCACGGCAAAGCCCGCCATGGCTCTAACTGTTTTGATATGCGATAAAAATGCCAACCAATTCGGCAGTAGCGATAACTTATCCTCGTAGCGTGGTAGCTCAGCCAAACCCTCAAGTAATTGCTTTGGCGCATCGGTCATTACACATAATGGCCGACCCAATCCAATAATATCTGCGCTACCCGTTTGCAGTGCTTGCTCCATCACCAGTCGCTGACGGAAACCACCAGTGACCATTAAAGGGATATTGACCTTGTCTTGCATGGCTTTAGCAAAATCAACAAAATAAGCTTCACGAAGCTGGGTCGACTCCGCCACCTGCTGTTGTTCTTCCTCTTCCATACCCTGTAGACCAAGTAATTTTGGTTGCTCATAGGTACCACCGGATATCTCAATTAAATCGACACTAGCCTGTTCAAGCCATTGCACGACCTGCAAGCTATCTTCAAAAGCAAAACCACCCTTCTGAAAGTCCGCACTATTAAGCTTAACCGAGACAGGAAATTTGGGCCCCACAGCTTCGCGTACCGCCGCCACTGCTTCAAGGAGTACACGCGCGCGATTGGCCAAACTACCACCATATTGATCAGTGCGCAGGTTACTGCGCGGGCTTAAAAACTGACTGAGAAGATAGCCATGGGCTGAATGAACTTGAACACCGGTAAACCCTGCCTCCTTTACTGCTGCGGCACAGAGTGCAAAACGACGAATAACCTCGTTAATATCTGCCTCAGTCATCGCCACCGGTTGACCGAACTGGCCGCCGGGCAATCCCAACTTCACAGCTGAAGGAGCCTTGGGGGTTTTATTAACAATCTTTTGCGTCTGACGCCCCGCATGACTGATCTGCGCCCAGAAATGATTGCCATTGCGCGTCGCCGCTTGTGCCCAACTTGCCAGAGCTGCGCGCATCGCCGCGTCGGGCTCACGATCGATCACCACATTACCCGGGCGTTCCAGATGGTCTCTATCCACTTGAATATTGCCTGATAACAATATCCCCGCACCGCCATCACTCCAGATACCATAGAGACGGTTAAGTTCGGCTGTAGGTAGGCCATCGGCAGTGGCTAGGCCCTCTGTCATGGCGGCTTTAGAGAGACGATTGGGAACTGTGGCTTCGCAGGGTAGTGTCAGTGGTTGCGCTAGTAGACTTGTCATAGACCAAACCTTTATGGTTATTTTTTTAAAGCGTACCGCGACTAGATGCGATTAACTAGCACAACTGATGGCCAGCGGGTCAAACTCCGCTTAAGCGATAAAATAGGCGGCGCAATTTGAGTACCGATGAGTCTCATTCTATGCTTTACCGAGCCATACTTGGACATTGAAACTACTGCCTTAAACTGGCATCTAACAAGACTAAAAAATCAATGCTAAGGGAAATGCATGCACTTTCTACATTATCAACAACTCGCTGAAACAACGGCTCAATTTGCTATCCACAAAGAGTGGGGGCAAGGGCGCAGTATTTTTGGTGGCCTCACTGCCGCTTTAGTCCTGACTCATATAGAGGCACAGGTTGATCTATCTGAGCGCGACCTGCGCACGGTTAATATTCATTTTTGTGGTGCTACCCAAGCTGATTTCCCCTGTCAATTGCGGCACAGGGTGCTGTCTTATGGAAAATCAGTTATTCAGGTTGAAGGGCAATTGCTACAAAACGGCGAGGTTAAAACAGCGATTGTCGCCTGTTTTACCCTGCCACGCCGCTCCTCGATTTCGATTGATCTACCTGCTAAACAGTTCCCCCTAAGCATTGAGCAGGCACCTAAGCTGGTGTTTGAACAAGGCAAATTACCAGATTTTGTGCAGTACTTTGATCTTCGCTATACCAATAACAATATACCGTTTAGCGGTTCAAAAGACAGTCTTATTAGTGGCTGGATGCGCTTTGCCAATCCCACAGAACCACTCGATAATAGCGCTATTATAGCCCTGATTGATGCTTGGCCTCCGGCCATATTGCCAATGTTGACCAAGCGGGCGCCGAGTAGCACTATTACTTGGAATATGGAATTTATGTACCCCAGACCAGCGCTGACTATTGCGGATTTGCTCTACTATCAGTGCAATGCCATCGAGGCCGATCAGGGTTACGCCCATACCGAGGGAAAAATCTATCATCCCAATGGCCGATTGTTGGCATTAACTCGCCAAATGATTGGGGTTTACGATAAAGTAGACTGACGCAACAGCCACGCAATAATAAAAACAAGGTGGGGCAGGCAATATGAGCAACCAAACACCGACCGCTCGTCAACCAATGGCGGGACTGGAAGTTATCGAGTTATCGACCATGATCACCTGCTCACTGGCCGCTATGACCATGGCCGCGCAGGGGGCTAGTGTTATCAAAGTTGAGCCGCCTATTATGGGTGATCAGATGCGTGTGCTTGGCACACAAAAAAATGGCGTGTCTGCATTTTTTCACAATGCCAATCGCGGTAAACGCTCTCTGGCGATCGATTTAAAAAGTGCTGAGGGTATTGAGGCGATAAAAAAACTGGCTGCCCGTGCCGATGTTTTACTGCACAACTACCGTCCCGGTGTTATGGAACGCCTTGGGCTGGGTTCTGAGGTATTGCGGAAATTAAATCCCAAGTTAATTTATATTGCCGTTACTGGCTTTGGCACTCAGGGCGCGATGGCCGATGAACCTGCCTATGACCATGTTATTCAAGGTATGGCAGGATTTACCAGCCTGCAGTCGGAAGAAGATAATCAATTCAGTTTTATCCGCACCTTTATCTGCGACAAAGTCACCGCCTATACCGTGGCCCAAGCGGCTACAGCCGGTTTACTGGCTCGCGCAACGACTGGTGAGGGTCAGCATATTGATATCTCTATGCTGCATGCCTGTCTGGCATTTATGTGGCCCGATGGCATGATGCATCGGACCCTTAAAGATAAAGACAAATTTGACATGTCGCCGGGATCTGACTACTTTCAAACGCTTAATTTTAGTGATGGCTCTGCCGCCGTAGCGCCACTGCAAGATGCCCATTGGGAAGTATTATTACCACTAATAGGTTATCCAGAATTGGTCGGCACGCCCATCTATGCATCAGTGGCCGCGCGTATGAGCAATATGCGCGAAATCACGCAGATTTTTAAAAAGCCTCGCATTGATGTTGGTGTTGCAAAAGCGCTAGAAGTATTGCGCGCCGCAGATATACCCTGTGGCCCCTGTATTGACCGAGATGAGCTGGAGGGGGTCGAGCAAATACAAGCCATAGGCGCGCTAGAAACCTATGTCACCAAAGCCATGGGCGAATTGACCGTACCCACGCCGCCGGTGCAGTTTGATGGCGCCGCTACATCTCACGCTCAGCCAAGTCCCCTACTGGGGGAACATAGCCGCATAATACTGACCGAGCTCGGTTGGGATAAGCAATCCATCGACGCTTTAATCAGTGCTGGGAGCGTGGCGGAAACGCCCTTGCCATAATGGCCATAGTATCTCTACAGCAATATTGTAAACCCCATATCACAGCCTGTTTTGCTCTGGCAATCGCGCTCTATTGCTCTACGGCCACTTGGGCAACTGACTTTAGTCTTGCCGATCAATGCCCACCAAGTTTTGCCCTTAACGCAGACAACCAATGTCAATTGCGCCATCTCTATCAACTCTATGACTCATTGCAATCGCAAGGTCTCGGGGGCTTAAAAACCGCGTTGCCAAAACATCGCGATGGCTTTAGCCCACAGCAAATTGATCTGGGGCGTCTGCTATTTTTTGATCCGCTATTGTCGGGCGACAAAACGCTATCCTGTGCCAACTGCCATAATCCTGAACGCGGTTTTAGTGATGGCATGGCTCGCAGTGTCGGTGCCAGTGGACAGCTTCATCAACGCTCCGCACCGACCCTGTGGAACAGCGCTTTTCTTAACGTATTTTTTTGGGATGCTCGGGCGCAGAGCCTTGAGGAACAGGCACTGGGTCCATTGTTCTCTGATATTGAAATGAATAATACCCCGCAACAACTTGTCTCTGATCTCAAACAAAATGATACCTATGCCAAACTATTTCGACAGGCTTTCCCCGAGGTCAGTGATGCGGTAGTGATCGCTAATATTGCCACCGCTCTGAGCGCCTTTCAAAGTTCTTTAATCTCGCTTAACAGCCCTTATGATCGCTATGCTCACGGTGATGCCAAGGCCTTAAATCCCCAACAATTAGAGGGTTTAAATATCTTCCGTTCGTTTGTCGCGCGCTGCTCCCAATGCCATACTCCACCGCTGATGACTAATCAGCAAGTGGCTGTTATTGGTACGCCAGAACCACAGGGGTTAGCGCGGGATATCGGCGCACAGGCGACCTTCGATGCAGCCCTATTAAGGGGTGGTTTTAAAGTCCCTACCCTGCGCAATATAGCGCTCACTGCCCCCTATATGCACAGCGGAAGATTTGCTACATTGCGCGAAGCAACAGCGTTTTATAATGGTGGTCGTGGTCATGCCGTACCTGAGGGGGAGAATCTTCGGTTACACTGGCATATCTCAGAACCTAACTTAACCGACGATGAATTAGATCGGTTGGTAGATTTTATGGGCGCGCTAACCGATGAGAGCTTTATGCCGACCATTCCGCAACGGGTTCCGTCGGGTTTATTAAGCCACAGCAGTCGCCATCATCTTGACAGTAGATCAGGAGAGTAATAATGAATAATAAAAGCAAAATAGTATTTCTGATTGTTGTCTTTGCCGGTGGCTGGATCCTCGGTAGCCATAATAATAAGGCACCGATTATCACCGACTCAATCGGTGGCGCCAGTTACTCTGGTGGCTATCAGCCTCAAGAGGCTGCAGGTGCGGTAGCGCCGCGTACTAAACTAGGCAAAATCCATATCGTTGAACAGGGTCAGTCTATACAGGCAGCCGTTGAAGCGGCACAGCCCGGCGATAGTATTCAGGTGATGCCGGGCACCTATTCTGAGACCGTCTATATCGACAAAGATGATATTCATCTGCGCGGCGTTATTCAGGACGGTCAACGCGCCACTATGGATGGCTTGGGCAAATTAAATGATGCCATTCTGTACTCCGGCAACAATGTGGTTATCGAAAACTTCCGCATCACCCAATATAAAGGCAATGGCATTATGGGGCAGGCGGGCAATAACTTTGAGATTCGCAATAATGTGATTGTCGATACCGGCATCTATGGCATCTTCCCGCAATTGGGTACCAACGGGCTGGTGGAACACAATGTCGTCTCGGGCATTGAAGATGCCGCTATCTACATCGGTATGAGTGACAATATTCATGTGGCCTACAATGAGGTGTTCGATAGCGTTGCTGGGATTGAAATAGAAAATAGCCGCCACGCCATTGTCGAGCACAATAATGCTCACCATAACACCGGTGGTATTCTGGCATTTGTCACGCCCGGTCTGCCTATAAAAACCACAGAAGATGTGATTATCCGCAATAACTTTGTGCTCGATAACAATACCGCCAACTTTGGTGCCCCCGGCTCAATTGTCTCTGGTATACCAGCGGGTACTGGCATTTTGGTAATGGCGGCAGACGATGTGATTATTGAGGGCAATATTATTTCTGGCAATAAAACCGCCGGTATTATTATTAATGATCATAGTTTCGCCCCTACCATTACCATGGATATAGAGTCAGATCCGAATTCAGATCGCACCATGATTCTCGACAATGTCATGCTCAATAATGGCTACGACACTATCCCTGAAGTGAAAGCAGTAGCGCTTACCGAACTACATACCGGCCCCGTGGATATTGTCCATGTTGGCTCCAGTGAAGGTAGCTGTATTATTAATCGTCATCGCTACCGCACAGTGGGCATTGGGGACTATGGCGAATGTGACTTTACCCATACCGACAGTATTGACTCCTACCTTATTGCCGGCGGTGCCCAGCCTCGAGTGATTCACCCTGAAGAGCGCGGTGAAATCGCCTATCTGGGTGTATGCACCGGCTGTCACAGTTACACTGGCCGCTTAATTGGCCCCTCAGTGCAGGTGATTCAAGCCATGTATGCCGGTAATCCACAGGCCTTAGTGGAGTACATTAATGCGCCCGTAAAGAAGCGTGATAACTTTCCACCGATGCCAGCGCAGAATTATCTCGATGCTGAGACACAACTGGCGGTAGCCGAATATATGCTAGCACTGGAGAAATAAGCTGATGATTGTCTATAAAGGCGTCTGCCACCCAACTCTTTGCGATGTTATGGGGCATATGACCACCAGGCATTATATTGCCATGTTTGATGATGGCTCCTACCATTTTCTCCATGCCCTATTTGGCTGGAGTGGTGAACAGGCCAGTATTGATAAAAAGGGCTGGGCCGATGTCCGCCATATTATCGATTATCAGGCTGAGGTGGCTGCGGGAGACCTGCTTGAAATTGATGCTCAATTAGTTAAGGTCGGCAATAAATCCATGGCCGTCGAATATCAGATGCGTAATATTAGTCGTAATCAACTGGCCGCCTCCCTCCATAGTACCAGCGTCTATTTTGATCTTGAGGCAAGGTCGGCTATCCCGATCACCACAGAGATGAAAAAGGTTGCTACAGCGTTCATAACTGACTGATCAATACTATTCAAAACAATATAAAGAGTATTCTCCATGCCACGAAAAGTGCTTGCCAATAAAAATATTCATCCTGCCGTACAGGCTGTGGTTGCTAACAATAATGCTGATATAGTCACCGACGTGCAGGAGGCAATCCGCAGTAATAAAGTGGTCATAGTCGGTATGGCACAAAATCCGGCACCTAAGCGGGCGCGCAAGGTACTGGACCAACTCGATATCGACTACTGCTATCTCGAATATGGCAGCTACTTTAGTCAATGGCGGCGGCGCAATGCACTTAAAATGTGGACTGGCTGGCCGACATTTCCCATGATTTTTGTCAACGGGCTATTGATTGGTGGATCAAGTGATATGCGCGCACTGATAGATAGCGGTGAGTTTGCCAAGCTGTTGGATTAGATGCTTAAGTTGTCAACTGATGGCATAACCTAGTGCGAAATCCGACCTCAGTATAAACGTACCCTTACAGGGGAACAGAGATGTCAGACAATAATAACGTCAATAAGCACAAGCCACAGGCAAGTATTGGTTTTTGGCGCGGATGGTCCATCGCGGTAGGCTGCGCTATTGGCTCAGGCGTGTTTATGATGCCGACATTATTGGCACCCTACGGTATGCTCGGCCTGGCAGGATGGTTAATTGCCGGCGGCGGCACGCTGTTGGTAGCACTCTGTCTATCGCGCTTAGTACGCCGTATCCCTAAAATTGGCGGGCCCTACGCCTATGTCCACGAAGGCCTAGGCCATTTTGCCGGCTTCTTGATCGCATGGACTTACTGGATTGCTTGCATTGCCGCCGTATCCGGTATCGCCATTGCCTTTATCGGTTATCTCGGCGTGTTTGTACCCGAGATAAGTCAATCCAGACTACTCTCACTGTTATTTTCTCTCGGGCTTATCTGGACTATTTTTGCCTTAAATATTCGCAGCTTAGAGGACAGTAGCAAATTTCAGGTGGTATCGACCCTGCTAAAAATAGTGCCATTACTGTTTATGATTGTGATGGGCTTTACCCATATGCAACCGCATAATTTACCTGAATTTAATCCCACCGAATTGCATCCCGCCGCACTGCTGGCGACGGTAACTACCTTGGTCATGTGGTCATTTGTCGGTATAGAAACTGCGTCCGTACCGGCGCACAATATGGCTGAACCAGAAAAAACCATACCCAGAGTATTGGTCGCCGCGGTACTGACCATTCTGACCCTCTATCTGCTGGTAAGCGTTGCTATTGCGCTAGTTGTTCCTGCCGAGGAATTAATCACCTCAACTGCACCCTTTGCTCTTGCTGCGACAAAAATAATGGGACCAGTAGGCGCAGCATTAATCACCTTTGGTGCATTGATTTCCACACTGGGGTCTCTGAATGCTAATGCTCTGACCGCGGGAAATATTGCTTTGGCGGCGGCAAAAGATAGCTTACTACCAAACAACTTTACTGTACTGAGTAGCAACGGCACACCGCGCTTTGCCTTTATTGTTTCCGCTCTAGCAGTGAGCATTTTACTGTTTCTAAATTACACTAAAGGGTTGGTGGCAGCATTTACCTTTATGGCCATGCTATCTACTCTATCTACCCTAATGGCCTATGCCTTTTGCGCTGTCGCTGAATTTTACTTCCTTAAGTCCGACCAACCGAGTCCACAGCGCAGCAGAGCTATTGGCCTATCGATAGCGGCTTTTTTGTACGCATTTTTTGCTATCTGGGGGGCGGGCACAGAGATTGTGTTTTATTCCTTTATGTTAATTTTAATTGGCATGCCAATTTACGCCTTAGTAAGGCGATAGATGCCATCGACGAGATTTAAGTATGTCCCAATGTAATGAATACTCAACCATCAAACAAGTTGCCATTCGCAGTGCAGCCAATGCTTTTGTCAGTGAAGCAATACTTGCAGAGCAATGGCAAGCTCTGCGTTTTCACGCTAAGCCAGATCTTGCCGAGGCGATTAGTGAATATGAAGATTTTCGTGCTCTGCTTAGTAGCACCGGTGCCAACCTTATTGAGTTATCCTCTTCAGACAGTCTCACTATCGATAGCATCTATACCAGAGACAGTATTCTGGTTAGCCCCAAGGGCTTGATTCTATGCAATATGGGACGCGCCAGCCGCACACCAGAGGCGGCAATCAATGCCGCTAGCTATACCGCGCTTGGTCACCCTATTGCAGGGCAGATTACCGCACCGGGAACATTGGAGGGGGGTGATTTTATTTGGCTTGATGAGCATCATGCCGCTGTCGGGCTTGGGCCGCGTACCAATGCCGAGGGCATTCGCCAACTGGCCGATATTCTCGGGCCAGAGGTTGAGCTTCATGTGGTAGAGCTACCGGAGCCAGATCACCCAGATGATGTACTGCATCTTATGTCAATCATCTCACCGATTGATCAGGACCTCGCGCTAATTTATCGACCCTTTATGCCCGCTGAGTTTATGGCATGGCTTGAAAAATTGGGTGTCGCATTTGTTGATGTGCCAGAACAGGAATATGCCATTATGGGCTGTAACGTTTTGGCTATCGCACCGCGCACCACCATTATGTTGGAAAATCTGCCCGCCGTTAAACGCGCCCTAGAAGATGCCGGTTGTACCGTAGCCACTTATAAAGGGCTTGAAATAAGTCGCAAAGGCGAAGGTGGGCCAACCTGTCTTACGCGGCCATTGGAAAGAATATAACCATGTCTACTAAACAACCCGCCACTAATTATCAGAGCCTGCCCAGCTGGACCTATACCAGTGAGGCTTTTTTTGAATTGGAAAAACAACATCTGTTTTTAACCAGCTGGCAGCTGGTTTGTCATCTCTCTAATATCCCTGCTAGCGGTGATTACTTTACCTTTGAGTTGTTTAATGAACGTATCATCGCAATACGCGGTAGCGATAATGTTGTGCGTGCCTTTCACAATGTCTGTGCTCATCGTGCGGCGAGATTGTTAGACGGTGACTCCGGTAACTGCGGCAAGCGCTTGACCTGCCCCTATCATAATTGGAGTTATGATCTGAGCGGTAACCTCACCAACGTCCCCTATCGCGATCAGTTTGTCGATTTTGATGAAAAGCAAAATGGCTTGGTGGCGGTAGAAATGGAAATTTTTCAAGGCTTTGTTTTCGTACGACTGGCCAGTGTAGATGGCCCTAGCGTTGCTGAACAATTTGCTCCCTACAGTGAAGAAATTAAACAGTATCGGTTTGAAGAGTTGCAACCACTGGCGCGGATTTTAATGCGTCCCCGCGATGTTAATTGGAAGCAGATTGCCGATAACTATGTGGATGCGCTTCATATTCCGATCGCGCACCCAGGGCTCTCAGCGCTGGTCGGTAATAGCTATGGTGTTGAGGTCGGTGGCGATGGTGGCTATGTACACAAGATGTGGAGTGATGTGCGCCAGAGCCGAAAAAACAGCTTATCCAATCGACTCTACAATGAAATACTGCCTGCACTGGATCATTTAAGTGCAGACCAACAGCGCCGCTGGGTGTACTACCGATTATGGCCCAATCTGGCTTTTGATGTTTACCCAGAACAGATGGACTTTATGCAATTTATTCCCATCAGCGCCGGCAAAACATTGATCCGTGAGTTGCCCTACGCCCTACCCGATGAGCGCCGTGAAGTGCAGCTCGCGCGTTACCTTAACTGGCGCATCAATCGTCAAGTCAATGCCGAGGATACTGATCTTATCAGTCGTGTTCAGGATGGTATGGGTACCAGCGGATTTAACTCAGGCCCATTGGCAAAAACTGAAGTCTGCCTGATCGACAGCGCAGAAAAAATTCGCGCCGCCATGCCGGTATCAAGACTAAGTCACAAACCAGACGAACAAGAGATAGCAGTGATTAATCGGCAAATGTCGCTCTAGCCTTTATCCAGCGACCGCAGTGCCCCAATAATTGTAGCCGGCAAATTTAGGCGTGCTGGGCAGATACATCTGCTCCATAGATTCAATTGTAAATCCGGCCGCGCTGATCAGTGCGGGAATATTGCGATTGAGATGGCAGCCACCAGCAATTTTTCCCCAGTACGGATCAATGCGATTTTGCCATTTTGCTATATTGGCGTCAGGGGCCAATCCGTGCTCACAGAAAATCAATTTCCCCTTGGGTTTGAGTACTCTATTTATTTCCTTATTGGCCTCAGCGACCTGCGGGATAGTGCACATGGTATAGGTCACTAATACAGTATCAACATGATTATCTGGTAGCGCTATAGCCTCGGCACCACCGAGAATAAATTCCACCGCTAAGCCTTTCTCCTCAGCCACCTTGCGTGCCATGCGGTTAAGTTCCTCTGACGGATCCAGACCCAAAACCTGTGTCACCTTACTGGTATTGTAAAAAGGAATATTGAGACCAGAACCAATGCCAATTTCCAACACCAGACCCGTGGCTAAGGGCACGACTTTTTCACGCTGATATTGAATCGGTTTGGTACCACAGGCGCAGTTTAAAAAATGTGGCAAGATATATTTGTCGTAGAAACTCATAGTACGCTCACCTCTGTAGGACTAATTTAGATCTGCGGCATAAGCGCTTAGAATATCCATTGGAATAATCTCCAACGCTTTGCTGTTAGTGCGCATAAGATACACCCGCGGAGCACAACCAGCCTCATGGGCTTCAAGCCATCTCGATGCACAAAGACACCATGATTGGCCGGCGCATAAGCCGGGAAACTCAAACTCCGGCCGCGGGGTTGATAGATCATTGCCGCGCGACAATGAAAAGTCTAAAAACTCGGTAGTCACTACAGCGCAGACCGTATGTGAACCGCGATCATATTTGTCTGTCCGACAAAAGCCATCGCGGAAATAGCCAGTGATAGGATTGCTACAACATTCCTCAATAACTTCACCAAACACATTGGTCTGCAACAATTTGGGCCTCCAGTCTAGTTAGTGGCGTTGAGCCTGATGAGTAAATGCCTCTATCATTGACCTAGAAATTGTTCCGCTGTGAGGTCGTAGCAAGTGCTATCCAAATCGGCCACCACCGCTAAACTGGTTCGAGCCTTGGGTAGTTCATAAGCAAAAAAGAATTTAGTCGCGGCTAGCTTTCCGGTATAAAAATCCTTGTCACCGGCATCGCCATTATCTAAACCTGCACAAGCGGCAATCGCCTGTTTTAACCACATCCACGCAATCACCGCATGGCCCATGGCATCAAGAAAAATGGTGGCATTGGCCAGCGCCAGTGCTTTATCGTCACAGCCAACTACCGCGGCGATGGTCTGTTCAATTTGATCAAAGGTTGTTATCAGTTGCTCACAATAACCCGACAGTTGAGGATAGGCGGCTGCGGCATTAATTGTCGCCTGTATCTCCTCACGCAAAATGGCCACGGCTGCACCATTATGCATTTGCACCTTACGCCCCAAGATATCAAGCCCCTGAATACCCCAAGTCCCCTCATGGATATGGTTGAGTCGATTATCGCGATAGAGTCGCTCCACTGGATATTCGCGGGTATAGCCGTAACCACCCAATACCTGTATAGCAAGCTTGTTGGCTTCTAAGCAATATTCTGAGGGCCAAGATTTACAGATTGGTGTAAGCAAATCCAGCAACAAACTCATACGTTGATTCTGTTGCTGATCCTGTGAGATTTTTTGCTGATCGATAATTTGTGAGCTGTAATACATCAGCATTTGTGCACCTTCGACAAATGCCTTTTGCGCCATCAGCATACGTTTGATATCGGCGTGCTCAGAGATCATCACCTGAGGCAAATCTGGATTCTTGTTATTCAGTGGCCGACCCTGAGGCCGATTGCGCGCGTAATCCAGCGAATAGAGGTAGCCGCCCAATGCTGTCATCACTGCTGACATGCCGACCGAAATCCGCGCCTCATTCATCATATGAAACATATTGACCAGACCATCATTTTCATTACCCACCAGGTAGCCGATACAGTCACCACCCTCGCCAAAGTTTAATAAGGTATTGGTCGCCCCGCGACAGCCCATCTTATGATTAAGTCCTGCCAGTGCGATATTATTGCGTTCACCAACACTACCATCGGCATTAACCCGCATTTTCGGTACCAAGAACAGAGAGATTCCTCTGACACCCGCAGGGCCACCGGGCACCTTGGCCAGCACCATATGAATAATATTATCGCTAAGATCCTGTTCCCCGCCAGATATCCACATTTTGGTGCCTGTAAGCTTGTAACTACCATCACCCATAGGTTCCGCCTTGGTGCGGATATCTGCGAGGGATGAGCCCGCCTGAGGCTCAGATAGACACATGGTGCCAAACCAATCGCCGGCAACTAGCGGGCCTAAATACTGCTCTTTGAGTGCAGATGAGCCGCAAGCATTGAGCATATTGGCAACGCCTTGGGTTAGAAACAGATAGATATGAATCGGGTTATTGGCACAGACAAACATGCCATTTAAGGCCTGATCAACCATCCAGGGTAACTGCATACCACCGATATCAGCGTCGTAGCCGGAGGTGGCTAAACCCGCCTCTTTAAAGGCATTAATCGCTTGCTTAACTTCAGGGATAGTCTCCACTGCACCATCGATAAACTGTGGTTCATTGGCATCCAGTTTGCCCGCGCAAGGCAAAAACTCATCTTCAGCAATGCTTTGACAAAGATCAAACATAGCGTCTAACGATTCACGATCATAGTCAGAGTAGCGTTCAGACTTCAGCAAATTATCTAAATCCAGCGCTTCATAAAACATAAAGTCCAGATCTCGGCGATTTACAATCATTGACATAGTACGTATCTCTCGGTGATTAATTTAATGCTGACTTAAAAATATACAGCCCAATAACGACTTATTTCCACACAGACCAAAGCTTGTCTATCAATCGCTAGACTCGCACTGTCTTTGGGGTGAGCCCATTGCACGGTTTTTACTATTGCTGCTGCAACGACCAGCGCTCCAGCAACTGCTGATTATCATGCTGCCAGGGATGAAAATCCTTACGAAAAAAATCGCGATAAAGTTTTAGGGTGCCACGCAATACGCCGCGTTTACCAAACAAAAATCCAAGGCCAGAGAACCAAACTTTGGGGCTCCATAATTTTCCATCACACTTGAGCATATGGTGCACGCCATGCAAAATATCCCAAATCAGAAAAAATGTACTGCGACGCATAGCGGCACGACGCATTTTTTCAGTGCCACCGATGGCACGATAAACATCAAAAGCCACCGCTTTGTGTTCCATTTCTTCAGCAGCATGCCAGCGCCACAGTTCGGCCATAGCAGGATGTGCAACCGCAAATATATCGTCGTCACCCAATACTTTTTCCGCCATTACCGCCGTCATATGCTCTACTGCCACAGTACCCGCCAAACGCTGACGCGCCGGTACATTTTTTTCCACCCACTGCATGCGCCGCCGCATAGGGCCAATAAGTTTTTCAAGATCATAACCACGCTGCGCACAGAGTAATTCGTTGTAGCGTTGATGCTCACGCAAATGCACCGCTTCCTGACTGTAAAAGGCTTTCATTTCTCGTTGCAGCTTGGGGTCGGTAATGCGATCGCGATAATGTCGCACCGAGTTAATAAAAAACTGTTCGCCCAGCGGAAAGGTAATAGACATAGCATTTAGCCAAGCTGTGGCAAATACATGGTTGTCCATCCACTCGGTTTTTAACGCCTCGGCAATATCCAGTTTTGGGCTGCGTTTTACAATACTGACAGTATCTGGTGTAAAGGATTGAGTTGGGCTCATAATGAGTACCTCTTAAATACGCTCAATAATAATGGCCGGCGCCATACCGCCACCGGCACACATAGTCACTAGACCACGCTTTAATTGACGACGCTCTAACTCATCTAGCATAGTGCCTACCAGCACCGAACCGGTTGCGCCAATAGGGTGACCGAGGGCCATCGCGCCACCATTAACATTGACCTTATCGCGGTCCAATTCAAGGTCGCGAATAAATTTCTCAGCCACCACAGCAAAGGCTTCATTGATTTCCCATAGATCAATATCTTGTTTGTTCAATCCAGCCTTCGACAACACACGCTTGGCCGAGGGCACAGGGGCATTAAGCATAAGCGCTGGACAATCGCCCATATTGCCGTAGGCCACCACTTTAGCTCGCGGCTTCCAACCCTGTTTACTTGCGTAGTCTGGTGACGCCAATAAAACGGCGGCAGCGCCATCAACCACACCGGAGGAATTACCGGCATGATGTACATGTTTGACTGCTACATCGGGGTATTTAATCGCCATTAATTTAGCGTAAGTGGTGCCCTCTTCATCCAAAGGCATATGCGTTAACTTTTCAAAGGACGGTTGTAATTGGCTCAAGGTCTCCATGGTCGTGCCCGGACGAGGAAACTCATCCTTATCTAACGCTAAACTGCCGTCATCTCGGTAGACCGGTACTAGGCTCTTATCGAAATGGCCATTTTCAATAGCATGGGCAGCTCGCTGTTGACTCAACTCAGCCAACCGATCTAGATCCTCTCGGGGGATGCCTTCAATCGTGGCGATGGTATCAGCACAGAGACCCTGATGGGACTGACCATACATAGCACGCAGATGGAGATTGCCGGAGTCGACAAAAGGGCTGGTTTCTTTGGCCAGCTGACCATAACCGGACATCATTTCACAGCCACCGGCAATCACCAGATCTTCCATACCAGACATAATCGAGGCGGCAGCCATATTGACCGTGGTGATACCTGAACCGCAGAAGCGATCCAGCGTTACGCCACTGGAGGTGATATCATATCCTGCATCAAGAGCGGACATGCGCCCCATATCATTGCCGTTCTGGCCACGCTGCACGTTACAACCCCAAATAATATCGGCGACATCTGCGGTGTTAATATTGTTGCGCTCAGCCAGTGCCTTTAACACTGTAGCACCAAGACGCTGAGGATGAATATCGGTGAGCGCTCCACGCCCTACTTTGCCAATGCCGCGGGGTGTTCGACAAGCATCTATAATCCATGCTTCAGTCATAATACGTACCCTCTCTATGTAGGCCCAATGCCGAGAGTGCCACTTGAGTAGTGACAACCGTGCAGGGCGTTATTATTATCAATTCGCACTGTATTCAGAGGCTGGCAACTATTCAAGTTTTGTTATGACCCGCGGTTCAGTAACGCAGGCATAGGTGCCGCTCCAACAGAGGAATATGGCAGGTGATTTGCGCTAAACTTAATATCAGTTGTGGAGTGCCCTTATGGTTAAATCAAAAACTTATTATCAATTGGCCACGATCGGTTTACTGTGGCTACTAGGACTCAGCATGCCAGTTAACAGCGAACCTAACCTGCCCACTAATCCGCCAGAAATCGCACCAGCAAAACAAGATAGCAAAGGTCGATACCTCAATATTAGTCAAAACCTGCCGGGCGTATCGATAAAAGTGAGAGCACCGTTTTTTGCTCGCCGCGTTGCCACGGCTTTTAAAAGGCGAGATGGCGCACCAAGCCGCATCGCCAACGACGGTAGTTCACTGCGACTCGCCACAGCGGCCAGTGAGCCAACGGCCACTTGGATCGGCCATGCAACATTTTTAGTGCAGATGGAAAATCTGACTTTTTTAACCGACCCCATTTGGTCTAATAGGCCCAGCCCCATACCTTTCGCTGGACCCAACCGCTACGTTAAGCCGGGAATGGCGCTAGAGGATCTGCCACCAATCGACTTTGTGGTGATCTCTCATAACCACTACGATCACCTCGATATACGCACATTGCGCAAGCTTGCCAAACGCAACCCCGAAACCGTATTTTTTGTGCCCTTGGGCAATGCCAAACTGTTGCGTAAAAAGGGCATTCAACGAGTCGAAGAAATGAACTGGGGTGATGCTATTAATTTTAAAACAGCCACTATTCACTGTTTACCCACGCAGCATTGGAGCAAGCGCAGTCTCACAGATACCAGAAAAACACTGTGGTCATCTTGGGCAATTACCGGCCCACAAAAACGCTTTTATTTTGCTGGTGATACGGGCTACTTTTCAGGCTTTAAAAGTATAGGCCAAGCACTTGGTCCCTTTGACTTGGCCGCGGTACCCATCGGCGCCTATGCGCCGCGAGCAATGATGAAATCCTCCCATATGAATCCAGAGGAAGCGATTCAGGCAGCTCTTGATCTGCGGGCAAAGAATGCGGTGGCAATGCATTTTGGTACATTTAATTTATCCGATGAACCACTGTCAGAACCACCTATGCGGTTTAAGGCCGCGGCGGAAAAAACAGCGTTGGCCGATGAACATAATTGGGTGCTCGATATTGGTGAGACCAGACAATTTTAATCTCCGGCTCAGGGTGACAAGACTTAACAGACGGTATTAATCTCTGTGTATCGAACGCAAAAGGCGCCCCATGGGTTTTTTACCGAGATGCTTGGTAAATGCGGTATCTTGCCAAGCGATATGGCCACCGATCATAACCAAATCTACAACCCCATCAGAACGATTAACCAGTTGTTCATGACTAAATTCTTCGCGGTAAATTCGCTGCACATTTTCTTCGCCCTGATAGTCAGCCAGCTTTACTGGATCAATCAGAATTAAATCAGCAATATCGCCTTGATCAATAGTTCCACCCTCTACACCAAAGACATCTGCGGCATCTTTGGTTAGGCGCTTTACCATATAACTGACATCCTTATCGCCCCCTTGAGCAGCCAGTTGCAGGCTGCGCAAATTAACATCATAAAAGGCCATATTGGTAAGGTGCGCGCCACTGTCATTAAAACCAGGCAGTAAAGACGGATGCATTAACAGCTCACGAACGGTTTTCATATCGCGGTTTGCCGTCACTGTGCTCCAACTCAGATCATTATCAAATGAGCGTAGCATCTGCAGCATAAAATCCCCTTCATCGGCTATATGGGCAAAATCCGTGGTCACCAGTTCGCGCTCATTATCACTAATCACCTCAGGTAGCTGGCCGGCATTAATAGCTAAAATACGGTCAAACAGCGCCTGAAAAGTCATCCCCTCCCAATTGCTCTGTGGGCAACGATCAACATGCATATCAGCCAGTGTGCGATTAAAGGCAAAATCTTCAAGATTAATTTTGCGTTTAAGTCTTGCCAGACTCCAACCCTGTTTGCCTTTCATCCACATGGCTTTGAAGGTTTTAATATAGTCGGGATCATTGAGTATTTGTAAGCGCTGGGCACGATCCTCTAAATCTGTTTCATTTAATCTGCGCAGTTCAGGAATTTCTTCGGCGATAGGTGTAACCGCACCATCGGACCAAATTTTAAACGGCGCTCCCAGCGCCTGCATATGAAACTCACCCTGTATTAGTCGCGAATTTAAGATACTGGACAGTCTCTTTGCCAGCCCGGATATACGCCAGTTATTGGCAATATCCAATGCCGCCACCACCGTTGTCCGCAATGGTTTGCCATACAGTCTGCCGCTGGTTAATAGAAAGGTTTTTAGGGTACCGATGACGCTATCTTTAGGCGGTGTTGCCTGCCATACCGCGCCCTGCTCTCGCACCACTTGCGCCAACTGTTTGATTTCTGGATATTTGGCAAACTGGGTGGGAATAGTTTTATCGCAGTGCGGCTGTGCAGCCAAATAATGGAAGGGCAGCGCATCAGTGGAAAACCCTGCGTAGCCAAGTTCGAGCGCATCGCGTAATTTGTCTTTCATCTGCTGAAGCTCTTGCTCCGTTGGATCACGCTGAATACTCTGATCAAAACCCATCACATCAATACGTAACATTGAATGAGGGAACAAGACTGCCACGTTGGGGCCAAGATTAAGCTGCTCAAGATGGGTTAAATAATCTTTGGGATTATCCCAGTCAACATTGTCCGCGCAGTTGCGCAACACATGCTTGGGAATATTTTCCACTCGTGCATAACAGCTAACAATTGGATCATTAGTACCATCGCGTTGGGCACCGAAAGCCAACCCCAAACTGCAATTGGCAATTACCACCGAGGTCGTGCCATGGCGCGTAGACTCAGGCAACCCAGGTGCCACTTCAAGCTCAAGGTCATAATGGGTATGAATATCAAACAGACCTGGCATCAACCAAAGTCCTTGAGCATCAATTACCTCCGCCGCCGCAGTGCTGTCTAGATTTTTACCGCGCGCTACAATACGACCATCGGCCACCGCCACATCTTCGATAATCGCGGGCTCACCGCGGTTAAACACTTTGGCATTTTTAATCAGCGTATCTATTTGTGGTGATTGAGCCTGAGTCATTGTGTCTCTCATATTTTGTTTTAGTTATTTACGATATTACAGGGTAAGACGTTCATTTTTTTTAGTATTGCACTTAGCAGAGATGGACTCAATAAGCATATTGAGACAGTATGGTCACAAATACAGGGCGCAATAACGCTTTAATAATAGGTTTATCCCATGACCACAATAACTGAACAAGCTACTTGCACACCACAACAATGGCTAGCACAAGGTGAGCATATGCAATTGCTGGACCATAGCATCTTTGTTATTGATACTGGCGCCAGCACCAAGCCTACCATTTTACTACTGCATGGCTTTCCCACCTCGAGTTGGGATTGGCAACCGCTATGGCAAACCTTGGCGCAGGACTATCGACTGATTGCACTGGATATGCTGGGTTTTGGCTTCTCCGATAAACCCAATAACCGTCATTACACTATCCATCGACAAGCAGATTTTGTTGAGGCCTTGGTCAGCGCCAAAGCACTAAAACAGTTTCATGTGCTAGCCCATGACTATGGTGACACTGTGGCGCAAGAATTACTGGCGCGCCAATTAGAAGGTGCCGGCAAAGGACAATGGCAGTCCTGTTGCTTTCTTAACGGTGGCTTATTTCCCGAGACCCATCGCGCGTTGCTTACACAAAAATTACTGCTTAGCCCCATCGGCGGCCTGCTTAATCGACTGACCGGCTATGCAAAATTTTCTAAAAACTTTAGTTCAGTATTTGGCCAGCAAACCAAGCCTAGCGCACAACAGCTTGAGGAATTTTGGTGGCTGATTAATCTCAATAAGGGTAAACATATTTTCCATAATCTAATTACCTATATGCGCGACCGCCGCCAGCATCGACAGCGCTGGGTCACTGCATTACAAAAATCCACGCTTCCACTGGCGCTTATCAATGGCTCGGTAGATCCTGTATCTGGCGCCCATATGGTCGCCCGCTATCAAGCCTTGCAATGCCGATTGGATTACCTCGCCGAGTTGCCATTAATAGGTCATTATCCTCAGGTGGAAGCACCGGATCAGGTGATAGAGCACTACACAAAATATCTTATGGCACTGTAGTCGCAGTATGACGGCGATTAATAGCGAGGAATTAAAGTCGGCGCTAGTAGAGCAGATAGATCATGCTACTGATCAACAGACCAGACCAGATCAATATCACAATACAGTAGCCCATAATCTGACGTAGCTTAAGCCCTGTCAGCGCCAAAAGTGGCAACGCCCAAAAAGGTTGGATCATATTGGTCCAGGCATCGCCCCAGGCCACAGCCATTGCCGCCTGATTGACCGGCACGCCTAATTGCGCGGCTGCGGGCACCACAATCGGCGCTTGCACCGCCCACTGTCCGCCACCAGAAGGCACCAGAAAATTAACCACACCGGCACTGAAAAAAGTTACCACGGGAAAACTCTCCGCAGTCGAGATATGCACAAACCACTCGGACATGGTGGTGGCAAGACCAGAGTCAACCATCATGCCCATAATGCCCGCATACAGGGGAAACTGCAGAACAATACCACTACTGGTACCAATACCTTTACCCATAGCATTAAGATAATTAGCCGGGCTTTTATGCAATGCAAGACCCGCAATCAACAAACACAGATTGATAATATTAAGGCTTATCCCATTACCAGCGGAAAAATAGCCCGATAAATAAATAACGCCAATGGCCACCAAGAGAAAATTTATTATCGGCCAGTGTTCTAGCTTTTCTGCAGGGCTTAGCGACGCCATATCAATCACTGGCTCGGGCTCTTCTTTATAAGTCAACGCCACTCGACTCTCTTTAGCCGGCATCATCAACATATTTAGCAGTGGCAGAGAAATCGCTAGCGCCAACACAATAGCGATATTTTGCCAAGCAAAAATAGTATCGCTTAATGGCACCAGCTGACCGCTAAGCAATTGCCCTAAGGTATCGTTTCCAGACGAAGCTAGCTTTAATGGTATCGACCCAGATAAGCCCGCATGCCAGACTAATAAGCCAGAATAGGCTGCGGCCAATAATAGCGGGAAATGACTATGTTTAACGGTCATAGCCACCTCACGCGCCAATAGCGCCCCTACGATCAAACCAAAACCCCAGTTAATCCACAGCGCTAATATAGAAGCCAAGGTTACTAGAACAACACCCTGAGCTGGACTACTGGCTAATTGAGCCGTACCTTTAAGCAGCGCTTTAATCGGTTTACTCATAGCCAACACGGTACCCAAAACTAATATCAGCACCATTTGCATGGAGAAGCCTAATAGCTTCCAGACGCCATTACCCCAATGATCAGCCATAGCCGACAGGGTCTGCCCTTGAAAGATAACACCACTAAGAAAAACCATCGCACTTAATATAATGGCGATAACAAAGGCATCTGGTAGCCAGCGCTCCACCATACGGCTAAAAAACGCGGCACTTGTTTTTATCATATTGACGCTTCCTTTTCGGCGGTAGCCTGTTGATAGCTCTTAAGCATTTTTGGCTAATTCTTGATTGCGCTTTTCTGCCGCCGCCCAATCATTGGGTAATACCCGACTAACGACCATAAAACTAAGAATCGAGGGTATAAACATAGCGCAAGTTACTGTCATAGCGTAACGCATTGCAGTGATATCTGTATTGGCGTGCTTAAATACATCAATTAACCAGCCCGTAAATGTTGGCCCGCCGCCGAGTGCAATCATATTGAGAATAAAGAAAAATAACGCGGTAGACATGGCGCGCATATTGACTGGCGCCAAGGTTTGCGCGATGGCAAAACTGGGGCCTAGATAAATACCCAAAAACAATAGCAAGAATGTTGTGAAAACCAAGTGAACCCAAACCGACGAGACCCAAAATGACATAACACCGATTGGCAAACATATACCAATAGCAATAGCCGGCAACCAGCCATAGGCACGAATAGTTTTAGCACCCCATAGATCCGCCAGCTTGGCACCAAAATAAGCACCACCGGCATAGGTAGTACCATTAATCACACCGAGAACAATAACCAAGGTTTTAAAATCAAAACTGGGATCCAGCATAACCAAGTATTTGGTCTGAAATGCGGAAAAGGAATACGACACAAACGAGCCGAAGGCAATACCAAAACACATCCACCACCAAGCGGGGATTTTGAGCAAGGTCTGTAATGATTCAGTAAAGGGCGGCTGCACAATATCGGCGTGGTTATCAAACTCCATCGCGCCGCGCACGGGTTCACGCAGTACCAGCCGCACAACCACCGCCAAAGCAATACCGGTTAAACCGAGGAAGATAAAAATACGTCGCCAATTTACCTCATCACCGGACGCACCCATTAACGAGGCCGTGGCAAAGTAGGCCGCCATAATACCGAGAGGGATACCCATAGAATAAACGCCCAATGCCCCGGCACGTTCTTCTTTAGGGTACAAATCAGAAATAATGGAATGCGATGGCGGACTACCGCCAGCCTCACCGATGCCGACACCCATACGGGCGAGGCCGATCTGTACAAAGTTACCCGCTAAACCAGTTAAGGCGGTAAAGCCACTCCACACGGCCAGTGCAATTGAAAGAATATTCACACGATTGTAGCGGTCTGCTAACCAAGCGATAGGAATTGCCACCAAGGTATAAAATGTGGCAAAAGCCAAACCAATCAGCAAACCCAGTTGAGTATTGGTCAGCCCAAGATCCTGCTGAATAAAGGGCGCTAAAATACCAACAATCTGGCGGTCAATAAAATTAAACCCATATACCAATGTAAGCAGCGCAAGCACCATACCGCGATAATGCTTACTCGGTTGTTTTTGATCTACCATAGTAGAAAGTCCAGTGAAGATACCCCAAGGGTATTGATTATTATTTTAGTGAGGCCATAGGCTACGATAACCCTAGCTTGAGAGCAAGTCAGTGATTGATTACCGACCAATTGCTCAGCTAGAACTGATTTTTAATTCATTTATTAGTGCCGCGAAGAACTGTAAAACCCGCCTCAATAAAAGACTCTGGGCTTAACTATCTCGCAGTTACAGGGAGGCTTCCCTTGTCCCACCAAGCATCCAAGTCATCAAGTATTAGATAGAGGCAAGGCACCAGTAACAGGGTAATCACCGTGGCAAATACGATACCACAGGCCAGTGAAAGCGCCATGGGTATCATAAACTTAGCCTGTGCACTCTGCTCTAGTAGCATCGGCGCCAAGCCCAAAAAGGTGGTGAGGGAGGTAAGCAAAATCGCCCGAAAGCGCCTAGCACCAGCCTGCAGTACTGCACTGCGTTTATCGACGCCTTCAATAACTGCTTTGTTGACGTAATCCACCAGAATCAAGCTATCATTTACCACTACACCACTCAGCGCAATAATGCCCATTACCGACATCATGCTCATGGTATAGCCCGTTAGCCAATGACCAATAACCGCGCCGATACAACCAAAGGGAATCACCCCCATAATAATCAGCGGCTGTAAATAGGAGCGCGTTGGTATTGCCAGTAGCGCATAGATACCAAAGAGTGCCAGCGCAAATCCAATTGCCATACTGACGGCCATTTTTGTCTCTTCATCTGCTAGCCCAGAGATACCCCATTGCAGGCCTGGATACTTGGCCATTAACTGCGGCAAAATACGGGTTTCAATATCCGCTATTACTTTAGCCGGCTCAACAATCCCTGAGTCGCCTTGCGCGGTGACTTCAGAGGCGCGCTGAAAATTAATTCGCGTTGCTTTTAAGAGCCCTTCTTTGATATTGACTCTGGCCACAGTTTCAAATGGCACTTCATCTCCTGTGGCGGTACGAATAAACATATTATTCAGGCTGGCAACCGTTTCTCTATCTGCACGCGGATACCGCACCATCACTTTAATTTCATCAATACCACGTTGCACTCGCTGTGCCTCAGCACCATAAAAGGCATGGCGCACCTGTGAGCCTAGGTCATAACGAGTTAGACCTAGAGCCTCGCCCTCAGGCAAAATATCCAGATGAAACTCATCGGCGGTATCGCTCGCACCATTGCGAATATCACTTAATCCCGCGTAATGCCCGAGTTGCTCCTCTAACTCCTCAGAGGCCAGACGCAGTGTTTCAATATTACTGTGCATAAGATCAAAAGCGATATTGGGGCCAAACTGCGGTCCGTCATCCATTCTAAAAGACAGCACCTCAGCACCATGAATTGTGCCCAACTGCTGGCGCCAGCGTTTTTCAATCTCGACTGCGGTAATGGTGCGTTTATCTTCCTTGACCAATTCAAGGTTGACCTGACCATTGATGCGGTCTTTGCCATAAGCAAGAAGGTGGGCAATCAATTTTTTATCAACACCAACCTCCGCCTGATAATCTCGCTCTACCTGTTGCAGGGCTTGTACAATTTTGGCCACCGCCTGTTCGGTACGCTGTTCGGGCGAACCTTCAGACATGCGCAACTCGACCGTCATAAACTCCCCTGGTATTTCTGGGCTGAGTACGGTGCGTACAACACCACCTGACAGTAGACCTGTCGCCAGAATCAACAGCGCCAAGAAAAACGCTAGCGTACTGTAGCGATAAGCGATACAGCGCTGCAGTAATGGCTTGTAATGGTTGTCTATGGCCTGTCTAAGAGCCGCATTAACTCTAGTTTGAACACTATTAATCTTAAGTAACCAAGGATTGCGCGTCGGTTTACTGTGCGCCAGATGGGATGGCAAAATCCACTTTGATTCAATCAACGAAAAGATCAGACAGAAAATAACCACCCAGCCACAAGCCTTCGGGAAAGCACCCAGCATACCGTCAACAAATAAAGTCGGTGCAAAGGCGCAAATAGTGGTCAATACACCAAAGGTGGCTGGCGTCGATACCCGATACACACCATTGATAATATTATCGATACTATGCCCATGACGCTCCTGCTCCGCATAGGCACTCTCGCCAATAATAATGGCATCATCAACCACAATACCCAGCACCAAAATAAACCCAAAGATACTGATCATATTTAAATTAGTATCAACATAGGAGGTATTTAAAAAGGCCATGGTGCCAAGGAAGCATACGGGGATACCTACCATAACCCAGAAGGCTAATTTAATTTCAAGAAACAAAGTTAGCGTGATAAAGACCAGCAACGCACCGATAGCAAGATTCTTTACCATCATATTGAGGCGCCCCTCAAGGTAGTATGTAGTGTCCTGCCAGATCGTTAGACTTACACCATCGGGGAGACTGACCTGCTTTTCCGCAATATAAGCTCGGGCAACTTCAGCGGTTTCGAGTATATCCTGACGACCTGTCGCGAATACATTAACCCCCAGTGAATAGTTGCCATCAAAAAGAGAAAAGCCTTTATCGTCGACAAAGCCATCATTAATCGTGGCAATATCACCAAGCAACAGACGGGTGCCATCAGGCCATGTTTTAAGAATAATTTGCTCAAAATCTTGCTGCACATAGGCCTGCCCTACGGTGCGCAACATAATGTCACCATTACTTGTCTGCACCGACCCCGCGGGCAAATCGACTGACGAGGCCGAGATACGTCGGGCTACATCGCCCAAGGTGAGATGATATTCGCGCAGCACAGCCTCAGAAATTTCGATAGCTATTTCATAATCTCGAGCACCGACGACCTTCGCACTGGACACCTCCGGATAACTTAGTAGATCGCGTCTAATTTGATCGGCAAGCGCTTTCATACTGCGTTCATCTAAGGCACCAGAAATCTGCACCGTAAAGGCTGGTACCAGTAACTCTGGCTGGGAAATAATAGGCCGCTCGGCCCCCTCAGGAAAATGCACAATGCTATCAACACGGCTTTTTAAATCACCAACCAGTTTCTGCACATCGACATCTTCGTCTGGCTCAATCATCAGACGACCATTTGACTCAAAGGCGTCTGCCTCTATACGCCGAATACCGTCAACATCATTGATTGCTTCCTCAATTTTTAAAATAACACCCTGCTCAACTTCCTCTGGCGCTGCGCCGGGATAGGGCGCGGTGATAAATACGCGATCCACTTCAAATGATGGGAACAGCGCTCTCTGCAGACTAAAAGCCGAACCCACGCCGACCACAATAATAATCAACATGAGTAGATTGGCGGCTACCGGATTGCGAGCAAACCAAGCAATAATGCCTGTGGCTGGTGCGTTGCTCATTGACTTGGGGTCCCGCTATCAGTGGCTGAGGAGGCAGGCATTTGCTTTTCTTGATCTATAAGGCGCAGCTGATCAGTGGGTATAGTGGATTCAATAGTCACGGTGGCACCGGTAAACGAAGGATCCATCAGGGTAAGACAAACCAAATCACCTTCATCTAGGCCCTCACTAATATAGATTTGATCGCCACTGGATCGTAATAGTCTGACTTCGCGGTTACGCAATACATTATTGCTATCAATTACCCATAGTAGATTCCCCGCACGCAGTATATATCGGGGTAAAGCTACCAGATTGGGTATTTCTCGACCCTCAACCTTGGCGTTGACAAAAGTTCCCATGCGTAAGGGCTGTAAACTCGGATCAGCAATCGCATAGGGGTCATCAATGCGCGCCACTAAATAAAGTACCCGCGAGCGCTCATCAAAAACAGCCTCAGTCCGATGTGCACGTGCAGACCATTGATTAATCTCTCCGCCAACATTGGTAAACAGATCAACAGCTGTACGGCCCTGAAAGTGCTGTAATCCTGAGGGTAAATCCAAATAATTAAGCGCAGTCTGAGGAATTGGCAACCGCACTTCAGCCTGATCAATAGAGAATATCTCTGCCAGCGGCGTTCCCGGCCGCACATATTGACCAAGTTCACTGTGCTTGGCGCGGATTAGTGCATCGTAGGGCGCGCGAATGGTGGTACGTTCAAGGTTGTCACGAGCAGTTTGCAAATCGGCTTTGGCTGCCAGTAATTGCGACTCCGCCATTTCCAACTGCGGTTTGCGTAAATACAGATCCGTAGCAGACTGCGTTCGCTGGCTACCCTTGGGTAAATTTTTCCATTCACGCAGTGCTACCTCAGCACGTCCCTGCTCTTGTACTAAATTACTCTCAGCGGACTTAACCGCTGACTGTGCCCGTAATAGACCCGTTTGATAGTCACGAGGATCAATACGCAACAACATATCTCCCTTTGCGATAAACCCACCGACAAGAAAATTTTCCGCGGTTTCAATAATTTGCCCCGACACCTCCGACTGCAACGAGGTCGCGCGCAATGGTGCCACCGTACCCTGTGCTTGCACCGGTATACGCAAATTCTCACTCACCACTAATGCGGCATCCACAGATACGGGCCTATACTCTGGCTCAGCAAGCTCTGTTGGCGGTCGAGTGACATACAGTAACAGGCTAATAATTAATGCTCCGCCTAGCATAAGTGCAGCGAGCGAAAATTGTTGCTTGAGAGGGACCATAGGATTGATCACTTAATTATTTGAGATGCAAAGGCGTAGTGCGAAAAAACATAAGCATCTATATTACTCGTTGTTGAATCGCTTTAACACAACGATATAGGGGTAGTTTGGTTGACCAATGTATAAGAGGGTTATAGACAGTATTAATAGCATCTATGCTAGCTGGGCATTACCTTTTACTGGCCTCAAATTTGCTAAAGAGCAGAGCCCTTCATACAATACGCGCCGCTAACAAACTCCGAGAGCAAACCATGGCACAGACATACAAAATCGCAGTACTAGCAGGTGACGGTATTGGGCCTGAGATCACTGAACAAGCACTGCGTGTTTTGACCTTAATTGAGCAGAAGCGTGACGTGCAGTTTGACTGTCAACAAGCAGAGTTTGGCGCTAACGCGTATTTCTCCACCGGTAAATCATTTCCCGATGCGACTATAAAAGCCTGTGATGAGGCTGATGCGATTTTGAAGGGCCCTATTGGTTTAAGCCATGAAGAGTCAGAAAAAATTCCTGTTGAGGAGCGCCCAGAGCGCGGTGCACTGCTACCAATGCGCCGGCGACTAAATACCTACGCTAACTTTCGCCCTATTTCCCTACCCAAAGGCATGGCGCACTTCTCACCTTTAAAAGCCGATATTGTTGGCGAAGGCATCGATATTTTACTGGTACGAGAACTTGTTGGCGGCTTGTATTTCGGCGGTAAAGAGCGCGGCGAAACCAGTGATGGCCTGCGCTATGTAAAAGAGACATTGGAATACGACGAGCAACAAATTCGCCAAATTCTGCTGATCGCATTTCAAGAGGCGATGAAACGTAAAAAAGTCTTACACAATATCCATAAAAGCAATGTACTGGTTTCATCAGTACTGTGGAATGAGGTTTTAGAAGAGGTTGCCGTAGGCTTTCCCGAAGTGACCGTTATCCATATGCTGGTGGATGCGGCTGCTACCCACCTATGTCTTAATCCAGGCCAGTTTGATGTAATGGTGATGGAAAATATGTTCGGCGATATTCTCAGTGACCAAGGTGGCGGTATACTGGGATCGCTCGGTCTTATGCCTTCTGCTTGCATGGGGCCCGATAAAGCCTATTACGAACCCTCTCACGGGTCAGCACCAGATATTGCAGGAAAGAATCTGGCTAACCCCTACTCGATGATTGGTTCAGTAGCACTGATGCTGGATATGAGTTTCGGTATGGCCGACGAAGCCAAAGCGGTTTGGCAGGCAATGCAAAGTGTTTTTGCAGCGGGCTATTCTACTGGCGATCTATCCAAACCAGGGTCGGATATTACCCTGTTGAGCACCACAGAGTTTGGCGATAAAGTGATTGAATCTCTGCAGGAGCTACTCTAGAGCAATCATTCAGATTAGCTTACCATTCAGGGCTACTGACTAGCGGCCCCGATCAGTTTTTCCATGGCTTTAGCGGCTGCCGACAAAGGTTGTTGGCGCCGAGTAATCACGCCCAAGTCTTGTGTAATGGTGGGATAAGCAATAGGGCGACATTGCAAACCCATTTCTTCCATTTGTCCGCGGCTAGTGTTGGGCACTACACTGAGTCCCAGCCCCTCTCTAACCATGCGGCCAATGCTAACCAACTGGTGAGATTCAAAGGCAGGCGTCAATACCAGCCCTTTTTTGGCCAAGGTCTGATCAATTAACGCTCGAGCACCAGCAGGTCGCTGCAAACTGATATGTGGATAATCAAGTAAGTCTGCCCAACTGAGTTGCCTTTTACTGAGCAAAGCATGTGACTGTGGCAAGATAGCAATAAATCGATCACTGAATAACGATTGGAAATGCAGATCGGGCGCATCACCGGGATCAAAGGTAATACCCAACTCACAACGCGCCTCCCTCACCATCTCAACCACATTCTCAGCAATCACATCATGTACGGTGACATGGATATCAGGGTATAAACGATGAAAATCTGCCAATATTTTGGGTAACAAGTTCGCTGTGTAGGTCGGCATGGCGGCAATATCTAGCTTACCTCGGCGTAACTCGAAATGGTTGCGTACATCCTGTAATGACTGATCCCAATCCGATAGCAATCGCCGAGCAACCGGATAAAAAGCTTTTCCCTCTGGCGTTAATGTCACCGATCTGGTGGTTCGGGCCAACAACTTACCACCCAGTGCCTGCTCGAGATTTTTAATCGCAATACTTAATGCCGGTTGCGACAGATGCAACTGAATCGCCGCCTCAGCAAAACTGCCGGTACGCGCCACCATGCTAAAGGCGATAACCTGATTAATAGGAATAGTCATTAATTGATAATTTAAATTAATTCTTTTAAATATACAATTTGTTAAATATAAAGATTTAAAGCATTCTGTGCAATTAGTAACCCAAAATAAATCATTACAGGAGAATAAAGTGTCTGGATTCGACAAAGTTATAACCAGCTATGCTGAGGCTCTTGACGGCCTAGAAGACAATATGACTATTATTGCCGGTGGCTTTGGGCTCTGCGGCATACCGGAAAATCTTATCAAAGAAATCAAACGCCGCGGCACCAAAGGACTGACTATAGCCTCCAATAATGCCGGCACCGATGGCAATGGCTTAGGCATATTGCTCGAAGACCGACAAATCAAAAAAATGATCGCATCCTATGTTGGAGAAAATGCACTATTTGAAGCGCAGATGATGAGTGGTGAGCTGGAAGTAGAACTGACCCCACAGGGCACACTAGCTGAAAAAATGCGCGCCGGTGGGGCCGGTATTCCCGCTTTCTATACTGCGACTGGCTATGGCACTCCAGTAGGTGAAGGCAAAGAAGTACGCGAATTTAATGGCCGCCAATATATTCTTGAAGAAGCATTACAAGGTGATTTTTCCATTGCCAAAGCGTGGAAAGCCGATCGCAGTGGCAACCTAATGTTCCGCAAGACAGCGCGTAACTTTAATCCCATGGCGGTTACTGCAGGGAAAATAGCCGTGGTTGAAGTTGAAGAAATCGTTGAGGTAGGCGAACTTGATCCCGACGAAATTCATCTGCCGGGTATCTTCGTCAATCGCCTGATTAAAGGCACATTTGAGAAAACAATTGAACAGCGCACTGTGCGCAGCGCCTAAGGAGATTAACCAATGGCTTTAACAAGAGATCAATTAGCACAACGGGTTGCGCAAGAATTTAAAGATGGCTATTACGTTAATCTTGGTATCGGTATTCCAACACTGGCCGCAAACTTTATTCCCGACGACATGCAGGTGATGCTGCAATCGGAGAATGGCCTGCTGGGTATGGGCCCGTTCCCACTCGATGAAGAGGTCGATGCCGACCTGATCAATGCCGGCAAACAAACCGTCACCATGGTTGAGGGCGCGTCACTATTTTCCTCAGCGGAGTCTTTTGCCATGATCCGCGGCGGCCATGTTGACCTAACAGTACTTGGTGCCTTTGAAGTCGACTGCCAAGGGAATATCGCTTCCTATATGATTCCTGGAAAGCTCATCAAAGGCATGGGTGGAGCGATGGATTTGGTCGCCGGCGCTGACAATATTATTGTCACCATGACCCATGCCTCAAAATCAGGCGACTCTAAACTACTCTCTCAATGCACACTGCCACTGACTGGCAAGGGTTGTATAAAACGCGTACTGACCGATCTGGCCTTACTGGATATTGAGGATGGCAAATTTATTTTACGTGAGCGTGCACCCGGGGTCAGTGTTGAAGAGATCGCCAATCTCACCAGTGGTGAGCTAGTGATTCCTGAGCATGTGCCAGAGATGGTTTTTTAACTGTGCACTATTGCGACCTAACCAGATCAACATAAAGTATTTAATACAAAGGTAAACCATGACTGATAGAGAAGTTGTAATTTTAAGTGGGGTGCGCACTGCGGTGGCGGATTTTGGTGGCGCGCTCAAAGATGTACCACCAACTGAACTGGCGGGGAAGGTGATTGCCGAGGCAGTCAGTCGTTCCGGACTGGAGGCCACAGACGTCGGCCACTGTGTTGTTGGCTCGGTGGTACACAGTGATCGCCGCGATATGTATATGGGCCGCACTGCCTCACTTAATGCGGGACTGCCAATCGAAACACCGGCGTTAACGGTTAATCGACTCTGCGGCTCAGGACTACAGGCAGTGGTTTCTGCCGCACAGATGATTTTACTTGGCGACTGTGATGTCGCGGTGGCCGCTGGTGCCGAATCGATGAGCCGCGCACCCTACTGGCTACCCGATGCGCGCTTCGGAGCCAAAATGGGCGATGGCAAAATGGTCGATCCTATGATGGGCGCGCTGACCTGCCCGATTGGCGATACCCATATGGGTATCACCGCCGAAAACCTCGCCGACAAATACAGCCTTAGTCGAGAACAACAAGATGAATTGGCAGCGGAAAGTCATCGTCGCGCACAACGCGCGATTGAAGAAAATCGTTTTGACGGACAGATTCTCCCTATCGAGCTAAAAACGCGCAAGGGTGTAACAGTGTTTGAGCGAGACGAGCATATTCGTTTTGATTGCAACGCCGAGAGCATGAGCGGTTTACGACCGGCGTTTAAAAAAGATGGCACTGTCACCGCCGGTAATGCATCAGGAATTAATGATGGTGCTGCCGCACTGGTAATGATGGAGCGCTCAGCAGCCGAAGCGCGAGGGCTTAAACCAATGGCACGTATGCTTGGCTACGCTGTGGCCGCCGTTGATCCCGCTATTATGGGTATTGGCCCAGCGCCCGCTGTTCGTCAGCTACTCGATAAAACGGGTGTGAGTAAAGATGAGGTCGATGTGTGGGAAGCCAATGAGGCTTTTGCTGCGCAGGCATTGGCGGTTACGCGCGAACTTGAGCTAGACCCGCAAAAGGTAAACCCCAATGGATCGGGTATCAGCCTTGGGCATCCTATCGGTGCTACCGGCGCTGTGATCACTGTTAAAGCATTGTATGAACTTCAGCGTATTAAGGGTCGCTATGCAGTTTCGACATTATGTATTGGTGGCGGCCAGGGTATTGCAGCGCTATTCAAACGCTGCGAATAATCAGCGGATGCAAAATTTGCAGGGTCATCGCAATGGAGGTGACCCTGTGCTCCAGTGGCAGATAATTAAAGTCGATAATCCGGCTCTTGTTGATCCAAAATTACCCTAAGCTGAGCAAAATGTGCCTGTGCACTCTGCTGGTAGTTCTGCCATTGCAGGGCAGTTTTTTCCGCTACCTGATCAGTTAAAACATTAAGCTCCATATCCGTCTGCAATGCTCTTATGTAAGTTTCTGCCGAGCGCTCAAAGTAAAACAACCGATTAAACGCATCGGCGACAGTTACGCCTAAAACAACTAAGCCATGATTACCCATCAATAAAATATTTTTATCGGGGTCTTTGAGTAAAGCCGCGTAGCGTTCGCCCTCATCAATAAATGCCATACCATCAAATGCATTGTCATAGACCACTCGGTTATAAAACTGCGCGGTATTCTGATCGATTGCCGGCAATGTTGGATCTTTAAGGCAGGCCAGCACCGTGGAAAAAGTGGAATGTGTATGCAACACACAACGCGCATGAGGACAATGGCGATGAATAGCGCCATGCAAACCCCAAGCGGTGGGATCAGGCGCCTGCGGCTGACTTAAGGTATTATCGTTATTGGCATCTAGCAAAAGCAGATCACTGGCTTTGACCAATGCAAAATGACGCTGATTGGGGTTGATTAGGAATTGACTACCATCTTGATTAACCGCAACTGAAAAGTGATTAGCCACAGCCTCATGGTAATTTAACCGCGCCGCCCAGCGCAACGCGGCGGCAAGATCCTCGCGGAATGCCTGCACTGAATCAGTGTTTAAGCTCTCAATCATTACCTTGCGCCTTATTTTGCGTCGCTCTGTGAGTGAATAAAATAACCAATCGACAGCGATAAAGCCATATTGTGTTACCCTATGGCGTAAACCAACAAATTATTTATCTATGAGTACCCAATCCGACAGTAACCATACCGCGCCTGCAGTTGATTGGGCGATCTTTATTCCCGCCGTTATCGTTGTCTTAGCCTGTGCACTGCCGCTGATGATTTTCCCCGATGCCGCAGCCAGATTATTAGTTGATGCTCGCCACAGCATTATGAGCCATTTTATTGGCCTCTATCTCATTGTCGGTTTAGCCGCTGTGGCCTTTTGTGCTTGGCTCGCCTTTGGCCGCTATGGCCATGTCAAACTCGGTGCACCAGATGAGGCTCCGGAATACTCTGACGCCCACTGGGTGGCGATGATGTTTACCGCGGCGATTGGCGCCGGTGTGATAGCCTGGGGCTTTGCCGAGCCGATTTATTATTTACAAACGCCGCCCTTGGGAATAGCCGTGGGTTCATCAGCCTCATATGAATGGGCGCATATGTACCCGCTATTTCACTGGGGTATCATTGGCTGGGCAATCTATGCCCTGCCCGCTGTGCCTATTGCCTATATGCTCTATGTAAAGCGCTATCGCACACTGCGTATTAGTAGCGCCTGTGATGGACTGCTTAGCCATGGGCGGCGCGGTGCAATTAAGACGGTCATCGATATCTTTATAGTCTTGGGTATTGTCGGTGGCGTCGCTACCTCGTTGGGTCTTGGCGTACCGCTACTGTCGGCAATGATAGCCACGCTATTTGATATCCCCGATTCCATGCCGATTAAACTGGCGGTGCTAGTACTCTGGACTATGCTGTTTGGCGCCAGTGTTTACCGCGGCTTAAAATCCGGTATCAAAGTGCTTGCTGATATTAATATTGCCCTAGCCATTTTGGCCATTATTTTTGTCTTAATCGCTGGCCCCAGTCTCTTTATTACCGATCTTACCGTCAATAGCTTGGGGCTAATGTTTAGCAATTTTATCCGCGCTGCAACATGGACTGACCCCATCGATAACGGCAGCTTTCCCGAAGACTGGACAGGTTTCTACTGGGCCTGGTGGATCGCCTATACCGGCATGATTGGGCTATTCTTTGCGCGCATTTCTCGTGGCCGCACCATCCGTCAACTGGTGCTTGGCGTGATTGGCTGGGGTTGCTTGGGCACCTGGTTATTTATGGCGGTTATGGGCGGTTATTCTCTTTATTTGGAGACCAGCGGATCATTAGAGGTACAAGAAATTCTATCCACCCAAGGTATGTCCTTTGTCAACGCGCTGGTTATTCAAAGTATGCCATTGGGCAATATCACTTTAGCGATGTTCACGTTACTGTCGATTATTTTTTACGCGACCAGTATCGATTCCGCTGCTTATGTACTGGCCAGTGTCTGCGCCAAAAACTTACCCTGCGATGCAGAACCAAAGCGCTGGAGCCGACTGGCTTGGGCCGCACTGCTCGCCATTATCACCGCAGGCATACTCCAATCCGGCGCACTGGACACGGTTATGTCCATAACGGTGCTGACCTCAGTACCCCTTATTCCGATTATGATTATATTGTGCTTATCTTTAATACGGTGGCTAAAGAAAGATTTTGGCGAAGCAACTAAATATCGACAGATAGTGCTGACTCAAGAGCAACTCGATAGAAGCAATAGATCAACTCAAAACAGTTAAAATTAATTAATGAACTGATCACGCAGAATATTCTTCTACGCTAAAAGTCGTACTTCACTGCCTCATAAATGGTCATGG
>JBNAAJ010000003.1:0-90427 GCA_049631145.1 Porticoccaceae bacterium
TAATGGTGGACGTAGCTCAGTTGGTAGAGCCCCGGATTGTGATTCCGGTGGTCGCGGGTTCAATCCCCGTCGTCCACCCCATTTTAACCCTTCCGCTAAGTTTTATACTGTCAATCAATAACCTACTCTGTGTTGCAGTCCTTACTGCTTACTGCTGATCTTATTAATCATTGAGGTAATAGCATCTCGCGCGAAGGGTTGGTTAATCGACCAAATTTGCTCTGTTGTTTCTCTATCAAGCATTTCCTGATGGCTATTGGTGCCACCCGCTTGTCGCAACGTCTCTTTAGTTCTCAGTAGTAGCTCTTTGGGTAAGTGTCGAATATTGTCGGTAAATGCAAAGGCCTCATCGACCAACTTATCAGCCTCTACACATTTCCATGCCAGTCCTTTATCCACGGCCTCGGGACCACTTATAGACTGTGAAAAAAGTAACATCCCAGCTGCAGTATTCCAGTTGACTAATTGACGCAACATCCAGGTGTTACCGCCTCCTGGATGTAATCCCAAACCAAAAAATCGCGGTTCAAATCGGGCTTGCTCTGTAACAATACGCACATCGCAGCCCACGGCCATATTAAAGCCCGCTCCCACAGCGGGGCCATTAATCGCCGCAATTGTCGGCAAGGTTGAATTAGCGACACTCAGAAAACCGCTATAAATAGATTCAAGGGTCTGTTGATTGGGGGTTAGATCCGTGAGTTGCCCACCAGCACAGAAGGCGGGGCCATTGCCGGTAACAATCAGAGCTTTAACCTCTGGATGCTGTTCTGCCTGTGAAACAGCATCGACAATAAGCTGACATACCTCTAGGCTAAGCATATTGCGCTTATCTGGATTATTAAGAGTAATCAGTGCGACATTATCGCGCACTTCGAAGAGCACTGGAGACATCGGTTGTTCCTTTGATTTGGAGTAGCGCAAGGATACCATTAGCCCCAACAGGAATGAATCAGGTGTTTACTTATGATCGACCCCAGTAAGCTAGTCGCTCATCGCGGTTATCAGGCCAAATATCCGGAGAATACGGTGCTTTCGCTGAATAAAGCCATTGCCGCTGGTGCCTTATTTATTGAATTGGATGTGCAATTTAGCGCTGATAAGCTGCCTATTATTTATCATGACACCAATTTGCAGCGCGTAAGTGGTAGGCATATTGATCTGTTCTCTATTAGGCGAGATAAATTATTGACCTATCCCGCCTGTGAGCCTCATAGATTAGGACGGACATTCGACGATCAGACAATTTCGCCCTTGGAGGCGATAGTCGATATTCTTCTTGCTAATCCCCAAGTCACGGCTTTTATTGAAATTAAAGAAGAATCAATCGAACACTGTGGGCGCGAGCTGATAAGTGCGTCGGTGCAACAGATCCTGCAACCTGTTGCCGCTCAAAGCGTCATAATGAGCTTTGATTATTTATTGGCCATTAGTGCTAGACAGGCGGGCTGGCCCTTGGTTGGTGTGGTGCTTAAAAACTGGGCGGATTTATCCAATATAGATGTGATATCAGCACAACCCGATTATATTTTTACCGATCACAATATTATCCCCGCGGACTGCCGTTTAGAACAGGTTGAGATATTAGCCAATACACTTTTGGTTGCTTACGAGGTGTCCACTCCAGCGCTCGCCAGTCACCTATTACGCCAGGGTGTCGATATGTTGGAAACCTTCGAAATTGAAGCGATGATCAACGCCGACCTACCGAACTAACTGCGGCGCCAACTGGTTCCCTCGCGACTGTCTTCAAGCACAACTCCCAGCTCGAGCAGCTGTTGTCGCACTTGGTCCGCACCGGTGTAGTCCTTATCCGCTTTAGCCTGTTGCCGCTGTGCTATTAACAGCTCAATTTCAGCCTCACTAATCGACTCTTTTTCACCACCTCGAGTCTGTTTGAACCACTGCTCTGGATCCTGTTGTAATAGACCCATCAACTCGGCGAGCCCCATCAGTTGGCTGTGCAACCCGGCCTTTTCGCTATCAGAGGCTACATGCATTTCTTTGGCTAAACGATAGAGCTCACTGATTGCCATAGGTGTATTAAGATCATCGAGTAAAGCCTTAAAACCATCGCCATCTGGATCGACAACAGCCTGAGTTGCGGGGAGGCCACGCAAGTAGCCATACAAACTATCCAGCGAGCGCCAAGCACTTTCCAGCAAGTCTTTACCGAAATTCTGTTCTGAGCGGTAATGGGAGGACAAGATTACATAGCGCAGTACCTCACCCGGGTACTGCTTCAGCAAATCATTGACCATGCGGAAATTGCCCAGCGATTTAGACATTTTTTCACCGTCGATATTGATAAAGCCATTGTGCAACCAGTAATTAGCAACTGGAGCACCATCATGCGCACAACAACTTTGAGCAATCTCATTTTCATGATGCGGAAAAATCAAATCTTGACCACCGGCATGAATATCAATTGTTACACCCAGATGCTTTTCAATCATCGCCGAACATTCCAAATGCCAGCCAGGGCGACCTCGACCCCAAGGACTATCCCAGCCTGGCTCATGCTCTGCTGAGGGCTTCCAAAGAACAAAATCACCGGCATAGCGCTTATAACTGGCAATCTCCACACGTGCGCCGGCCATCATATCCTCCAGTGAACGACCGGATAGCGCGCCATAATCAGCCATAGACTCAACAGCAAATAGGACATGACCTTCGGCCGCATAGGCATGGCCTTTATCCACGAGGCGCTGGACCATATTGATCATTTCGGCAATATGTGCCGTTGCGTAGGGCACGATGCTGGGATCAAGACAGTTAAGGGCATTCATATCAGCAAAGTAAGCTTGAGCGAAACGCGTTGATAATTGGCCAATATCTTCGCCCAGCTCCGCGGCAGTATTCATGATTTTATCGTCTATATCAGTGATATTACGTGCGTACACCACTTGCGGATACAGCCTTTGCAGTACTCGGAACAGGGTGTCAAAAACTACGGCCGGCCTGGCATTACCAATATGGACAAAGTTATATACCGTGGGGCCACAGACATACATAGTTACTCGCTCTGGATCCAGAGGCGTAAACGGCTGTTTGGTTTTAGATAAACTGTTATATAAGACAAGACTCATTTAGATTTTCCAGTTATCCCGCAGCCCAATAGTACAATTAAACACTAATGAATCACTCTTACTATCACGAGTGAAATAGCCTTCGCGCTCAAATTGATAGTGGTCGCCGGCCGTCGCATTAGCCAAACCCGACTCAACTTTACACCCCTCAATTACGGTTAAAGAGTTGGGGTTAATATGCTCAAGAAAGCTTTCCTCGCCCGCATCTGGTACCGCCTTATTGAACAGCCGATCGTAGATTTTTACTGTGCAGTCAGCACAATCTGTGGCAGAAACCCAATGAATAACACCCCTCGGTCTTATACCTTCTGGTGCATCTTTACCTACGGTATCCTCGACAATAGAACCGATTATTTCAATAATCTGCCCAGAGGCATCCTTAACTAGGTCGTCGGCACGGATAATATAAGCACTGCGCAACCGCACATAGTCGCCAATCACTAGGCGTTTGAATTTTTTCCTAGATAAGCTGATATCCTCACTAAAGTCATTGCGGTCTATATAGATTTGATGACCAAATAGTAGATTTCTGTCGGCTAAATCATCGCGATTAGGATGGCCCGGGACCACAAATCGCTCGCTTTTATCTGCCCCGTAATTGGCTAATGTCACCAACAATGGATTAATAACACACATGGCTCTGCTAGCATTGGTATTTAAATCATCGCGAATAAAATGTTCAAACTGGGCCATATCTACCACGCCGTCAGTCTTTGCCACCGCCAGACTGTCGCAGAATGAGCGAATTGCCTGAGGGCTGACACCGCGACGCCGCAGGCCACTAATCGTTGGCATACGTGGGTCGTCCCAGTCCTCCACATAGTTTTCATCAACCAATTGTTTTAGCTTGCGCTTACTGGTCACTGTGTAGTTAAGATTAAGCCGGCCAAACTCATATTGGCGCGGCCGCGAAGGTAAGGGTAAATTATCCACAAACCAATCATAGAGCGGACGATTGGCGGCAAACTCCAAAGTACAAATCGAATGACTTATCCCTTCAATTGCATCTTCCTGACCATGGGCAAAATCATAGGATGGATAAATATTCCAACATTCACCGGTGCGTTGATGAGCCATTTTTTTGATCCGGTACATCACTGGGTCGCGCATATTGATATTGGGCGATGCCATATCAATTTTGGCGCGTAAAGTCATGCGACCCTCTTCTATCTGCCCCATTTTCATTTGTTCCAGCAAGCTGAGACTTTCGCCTGCTGGGCGTTCTCTGAAGGGACTGTTCTTACCAGGTTCGGTCAAAGTGCCACGAAAGGCCCGCATATCATCACTATTAAGCTCACATACGTAGGCTTTACCTTCGGCAATAAGGTGCTGAGCCCAGCTGTATAACTGATCAAAATAAGCTGATGCGTAACAGATATCCCCCTGCCATTGGAAGCCTAACCAGCGAACGTCTTCAATTATGGCATTGACGTATTCTTCATCCTCTTTTTCAGGGTTAGTATCATCAAAGCGCAGATTACAACCGCCGGCATACTGCTCAGCCAAGCCAAAATTAACACAGATTGATTTGGCATGACCTATATGCAAATAACCGTTGGGCTCGGGTGGAAATCGAGTAATTACCCTATCAACCAACCCCGACTCAAGGTCATCGTTAATTACTTGCTGAATAAAGTTGATAGGCTTGTCAGAATCAGTCATAGATTAGTTGTCTTGCCAAAATTTTAGCGAGCGATTATAGCGTTCGGGCGTCACGCAATAAACAAAAAGCCTATGCAAACAACAAAAATACTAAACATTAGTTTAAATTCCATCAGTGACAAACTAAAATATCGCCAAACAACCACTCATTTTATAGATGGACTTCCTATGATCACTTTTCGTACCACATTGGGCGACATATCAGTAGAGCTAGATTTCGATAATGCGCCAATCTCTGCAGCCAATTTCTTACAATACGCTAGAGACGATTTTTACACCGGCACTATCTTTCATCGGGTAATTAACGGCTTTATGGTCCAAGGTGGCGGTATGGACAAAGATATGGCTGAAAAAGGTGGTCGTGAACCGATCGAAAATGAGGCCGATAATGGCCTTGCTAATGATATTGGCACACTGGCAATGGCTCGTACCAATGAACCACATTCAGCGTCCTCACAGTTCTTCATAAATGTTTCTGATAATGGGTTCTTAAACCACAGTGGCAAGACTATGCAAGGCTGGGGTTATGCTGTTTTTGGCAAGGTAGTTGGAGGTATAGATGTTGTCAATCTCATTAAAGCGGTGGATACTGGCAGCTCAGGCCATCACAACGACGTGCCAATCGAGCCAATAGAAATCACTGAAACTATTGTCAGCGACGCCTACAACGATCGATAAAAAACCATTATTTGACTATGGCTACGCTGTTTATATCAGATCTCCATCTATCACCAGAGCGCCCGGCAATCACCCGGGCGTTTTTGGTTTTCTTGCAACAACAAGCGAGCAGAGCGTCTGCGCTCTATATTCTTGGCGATCTATTCGAAGCTTGGATTGGTGATGATGACCCCACAGAATTGAGCCAGCAAGTACAAACTGCTCTGCGCAACCTTTGTGATTCTGGCGTTTCAGTATGGATTCAAACCGGCAACCGCGACTTTCTGATCGGCAGGCGTTTTGCTACCAATACCGGCGCTAACCTTATTGAGGATGAGCATATTATTGAGGCCTATGACCACCGAGTACTGGTGATGCACGGAGACTCACTATGCACGGATGATCATGCCTACCAACGCTTCCGGCGCCATGCGCGCAATCCATTATGGCAGTTCTTGTTCAAACGATTATCACTTAAGCGACGTCAGCGCATCGCCGATAAGTTACGCGCTAAAAGCGCACTGGCCAATAGTAATAAGGCCAGTGCAATTATGGATGTCAATAATCAGGCCGTGGAACAGGCACTACAGCGGCATAATGTGCCAACTCTAATTCATGGTCATACTCACCGACCCGACCGACACCAGCATAAATATGGAGAGCGCATTGTACTCGGCGACTGGCATGACAATGGCTGGGTGCTGAGTATGGATGGCAGCGGTTACGACCTAAAGAGCTTTAAGATAGCTTGAGTGAACCAAAAATAAGCTCAGCGGGTAAATCCTGTATTGGCTATTGTGAGTACAATAGGTATCATTGATCTACCAATTATTTAATCAATTTAGGATTTAGTTATGGAAACTGATAAGTACCGCACCAAAGCTATGCCTCAAGGTATAGAAAGCACTGCGCTAGACCCCAGCGTTGCTAAAGTTCTGCGTAATACTTACCTTCTGCTTAGCGTGACCTTGGCGTTTAGCGCAATCATGGCCGCTGTTGCCATGGCTATTAATGCACCCTTTTTCGGTCTATGGACCCTACTACCGTACTTCATCTGTCTATGGATGGTTGAGAAAAATAAAAATAACGCCAGTGGTATCGCCTGGGTTTTTGCCCTTACCGGTTGGTTAGGCTTTACTCTAGGTCCTATCCTAAGTATGTTTTTAGCGGTTAAGGGCGCGGAGCCGATCATCTCGGCGTTAGGCTCCACAGCACTGATTTTCTTTGCTGCCTCAGCCTACGTACTGACCACTAAAAAGAATTTAAATTTTATGACCGGATTTTTAATGACCGGTATGCTGGTCGCCTTTGTCGCGGCTATAGCCAACTATTTCTTGCAAATTCCTGCCCTTTCGCTAACCGTGAGTGCCGTATTTGCGTTGCTATCCTCTGCCATGATTATGTGGCAAACCAGTGCAATTATTCATGGTGGCGAGCGCAACTATATCTCTGCCACAGTGACGTTGTTTGTAATGATCTATAACCTGTTTCTCAGCTTATTACAGATTTTCGGTATTATGGGCGATGACTAAAGCGCAGCGCTTAACGCGATAATTGCAGTATAATAAGCCCTGCTCTGTAGCAGGGCTTTTTTAATAGCTAAGCTTTTTAATACTATGAGTAATAAGCCAACCTATCTTAGCAAGCTCCCAGATTGGACTGTCGAGCAGGCCGAAACCAACGCTGCCGAGTTGAACATAAATCTAACCGATGAGCATATCCAAGTATTACTAGTGGCAAGAGAGTTTTTTAATGAATTCGGTTTTTCGCCCTCAATGCGGCCATTGTGTAAATCAGTGTCATCGAACCTAGGGGTAGACAAAGGTCGCAGCCTGTATCTCAATGAAAAGTTTCCCGGTAGTCCAGCAAAATCTGTTGCCCTACTCGCCGGTTTACCCAAGCCTAAGAACTGCTTGTGAAAGTCTTGACCAAAAGCGACCTTTGCGCCATGCAAGGCAAAGCCACCAATAAAAATGCTCAATGCTTAAGTGCCGCTGAAATAGCACTGCTACACACACAGATTGACGAATGGCAAATCAACGATATTGATGGCATTTTACAGTTGCATCGACGCTTCCCGATGACCAATTTTGTCACCGCCATGGGCTTTGCAAGACTGATCACTGAGATTGCTGAGAAGAATGACCATCATCCCAAATTAGTCATCGAGTATGACTCGGTAACGGTGAACTGGTGGTCTCATAGCATTGGTGGTTTGCACCTCAATGATTTTGCCGCTGCAGCAAAAACCGATAAGGCCTTCGCTAACTTATGAGTGTGGATTACCAAGATCCTGATAGCTATCAGTTACAACTCGATAAAAAACTCAGTAATTTCTACCAAATTATGGCCGACGCTGGCGTACAGATAGACAGTGCAACTGTTCATCGTTCACCAGCAATGGGGTTTCGTATGCGTGCTGAGTTTCGACTTTGGCATGAGCAAGGTCGGGTCAACTATGCCATGAATCGTCCCGGTGAGAAGCGTCCCTACATTATTCAGGATTTTCCCATTGGCGCGCCACTGATTAATCAATTGATGCCTCCACTGCTAGCAGCTCTCAACGACAGCGAGACACTGAGTCGCAAATGCTTTTCAGTGGAGTTTCTAACCACCAGTACTGGTGAAGCGTTAATTACATTGATCTATCATCGCCCTCTCGATGAGCAATGGGAGGTAGAGGCAAGAACCCTACAAGCTAAACTTAACGCCGCTATTATTGGTCGTAGTCGCAAGCAAAAACTCATTTTAGATAAAGACTATGTTACAGAGGTGTTGCAGGTAGGTGATCGGCAATACAGTTATCAACAAGTAGAATCTGGTTTTACCCAGCCCAATGCTGTAATCAACAGCCAGATGCTGAATTGGGCCAGCGATTGTCTTTCGGGCAGTAATAATCGAGACCTTATTGAACTCTATTGCGGCAATGGCAACTTCACTGTGCCTCTGGCTCGCCACTTCAATGCTGTTCTGGCAACGGAAATCTCCAAAGTTTCGGTTGCTTCGGCGTTGACTAATTTTGCCGCCAATCAGATTAATAATATTGAAGTGGTACGATTATCTGCCGAAGAGCTCACGCAAGCGCTGAATAAACAGCGGCCCTTCCGTCGCCTTGCCCATATTGATATGGATAGCTATGACTTTTCAACTGTGCTTGTCGATCCACCAAGGGCAGGCTTGGACGCCGACACTGAGAAACTAGTCTGTCGATTTGACCGTATTCTCTACATTTCCTGTAACCCAAACACATTGGCGCAGAACCTTGCCCAAATTACCAAAACTCATCATATTGAAGCGGTGGCAGTATTTGACCAGTTTCCCTGGACTGCTCATCTTGAATCAGGTGTTCTACTGAGCCGTTCTGATTAATGAAGGCTGATATTCACTAACTGTTGCGCACCCGCTTGGATAAAATCAGCATACTTGGCTTCAAGACTTTTTCGCTCAGCATTAAGGCGTCGTTTTTCAGATTTTTCTAGCATGGCCCAATCATCGAGAATAGGGATATGAGCCGTAGCCTCAGCCAGTTGCTGAAATACCTCAAACTGCTTTGCTTCAGCCTCGGTGGCTATAACTTGCTGAGACAAAAAACCTATGCGCATCGCTGCTTCGGTATCGGAGAGATCATTTTGCAGTAACGCTCGTGCGATTATCTGAATAGACTGTCGTGCATCAAGGTTTTTGGACTGCAGATCGGCCCGCAGTTGTTCAGTCTGTGCTTGAAATCTGGCCCGCTGAGAGCGCAGTTCATCCCACAAATAAGCAGCATAACTAGCCAATGCCACAACCACCAATAAAGCCATCCAGAACGAAAGCAAAAGATAATCCATTGAAAATAGTCTCTAAGTTTCAAACAACGCGCGTTATACGTAATTACTACTTATATTGGGTTTAGCTGAACCGAACAACAGATCCAGACTGAATTAATCACCTCAGCCGGTGATGACCACCAGCCGCAATCGTCAATATCAGTCAGATTTATTGCTACCATCCCCGAGAGCGGAAATATCTTGCGGTGAAGACATATCGTCTACCGCTAGATCAGAAGGCATTGTTCTTTTAGTTTTGGCACCAAGCTTTTTAAGTTCTTCGCTACGCCGTAATAAATTGCCCCGCCCTGCAGACAATCGCTTACGCGCGGTATCCCATGCCTCCACACTTTTATCTAGGTGTCGACCGACCTCATCTAAGGATTCTATATAGAGCACAAACTGATCATAGAGTGCACCCGCTTTATCAGCGATAAGTTGCGCATTGCGGTTTTGATCTGCATAGCGCCATAGATTCTTAATCGTACGTAGCGTCACCATCAGGGTACTTGGGCTCACCAAAATAATACCGCGATCGTAAGCATCTCTCATCATATCTGGGTCATGGTCCAGCGCCAACATAAATGCAGCTTCAACTGGCACAAAGATCAATACAAAATCGAGACTATTAACACCTTCTAAATTCTCATAGTCTTTACCGCTGAGCCCTTTGATATGCGCGCGCATTGACGCTAAATGCTGCGCTAAGCATTGGGCTTTACTGTCATCGTCTTGGGCATGAAAATATCCCTCGTAGTCGACAAGACTGACCTTAGCATCGATAACAATATCGCGACCCTCCGGCAGATGCACTACCACATCGGGATTGCGTCGCTTACCTGACTCGTCCTTGAGGGCAACCTGAGTATCATACTCTCGACCATTGGTAAGACCCGAGTCCTCCAATAGTTTTTCCAATACAAATTCGCCCCAGTTTCCCTGAGCCTTATTATCACCGCGCAATGCATTGGCCAAACTCACCGCATCGGCAGATACCTGTAGTGTCTGTTTTTGTAACTCACTGATTTGACCGACCAGTTTATTGCGATCGGCATTTTCTTTATCGTAAACCGTTTCGACCTGTTTGCGAAAATCACCAATATCTCGTCGTAAAGGGCTTAACGAGTTTTCAATGGCTTCTTTACTCTGAGCAGAAAATTTAGCCTGTTTATCGTCAAAAATGCGGTTAGCTAAATTTTCGAATTCCTGTCCAAGAGTGACTTTAGCGTCCTGTAGCAGTTTTAGCTGAGCATCAAATTGGGCCTGTTGACTCTCTAATTGCTGTTCAAGCAAGGCGTTAGCAGACTTAACCTCAGCAACCTCAGCAATTTGCTGATTACGCGATAAAAGCCGACTCAGGGCATAACCCAACAGCATACCGACAGCCACGCCGCCAAGGCTCCAAAATACTAGACTGAGACTAATTGAAGTTTGCATAGGGTAATTGTATCAGCCCTCTGTCAATTACACCGCTGTTTTGCGATTATAGAGCGAAATAATCAATAACCTTTTAACTCTGTTATGTTGCCACCGCTAATCGATATTAACCTCTTCCGCGAGTCGCTTGAAGCGGGAAACCTTATATTGACACCCAACCAGCGTCTAGCCGCGCAAATTTCTCAATCATGGGCCGTCGAGATGCAACAGCACAAGGCCGTATGGATAGCCCCTAGAGTCTATTCCATCGATCACTGGCTGCGACACTGTTGGGATGAACTGCAAGATCAGAATCATCAATTAGTCAGCGGTCTTGCAATTGTCGGGCAACAGCAAAGTCGCTACTACTGGGATCGTGCGATCACCGACTGCGGAGCACAATCCGCCATAGACGCCAACACCTTCGCAGACGGTCGATTTAGTAAATTAGCAGCGGAAACCCATCGTATAGTGCAGAACTGGAGCCTGTCTGAACAGCAGATACCCAAGAGCACACCGAGCAGTCGGCAGTTTATTGAATGGGTAGAGGCCTACAATAAGCTGCTGTCGCGCAACCAGTTAATTACCCTCGCCACAAGCTGGCAATTGGTAGCACAAGGCTTTGCGCAATCGTGTCTCGCCGCTGAAGATAAAATCGTCCTCTACGGTTTTCAGTCGATACCGCCGGCACAGCAAGCGGTAATTTGCAATGCGACCGATTGTCAGCGAGACATCATACCCCTACCTAGTGACGGAGACAGTTGCCTGGTCGCCTGCGCTGATCCACAGCAGGAATTAATTGCTGCAACCCAATGGGCTGCGCAACAATTGGCTGAAAATCCACACCAGCGTATCGGATTGGTTATACCTGAGCTTGATCGTTCGCTAGCTCAGGTAAGCAGACTAACTGCTGAGAGCCTCACTGATCAGGGTGTTGACGTAGCGGTGAATATCTCAGCAGGTACCCCACTAAAGGAGACCTCAGTGGTGCGAGGTGCGATTGAGTTGTTAGGTATATTTCAGTATCAGCGCCCCTTGAGCCAATGGATGGAATTGCTCTATTCGCCTTACTCTGTGTTTGCTCAGCTACCGGTACAGGTTCTAGTTGATGTTGAGCTCGCAGCCCGAGATAGCAGAGCATTCGATTTCACTCTTGAGCAGTTCCTCAATCATGTCAGCACAGCGATAAAGTTATCGCCTCATGCAGCCCCCATCGCCCTGCAACTAAAGCCAGTTTTTGAGTGTCGCTCCAATCATCGTAAAAGTAACAAAATACGTCAGAGTTTCAGCCAATGGCGAGTCTTTTTCGAGCAATCTCTTAGCGACCTTGGCTGGCCAGGCCAACATAAGCTCAATACCTTTGAATACCAACAGCGCGAACATTGGCAAAGGTTGCTTGAGCAATTTAGCAGTCTCGATAATCTGGGCATTGAAGTCGGGTTAACCACCGCTCGCAAGCATCTCGTACAAATGGCTCAGGATGCTGTTTTCCATCCGCAAACGGGCGACGCGCCACTGCAAATTCTCGGTCTCCTAGAAGGCGCAGGTCTAAAATTTGATCAGCTGTGGATTCTCGGCATGCACAGCCAAAACTTCCCCGCTGCTGTGAATATAAATCCATTACTTCCGGTGGATTTCCAGCGTTGCCATGCGATGCCCCACAGTTTACCCGACCGTGAACTCAGCATAGCAAAGGCTCTGTGGCGGGATTATCAAAGCAATGTCCGCCGATTGATTGCCAGTTATCCCGTTTTACGTGGCGAGGAACAATTAACCGCAAGCCCTCTTTTGCTCGATGCCAAAGGGGTAAATCTTGAGCAGTTAATAGGCAGTATCAAGCGTCAGCCCAGCTGGTTAGAGAAACCTGATGCAACTGAACTAGCAGAAGAGACAACCATTGCCTACAACCCTGAGCGAGAAAAAATAATAGGTGGATCCGCGCTACTAAAAAACCAGTCTGCTCTGCCCTTCAATGCCTTTGCCATCCATCGTTTGTGGGCCGAACCACTGCAGCAACCGAGCACCGGACTTAGCGCCAAAGATCGCGGTATTCTGGCACATGATATTTTGTATCGTCTGTGGGGTGAATGGCACAACTCAGGGCAGCTGCATAGCCTGAGCGACCAGCAAATAAGCGATATGCTAGAACAGGTAATTGAACAAAGTCTAACCGCGCTAGGTCGTCAGCATCCTGTATTGCTGGGGCCGCGTTTCCGTCAACTGGAACTCAGTCGCCTGCACAAACTGATCACCGAATGGCTTGCGCAGGAGAAGTCCCGACCAGCCTTTGAGGTGACGGCACGTGAGCAGTTGAGCACTGTCGATTTCGGCGATCTACAGATTACATTACGGCTTGATCGTGTCGACAAAATAGATGATCAGACTCTGGTTATTGATTACAAAACCGGAGAGGTTTCACCCAGCCATTGGCAGGGTGATAGGCCTAAAGACCCACAGCTACCGCTGTATATTCTGGCGACTAATCCCCAAGCCAGCGGTTGCGCCTTCGCTCAGATAAAAGGTGGCAATATAAAGTTTGTTGGTATTGGCGAGAATTATTTTTTTGATCAACAGGCAGTGATTGATGACTGGCCACAGCAAATCGAGCAATGGCGAAAGTCGCTGTCCAATCTTGCCAATGAATTTATCTCTGGATTGGCCACTATCGAAGTCTATGATTCTGTTGCATCAAATTTTCAAGAGTATTTATTACCACTAAATCGCTATTTGGAAGAAGCTAGTATCAATGAATTAGTGCTTAAATCAGAGGCCGACTCATGAGCGATAAGACCGCGCGCAGAGATGCCCTTGACCCACAGCAAAGTTTTATTGTCGCTGCACCGGCAGGTTCTGGTAAGACCGGCCTCATTACGCAGCGAGTATTGCGATTGCTAAGGACAGTTGAAAGTCCTGAGCAGATTTTGTGTATTACTTTTACCCGTAAAGCAGCAGCCGAAATGGCCCTGCGCATTCAAGGTGCGCTGCGTGATACATTAATTAATCCTCGGCCTAATGATACATTTAAGGCACAAACATGGGATTTAGCAGCGGCGGCGGTAGAGCACAGTAACGCAATGGGCTGGGACCTGATGGATATGCCCAGCCGCTTACGAATTCAAACGATCGATGGTTTCTGTCGCTATATTGCCAGTCAATTTGCTCTGGAGACAGAAATTGGGGTATTACCGGAACCCAGTGACAATGTTACCAGCCTCTATCGCATCGCCGCACGCAATCTACTCGACAAGCTGGAGGAAGAGTCTGATACAGGCCGGTATGTGGCGATTTTACTTGCACATATGGGCAATAATATCGAGCGCTGTGAGCAGTTGCTATCAGAGCTATTGAGTAATCGGGAGCAATGGTTACCGCTCATCTTCAATGTCGCTAATAATCACCAGTATTTTCAGCATGTCTTGGAACAATTAATTGATGATAGTCTGTTTGAGTTAGAAGCTAGCTTGCAACCCATTGCCGCTGAACTGGTTGAATTGGTTGATTATGCTGCCTGTCATGTAGCTGTGGACAAGAACCAACAGCTAGCAGAACTTAAGGGTATCACTGAGTTACCGAACAGCAGCTTCACTGGACTAGCACAGTGGAAGACCATTGTTGGGCTGATGATGACCAAAGACCATAAGTTGCGTAAGAGCATTACGAAAACTCAGGGTTTCCCCAAAGAAGATCAACAAACTAAATCTAGAATGCTAGGCCTATTAGATTGGTGCAGAGATAACGCCGATGTTCAGGAGCACCTTAGCAACACCTTATTTCTACCCGATGCAGATCTCAGCAATAGCCAACAGACTATTCTCAACGCTCTGGGTTATCTTTTACCTGCCCTAGCCGCAGAGCTAACTGTGGTATTCAAACAACAGGAACAATGCGATTACCCTGCAATTACTCTTGCAGCGCTAAACGCGCTGCAACAGTCTCCCGAAGACCAGCACGTCGCCGATATCACCTTGCGCCTCGATTACAGCATAAAACATATTCTTGTAGACGAGTTTCAAGATACTTCTGGGTCTCAGATGCAACTACTAAAGCATCTACTGGCCGGCTGGGAGCCCGATGATGGCAGAACCTTATTCCTGGTCGGTGATGCTATGCAATCGCTATACGGTTTTCGCAATGCCAATGTCGGCCTGTTTTTGCAGGCGCAACAGCATCCGATTGGACCAGTGCAATGTCGGCCACTTACCCTATCGACTAATTTTCGTTCGCAGCAGGGTATTATTGACTGGGTTAATAGTAGCTTTAGTCGCGCCTTCCCAGATTGTGCCGATAGCGCACGCGGAGCCATTCCCTATTCTCCATCAACGGCCCACAATGCACTCGAAGCAGGTAATGCTGTTGAGTTTTATGGCTTTAGTTGTGAGGATAGCAAGGATTATCCTAAGGCTGAAGCCGAACGGGTGACAGCCACCTGTGTCGATATACAGCGACATAATCCCACACAGAGTATTGCTATATTGGTGCGCAATCGCGGGCATTTGCAACAGATTATTCCGGCGCTACGCCATGCTAAACTGAACTGGCAAGCAATCGATATTAGCCCGCTTAAGAGTTTAATGCCGGTAATGGATATGTTGTCTCTAACCCGCGCTCTGCTATCGCCAGCTGACCGTATTGCGTGGCTATCAGTTTTGCGTGCGCCCTTTTGCGGATTGGGTTTGGACGATTTAGTCATTATTAGCAATACTCTCGAAGTCAGCGGTAAAACACCTCTAGCGCTACTACACCATTTGCAGTCTGCTAACTGCACTAACAACGACAACCTCTCTGCATATGCTCGCCAGAGACTTGAGCATATTATTCCCTGTATCCAACAAGCATGGCAGGCACGCGGCAAAGATAACTTACGCAGTATTGTCGAACATTTATGGATGCAACTCGGAGGCCCATCGACATTGCTTGATCCTGCAGAACTCGACGATGTCCGATGCTTTCTTGATTTACTTGAGCAATGGCAAGTGGCAGGCACCATAGCGGACTGGGAGGGCTTTCAACAGGCCGCAGATAAACTGTTCGCCGCGCCCAATTCGGGCGATATGAACACTGCCATACCAAGCATCCAGATTATGACTATTCATAAAGCCAAGGGCTTAGAATTTGATCATGTGCTACTGCCCGGCCTATCGAGAAGCCCCAAGTCTACTGATAAACCGTTACTGCGCTGGCAACACAATATAGATGAGCAGGGTGAGTCCTCATTAATCATGGCTCCACTGGGTGCGCATGATGAAGAAGACGACAGCATCTATCGGTATCTTAAACATGAGGCGGCGATTAAAACACAATTGGAAAATACCCGAGTACTCTATGTAGCCGCTACTAGAGCTGTATCCAAACTCTATCTATTTGCTCAGATCTCTGAAAAGGGTTCAGACTGGCAAGCGCCGGCAAAAACGTCCTTACTAAATTCACTGTGGCACACCATTAAGACTGGGTTGGATGATACAAGCCTTTCTGCGGTTCAAGTAAGAGCCAGTAATACAGCTATAGAAAAGCGTGCACGCTTGCATCACAAACGTCGTTTGCCGCTTAGTTTTCACCCGCCACAGGTGCCAACACTAGCGCTTTTAACCGGTGTCGAAGGAAATCGTAAACGCGAGAGTCAGAGCGAACAACTCAGTGCTGACAGTATTCGGCTTGCGCATATTGGTACCGCAATGCATCGTACCTTGAAGCAGGTTGCTATTGAAGGCCTCCTGTCATGGCCTGAGCAACGGCTGGAAAAGATGCCTGTCAGCTGGCGGGCACAACTTAGAGAAGTCGGTGTTCTAGTGACTGATCAGGAACTGGCTAGGATGAGTCAAGCCTTAACTAATATGCTCGAGGACAGTAATGGCCAATGGATTTTGCAGCCTCATACTCAGGCACATTGCGAGCAAGCTTTGGGCTATTCATCCGCAATCAAAGGATGTCTCGACGCTGGTGTCTCGGTTATTGATAGGACTTTTGTTGTCGACGGGGTGCGCTGGATAATTGACTACAAATTTAGTGCACCAAGTAATGATGAATCAGTTGACGCATTTAGCGCTCGACAAACCAAGACTTATCAAGATCAATTGCAACACTACGCTAATCTTTACCAGCAAATCGACACTACACCTGTGCGCGGAGCGCTGTATTTCCCTCAAATACCCCTGTTTGTCGAGGTTAGTCTGGATTAACCTTCATAACTGTTTATTTTTCAGTACAATAGCGCTTTTTCAAAATACCTTAGCAGGAATACCAATATGGGCCCCCAGGCTGTAGAAAATATAAATATTGAGCAACCAGAAATTCTCATTACTCCGGCACAACTCAAACAGGCGATACCCCTGTCAGATAAAGCCAGAGAAACTATCTCAGCAGGCCGCAAAGCCATTGAAGATATTCTCGAGCGCAAAGACCATCGTGTAATTGTTGTGGTGGGCCCCTGCTCAATCCATGATCTCAAGGCGGCTAATGAGTATGCGCTTAAATTAAAAACGCTAGCCGATAAGGTTAGCGATACCTTGTTGGTGGTAATGCGAGTCTATTTTGAGAAACCACGTACAACAGTCGGCTGGAAAGGGTTGATCAATGACCCCTATATGAATGACTCGTTTAAAATTACTGACGGGCTACACATTGGGCGACAACTTTTGCACGATGTCTTAGAAATTGGTCTGCCTACTGCGACCGAGGCGTTGGATCCAATATCCCCCCAATATATGCAAGATTTAATTGCTTGGTCAGCTATTGGCGCGCGTACCACCGAATCACAGACCCATCGTGAGATGGCCTCAGGGCTATCGTCTTCTGTTGGCTTTAAGAACGGCACTGATGGCAGCTTAACCGTCGCTATCAATGCGCTGCAGTCAGTCGCCAGCCCACATCGATTCCTTGGGATTAATTCCGAGGGTAAAGTATCTATTATCACCACGCGCGGCAACCCCTATGCCCATGTTGTATTGCGTGGCGGTAATGGTAAGCCCAACTATGATTCAGTCAGCGTTTCGATTTGTGAGCAAGAATTGGAAGCGGCAGGTATTACCGCCAATATTATGATTGATTGCAGTCACGCCAACTCAAATAAAGACCACAATCTTCAGCCGCTCGTGCTCGATAATGTTGCCAATCAGATCTTGGAGGGTAACACATCGATTATTGGCGTGATGATTGAAAGTCACCTTAAAGCGGGTAATCAGAAGCTGTCCAGCAATGCTGATGAAATGGAGTATGGTGTGTCGGTTACCGACGCCTGTGTGGACTGGGAGACAACAGAAGCCTCATTGATAGCCATGGCGGACAAATTAAAGGATGTGCTGAAAAAACGCTGATATGGTACGTCATAAAAAAGCCCTAACTTCAGGGCTTTTTTATACCTATCGGCGTTCTTGAAAATCATCCGCAGCACAAATCCGAACAATGCGCCATCATTAACACCGGCGATTATCAGCCATGAGTCATAAATTGACGGCTTTTAATAAGTCTCACTCGCTCTGAGAGCAATAACCTTGTATTGTTATATTGTCTAAACAAGTTTTTACAGCCAATCCTATGCCTAAATTACTGTTACTTCTGGCCATCGCCATTTCGATTTGGTACTGGTGGTCGGTAATCAAACGCCTAAAGCCTGAACAGCGACGTTCATTTATCTGGCGCAGTGCCTTCTGGTTGGTGCTGGGACTATCAATTGTCTTAGTAGCGACAGGACGTATGCATTGGCTCGGCGCAGGACTCGCAGCGCTCATCCCTATTTCCAAAGCTCTGTTCGCGTTTGGGCTGCGGGCACTGCCAGTGATTAATATTCTCAGTCGATTTAAGACTAGCCCATCTAAATTTCGCACCAATGCCCTGCTGATGGAAATTAATTTTGCTAGCCGTCAGGTAGATGGAGAAATTTTACAGGGAGAATTTGTTGGTCGACGTCTATCGCAACTGAATGCAGAGGAAATGCAGACACTAGCAGATTGGCTTAAACAAACTGATCGAGAATCCTATGTTCTGTTGCAGGCATTTTTGATGCGCAGCGGTCAGAGCGGCCCAGGCTCGGATCATCAGCAAACGACTGATTTTGCCGATTTTTCTGAGGCCGAGGCGTACAATATTCTGGGATTAGAACCAGACGCCAGCAAAGAGGATGTTATTAAAGCGCACCGACGTCTTATGCAACGGTTACATCCTGATCGCGGGGGTAGCGATTACCTTGCAGCTAAAATCAATGCCGCTAAGGATAAGTTGGTATAAAAACCCTTTTAGATATTTCTCTCGCCAAATCGACTTCTAGAATGCCCCGTGACGCTAGCACCTACTAGGGAGCTAAATCCGGACGACACTGAGCATGGTAGCTATATCAGCCGCCCCTAGATTGAACAAAAACAATCGGGCGCACGTATAGCGTGACATTCAATTGAACACTACAATAACCGGACTTTTTTTAGAGACTAGCAAAATTACCATGGACTCAGCCACCCTCGCACTCACCAAACAACTTGCTACCCGTCAGTCAGTCACGCCAGAAGATGATGGCTGTCAGAGATTAATGATCGATCGTCTAACAAAAATCGGTTTTGAGGTTACGCCATTGCGGTTTGACGATGTCGATAATTTCTGGGCGATACGAGGTACCAATGGCCCTATTCTATGCTTCGCCGGACATACCGATGTTGTGCCTACCGGCCCCGAAGAGCAGTGGCGCTATCCACCTTTCCAGCCCACTGAAGCGGATGGCCAACTGTATGGACGTGGCACTGCTGATATGAAAGGTTCTTTGGCCGCCATGGTAGTTGCTGTTGAGCAATTTGTTGCCGAGCACCCCGAGCATCAAGGACGTATCGCATTTCTTATTACCAGTGATGAAGAAGGTATCGCCACTAACGGTACGGTGAAAGTTGTCGACTGGTTGCAACAGCAGTCGATTACTCCGGAGTACTGTCTTGTTGGTGAACCCTCTAGCAGTAATCGGTGTGGCGATGTGATAAAAAACGGTCGCCGTGGCTCCCTTGGTTGCCAATTGACCATTAGAGGCATTCAGGGCCATGTCGCCTATCCTCATCTAGGCCGTAATCCAATCCACTTGGCAATGCCAGCACTTGATGAGCTCGCTCAAGAGGTATGGGATCAAGGCAATGATTTTTTTCCTGCGACCAGCTTTCAGATCTCAAATATTGCTGCAGGTACCGGTGCCACCAATGTCATTCCCGGCGAATTAAATGTCACTTTTAACTTCCGTTTTTCCACCGAAGTCAGCGATCAACAGCTACGTGATCGAACCGAGGCCATACTAAATAAACATGGCTTAGAGTATGAACTGGACTGGCATCTCAGTGGCCAGCCATTCCTCACAGCGGAGGGCGAATTAGTTGCCGCAGCGATTGCTAGCATCAAACAGATTACTGGGTTAGACGCCGAACTATCGACGGCCGGAGGAACCTCCGATGGCCGTTTTATTGCCCCCATGGGAACCCAAGTTATTGAGCTCGGCCCTACCAATGCGACTATCCATAAAGTAGATGAAAATACCAATATCGCTGACTTGGATACCCTCACTACTATTTATAAGATACTACTCCAGAAGTTGATGCTCTAGTACAAAGGTCTCAGTGCCCTATGAATGCGCACAGTATTTTTCTGTACATAGCAACCGTGACTATCTGGGGTTCTACTTGGATCGCGATCACTTATCAGCTCGGCACCGTGGATCCTATCGCCTCGGTTATTTATCGTATGCTTATTGCGTCAGCACTACTATTTTTGCTGTGCAAAATAAGGGGCATTTCACTTCAACTCAGCTACAAGAACCACCAATTTATTGCGCTGCAGGGGCTGTGCCTATTTGGCCTTAACTATTGGGCTATCTATCATGCTGAGTTGTATCTGCCCAGTGGTATTATCGCGGTTATCTTTAGCCTTATTGTATTTTTCAATATAATTAATGCACGGCTCTTTCTGAATTATCCATTCAGCATAAATAGTATTCTCGGTGGGATTATTGGCTTACTAGGCATTAGCTTATTATTCTACCCAGAGCTCAGCAAATTACCCTCGACGGATATGGCTATCAAAGGGTTTTTATTCGCTCTAGCTGGCGCCATGGTTGCCTCTTTGGGTAATATTGCCGCGACCCGCAATGGCCTCCTGGGGATCTCAGTCTGGTCAATTAATGCTTGGGGAACCCTCTATGGCTCATTGGCACTGCTGTTGATCGCACTGCTCAGTAATACCGAGTTAAGCTTTGATCGCTCATCTGAATATATTTTATCCCTACTCTATTTGTCGATTTTCGGTACCATTATCGCCTTTGGCGCCTATCTCAAACTATTAGTCGTAATTGGGCCTGAGAAAGCTGGATACACTGGTTTATTGATACCGTTTTTCGCGCTATTAATTTCCACCGTTTTTGAAAATTACCAGTGGAAAACGCTAGCTGTCATTGGTTTTGCTCTTGTCGCTCTAGGTAATTTAATGGTGATGAAGAAGCGCTAACAGTTAACTGGGCAGTTTGCGTAGAGCAAAAATATCAAACCGCGTCGATTTGCCTTCAAGGCTATAACTCGGCTGTCTGCCACCGAGAAAATCAGCGCTGGCAGGACGCTTAACAACCACTCTATAACGTGCCCGCTCAAGGGCCAGTGGCAATAGCTCTGTAGCATCTTGATCGGCCCCAACAATGTGTTGGAAGGCCTGCATTTCTTTTTTAACTTTGGCCCGCTTTTTACGCTCAGGGAACATCGGGTCTAAATAAATCACATCATTAACATGATCTGCTGATAAATCGGCTAAAAACGCTTGAGCATCAGCCTCAATCAATGTCATGCGCGAGAGAACGTCACGTAAGTCGCTGTTATCCAATGCGACACGCTGTGCCCGTGCAAGGCCATCTTGCAGCAAACTAAAGACAACGGCATTGCGCTCTAGTAGTTTTACTCGGCAACCCAGCCCAGCCAAAACAAAACCATCAGTACCAAGACCGGCAGTAAGGTCGAGCACATTAGGGCTAAATTTGCCAGAGAGACCTACCGCCTTGGCGATTGCCTGACCATTACCACCACCGTACTTACGCCGATGACTGTTAACGCCGCTATCAAACTGGCACATAATAGGACCGTGAATATTGCGCGGCACAGGGAGCAGAGACAGCCCCTCAGAACCAATATTAAGGTGATAGCCAGAGTGATTCATGCTGTCAGGCTTAACCGAACCTGCTAAAACAACATCTACCCCCAATTTGCTAGCGAGCGCCTCAGCGTGCGAATAGAACTCCGCGCAGGTATAGGAAACTTTTATACTGGTCATAACCCTATTTAAACACATATACTCTTTACGGTACTGCGCAGAGAACCCAATCGATGAAACTACTTGTTATTAGCCTGATATTTATGTCCCTGTTCGCCTGCGATCGTTATCAGATAAAACTTAATGAGCAACAGATCTACACACCGCGACAGCTGTTTAGTGACTACAAGATACCTGATATGGCACTCAGTAACTGTATTAAACAGGTAATTCTCGACCAGTCAGTTTGGCGTGCTGAAGAGCTAACAAGTATCAACTGTGCTTACGCAGGGATTACTGACCTCAGTGGACTCAGCCGATTTACCCGACTTGAAGTCATTAATTTAGCTAACAACAACCTCACTGATATAAAAGCACTAATGTTTTTTGGTCAATTGCGCCGCGTTGATCTAAGTGGCAACAATTCACTGACCTGCGACGATATAAAAACACTGTCAGAATTGCTGCCCCAGCAACTGGTTGCACCAAACACATGCCTTTAGCAATGGTGATAACATAAATGCACAAAAATGTTGCAAAAAGATGTCCACAGAAGCTGTGGATAACTTTGTGGATGAAGCACTGATTAAGTATCTCAAAGGCACAAAAAGCGGGTCTTTTTGTTAGATTGATCAAAAAATAACCAGTTAAAAAATACCATTAAAATCAATTACTTAGTGAGTTCAAGATAAAAAATCAATGACTTAGCGAGGTTTTTTAAAATAGTTTTGAAAAAGCGATGCTATCTGTGGAAAAAAAACCAATTTCAACGCAAATAAATTTAATTTTTATCGAAAAACTATTGCCACCCTGCCGAAAAAATGCTTCATAAAAAATTTGACTGTTACAGCAATACCCAAAATGGCTCTTAATTACTGTAATCGTAACCAATCAAATCCGTCCTGCTGGCAGGCATAAGTGACTTTTTTTTGCTCTGTAAATACAGCTTCAATGGCGTGCTGGACCTTATCCAGGCTATTATTTTTATCGCTGATATGCCCGATAATAAGATGCTGAATTCGCTGCTGATCAATTAATGAGACTAAACGGGCAGTTTGGTTATTGTTAAGATGGCCCCACTGCCCCGCTACTCGCTGTTTAAGAAATTCAGGGTAAGGTCCACTGGCCAGCATATCAATATCATGATTTGCCTCAACCAGTAATGCATCGCAGCGACTGTATTGGTCCTCGACATGGCCGGTTAAAGAGCCTATATCTGTGAGCACGCCCAGGCGATGATCGCCACCATCAAACACATATTGCACTGGCTCTCGCGCGTCATGAGGAACCGGCACCGGTGTTACCCTCAAATCACCAACCTGAAACGATCTATGACTATCGATAATCTCAAAATCGGCGCTATCCAATGACACATCTCGGCTTTTTAGGGTGCCGGCGGTTACATACACCTTTAGCCCAAAACGCTTAGCTAGCGGTGCAACCCCCTTCCAGTGATCACTGTGTTCGTGGGTCACCAGAATGGCACTGAGCTGATCAGGCGTCTTACCTAAGCGCTGCAAGCGCGCGGTGGTATCGCGGATCGAAAAGCCACAATCGACCATAATACAGGTGTTGCGCCACTCAACTAACGTGGCGTTGCCTTTACTACCACTACCAAGAGATGCAAAACGCATGGCACAAATTTAAGACATATTGCCTCGAAGGATACGAAGCAATCGCAAGGATTCTGCTCTATCAAGGCTATTACCCTCAAAACCAACAATGCGCGCCTCAATACTACTACCCACAGACTCCATTAGGACTTTATAGTTGGCTTCGAGTAGCTTTTCGCTATCGCTACTGCCAAACCAGCGACTGAAAAACCCTTCATCGCCCTCGGTTTGTTCAGAGTAATTAACATACAACAATCCTTCGGTACGATTTTTGTCAATAATTGAAAAGCCACCTCGAGCAGCACTATAGCTTACAGAGGCCCAAGCGCGATCAAAGCTTAAATTGATCTTGATGAAGGCATCGGCGGCTTCAGGTGTGACCACCTCAACCTTCGCTTCGCCTCCAATATCCTGTGCCAGTAGCGACACAGAGGCATATTCTGATGCGGCGGCTAATTCATTTGCGATCATAGACAGCATATCGCGCTCTCTATCTTCACTGTTTGACGTCGTCGGCCAAGCCGCTACAGCATCTTCTTCACCGACCGCTATTTGCTGGTGCAGAGTAGTAATCTCAGTACTGTCTAATTGAACTCCCGGAGAAATATAAAAGCGAAAACGATGACTATTATCTTGATCAGACTTAAAGGTTACCCACACTGTTTCAATAATACCGCTGGAGCCTTCTGCTTTAGCCGATGGCACACCATTACGGTTAAGTAGGCTGCGAATCCGAGGCCATACCTCACTGGGAGAAATATTTATCAACACCCAACGGCGATCATCGATGCTCTGAATCTTGACCAACTGTTCGAAGGTATTGACTGAGGCTGGCTGTGGGCGGGGTACCTCAAAGCCCTCTGCATCTATCGTTTCTACAGCAATCTGTGGGATCGGATAAATTTGCCCAAGACTAGCGCTATCCATTTCGCCTGGGATAACTGTGGGCTGAGTCTCTTCAGACAGCAAATAATCATTAGTGCGATTTCTAACCCCCAACCAGTTACAGCCGGACAGAACCAATACCAACAAGATAGTTAACCAAGAGATTGTTTTTTTCATTGCTAGAGCTAAGCCCCTTTTTCATAGATGTCAGCACAGCGCTGACAATTTAAATTTAGTTTGCAGCAATACTCTCTAGAGCACTGCGAACCTGATTATGATATTGATTAGACAGCGGCGTCATAGGTAAGCGCAGTGCATTAGAGATTAAACCTAGCTGACTTAAAGCCCATTTCACTGGAATAGGGTTAGCTTCGACAAACATAGCATCGTGCAACGGTGCGAGCCGCATATCGAGGGCTTCCGCAGTGGCCCTATCGCCAGCAATCGCTGCCGCACACATGTCAGCCATTAACTTTGGAGCCACATTGGCGGTGACGGAAATATCACCTTTGCCTCCGAGCAACATAAGCTCACGAGCGCTGTGATCATCCCCTGAATAGATAGCAAAATCTAGCGGAGCTTGTTCTATCAACGATTTAGCGCGCGCCAAATCGCCAGTCGCCTCTTTAATACCGACAATATTTTTAATGGCCGCCAGACGCAGAACCGTTTCAGGCTGCATATCACAGGCGGTGCGCCCAGGCACATTATAGAGAATTTGATCTATATCAACCGCCTCTGCAATCGCTTGATAATGCAGAAACAGCCCTTCCTGAGTGGGCTTATTGTAATAAGGCGTGACCAGTAAACAGGCATCAGCGCCCGCTTCTTTCGCTGCTCGTGTCAACACGATGGCTTCTGCAGTGCTATTAGCACCGGTACCGGCAATAATAGGGATCCTATTGGCAGCCTGATCAACTACAAAACGGATAACACTGCTATGTTCTGGCACCCCCAGGGTCGCAGATTCACCAGTGGTGCCAACGGCTACAATGCTATTTGTGCCTTGCTCAATATGCCATTCAACCAGCCGTTTGAGTGCGTCCCAATCGACATCCAGTGAATCAGGGTGCATAGGCGTAACCAACGCGACAAGACTTCCGCTAATCATCTTTTTTCCTTACTGTTTTACGTAGCCTCAATAGGCGCTTTATGGTACTGATGGCGCTACCTAGACACAAGGGAAACCTTAGTTTCATAATACCCGCTGAAGTTCAATTATGCTTTTTACGCTGGCTTTTCTTAACGGGTAAGTTGTACAAGTCAGGTTCACCGTCCGGCCGATTTTTAAATCGACGATGTACCCATAAATATTGTTCCGGCGCCAACAACACAAATTGTTCAACAATTTTATTAATCCGCGTAGCATCTGCCAGCTCATCACCACATGGGAAATCTTCCAGCGCTGGATGTAGAGTAATTTTATAGCCCTGCGAACCTGGCAGGCGGATATGGCTGAAAGGAACAACGGCGGCACCAGTCTTCTCAGCAAATCGAGCGGTGGCATTAACCGTTGCCGCTTGTATGCCAAAAAATGGCGCAAATACACCTTGCACCAATCCGTAGTCTTGGTCAGGTCCATACCAAAGTGTGCGCCCCGCCTTGAGCGCTTTCATGGTGCCTCTCACATCTCGCCGCTCGTAGGCGACATCATTGATACCACTCTTGTGCAACCGCCCTCGCGCTTGAATAAAATCGTAGACTGGGTTGGCATGAGCCCGATACATGCCATCTCTAGAGGCAACCATACTAATGCCAGCAGTACCAATTTCTAGGGTCGTAAAATGCACACCTAGCAACAAAACGCCTCTATCGCCAACCGCGGCCAGATTATCCAAACCCTCAAACTGCAATAGTTTGGCAAAGCGCTTTTTTGGCCACCACCAAGCTATACCCACCTCCATCACCGCAATACCTGTGCTGATAAAGTTAGCCCGTAACATGTCACGATGCTGCTGATCAGTTAGATCAGGAAAACACAGCTGAATATTGCGGTAGGCGATGGTTTTTCGGCGACTGGGAAATCGATGTAAAATCAATCCAAGCACAGTGCCCAGCCGCAATAATATTGGGAACGGCAACACAGTAATAACGCGCCACAATGCAAATGCACACCAGGTTGCCCAGTGCCGTGGATGTAGCAGCGACGCTTTAAATACAGTGCCCTTAGAGATCATAAACTGCCGAGCTCATCAATTGACAAGATTGCGAATAGCAACTTCCGGATTGACATCTGCGTCGTAATCGACACCGTCCATCTCGAAGCCAAATAACCTCAAGAACTCTTCTTTATAGCCGGTAAAATCAGTAAGCTCAGCTAAATTTTCTGTATTGATATTGGCCCATGCTTGCGCAACTGACGCCTGCACCTCAGGTTGCATCTCCAATTCATCGACCCGCAAACGCCCCACCTCGTCGGTTCTTGGATTTGCGCTGTAGAGGCATTCGGTAAACAAGCGATAAAGCTGTTCAATACAACCCTCATGCGTACCATTGGCCTTCATTTCCTTAAACAGCATGGCCAGATACAGTGGCATGATCGGTATCGCAGAGCTCGCCTGAGTAACCACCGCTTTGAGCACGGACACACGTGCATCACCACCATTTGATGCCAGTTGATCTCTGATCGATAGTACCTTGGTATCCAAATCTTTTTTCGCTTGCCCTATGGTCCCATCCCAATACAGATCCCAGGTGATCTTTTCACCAATATAAGTAAAAGCAGTAGTTTTAGCGCCGTCGGCTAGGACTCCTGCTTGACCCAGTGCATCCATCCACATTTGCCAATCTTCGCCACCCATCACGGCCACTGTGTCGTTAATCTCCTGTTCACTGGCAGCATCGAGGCTAAATTCCTGAATCTCTTCTTTATCGGTATTAATACCGCGCATAGTGACAGGCTTACCCACTGGTTTAAGTGTTGAATTAAATACTTCACCACTGACTGGATGCTGACGGCGAGGCGCCGCTAGACTGTAAATCACTAGATCCACCTGACCAAGATCTTGTTTAATCGTCGCTATGGCTTTTTCTTTGACTTCAGTCGAAAAGGCATCGCCATTAATGCTTTTAGCATAGAGCCCCTCCTGCTCAGCAAATTGATGAAACGCTGCGCTGTTATACCATCCAGCGGTACCGGGTTTACGCTCTGTACCCGGCTTTTCAAAGAATATTCCCAGCGTTGATGCGCCACCACCAAAAGCTGCGGTAATTCGAGCCGCCAGACCATAGCCTGTAGATGAGCCGATCACCAGCACGCGCTTGGGCGCATCAATTGCACTCTGCTTTTTGATATAATCGATTTGATTTTTAACGTTGGCTTCACAGCCGGTCGGGTGCGTGGTAATACACATAAAGCCGCGAACGCGGGGCTTAATAATCATTCAATTATCTCCATACTGTTTCAAAGTTTAATAGTGCGAAGAACTGGTCTAGCTCTCAGGCGCGCATCATACAGTAATTAGCCTCAAATCTCAGGCATCGAGGTGAGATTTTAATTGACACAACCCTCTCATAACGGCACATTCATTAGCCACGGAGATTGATCAGATAACCATCCAATCACGTACGTATACCACAGAATAAATGATAGGGTTAGTTGTTCAATGTCATCGCCAAGTCCAATCGCTTTACCCTATCCATTTTTACGTCAAGAGTTTCTGCAGGCGCTTGAGGATAGCCACAGCGCCTGTGCTGACACAGGATGGCAGCCGCGGCATATCAATCTCGGCACAGAACAACATAAACAAACTATGCCTCTGTATCTCAAGAATCACAGTATGGGCGAGTATGTATTCGATCACAGCTGGGCCAATGCTTACCATGAACATGATCTCGATTACTATCCAAAACTAATCACGGCTATCCCATTTACACCCTCGACGGGGCCGAGAATATCCGGCTTAGACCAACCAACCATTGAACAGGGTCAACAACTGTTTAATCAGGTGTTGGCTGTTGCAGAAGATACTGGGGCCTCCAGCTGGCATTTATTATTTCCCAATGACCAGCAACGGGCACTATTTTCCGATAGTAGGCTGCTACATCGTAGCGGCGTGCAATATCATTGGCACAACCGCGGCTATGAGTGCTTTGATGACTATCTTAATGCTTTAAACTCCCGCAAGCGCAAGATGGTGCGTAAAGAGCGTGCCGAAGTAGCGGCGCAAAATATTACAGTTGAAGTATTAGAAGGTGATCAGATCGACACCAGTATTTGGCAACTATTCTATCGCCTGTATGAGCGCACCTACGCCAAACGCAATGGTACTAGAGGCTATTTAACAGAGATATTTTTTAACCAAATCGCGCATAGCATGCCAGAACAAATTGCTATGGCTGTCGCGCATCGAGATAATCAGCCTATTGCCTGTGCATTGTACTTTTTTGATTCCAGTACTTTGTATGGCCGCTATTGGGGTAGCGCCGGCGAATTTTCTTGCCTGCATTTTGAACTCTGCTATTACCGCGGGATTGAGTATGCCATCGATAAAGGGCTGCAACGATACGATGCTGGTGCACAGGGCGAACACAAGTTAATACGTGGCTTTGAACCCATTGAAACCCATTCTCTACACTGGATAGCGCATCCGCAATTTAGGCAGGCCATCAAGCGGTTTTTAGACTCAGAACAACGTGCCATTGCGCACCATATTCAGCAAGCCAGCGAGATACTACCGTTTAAAAAATCGTCTTGATGGGATCAGTATAAATGCTTTACCACTCACCGGTATTTGCCATTGAAGCCCAAGGCTCTTGAGGGTCTAACCTATCGCCGGCCTGCAGTAACTCTATTGAAATATTATCGGGGGAGCGCACAAATGCCATGTGGCCATCTCTAGGCGGCCTATTAATTGGCACTCCTGCCGCTGCCAGAGTCGCACAAGTCGCGTAGATATCTTTAACGCGAAAGGCTAAGTGACCAAAATTACGGCCGCCAGAATAGGACTGTTTATCCCAGTTATAGGTCAATTCAAGCAACGGCGCCTGTGTGCTGGCTGCGCTATCGATATCCGCCGGTGCCGCAAGAAACACTAGGGTAAAGCGACCAGCCTCAACCTCTTTGCGCGACACCTCTTGCAAGCCCAGAGCATCGCAGTAGAACGCCAGTGATGCATCAAGATCTGTCACCCTGACCATAGTGTGAAGATATTGCATAAATAGCCCTCAATCTAAAGGCGGCTATTATAGAGCCAAGTAACGCAGATCGCTGAGTAATTTCACCAAATAGGTCATAAAGCGACCGGCATCTCCGCCATTAATTACGCGATGATCATAGGATAATGCTAACGGCAACATCATGCGGGGAACAAATTCAGTGCCATTCCACAGAGGTTTAATCTGTGATTTCGACACGCCAAGAATGCCGACTTCGGGGCTGTTGACGATCGGTGTAAAGCCATTGCCACCAATTGCACCTAAACTGGATAGAGTAAAACAGCCACCTTGCATCTCAGCTGGTTTTAATTTGCCTTCGCGCGCGCTGGTGGCAAGGCTAGTAATCTCAGCCGAAATATCCCAAATACCTTTCTCATTAGCATTTTTGATTACAGGAACAACTAGACCACGAGGCGTATCAACAGCCATACCAATATGACAGTAATGCTTCTGTATATAGTTCTCTCCATCACCAGCCAAAGAGCGATTAAATTCTGGATTAGCCTGTAAAGAAGCGGCTAGCGCCTTGATCAAAAAAGACACGGGGGTGACGCGGACACCACGCTTCTCTCCTTCGTCTTTTAAACTTTTTCTAAACGCTTCAAGTTCAGTAATGTCAGCTTCATCAAATTGGGTGACATGTGGCACATTGAGCCAATTGCGTTGCATATTAGCGGCAGTGAGCTTGTGAATTTTACTCATTGCCACTGTCTCAACTTCACCAAATTGTGCAAAGTCTACAGAGGGCACTTGAGGAATACCGTTACCGCTATTGCTTTGAGTATTGGCTTCTAGTTTAGCTTTTACATAGTTATTGATATCGTCTTTCTGCACCCGACCACGTGGTCCTGTGCCAGATACCTGTGCCAGATCTACACCCAACTCTCTCGCCAATAGCCGCACTGCTGGTCCAGCGTAGACGACGTTGGACGCTGACTGAGCATTGTCCGACTTCGCTGCTTGCAGATTTGTATTTAGCTGCGGTGCTTTTACTGGTTCAGGGCCTTTGATTGGCTCAGGGCTACTTACTGGCTCAGAACTGCTAACGGGATCTGGATTCCCAGACGATTCAGCGGTGACCACTGCATCGCCGCCAGTAACGGTCTCGAGAATAGCTACTTCAGCACCAGTACGGAGTTTATCCCCTTCTGCAGCAATTATTTTAACCACTTTGCCAGCATGGGATGAAGGCACATCCATGGTCGCTTTATCAGACTCTAGCACCAATAACGTGTCGCCTTCCTCCACCTGATCACCCACAGCAACGGAGATTTCGATAACATCAACCTCATCATCACTGCCAATATCAGGCACCACAACAAGCTGCTCGCCTATGGTTTCAGACGATGCCACTATCGGCTGGGCTTTTGCCTCGCTAGCCTGTTCCGCTGGTTCAGTAGCAACTGGCGCAGTGGCTATCTCAGCGGGCTTTTGCACAGGCTGATCAGTAGCATCATCGACTTCTACTTCAGCAATCGGGTCACCCACCTTAACCACGGCCCCTTCAGCAACTAAATATTTAACCAAGCTTCCTGTATAGGGGCTGGGAACATCCATAGTTGCTTTGTCGGACTCCAATACCAATAGAGAATCCTCCAAGGCCACGCTATCTCCTGGCGCAAGGCTCAATTCAATAACATCAACACTCTCTGCGCCACCAAGATCTGGAACTGTTACGATTTCTACTGCCACTTGTTATCCTTCTAATTTTATTTTGCTAATTCACTCGCCATACTTCAGAGTCAAAACTACAGGTAAAGCGGGTTACTCTTATCAGGGTCTATTCCAAATTCAGCTATCGCTTTGGCCACCACAGCAGGCTTGATATCACCTTTGTCAGCAAGGGCTTTCAAGGCTGACACCACCACAAAGTAACGATCAACCTCGAAGAAATGACGCAGCGCAGCACGGCTATCACTGCGACCAAATCCATCGGTGCCCAACACATGCAACGGCTGTTTGATATAAGCCCGCATCTGCTCTGCGTAACTCTTCATATAGTCAGTGGCAACAATAATCGGCGCTTCACTGTCACCTAATTGCTCGCTGATATAAGACTGTTTTGGCGTATCAGTCGGGTGCAGTAAGTTCCAGCGGTCAACCGCCTGACCTTCGCGCACCAATTCGTTAACACTGGTCAAGCTCCAAATATCCGCTTCAACGTCAAACTTATCTTTAAGGATACCGGCGCCAGCAATAACCTCATTAAGTATCGTACCCGCGCCCATCAAAGTCACATGATGCTTGGCTTTACCACCACTGGTGATCTTGTACATACCCTTGATTATGCCCTCTTCGGCCCCCTTAGGCATGGCGGGTTGAACATAATTCTCATTCATCGTGGTCAGGTAGTAGAAGCAATTTTGTTTATCTTCAAACATGGTTTTGATGCCGTCTTGAATAATCACTGCCAACTCATAACTATAGGCCGCATCATAACTCTTACAGTTAGGAATCGTGTTAGCCAAAATAAGACTATGGCCATCCTGATGCTGTAAGCCCTCACCATTTAATGTGGTGCGTCCTGCTGTGGCACCGATCAAGAAACCGCGCGCCTGACTATCACCAGAGGCCCAAGCCAGATCACCAATACGCTGGAAACCAAACATCGAATAGAACACATAAAAAGGAATCATGGGCACAGCATTGGTGCTATAGGAAGTAGCCAATGCCAACCAAGCTGACATAGCGCCTGCTTCGTTGATACCCTCTTCAAGAATAACGCCCTGCTTATCTTCCTTGTAATACATAATCTGCTGATGGTCATGAGGTACATATTTCTGACCCGCAGAGGTATAGATACCGAGCTGCCTAAACATCCCTTCCATACCAAAGGTTCGTGCCTCATCTGGCACAATGGGTACCACGTACTGACCAATATTTTTGTCTTTGACTAATGTTGATAGAACACGCACAAAGGCCATGGTAGTTGAGATCTCACGCTTACCACTACTTTCCAACTGCTTATCGAACACCTTGAGCGCCGGCGCTTGCATGGGCTCAAAATGATGCTTGCGCGCAGGCAACGGTCCACCGAGCGCTTCGCGGCGGCGTTTCATATAGGTTATTTCAGGGCTGTTTTCATCAGGTCGGTAATAGGGTACCGTCTCTAATTGATCATCGGAGACAGGAATACCAAAGCGATCTCGGAAATAGCGTAACCCCTCTAAATCTAGCTTCTTAACCGAGTGAGTATCATTAGCCGCCTGACCATCGCCAAGACCATAACCTTTCACGGTATGCGCCAAAATAACGGTTGGTTTGCCAGTACTGGCGGTAGCCTCAGCGTAAGCTGCGTAGACCTTATACGGATCATGACCACCTCGATTCAGTGCCATAATCTGATCATCAGTCATGTCTTTAACGAGCTCAAGCAATTCTGGGTATTTACCAAAGAAATGCTCACGCGTGTAGGCACCACCATTAAATTTATAGTTTTGTAACTCACCATCACAAACTTCGTTCATACGCTTGACTAGCAGGCCGCTTTTATCTTTTTCAAGAAGCGCATCCCAATGCCGACCCCAGACTACTTTGATGACGTTCCAACCTGCACCGCGGAACACGCCCTCAAGCTCCTGCATAATCTTGCCATTACCGCGTACTGGACCATCGAGTCTTTGCAGATTGCAGTTGATAACAAAAATTAGATTTTCTAGATTTTCGCGTCCGGCTAGCGCAATAGCCCCTAGGCTCTCCGGCTCATCGCATTCACCATCACCGAGGAAGGCCCATACTTTGCGGTCACCGCGGGGAGAAAGACCACGAGCTGATAGATAACGCATCACGTGGGCTTGATAGATGGCCTGTATTGGACCGAGCCCCATAGAAACAGTTGGAAACTGCCAATAATCCGGCATCAGCCAGGGGTGTGGATAAGAAGACAAGCCTGAACCATCGACTTCACGACGGAATTTATCGAGCTGATCGGCGGACAACCGCCCTTCTAGAAAAGATCGCGCATACATACCTGGAGAACTATGGCCTTGGAAAAATACCAAATCGCCCATATCGTCGCCATCGGAGCCACGAAAGAAGTAATTAAAGCCAATATCATAAAGTGTTGCCGCAGAGGAAAAGCTCGCAATATGCCCGCCTATACCCTCACTTTGCTTGTTGGCACGCATTACCATTGCCAGTGCATTCCAGCGCACCAGTGAGCGAATCCTACGCTCCATAAACAAGTCACCAGGCATTGCCTTTTCGCGACTCGGAGGGATAGTGTTATTAAAGGGCGTAGTCACCGACTGCGGTAACTGGATACCTTCTTCAGTGGCATGAGCCTGTAATTGCGTCAGAATATACGTGGCACGCTCATCACCTTGAGCACGGCAAATCGAATCAAAGGCATCCAGCCATTCTTGAGTTTCAGCGGGGTCTAAATCCTGCGACATGTGGCACCAATCAAAGGTTAGTTAATGATATGGGACGTATCAGCGCTTACCCGATCTCGCCAGCCGGCTCTATAGCGCTATCCATCTCAAAATATGGGAGCAGATAATAATGTAGTCTAGCTACAAAATCAATCAGATTTTGCTATAAATTCAACAAGCATTAAAATATAAAATGCATGAATAAACTATTTTAAGTAACTGTTTATATTGAATTTTATCAAACATAATAATAAGTTAGTTTAACTACATTTAAGCCATTATTTTGCCTAGGTTAAAAATCATAACGATAATGCTGGCCATTAACTCGCAAGTCTTTAGCGCTATTATCCTCACCCATTGCTGCCGTTGTTACCCACAGTGATCGGGACTCATTCGCTATGATTTGTTTATAACCTGTCTGTAGGCCGGTGATAGAGACATTGTTGATCGCCGCAGCGAATTGCTGGCGAAAATCAAAACCTTTGTAGCCAAGGTTTAGGGCCTCCATAAAACGACCATTTAGCTCACCTAGATTCTTCGGCTTCTCAGTCAGATTACTCAACAGGGAATCTTTATATCGCTGTAAATCGGCCTCAGTCAACTCCTCAACATCTTTCGTAAAGGCGGCGATAAATAACTCAAATTCACGGAGCAACTCGCCCTCATCGGCTACCGGAGACTGCACTAACATCGCCAGTCCAGGTACCAAATCTACATTGTTAGCAAAAGCCGATACCACATAACCCAACTGCTTCTCAGTACGCAAACTATTGTAAAAAGGCGCTGATAGCATCTCCGCCAACAGGCTAACCAATGCCATCTGCTCTAAACCATCAGTCTGCCCCTGCAGGTACAACACTGCAACCGAATCAGCATGATCAATGGGTATGCGCCCTACCATGGGACCCTTTTCAAGCTTGGCAATACGACTTGGATTGCTTACAGGCATCAGAGCAAAGCGTTTGACAAACTGCTGCTCGATTGACTTGGCAACCTGCCTGCTATGATTACCGCTGACTAGCAGCTTAAGCTCGAGCGCAGATAATAACTGATCGCTAAATTCTTTTAACTGAGGCATGCTGACCGCCTCAATAACGGCCATTTTTTGTGTTGGCGTCCATCGACCACTGAGCATTGAATAAAGCCCAGTCATCACCTGTCTAAATGGATATTCACGCTGAAAGTTGGCTAACAAGCGCAAGCGCTTTTGCTTAAGGCGATCAAAGTTAGCCTGATTCCAATTTAGCTTAGTGAGGGCACGCAACACATCTTCTAGCAAGATACTCTGCTTATCCGAATACCCAGATACCGCAACACGCAAAGCTCTGCTGCTGACTGATAAGCCAAAATTCAACCCTGCTTCAGCAGCAGGATAGACTGCCGCATTGAGCTGATCTCTCACCAAATCAAGATATAATTCAGCCATCGCCAAACCTTCCACGCTAGCTGTTTTGTCCGTGCCTAACAGCGCAATAATACCGGCCTTTGGCACACCAAATCGACTGTCTGCCAAGTACCAAGAATCGATACCTTTATCTGCGCTCAATAACGTTGGCACTTGCTGATCTCTGGAGTCTATCAGCGCAAGATTTTCCGGTATGTAAGGGTTTTTTACAGCGACTGCTAGCGCTGGCTCTGAGGTTGGATTGCGCCATTTATCCAACGTTGACTCACTGATCGGACGAACCCGATATGGCACCTGATAGCGCTTTGATAACAGCTCCGTCTCTACCTCAGGCGCCGTCAGCATAACGAAACTATTTTCTGGCACGAGGTACTGCGCCACCTGCTGTATCAATGACTGATCGAACTTCTCCATTACATAACTGGCCTGCAATACATCTGCCACTGGAAAATGCTGCATCGCCGAGGCCAACGAGGATGCGTAACGCATTGGGTTTTGCTTCTCTTGAAAACGAAATGCCAATGTTGCCAAACTGGCCTGCTCCATATAGCGCCACTTTTCTACGCCATTGTCCTGAATCATCTTGATCCAAGTAAAAACCAATTCAGCGATATCCTCGTGGTGCCTATAGCCGTCTGGCGTCAAGCCGATATCAATCATAAATAGGCTTGAACTCCGATCTTCTAAACCCGCACCCGCACTGAGAGAATCGGCCCAACCTCTGCTCTTAAGCAGCTGTAACAAACTACCCGGCCCTTCATGGCCAATTAAAGCGGCAAGAAAACGGGCAGGCTTCACTCGCCAGTGAGGTTGCATTTTCGGCAGTTGAAAACTAATACTTAATTCACGTAGCTCCTTTAGGGGCTTCACCTCTATCAATGGCGGGGATTGATCAGCTGACATTAGTCGATTGCTGTGCACTGGTATATCAACTTGATTATTGGCAATGGGCGAAAACCGCGGTGCCACTAATGCCTCAAGCTCGTCCAAGCCTTCGCTTCCAAGTACAACTAACTTCATTAAATTGGCGGAATAGTACTGCTGATAAAAAGCCAATAGCTCGGCTCGAATAGGTCGGTCTTTAAGATCCGCTAATGTCTGCAGATTACCGACCGTAAACTTTGCCATTGGGTGGCTGGGATCGACCTGCTCCTGCAGCACATCCCATTGTCGACGGCCATCGTCTTTGATCTTTAGTCGGTATTCGGACTCAACTGCATTGCGCTCGCGCTCAACATAGTTAGCATCGAAGTTGGGGCTGTGAAAAAAAGGTGCAAAGCGATCTAGGGCCTGCTCGAGATATTCGGCATCGATATCAAAAAAATACGTGGTATTTTCTAGCCCCGTACCAGCGTTGTGTGAACCACCGTGCTCGGCAATAAAGGTCTGATATTCACCTGACTCGGGATATTGCTCGGTTCCCAAAAACAGCATATGTTCAAGAAAGTGCGCCAAACCCTCGCGATCTTGCGGGTTCTGATAACTACCTACATAGACATCGAGAGAGGCCGCCGCTTTGTCGGTAGTTGGGTCAGAAATTAGCAGAACATCTAGCTGATTGGGCAAGCGAATATGTCTATATTGGCGCTGGTCATTAGGACTGGTTACCAGTGACGATAAGCCCTCCTCAGAGAGCCGCCCTCTGTCGCCGCCGCACCCTTGAAGAAGGATGGTAAAGCTGACAATTAAACCGACCGAGGCTACTACGGAGAATAATCTGGTGACTGAGCTAAACATGAATTTATCCTTAAACCTAGGCATTTTCTGGTGGCTGTCTATCATTGTTGGCGCTGATCGCTTAATTGTCTTCAGTGACCGTATCTGGCCATTTTCTCGGCCAAGCGTTGTAAACGGCCTTGACCAAGGTTGCCAGAGGAATAGCGAAAAATACGCCCCAAAAGCCCCATATTCCACCAAATAACAGTACCGCAATAATAATCGATACCGGATGCAAGTTAACCACTTCGGAAAATAGCAATGGCACTAACAGATTGCCATCAACAAACTGAATGACACCGTAAACCATAAATAACCAGAAGAAGTCTAGCCCCCAACCCCACTGCATATAACCCACTAAAAGCACCGGTACGGTAACCACCGTAGCGCCGATATAGGGAATTAATACTGACAATCCTACCAACAGAGCAAGTAGCGCAGCATAGTTAAGGTCGAGAATTAAAAATGCCAGTAAAGAGGCAAGCCCAACAATAAGAATTTCTATTGCTTTGCCACGGACATAATTAGCAAACTGCATATCCATCTCAGACCAAATAGCGGTCATTGCGCCTCGCTCTTTCGGCAGAAAAGCAATCAAAAACCCAACCAACAGCTGTTTATCTTTCAGCATGAAGAAGACTAATAAAGGCACTAGAAGCAGATAGATCATCACGCCAAAAATATTAGGGAAGCTACTAATCGACAGAGACAGTGCTTGCTCAGCCAAATTGGCTAATTCAGTTGAGACTGTAGCAGTGATAATCTGGAACTGCTCTGGGCTAATATAGTCAGCATAGGTTTCGGGTAATGTCACCAACACATCTCTTAACTTGGCAATCATATTCGGCAACTCAGCCACCAAAAGTGATGTCTGACGACCGACAATGGGAATCATCACCGTCAGTACCGAGATAAACAGCATGATAAACAGTAAATAGGCACCAATAATGGCGGCACTCTCTGATACGCCTCGATGGCGCAGAGTATTCACCACGCCCTGCAATAGGTAAGCAAACACCATAGCCGCAAATACTGGGCCCAGCACAGCCCCCAACGTGGCAACGACCACCAGCGAGAGACTGAGAATAATCACCAATAACACTGCCTCTTCACTGCTAAAGTACTGATCTAACCACCGCTGTAACACCTGCTTCATGCAAACTCCTACGCGCTTGTAAATATGTTGAAAAAGTCTTCAAGTTTATACGTTTTTGTCACTAGGCTTAGAGTATAAACTAATTAGTCATTGTATAGCCCTTCGAACTTAGTAATACTTGAACTGTCCCATTGCTTTAGGCTAGAGCCACCTATGGCATAGCAGCGTATAGAGAATCCATAATCGATAAGAGATTTAGTGTCTAATTTTGAACCATACAATCTGGCAATATAAACCTACGCTTAATACTGTTATCGCCTCAGTGATGATGGCTGTGGTCATTACTGTTGTGTCTTTATCGCTAACGACTCAGACTGCGATAGCCAATGAGATAAAGCTACCATTGTTGGGAGATAGCACATCAGGCATTGTTTCCAAGCGGCAGGAATACCAACTGGGTAGAACCTGGTTAAAGGCGTTTCGAAGCCGTGTGCGCGAGCATGACGATCCTTTAATGCAGCAATATTTGGAGCAATTGCTGTATAACTTGGCTACCTATAGCGATCTCGGGGATCCAAGGCTAGAACTGGTAATAGTCAATAATGCATCAATGAACGCATTTGCGGTACCCGGTGGCATTGTCGGCTTTCACACCGGCGTATTTGCCTTTGCCGAAAACGAAGATCAGATGGTCTCTGTACTGGCTCATGAATTAGCCCATTTGAGTCAGCGACACTTTGCCAGAGGACTAGAAGCGCAGCGCGCCAACTCTATGATAAGTCTGGCTGGCCTACTCGGCAGCTTAGTGCTTGCCGCAACTGCCGGCGGTGATGCCGGTATGGCAGCCATCACCGCTTCCCAGGCTCTGGCAATGGATAGCCGGTTACGCTACAGCAGATCTAATGAGCAGGAGGCAGATCGCCTTGGGTTGCAGACAATGGAGCGAGCTAAGCGCGACCCTGCGGCGGTAGCCAATATGTTTGAAACATTGCTGCGAGCAACAAGGTACCGTGGCAGTCGCTTACCCGAATTTCTGCTCACTCACCCTGTGACTGAAAAGCGTATTGCCGATGCTCGAGGACGGGCAATGACCAGTTCTATGCGCCAATACCCTGACAATGCAGAATTTTATCTGATGCAGGCCAGGGCTTTATTAGCAATACAGCGTGACAACAACAAAGCCATCAAACAATTTCAAGCGCAACTAGATAACAATACTCATCGCCCCAATGCCGCGCGCTATGGATTGGTTCTCGCTCACACCAGAGCGAACAACTTTATACAAGCGCGAACGATTCTTGCGCCACTGTTGAGAGAGGATCCAGCACAACTGCCCTATCAATATGCCGATATCAATCTGCATATCCGGCAACGTCAGTATTCTCAGGCGCTTGGCAAAACCAACAAACTACTGGCGCTTAATCCTAATAGCTATCCCTTGGCCAGACTTAAGGCTGAGGCGCTGTGGCAAGCACACCGCTACGAAGAGGCCAGCGATATATTAACCACAGTAAGCAGAAGTCGCCCAGAGGATCCAATGGTCTGGTATCAGCTTGCAGAAGTCAGAGGGTTGGCGGGTAACATTTCAGGTGTCCATGAAGCCAGAGCGGAATATTTTATTCTTGTCGGTGCCTTTGATATGGCAAGAAAACAGCTCGCACTCGCGGTCAAATTGGTCGCCGCAGACTTTAAACGCTCAGCAATTATTCGACAGCGCTTGGTGGAGATTAAAGCAATGGAAGACCGTATCAAAAAGCTTTAATTTGATACCTTAAAATTCATCATTCGCTCAAGAGACTTATAGGCCTGAGCGCTGATATCGGCGTCCACGGCAATTTCATTACTGCCCTGCTTAAGGCAGGCATGCAAATTTTCTAGGCTATTCATTCCCATCCAAGGGCAATTGGCACAGCTGCGACAGCTCGCACCGCTACCGCCTGTGGGCGCTATAATAAGTTGCTTGTCTGGCACCGCCTGTTGCATCTTATAAAAAATGCCCTGATCGGTAGCAACAATCATCTGCTGTTGAGGCAGAGACTGTGCTGCCGCGATTAACTGCGATGTTGAACCCACAATATCGGCAATATCAACCACAGACTCAGGTGATTCTGGGTGAACCAGTATGGCGGCTTGCGGGTAGACTTGTTGTAAATCAACAATACCCTTAGCTTTAAACTCCTCGTGAACTATGCAGCTACCGTCCCACATCAGCATATCGGCACCGGTATTTTTTTGAATATAGCCACCGAGATACTTATCGGGCGCCCAGAGGATCTTTTTACCTAGTGAGTCCAGATAATCAACTACATCAAGCGCAATACTAGACGTCACCACCCAATCGGCGCGCGCTTTCACTGCTGCAGAGGTATTGGCGTAAACCACTACCGTACGATCTGGGTGCTGATCACAGAACAGCGCAAACTCATCTGCAGGGCAACCAACATCCAATGAACAGGTAGCCTCGAGGGTAGGCATCAACACGCGCTTGTGTGGCGTAAGTATCTTGGCTGTTTCACCCATGAACTTTACCCCAGCCACAACAAGCGTTTCTGCCCTATGCTGATTACCAAAGCGTGCCATCTCCAGCGAATCCGATACTACACCACCGGTTTCCTCAGCCAACGCTTGAATCAGCGGATCGGTGTAATAATGTGCGATGATCACAGCATTTTTTTCGATCAGGAGCGCTTTGATTTGCTCTTGCAGTTGCGCCGCATAATCGCCGTCAATGGCATTTGCATCTGGTACCTGATCCAACACCTGTTCTACCAGCTGCTGATGCTTGTGATTTTCAGCTATGAATGCATTATCAGACTGACTTGCCATAACTAGCTCAGCTCCGACTTATAACCTAGATAGCCAGTAAACCACAGTGACCAAGATAATTGTCAAAAGGGCGACAACGGCGATAGCATCTGCTTTTGAATCATCGTTATTCTCTGGGTTGGTGTTATCACTCATAAAATAGTCTCTTTTCTACGTCGTTTTCTCCGCTAAGTTATTTTGCTGCTCAGCTGAAGATTGGGGCCAATTTTTCGAGCCGGCATTTTAGCAATCTAATATCCAACTGTCGCCCCTTGCTACGTAGTTGATGATCATAAAATTCGCTATCAATGGGTGGCTAAAATCAGATTAGCTGCTTATTCCATAACTTTATGCCTATATAGGCAAATAATAATTTAAAAGAATAACCGCTACCGCTATCATAGCGCCCCAAAATCATTGCTGCCGAGACAGTCACAACCTAGATGTATAAATACGATCAATATGACCAACAAATTGTTGATGAGCGCGTAACGCAATATCGCGACCAGACTCAGCGGTTTTTAGCTGGCGATATTAGCGAAGAAGAATTTCTTCCCCTGCGTTTGCAAAATGGACTTTATATTCAGCGACTAGCCCCCATGCTTCGTATAGCTGTGCCCTACGGGCTTCTATCCAGCCACCAGTTGCGCAAATTGGCCCATATTTCACGGCAATATGACAAGGGCTACGTGCATTTTACCACCAGACAAAATATTCAATTGAATTGGCCGCAACTGGAGGAAGTACCTGATATTCTCGCTGAACTAGCCAGTGTAGAAATGCACGCTATTCAAACCAGCGGCAATTGCATTCGCAATACCACCACTGATCAATATGCTGGTGTTGCGGTGGATGAGGTCGAGGACCCTCGACCTTGGTGCGAGCTTATTCGTCAATGGTCTACAGTTCATCCGGAATTCGCTTTTCTGCCACGCAAATTTAAGATTGCCTTATGTGGATCTGAACAGGATCGCGCGGCCTTTCTACTGCATGATATAGGCATTCAACTGATCACCAACGATCAGGGTGAGACAGGGTTTCAGGTATTTGTTGGTGGTGGCCTAGGTCGCACACCGGTGATTGCATCACTGATCCGAGAATTTCTACCCAAACAGCATTTATTAACCTATCTAGATGCTATTTTACGCGTCTATAACCGCTACGGTAACCGCGACAATAAATATAAAGCGAGAATCAAAATACTGGTCAAAGCTTGGACTGCAGAGGTTTTTGCCGAGCGTGTCGAAGCCGAATGGGCGCATTTAAAAGATGGCCCGGCCACCTTAACCGATCATGAGATTAATCGCGTAAAAGCATTTTTTACGCTGCCAAACTATCAGTCAGTTGATAATGATGATGCCGACAGGCAACTTCAGCAAACCGCTGCTGAAAACAAAGCCTTTAGTCGCTGGTTAGATCGCAATACACAGCTGCAGAAACAAACGGGTTATCGATCAGTCAGCCTGTCGCTTAAGCCGGCTGGTGTAGCCCCCGGTGATGTAACTGACCGACAACTGGAAATCATTGCCGACTTGGCCGATCGATTCTCCTTCGGTGAACTGCGCTCCACTCACAATCAAAACATTGTTCTCACCGATGTGCTAGTGACCGACCTGTATGAACTGTGGAGTAAAGCGAAAGATGCCGGCCTGGCAACACCTAATATAGGCACCATTAACGATATGATTTGTTGCCCTGGCGGCGATTACTGCTCGCTGGCCAATGCCAAATCTATTCCAGTTGCAGAGGCCATTCAGCGTAAATTTGATGATCTTGATTATGTCTATGATCTGGGAGATCTTGAATTAAATATCTCCGGCTGTATGAATGCCTGTGGTCACCATCATATCGGCCATATCGGAATTCTCGGTGTCGATAAAAAAGGTGAGGAATGGTATCAGATTCAAATAGGTGGCAGTGCTAGTAAAAATGCAGCCTTGGCTAAAGTTCTAGGCCCTTCTTTATCACGCGATGCCGTCACTGATAGCATCGAAAAGCTATTGGATGTCTATGTTGAAAACCGTCAGCACGAAGAGACATTTTTAGCCACTTACCAGCGTATCGGTATCGATAAATTTAAGGAGCGAGTCTATGGCGCAACTGCTTAAAGATGCACAGGTCATCGATAATCACTGGACCATAGTCGACAGTGATACGGACGCATTTCCCCCTGGTGATATTGTCGTGCACCACACCATTTGGCAACAACGGCAGGTTGAACTAACGGATCATCAGAGCGCAGTTGGCGTCTGGTTTGATGGCAACGAGGAGATAGAGACTTTTGTCGAGGCCATTATTAATGTCCCTTTAATCGCTATAAATTTTCCAAAATTTGTTGATGGCAGAGGTTTTTCCGTTGCTCGTTTGCTACGTGAAAGGTATGGTTATACTGGCGAATTAAGAGCAATAGGACATTTTATTCGCGATCAGTTATTTCTATTACAACGCTGTGGGTTTAATGCCTTTCAATTTGACCAAGATATCGACCTTAAACAGGCGGCCAAATCACTGACAGATTTTAGTGACAGCTATCAAGTCGCGGTCGATCAACCGCAACCACTGTTCAAAAGGCGCTAACAAGAGTAAATCAAGGGAGGCGTGTTAAATGGACCATCATGTTATCCAGATTTTCTTTTTTATTTTTAGCGGTGGCGCCCTGCTGGCCTCTATCGCTCTATTCAGCCGCCAACCTCTGCTAGTTGCTTATATCGCCCTTGGAGCTACCCTTGGACCTCATGGGTTAGGCTGGGTGACCGATGTTGATCTGATAGGCCAAATAGCCAGTATTGGCATTATTTTTTTGCTATTTCTGCTCGGCCTCGATATGCAGCCGCAAGCTCTGATGCGGGTTCTAAAACAGGTTACTCATATCACTCTTATCAGTTCTCTGCTGTTTGCCAGCGCGGGATTTGCTGTCGCTTATCTGTTTAACTACGGTTTTATTGAATGCCTGATTATTGGTATCTCAATGATGTTTTCCAGCACCATTATTGGCATTAAACTACTGCCAACCACCGCCCTGCATCACCGACATTCTGGTGAACTTATGGTCGGCATGCTCCTCATGCAGGATTTTTTGGCCATCTTTGTGCTACTGCTGCTGATATCCGATATCTCGGGCAGTGCGGGAATGTTACAGTTTGGTCGCAGTTTGATCGCATTGCCGGTATTAATCGGCGGCTCTGTGCTGATGGTTCGTTTTGTATTGCAGCCGCTGTTTGCCCGCTTTGACCGGATCGGCGAATATATCTTTTTATTAGCCATAGGCTGGTGCTTAGGTGTGGCCGAACTGGCAGAGAGCATTGGGCTATCACGTGAAATCGGTGCCTTTATCGCTGGCATTTCTATTGCTACTAGCCCCATCGCGCAATATATCGCACTCAACCTAAAGCCACTGCGCGATTTCTTCTTAATCCTATTCTTCTTTTCCCTTGGCGGTGGCTTTGACCTGTCGCTGATACCTCATATTATATTGCCCGCATTGGTGCTAGCAGCAGTTATGTTAACCATAAAACCATTGCTATATCGCTACTTGCTAAGAGCTCATAGCGAGACTAACAAGCTATCTTGGGATATAGGCTTTAGACTTGGCCAGAACAGCGAGTTCTCTCTACTAATCGCTTATATTGCCCTGAACACACAGTTAATTGGCAATAATGCCTCGCATCTAATTCAGGCTGCCGCGATTATCACCTTCTTGATTTCAAGCTATATCGTTATTTTCAATTTTCCCAGTCCTATTGCGCTCAGTGATCGCCTACGCAGAGATTAGGGACACAGACTCTAACTGTCTGAACACCACAATTTGGGCATAAATCTATACCTGCTTATTAGAGTTTTGTGTCAGTCTGCCCCACCATTTCAGCAGTAAGCGATCAGCGCTCTCTTCGGCGGCGATACCCAGGCGTTGATGTAGTTTCTTTTTCTGCACATAGGCCACTTCATAAACCTGCGCTTGCTGGATACATTCCACCAAGTACTCATCGCTGGTCTGAATATCATCCACCAGAGCCATTTCCAATGCTTTGCTACCGTACCAGATTTCGCCGGTGGCTATTTTTTCAATATCAACCTGTGGGCGGCGCTCGGAGACGTAGTCTTTAAATAATTGGTGCGTCTCTTCCAATTCCTCAATAAATTTCTCACGCCCCTTGTCCGTATTTTCGCCAAACATTGTTAATGTTCGCTTATGCTCACCCGCGGTCAGTAGCTCATAGTCCACATCATGTTTTTTTAACACGCGATTAAAGTTTGGCATTTGCGCCACTACTCCTATCGAGCCAATAATGGCAAACGGTGCGGCCAGTATTCTATCGGCAACACAGGCCATCATATAGCCACCACTGGCGGCAACCTTATCAACCGCCACCGTCAGTGGGATCTGCGCCTTACGCAATCGGTCTAACTGACTACTGGCTAGGCCGTAGCTGTGTACCATACCGCCGGCACTCTCAAGCTTTACCAACACTTCATCATTGGCTTTGGCCTGAGTGATAACCGCAGTAACCTCTTCACGCAGATGGCTTACTGCAGAGGCACTAATATTGCCATCAAAAGTCAGCACAAATACGCGCTTTTTAGTGCTGGTGTCGGTGTCACTCTCGGTCTTTTGTGCTTTTTTGTCTGCTTTCGCCTGCTTCTTTTTGGCTTTATGCAGCTTTTTTTCTTCAGCTTTCTGCAGCGACTCATCCAACGTGGCAATCAGCATCGCTTCAGACATATTCTCGTACTGCTGGTTGAGTGGCGTAATTTCAAGATGGCCTTTTTCACCACCCTGCTTGCCCTTAAGATTTGCACCGACAGCCAAACTGATAATAATGGCGATGGCAACCACGATAGTGGCTACCTTGGCTAAAAATAGCCCATATTCAATAAAGAATTCCAAGTCTCACTCCAAAATAGTTTATAAAAACCTGTGATGTAATTTATCAGATGCTAGGCCTTGCCTGAAGCTTCATCAATAAATTGCTGAATAAGTTGCCCCGACATAATTGTTGCCGGAGGAACAAATGAGGGTAATTGATCAAAACGAAACCAACCTGCCTCGCTGATTTCTTCACCATCAATCTGAATGTCGTCGGTCACCGCTTCTACAATATAGCCCAACATCAATTGCCCAGGAAATGGCCACGACTGACTACTTACGTAACGAATATTCGTCACTTCAATACCCACTTCTTCAAAAATTTCTCGATGCACAGCCTGTTCAGCACTCTCGCCTGCCTCTATAAAACCTGCTAAAGCACTGAACATACCCTCAGGCCAGCTGGGCTGGCGCGCTAACAAGCACTGATCGCCTTTGGTAACCACGGCAATAATACATGGGGATATACGGGGGTAGTGACTGATATTGCAGAACTCACAACGCATCGCGTGTTCAGTGGCAACGCATTGCATAGCTTGGCCACAGCGGCCACAGAACTGATAGCTGTCTTGCCAGTCGAGTAACTGCACGGCACGACAGGCCATGGTGAACTGCTGTTCATCTGCGCCAACCAGCAAACTACGCAACTCAACCAAATTGAAATCTTCGGCCGCCGTTGCCTCCGGCATAAGCTCCCAGACTTGGCAGTCTAAGCCTTGATACTGCCCCATTTGTAACCTGCGTTGACAGAAAAACTCTAGTTGATCTGCACATTCATGATCAATTACCACGCTATCAGCAACGCCTGATTTAGCGGGTACGAGGATATCGCCGCCAATCACGGCGAGGACCCATATTCTGTCTGTATTGATTGGTAGTGCGTTGGCATGGAAGCCATTGAGAATCTGCGAATTTGCCAATGTATAAATACCTTACCGATAGCGACTAATATAATGACTGATAGGATCCATAATACTTGCAAAGTGTTAGCGCTAAGGCTAAGGTTTGAGCCGGATTTTAGCTAGTCTAACATGAATGAACGCAAGCGATGGTCCATCATTTTAATAACATCACCAGTTTAATGAATTTTAGGGATATCTTATGACTCCAACATTAACTCAAGCATTTAGAAGCAACTTTTTAGGCAATTCCCCCAGCTGGTATGAGGCGGCTATTGTTGCATTCTTAGTTCTCAATCCGATCTGTTTGTACCTATTCGGACCGTTCGTTACCGGTTGGATGTTGATTGGAGAATTTATTTTCACTCTGGCAATGGCACTTAAATGCTATCCATTACAACCCGGCGGATTATTGGCGATCGAGGCCATCTTCCTCGGCATGGCTAGTCCTGAAGCTGTATACCAAGAGACCGTAAGTAATTTCCCGGTGATTATGCTACTGATGTTTATGGTTGCCGGTATCTACTTTATGCGCGATATGCTGCTATTTACCTTTACTAGGATTTTGTTAGGCGTTAAATCCAAAACTCTCTTGTCATTCCTGTTCTGCTTTGCTGGCGCGGTGTTGTCAGCGTTTCTCGATGCACTTACGGTAACCGCTGTACTAATTACCATTTCGGTTGGTTTTTACTCGGTTTACCATAAAGTTGCCTCAGGCAAGAATATTGTTGATGAAAACCATGATCACACCAACGACAACACGGTGGGTGCTGAGCAACAGCAAAATCTTGAGGACTTTCGCGCCTTCCTACGCAGCCTTATTATGCACGGTGCTGTAGGTACTGCACTGGGTGGTGTAACTACATTGGTTGGTGAGCCACAAAATCTACTGATTGCAGAGCGTGCTGGCTGGCAGTTTATGGAATTCTTTATGCGTATGGCACCCGTAACAATGCCGGTCTTTGTCTGCGGTCTTATCACCTGTGTGATCCTGGAGAAAGTAAAAATTCTCGGTTACGGCGCTACTATGCCAGAGGAGGTGCGCAAGATACTCAAAGAGTCTAGCGATCATGAAGATTCCAAGCGCACCCAGTTTGATAAAGCCGCTTTAATCACGCAAATGGTGGTAGCTCTTATTTTGGTATTAGCGCTAGGCTTCCACTGGGCTGAAGTGGGCATGATTGGTCTAATGGTAATCGTGCTACTGACCGCCTTTAACGGTATTACCGAAGAACATCGTATCGGCCATGCGTTTGAGGAGGCATTGCCGTTTACCGCGCTGCTCGTAGTATTCTTTGCCATTGTTGCAGTGATTCATGAGCAACACCTTTTCTCTCCTGTTATCGGCTGGGTATTGGCAATGGACCCGTCTGTGCAGCCTGGCATGTTTTTCCTTGCCAATGGTTTGCTATCGGCAATCAGTGATAATGTATTTGTCGCTACCGTCTATATTAACGAGGTAAGAGCTGTGTTCGATGCCGGTGAGATTACTCGCGATCACTTTGACAAACTGGTGATTGCCATTAACACGGGTACTAACCTGCCAAGTGTTGCAACGCCCAATGGTCAGGCCGCATTTCTGTTCTTGCTGACCTCAGCATTGGCGCCGTTAATCCGTCTGTCATACATGCGCATGGTGCTTATGGCTCTACCATATACTGTTGTACTTACTGTGGTAGGTCTAATGGGCGTGCTGTACAACATCTAATGATACCCTCACAACCAAAAAGGCCGAGTTAGTAATAACTCGGCCTTTTTTATTTATGGCAAAACCTGTTGTTAGCGTTTTTTGCGCACAGGCAAAATACCCATATATTTTGAGATAATACCTAGCATCACCTCATCCGCACCACCACCAATGGAGGTTAAGCGGCTATCTCGGAAGGCTCTTGAGACCGGATTGTCCCACATATAACCCATACCACCCCAGTACTGTAGACAGGCATCGGTGACTTCCCGTGATAGGCGCCCTGCTTTAAGCTTAGCCATAGAGGCTTTTAAGGTCACATCCTGACCGTTGACATACCCTTCAACCGCATCGTAAGTCAGTGCGCGGAGACAGACGATTTCGGTCTGTAATTCGGCCAAACGGAAATGCACCACCTGATTGTCAAGAATCGATTGACCAAAGGCCTGGCGCTGCTGAGTGTAATCAATAGTCTCGTTAATGACGTATTCCAAACTTTTGATCGCGCCCGCCGCGCCATAAATTCGCTCTTCCTGAAACTGTTCCATCTGATAGCGGAAACCTGCACCCTCTTGGCCGATAAGGTAGCGCTGTGGCACCCGCACATTGTCAAAAAAGATCTGTGCAGTATCGGAGGAACGCATACCCAGCTTATTAAGCCTTTCTGAGAGTGAAATGCCAGGCAAATCCATCGGTACAACAATCAATGATTTATTATTATGCGGCCCGTCATCACCGGTATTCGCTAATAGGCAAATAAAATCGGCTTGTGTGGAGTTAGTAATCCACATCTTAGTGCCATTAATAATATAATCGTCGCCATCTTTTTTTGCCGTGGTTTTAATCGCCGATACATCTGACCCAGCATGAGGTTCAGATACGGCGATGGAACACACCATATCTCCAGCGATCGCTGGCATCAAAAAATCACGCCGTAGCTCATCACTGCCATAGTTAGCTAATGCCGGTGTGGCCATATCCGTCTGCACACCGATCGCCATACTCACACCACCACTTTGGATACGGCCTAGCTCTTCAGCAAAAACTGTCTGATAGCTATAATCTAATCCCATACCACCATAGGCTTCAGGTTTAGCAATACCGAGCAGTCCGAGATCGCCCATCTTTTTAAATAATGCATGAGCTGGGAAAATACCTTCTTCTTCCCACTGATCTGCATAGGGATTAATTTCTTTATCAATAAATTGTGCGATTGTGTGACGAATCGCTTCATGCTGTTCAGTAAAAATCATAACTATAGTCCAAGCTGGCGAGCGGCCAGATCACGCATAATTTCTGCAGAGCCGCCGCCGATAGCATTGACTCATACTTTTCTATGGATTCGCTTAATAAGGTTATCATGCATATAAGCGATACCACAGCACACCTATGGGGAAACCTATACCTAAAAGATCTACCTTGCCAGCTTTAGCTCATTTACATTGGGTAATCGAGCACTATCAAAGTCGAGGGGCATGGGCACACCAACGTTTCTAATTCTCAGCTATTAGAGACAAAATGGTAGTCAGAGTAGAATGCCCTATCAACCTAATTAGCGCCACATTATTGCGAATAAATGCCAATTAACAGCGTTTTATTTGCGCCGGTAGTCACGGGGAGAGACACCATGCCAACTTTTGAATGCACTGGAAAAAGAGCCTTGGTCAGCATAGCCAAGTAAAAAAGCAATTTCAGTAATAGCCAAACGGTTATCAGACAGGTAGCGTAGGGCCAGTTTAGAGCGCACCTCCTGTAGAATATTCATGAAATTGGTTTGCCGATCAGAAAGTCGCCGCTGCAATGTACGGCGAGAAATATTTAGCTTACTGGCCAATTTATCAATGGTTACTTCGCCCTCAGGTAAATACTGCATAATAGATTGCTTTAGACTTGAGAGCAGTATGTCGGCAGGATCATCACCATCAAAAAAATCTCTAAAGGGTCGCTCATGATCAGGGCCTTCTTGATAGTTTTGCTTAAGTATTGGATAGCCTAGCGCTTCACGCTGGAAAAATAGACTGCTGTAGGGTCGGTCAAAGTGAAGGTTAGAGCCAAAAGTGTCCTCTAGTGCACTAGTATCTTGCGGGCGAGAATAAGTAAATTCTGCTTTAGTAACTTTGACAGGCCTAACGCAGAGAGAATTAAAAATACCTGCAGATGCTGATAGCATCTCATCGCTGTATAAGCGTCTACGACCCGTCTCTGGCAATAGCGGTTCCCAGCGCAGCTCAACCAAATCATCACTGCGATACATTCTAATTTGACCAATATCACCTCGCATTTGTAGCTGACTGGGCATCAGGTTGAGGTAATCTTTAAAAGAGCGACACACAGTCGACAGATACAGTTGAATATTGAGCCCTGTAAGATAGGTCACACGACCCACGACTAAGCCTATATCTGGGTTATGGGTAATATCGGCAAGTGATTGAAATAACCGATAGTAGCTGGCCACAGGAAAACGATGGTCGGCAATTGATAATTTCGTCGCATCAAGACCGGCAGTTACCAACAGTGACTCACGATCCAAGCCAAACTGTTCGGCAACTTGCAACAATGTATTAATTGGTGCAGCGAGCACGGTCCAGTTGGCATCGACAGTTTTTTGAGTATCGGGGCTAGAGACCATGAGGTAAGCAAACAATCAGTAGTTAGAGTTTATAGCTTACCACTAGCCGAGAAAGCCATACAATTAATAGCGCATATAATCCTATATAACCCCCCATATACTGGGTAATGCAAAAGTAAGCATCGCAATAATTGGATACTCACAGGCGATAAAAGTATATCTGCTAGTGGCGATGATTTTTAGAAAAATACTGTATATATAAACAGTATTGATTATACTAAGTCTGTCACCTCAACACAGTTATTAAAATGACTAAAGCAGATATCATCTCTAGCCTATTGAGCCGTCAGGACACTTGGCGTGGCCGCGGTCAGCGTTTACCTAGGCAAACTACTTGTACAGGCCATCAGGATTTAAATTTGCTATTACAAGGTGGCTGGCCCACCGCTGCACTGACTGAATTAATCCCACAACAGCAGGGTATTGGCGAATTAAGTCTATTATTACCAGTATTGAAAAGTCATAGTCGCAAGAATCAATTATGTTTGTGGCTTGATCCTCCTTATCAACCTTATGCACCCGCCTTATCTGCAGAAGGTATCGCTTTAGATAAACTTGTTATTGTACGTAGCAAAAATACTAGGGAATGGCTGTGGGCCGCTGAGCAATCTATTCGCAATGGCGCCCTACTTCTAGCTTGGGTTGGACAACAACCTGCACGCTATGCAGAGCTGCGCAAATTACAACTAGCAGCAGCTGAGAGTAACAATAGCGCCTTTCTATTTAGCCCTATTGCAGCCTTAACAGCGCCATCTCCAGCAGCATTGCGCCTAGAACTGGATAGTGTGCATATTCATCAACTACTTGTAACTTTACGCAAATTGCGTGGCAGAGTAGCAGGAGCCAAGTTGCAACTGGATTTACAGCAATACCCGTCACAGCGAACGGCGCTTAATCAGTTGCCTACAGATCGGCACCGCACCTATTCAGCTAGTGCGAAATTAGCTAGCGCAAATTCATCTCTTTGTAGCTAAATGGCAAAACGCTCTCAATGTCAGGAAATCTGGCTATATCTACAATTCCCTCTACTGAGTCTGGAGGCACTACTGCCTGAGCTCGATCCAGAACAGCAGTTAAAACCTATTGCCATTATCAGCTCGCAGAAAAATACTCAGCGCGTACTCTGTTGCAATAGCCAGGCCAGAGCATGGGGAGTCGAACCCGAACTTTCTAACTCTACCGCTCTCGCATTATGTCCTGAGTTGATCACCTTGCCTCAACAAATTGAAAAAGAGCAACAGCAATTACAACAGCTTGCCCTGCTAGCCTATAGTGTTAGCCCTATCGTTATTTTGCCTAATCACTATAAGCAAAAGACAAATGGCATCAAACGCTATAATCAACCTGCAGAGCTATGGTTAGAGATATCTGGTTGTGATAAGTTATTTAAAGGGTATAACAATCTTCTGCAGACACTAGCAAAGAAGTTACAAGGCCAATCTATTACTAGTACCTCTGGTATAGCCCATAATCCCATAGCCGCAAAATTACTCTGCCAGTCAGAATTTCAACATCAATTACCAACGACAGCGGAAATCCAGCAGCAGTTACTCGACACAGATTTAAGTCAATTGGATTGCAGCTCTCATCAGCAACAAAGTTTTAGGCGACTCGGTTTAAATCATGTGGGCGATTTACTCGCATTATCTCAAAGCGCGCTAAGTCGCCGTTTTGACAGTCAACTAATATCGACCATTGCACAGCTAAAAAACCAACAGCCTTTTGATGCTCCACGATTTCAACCAGCTAATAGTTTTCGCGATGCGGTGCAAAATCCTCAGGGTATTTTTAATAAAGAAAGTTTACTGTTCCCAATGAAGACATTACTCCAGCGCCTGTGCCAATATCTCACTGCGCGACAATGTCACTGTCGAGAGATTGAATGGCAATTTGAGCCTCTAATCGGTGAGCCACAAACCATGACAATACAGCTCTCCAGCAGCCAAAATAACTGGTCTAATTTATTGTTACTAAGTCGCTTACAATTGGAGCAACTAGAACTCCCTCGCAGCATTGAACAAATTATTCTGTCGACTGATCAGTTTATCGAAGCCCCGCAGGGAATATTTAATCTAGACTTGTTTGCAGAGCATCATGCTCCACAGCAGTCCTCTGAGTTGATTGATAGCCTTAATGCTCGTCTGGGAATAGGTGCTTTGTCTCGCCCTATATTGAATCAAGATTACCTGCCGGAACAGGCTAGCACCTTGGCTACACTGAGCACTCAGACTTATAGCAACTCAAGTAAACCGCCGACAGCACCACAACCTCTATGGTTATTAACAGAGCCTATGCCAGTACAGATACGCAATAAACAACTGTATTGGCGCCAGCCATTAACCATTGTTAGCGGCCCAGAGCGAGTATGCAGTAACTGGTGGCAGAGCGAACAGCAGCGGGACTACTATCTGGCTTGCGATAGTCGAGGTGTACGCTATTGGTTATTCAGAGAAACCAGCAGTCAATGCTGGTTTATTCATGGGCTGTTTTCCTAACCAGCCCATAAATTAACGTTAAAGGTTAGCTATCGAATTGTTCTTTTAGTTTAAACTTCTGCACCTTACCTGCAGGATTGCGTGGCAATAGCTCAATAAAGTGCAATTGGCTGGGTAATTTATAGCGAGCCAAAGATTCACCGGCAAAATCCCGCAACCCTTCCAGCGTTAACTCGGCGCCTTCATTAAGCACTACAATAGCAGCGACCGATTCACCCCATTTATCATCGGGCAGGCCGATAACAGCCACTTCTAGAACGGCTGGATGGCCATAAAGGATACTCTCTACTTCAGCGGGATAAATATTTTCACCGCCACTGATTACCATATCTTTTACACGATCACAGAGAAACAAAAAGTCTTCATTATCCAGATAACCAATATCACCACTATGGAACCAGCCTTCCGCATCAATCGCTTCAGCCGTAGCATCTTCACGGTTCCAATAACCCTTCATTACATTGGGCCCTTTGATACAAACCTCTCCATGGACACCGGCAGCAACAGGATTATTTTCTTCATCGACAATACGCACTTCTGTAAACATCGGCGCTTTCCCCGCCGAGCCCACTTTAACCATCGCCAAATCGCTGGCTAGCAAGCTAGCATAGGGCGCTGTTTCAGTAAGACCATAACCCTGAGTGAAGTTAATACCACGCTCACCATAGGTTTCGATTAGAGGCACTGGTACCGGAGCTCCACCACAAGTAAGTACCTCAATACTGGATAAATCGGCGGAGGCAAAATTCTCATGCTGTACCATCATTAAAAACATCGTCGGCGCGCCAAACATCGTTGTCACCCTATGCTTCTCAATAAGTGCAAGCACCTCGCCGGCATCAAAACTGCGCAATAAAACCACCTCGACACCTTTGGCAAGCGACAACAATGTGGTGACATTTAATCCACCAATATGGAATAGAGGCGCACAGGTCAATGTGGTATCCGATACGTTACCTTCGCCAAAACAAACGTTAATACTATTCCAGAAGATATTGCCATGAGTCAGCATCGCGCCTTTAGGCAAACCTGTAGTGCCCGAGGTGTACATGATAAAAGCCACATCATCGCTAGTTACTTTCTCACTGGCTTCAATCGGTTGCGCATTAGCCATAAGTGTCTCAAGCGCTTCCCAATTGTCAGCATCAGACTCAGCGGTAATATAGCGGCTGCAGTCCAAATTGGCGCGTTCTTCATCAATTAAAGGGCGCAACATATCATCGGCGACCATAACACTGACGCCAGCATCATTGGCGATAAAGCGCACTTCAGGTCCGGTCAGGCGAAAATTAAGCGGCACAAAGATCGCACCGAGGCAACCACAGGCATACAGCATCTCTAAAAACACTGGATGGTTAAGACCGATATAACCGACGCGATCACCGGCAGTAACACCTCCCGCCCGCAGCACCGCAGCCAAGCGTCGGATCCGATTGCCAAGATCGGCAAAACTTTGCGTTTTACCCTCAAAGGTCAACGCTGGCTTAGCCGGTGAAATTGTTGCACGACGCAGTAGCATTTGGCCTAAACCAATATCTGCACTTGGTAAATTAGTCATTTATATACCCCAATTCTTAGATTTAACGACGCTGCTCGCTATACCAGAGCAAAGTCTTATTGTTTTTATGGAATCATAAAACCTGCATTGCAAAATATCCAATACTTAACGTCCATTTGGCACTGTTTAGGAAAAACTTGGCACGCTTTCTGCAAAGTCTACAACAGTGAGTCCAGCCGCTCTTACTATTTTCTGGCGGATCAACCAGCGAGATAACTAATGATCATAAATAGCAACACGACCATGAACAACTTGGTGCACAAGCGCACCATGATAGGGCAAAAATACCTATGAAGATCATCTATACCGACTTAGATGGCAGCCTACTAGATCATCAAAGCTACAGTTTCGCGCCTGCCGCAAATTTTCTTGAGCGGCTCGAAATTCAGGCTATACCAGTTATACCAGTAACAAGTAAAACCCGTGCTGAGGTTCTTGCATTACGTAAAAGTTTAAATAACCGACATCCATTCATTGTGGAAAATGGCGCGGCTATTTGCTTACCCAACAAATATTTTGACTGCTCCTACGTGACTGCCCCTGAGGATGATGATATCCAAATCATCTGCAACAGTCAGCCACGTCAATATTGGTTAGATCTATTAGATCAAGCTGGAGGAGCATTTACCGATGAGTACCAGACTTTTAGCTCAATCTGTGCTGAGAAAGGCATTGGCGGTCTAGTTGAGCTGACCGGCCTCAGTCTAGAACAAGCTACCTTGGCGCAACAACGTGAGTACAGTGAGCCAATCCATTGGCTTGGCAGCCAAATCCGCAAAGCAGAATTTATTCACCAGATTGAACAGGCCGGAGGCCAATTGCTACAGGGAGGGCGTTTTCTGACTCTCGGAGGCAACACTAATAAGGGCGCGGCTGTTTTGCAATTACAGGCCCTCTTCCGACAGCAATACGGTAGCTGTCAGTCACTTGCCATTGGCGATAGCAATAATGATATCAGCATGTTGGAAGCCGCCGATTCGGCATTGATTATCCGTTCGGAGCATCATCGCGCACCGATACCATTACGCAATACTAACTTATGGCACAGCAATGCCACTGGACCCAATGGCTGGGTTGAGGGTGTTAATGCTTGGCTGTCTGAACAATATTAATCACAACAATAGAGAAACCTATGGGCGACTTTCACCAAAACGGTAATATCACCACATTACACAATTTATCCTATCGACCTCTGGCTGAAATGGAAAAAGAGCTCAGCGATTTTTCTCAAACACGACCCATGGGATTAATCTTACCCTCATTGTTTTCTGAGTTAGAGGGTGAAGCAATGCCCAAGATTATTGCGGAGTTACAACAGGTGCCCTATCTAAATCAAATTGTGATAGGTTTAGATCGAGCTGACCAGCAACAGTATCGACAAGCGCTTAGCTTCTTCGCCAGATTACCACAGGAGCATCGCGTACTTTGGAACGATGGCCCGCGCTTAAAAGCACTGGATGCTAAACTAAAATCCCTCGATCTAGCACCCAAAGAATTAGGCAAAGGACGTAATGTTTGGTATTGCATGGGTTATACATTGGCGTCTAATAAAGCTGAATCCGTGGCTCTGCATGACTGTGATATCACCACTTATACCCGCGAGCTATTAGCACGGTTAATTTATCCTGTCGCCAATCCAAGATTTAATTATGAATTCTGCAAAGGCTATTACGCCAGAGTAGCCAATGGCAAAATTAATGGCCGCGTATCACGGTTATTGGTGTCACCGCTTTTACGTGCTTTAAAGAAAACCGTTGGGCACACCGATTATCTGAACTATATGGACAGCTACCGTTACCCATTAGCCGGCGAATTTTCATTTCGTCGCGATGTGTTAAACGATATTCGCATACCGAGTGACTGGGGCTTGGAGATTGGTGTGCTTTCGGAGATGTATCGCAATTATGCCAGCAATCGACTCTGTCAGGTAGATATCGCCGATAACTATGATCACAAGCATCAAAAACTCTCTTTGGATAATGATGCTGATGGTCTATCAAAAATGTCTATTGATATAGCTAAAGCGCTTTTTCGAAAATTAGCTACCCAGGGTGAGGTGTTTAGTACAGAAGCTTTCCGATCACTTAAAGCAACCTATTACCGTCTGGCACTGGATACTGTAGAAAATTGTCATAACGACGCCATCATGAATGGGCTTAGTCTAGATATTCATGAAGAGGAACAAGCTGTCGAAATGTTCGCTGAAAATATCATTAAGGCGGGCGAAATTTTCTTTAATGTACCAATGGAACGACCCTTCATACCCAGTTGGAACAGAGTGGTCAGTGCTATACCGGATATCTTTGATCAACTCGTGGCAGCTGTGGAAAGTGATAACGCTGAGTTTGGTTATGATGCAAAATAAATTTCAAGCAACTATCGAACAGCATCTCAAAGCTATTTATCAAAACGGTGAAATCGACAACTTTGGTGCTCTTGCTAACGACTTAATCAGCTTGATGGGACTTACCGATAAAGAAATTATTGAAAACCGCAATATTAATCACTGGGACCAAACAGATAGTTTGGTCATTAGCTATGGTGACTCGGTATTGTCCACAGGTGAAAAACCTTTACAGACGTTAAAGCGATTTTTGGATAAATATCTGCGCAGTTCGGTAAGTGGTGTGCATATTCTTCCTTTTTACCCCTATACCTCTGACGATGGCTTTTCCGTATTAGATTACTCGAGTGTTAATGAGTCATTGGGGAATTGGCAAGATATAAACAGCATCGCCAGCAACTATTCTCTTATGTCCGACTTAGTCATTAACCATTGCTCTGCTCGTAGCCTCTGGTTTGAAAATTTTCTTAAAGATCGTGAGCCTGGTCGCGGTTTTTTTTATACCGCCAGTCCAGAAGATGATTTGAGTGCCGTAGTACGGCCACGCACAAATAAGTTATTGCGTGAAGTGGAAACGGCCACAGGCACTCAATATGTCTGGTGTACCTTTAGTCATGATCAGATCGATTTAGACTTTCGAAATCCACAGGTGCTTAAACAATTCGTCACCATCATAAAGCAGTACTTAGATAATGGTGTAAAATTTTTTCGCCTCGACGCCGTTGCTTTTTTATGGAAAGAAATTGGCACTAATTGTCTCAATCTAGCCCAGACCCATGAGATGGTACGTCTATTTCGAAGCTTAATAGAACAGGCCCAACATGATGCCGTTATTATCACTGAAACCAATATTCCCAACCGAGAAAATCTAAGTTATTTTGGCAATTCAAACGAAGCACATTGCATCTATAACTTTTCCCTACCGCCTCTATTAGTCAACAGTCTAGTCACTGGCAATTGCGCTTATCTTAAACAATGGATGATGAGTATGCCGCCCGCTCGCAATGGAACCGCTTACTTTAATTTTATCGCGTCCCATGATGGTATTGGTTTACGGCCGGCAGAGGGCTTACTCAGCGACACAGAAATCAATACGCTAGTGAAAACTATGCAATCCTTTGGCGGCCATATTTCCTGGCGCTCACTTGATAACGGTGACAGCAAGCCCTACGAAATCAATATAGCCTTGTATGACGCACTGCAGGGTACAGTAAATGGACCAGATCATTTTGGATTGCAGCGCTTTATTTGTGCTCATGCAATTATGCTTGCACTAGAGGGTATTCCCGCGATATATATCCATAGTTTCCTCGGTACTCATAATGATCAGCAACGAGTAATTAATAGTGGTCACAATCGAGCGATCAATCGTCATCAATGGGATTATCAACTGCTTGAAGAACAATTGGCAGATCCCGAGAGCAGTCATTCCCAAGCGTACAACCAACTCAAGCAACTGTTAAAAATACGCCGCCGACAATCAGCCTTTCACCCTAACGCAACACAGTTCACGCTACATTTAGGAGATCAATTATTTGGTTTTTGGCGACAGAGCTTAGATCGTCAGCAGAGTATCTTCTGTATCAGTAATATCAGCGATCAACCACAGACTATGTCATTATCAGATATTAATCTTATTGATAACGAGCAGTGGCAAGATCTTATTACTGGGCTTCCGTGCTCCGTACAAGCACACGATAATGTTAGTGCCGACATCACAATGCATCCCTATCAAACAGTATGGATCACCAATAACCCTGCATAGATAAGATATTCTGGAAATTACTCGACACCAAAGTTATACTGTTTTTATATACAGTATTAACCGTTGGTAGCAGTTGTATAACTTATGGCCTATGCCGAACTTCATTGTCTTAGTAATTTTACTTTTCTACGCGGGGCTTCCAAGCCTGAAGAATTAGTCTACACCGCTAGCGCACTGGGTTACAGTGCGCTAGCAATCACTGATGAGTGCTCAATAACTGCTGTGGTCAAGGCCCATACCGCTGCCCTCGATTGCGGCTTACAGCTTATTATCGGCAGTGAGTTTCGCCTTGATAATCAATGTCTTATTGTGCTGGTTAGCAATCGTCAATCCTACGCCGAACTGTCTGCTTTGATTACTATCGCACGCAGACGCAGCAGTAAAGGTGAGTATCAACTAGACTGGTCTGATCTTAACGGCACTCTACAGAATAGTTTATTAATTTGGTTGCCTAGCGGCACACTTGAAGCTGATCATAAGATAGGTGAGCAACTTAACCGCTGGTTTAATCAGCGTTTATGGATTGGCGTCGAGCACTTACTCGATGGCAATGAAACCCATCAATATTATTATTACCGCAATCTCGCCGCACTATGGCAACTGCCTATGGTCGCCTGTGGTGATGTGCATATGCATCAAAAACAACGTCGCGCATTGCAAGATACATTAACCGCTATTCGCTACAACTGCTCGGTAATGAAGCTTGGCGAGCGTCGCTTTACTAATGCTGAACGACATCTGCGTAGCATCGCTCACTTGAATAAAATTTATCCCGCCGCGTTATTAGCTGAGACTATTAATATCGCCAAACGCTGCCATTTCAGTCTTGAACAATTACGCTATGAATACCCAGATAAAGTCGTGCCTCAGCATTTATCACCTTCAGAACAGCTACACTTTTTAACCGAGCAAGGTGCAAAAAGACGCTGGCCTAAAGGAATACCAAAACATATTTCGCAACAGATCAAATATGAACTTCAAATCATAAGTGAACTGCAATACGAGTGTTATTTCTTAACCGTACATGATCTAGTGGCCTTTGCCCGCAGTCGAGATATCCTCTGCCAAGGGCGTGGTTCCGCCGCCAACTCGGTTGTCTGTTACTGTTTATTTATTACTGAGGTTTCTCCGGAGCAAGTGTCATTATTATTTGAACGTTTTATTTCCACTGAACGCAACGAACCTCCTGATATCGATGTTGACTTCGAACATGAGCGCCGTGAAGAAGTTATTCAATATATCTATCAACGCTATGGCCGCGAACATGCAGCGCTGGCAGCTACGGTTATTACCTATAGACCACGTAGTGCAGTGCGTGACGTAGGTAAAGCACTGGGACTAGATGCATTATTTATCGAACAACTTAGTCAGTCACTCTCTTGGTGGGATCGCGGCGCTGACTTACAAGCACAGTTTGAAAAAGCCGGTGCTAGAAGTGATATGGCAGAGCATTTTTATCATCTTGTGCAACAGATTTTAGGTTTTCCTCGCCATCTATCTCAGCATGTAGGTGGTTTTATAATCACTAAAAGCCCTATTAATACTTTAGTACCCGTAGAAAATGCCAGCATGCCCGATCGTACGGTTATCCAATGGGATAAGGAGGATATCGAAGCTCTAGGTCTACTTAAAATTGATATTCTAGCGCTGGGCATGCTCACGGCTATTCACCGCTGTCTTGACCTGATTCAGAATTATCAAGGTATTAAACTATCTATGCAGTCTATCCCCAAAGAGGACAAGGCTACTTACGATATGCTGTGTAAAGCGGACAGTGTCGGTGTTTTTCAAATTGAATCCCGCGCCCAAATGGCCATGCTACCCCGGCTCAAGCCTCGTTGTTTTTATGATTTAGTTATCGAGATAGCCATCGTCCGACCCGGCCCTATTCAGGGCGGTATGGTACATCCCTATCTAAAACGTCGTCAGGGCTTAGAGCCTGTCAGCTACCCTCATGCCGATATTAAAGCGGTGCTAGAACGCACTCTGGGGATTCCTGTTTTTCAGGAACAGGTGATTAGACTAGCTATGGTGGCCGCAGGCTTTAGTGGCGGCGAAGCTGACCAACTGCGTCGCGCCATGGCCAGCTGGGGCAAAAATACTGAACGCAATAATGAGTTACTAGGCTTTAAGCAGAAATTAATCGGCGGCATGCAAGCAAAGGGTTACGATTTAGATTTTGCCGAACGACTATTCCGGCAGATACAGGGATTTGGCATTTACGGCTTTCCCGAATCTCATTCCGCTAGCTTTGCCCTGCTCGCCTATGTCTCTGCCTGGCTGAAATGCCACTACCCCGCCGCCTTTTATTGTGCTCTCTTAAATAGTCAGCCTATGGGTTTCTATTCTGCTTCACAGTTAGTACAAGATGCTCAGCGCCATCAAGTAACCGTATTACCGGTGGATATACTGCACAGCCAATGGGACCATATATTGGAAGGTGATATGGTCAATCCAACAGTGCGCCTTGGTTTTCGACTAATAAAAGGATTTTCTTTCCATGCGGCACAAAAGATAACCCGTAGCAATCGGCAGTTTCAAACCATAGCCCAATTAAGTCACGACACCCATCTTAGCCGCGCAGATCTCAGTTTATTAAGTAGTGCCGGTGCGCTTAATTCTCTAGCTAAAAATCGTCGCCAGGCACACTGGCAAGCGCTGGCAATCGATAATAATGCCCTGTTACTGCAACCATCCGATCTACAGCCCGAGCAAGATTCAGCTAACCTACAAACACCTAGCGAAACTGAAAATCTCTACGCCGACTACCACCATATGGGCTTATCTCTCGGTCGTCATCCAATGCAATTACTGCGAGAACAGTTACCTATTTTCCGTCAATGCAAACGCCATGTGGATTTAGCTACTCTAGGTCATGGCCGCTTTGTTCGCATAGCGGGCTTAGTCACCGGTAAACAGCGCCCCGGCACCGCCTCCGGTGTCGTCTTTTTAACCCTAGAGGATGAAACGGGTAACAGCAACGTGGTGGTATGGCAAGCAGTGCAAAAAAACTGTCGTCAAGCCTTATTAAAGGCGCAACTGCTTATGGTAAAAGGTGTAGTAGAAACCGATGGCGCTGTAGTGCATGTTATTGCCCAAGAGTTAATAGATTGCTCCGAGCTACTCTCAGGTACCAACAATCGACAACGCGTCGATATCCAGTCACGTAACTTCAGGTAGCTTATAAGCTGTCCTATCAACGAAAAAAAAGATCAATATTATCTATGTACTCGTATTATAGTGTAAAACCTAAGAATTAGACTTGGGAGAAGGCCCTGCTAATCCAGAGGCTACAGCAACCAGACTAACCGCTGTATTGTAGAGGCATAAAACAAAAGACGTCGCTTGCTAAGGAAGCATTTTTCGCAGGCAAAAGAGCGTCAAAAAAGGGGGAATTCGAGTGAACCATTTTTCCGATAAAGTGGCGGTAATCACAGGTGCAGGTTCAGGCATTGGCCGCTACCTCGCCGTATTACTGGCAAAATCTGGTGCCAATATAGCTGTCTGTGATATCAACTCAACTGCCCTCGCAGAAACCGTCGCTATGCTCAACGCTTACCCCGTCAGTGTTTCCAGTTATTCACTTGATGTCGCTGATAAAACAGCAATTGAGGCGCTACCACAACAGATTGTTGCCCAACACGGCCATATCGATCTTGTATTTAATAACGCTGGCGTAACCGTTGATGCAACCTTCACCGAAATGTCTGAAGCCGACTGGGACTGGGTATTTAATATCAATTTACAGGGCGTAATTAATTCAAGTCGTGTGTTTTTACCTTATCTACAGCAGAGGCCAGAGGCTGGTTTGATCAATATATCCTCTATCTTCGGCATGATCACCATGGTCAGGCAATCGGTTTACCATACTACAAAATTTGCAGTCCGAGGCTTTACCGAATGTTTAGCCAAAGAACTGAAAGGTAGCACTGTACAGGTACATGCCGTGCATCCCGGTCATATCGGTACCAATATCGTCAGTAATTCGCGTGTCTCCAAGAGCAAAAAATCGGCAAGCTCAATAGAACGTCTGGCAAGAAAATTGTTTGGTATTGGAGACTCACATGAAGAACTCGCTGTTTTTTTTCAAAAAAATGGCATGCATCCCAGTCGCGCTGCGCAAATCATACTCAATGGCGTGCGTAAAAAACGCAGCCGAATTATGGTTGGTGCCGATGCCAAATTGATGGATCTTTGCCAACGCATAGCCCCCGTGCGCTATGAGATGTTATTTCCTTTATTCACCATGCCTTTAACTCTGTTGCGTAACAAGAAACCCCTCAAAGGCCTGCCTACGCCAGCATCGCCAAACAACGAAAGCACCATCACCTCGGCACAATAACAATGAGCTGCGAACATCGAGATATTATTATCGTAGGAGCAGGCTTAACCGGCATTGGCGCAGCTTGTCATCTCTCTGATAAATGCCCTGATCGAAGCTTTCTACTGTTGGAGTCACGACAAACCTCAGGCGGTACTTGGGACTTATTTCGCTATCCAGGTATACGCAGCGACAGCGACATGCATACCCTAGGTTACAGTTTTAAACCTTGGCAAAGTGCCAAAGCCATTGCCGATGGCCCGTCTATTTTACGCTACGTGCGCGAAACTGCAGCGGAAAACGCTATTGATCAACATATTCACTACGGCCACCGTTTGCTCTCGGCTAGCTGGTGTTCACAACAGTCACTGTGGACATTAGATATACACCAAACTGACAGCGACACTGTTGTGCAAATGCGCTGCAATTTCCTCTATATGTGCGCCGGTTACTACAGTTACGATAGACCTTATGATCCTAAGTTTCCCGATATTGACCAGTTTAAAGGCCAAGTTATTCATCCGCAGTTTTGGCCAGATAATCTCGACTATCAAGATAAACAAGTCGTGATCATTGGTTCCGGCGCCACCGCTATGACGCTATTACCCTCGATGACAGACAAAGCCAAAAAAGTCACTATGCTACAGCGGTCGCCGACATATGTTATCTCCAGGCCCTCAAAGGACTGGCTAGCTAACACCCTAAAACGTCTATTGCCCGTCACTTGGGCATATAATCTTACCCGCCTCAAAAACACCTTGTACCAAGAATGGCTTTTTAAACTCGCGCGACGCAGCCCCCAATTTGTTAAGGCTTTGCTGCTGTTCAACGTGCGCAGACGACTGGGTAAAAGTTATGATGTCGACAGACATTTCACGCCAGACTACAACCCTTGGGATCAACGGCTGTGTCTTGTACCTGACGGTGACCTGTTTGAGGCCATCAATAGCGACAAAGCCGCTATCGTAACCGAGCAGATTAAGTGCTTTAACCAGACTGGTATTGAATTAACATCGGGACAACATTTACCGGCAGATATTGTTGTCAGTGCTACCGGTCTTGAGTTACAAGTCATGGGTGGTGTGACATTCACCGTTGATGGGCAGGCAGTCGATTTCTCATCACAAATCACCTACAAAGGATTAATGGTTTCAGGAGTACCCAATATGGTCTCCATTTTTGGTTACATTAATGCCTCTTGGACCTTGCGTGCTGACTTGGCCGCCGAATGGGTATGTCGAACTCTCAATCATATGACAAGCACCCAAACCAGCAAGGTTGTACCTCAGGTACCAGACTCGTTGAAAGGTATGCCTACTAGGGACTGGATAGCCGACTTTCCCGCGGGCTATCTAAAGCGCACCATGCATTTACAGCCAAGACAGGGCAATCAAGATCCTTGGGTCAACAGCCAAAATTTGCGCAAAGAGCGCGCGCTATTTAAGCAACCTTTGGCAACCGATGATGCTCTACATTTCAGTGCGCCTTAAGACTTGCCTATTAATCAGAGCTTTGCGGTGAACAACAGACTGTAGAAAAGCATCTCTTGACCATAGACTATACTCTAAGGTTTATAATGCACGCATGTCAGCAGAAACATTATTAAAAATAGGTGAACTCGCAGCGAAAACCAACGTGTCGCGGGATACTCTGCGGTTTTATGAAAAACATGGCTTAATTCTGCCCAGTGAGCGCAATAAAGCCGGTTACCGTCTTTACTGCGCACAAGATGTGCATCGGATCTCCTTTATTTTAAGCGCCAAAGAAGTGGGCTTTACTCTCAATGAAATACACCAACTGCTGGATCTCGAGGTAACTAAGGAAGAAGCATCCTGTGAGGACGTCAAACAGTTCGTCGAGGCCAAAATTAAGATAGTCAATCAACGGTTGAGCGAGATTAAGCGTATTAAAAAGTCTTTACAAACACTCAGCGATGCCTGCTCTGGCGGTGATGAGCCGGCGACCCAATGTACTATCCTAGAAGCGTTGAACGACCAACATCCACAGGACTAAACTATGTTGCTGTTAGAAAATTTTGTTGCGCTTTTTATCGAGTCTGCGCCTTGGTTAATGCTCGGGCTAACTGTCGCTGGCGTGATAAAAATGTTGGTGCCAAGTCAACTAATGGCCAAACATTTAGGTGACCCAGGGCCAAAAGCCACTATTAAAGCGGCACTCTTTGGTGCACCACTACCGCTCTGCTCCTGCGGTGTTATCCCTGCCGCATTAGGACTTCGCCGCAGCGGCGCCTCTAAGGCCGCTACCACGTCTTTTTTGATATCTACCCCAGAGACCGGTGTTGACTCAATCTCAATCTCCTACGCTATGCTTGGCCCCTTTATGGCCATTATCCGCCCTATTGCCGCCATCACTAGCGCTATCGTTGCAGGACTGATCGTTGGTAGAGATGGAGAGCCGCAAAACGGTGCGACGTCGTCGCCAACCGATCATTGTTGTCATAGCGCGCAAACTGTATCGCACAGCTGCGATACTGAAGCTAATAGCTCATCTGAGACTTCGATAAGTGATCAATTAAAAGCTGGCTTGCGCTTTACCTATTTCGACTTAGTCAAAGATATTGCGGTATGGTTGATTATTGGCTTGGGCTGTGCAGCGTTAATTAAAACCTATGTGCCCAATGAATTCTTACTGCAATGGGGTGACGGTTTACTCGCTTTTGTAATCATGGCCCTTATTGGTGTGCCTATGTATATCTGTGCTACCGCTTCGACGCCGATTGCCGCAGGCCTATTATTTTCCGGTGTGTCTCCAGGTGCCACATTGGTGTTTATGCTTGTTGGGCCAGCCACCAATATTGCCACTATGGGGTTAGTCAAAAACGAACTGGGTAACCGGATCGTCGCCATCTATTTAATCAGTGTTGTCGCTGTGGGCTTTGCTTTTGGCTACCTGACAAATTATTTGGCTGCCCTGTGGGCAATGGATTTTTTAGCGCAAGCGCATAATGCTCACAATATGATAAATACAGGAGTTGCCCAAACCTCAAGCATTATATTGGCTGGTTTAATGGCCTATGGCATTGTGCAGAAGTACCTTCCTAAAATGACCCACGCATAAAAAAGCGGCCCGAAAGCCGCTTTTTTATGGCCATTACTGAGGTTTCTACCAACCAGTAATCTCTTTCAGACCAGCACCGATATCCGCCAAGCTGCGAACAGTCTTCACCCCAGCATCTTCAAGTGCTGCAAACTTCTCATCTGCAGTGCCCTTACCTCCAGAGACAATCGCACCGGCATGGCCCATACGCTTACCTGCAGGCGCCGTTACACCGGCGATATAAGAAACCACAGGTTTGCTAACATTGGCTTTGATATAGGCGGCCGCTTCTTCCTCAGCGGTACCGCCAATCTCACCAATCATAACAATGGCTTCTGTGGCAGGGTCTTTCTCAAACAACGCCAAGATATCGATAAAGCTGGAACCGGGAATTGGGTCACCGCCAATACCGACACAGGTTGACTGACCAAAGCCATAATCAGTGGTCTGTTTAACTGCTTCATAAGTCAACGTACCAGAGCGAGAGACTATACCGACCTTACCTGGCAGATGAATATGGCCGGGCATAATACCGATCTTACATTCGCCGGGAGTAATCACGCCGGGGCAGTTAGGCCCAATAAGACGCACACCCAAGGTATCGCACACCACTTTGCAATCAAGCATATCCTGAGTCGGAATGCCTTCTGTAATACAGACAACCAGCTTAAGACCAGCATTGGCGGCTTCCAATATAGAATCTTTACAGAATGGCGCAGGCACATAGATTACAGAGGCTTCGGCACCAGTGGCTTCTACCGCTTCTGCGACAGTGTTAAATACTGGTAGGCCCAGATGCTCAGTACCGCCTTTACCCGGGGTTACACCACCAACCATTTTTGTACCATACTCGAGCGCCTGCTCTGAGTGGAAAGTACCTTGACCACCAGTAAAGCCCTGACAGATAACCTTGGTGTCACTATTGATTAGGATAGACATATTAGTTACCTCCTGCGGCTTTAACAGCTTGTTGTGCAGCATCCGTTAGGCTGGTTGCAGCAATAATGGCCAATCCAGAATCGGCAAGTTTCTTGGCACCGAGATCAGCATTATTACCCTCGAGGCGAACCACTACGGGGATTTTTACACCAACTTCTTCAACCGCACCAATCACCCCATCAGCAATCAGGTCACAGCGCACAATACCACCAAAGATATTGATCAATACCGTTTTAACATTGCTGTCCGAGAGAATAATTTTAAATGCCTCAACCACGCGCTCTTTAGTAGCACCACCGCCGACATCGAGGAAGTTGGCCGGTGAACCGCCATGCAAATGCACGATATCCATTGTACCCATGGCGAGACCGGCACCATTGACCATACAACCTATATTGCCGTCGAGAGCAACATAGTTAAGCTCAAATGAAGCCGCATGCGCTTCACGCGCATCCTCTTGTGAGGGATCATGCATCGCTTTAATCGCTGGCTGTCGGTACAGTGCATTACCATCGATAATAACTTTGGCATCCAGACAGTGCAGATTACCTTCATCGGTAATAACCAATGGGTTTACTTCCAACAACTCCAAGTCTTTCTCTTTAAACAATTTTGCTAGACCCATAAAAATCTGCACAAACTGTTTAATCTGCACCCCTTTAAGACCCAGCTTAAACGCCAAATCTCGGCCCTGATAAGGCTGCGCTCCGGTCAGCGGATCGATTATAGCCTTCAGGATTTTTTCCGGCGTCTCTTCCGCAACCTTCTCAATCTCAACACCACCCTCGGTAGATGCCATAAAAATAATTCGGCGGGTTGCGCGATCAACAACCGCACCTAAATATAGCTCTTGATCAATATCGGTACAGCTCTCTACCAAAATACGACTTACTGGCTGACCATTGGCATCGGTCTGATAAGTAACTAAATTTTTACCTAACCACTGATTGGCAAATGCTTCAATTTCAGCTTTTGAACTGACTAATTTTACACCGCCAGCTTTACCTCGGCCGCCAGCATGGACCTGAGCTTTAACAACCCATTTATCTCCACCAATAGTATCGGCGGCAGCAGCGGCATCCTGAGCGGTTTCTGCGGCAATGCCTTTTGACACTGGCAGTCCGTACTCGGCAAATAACTGCTTACCCTGATATTCGTGCAGGTTCATATTTGTCTTCCCGTTAGTTCTTTCGGATGGATTAATGCCCAAAACACTGCGTTAGTGCTTCGGGCTGTTTAAAGGTATTTTAAGACTGCGATTAACGACGCTTGCGGTTAGCGATATGAATGGCAGCGCCATTCACCGCTAATGCTGCTTCATGCACAGTTTCCGACAAAGTCGGGTGACCAAATACGGTCATACCTAAATCTTCTGCACTGGAGCCGAACTCCATTGCAATTGCTACCTGTTGCACCAAATCTGCTGCGCTGGGGCCAACAATATGGCATCCCAGAATCCGGTCGGTGTCAGCATGGGCAATAATTTTAACCATTCCATCGGTATCGTTAGCAGCCATAGCCCGGCCACTGGCCGCAAAGGGGAATACACCTACGTTGTAGGGCTCACCTGCAGCTTTGATTTGCTCCTCGGTCTGGCCTACAGAGGCCACCTCGGGGTGGGTATAAATAACATTGGGAACAATATCATAGTTCATTTGGGCCTTGTGGCCGGCAATTATCTCGGCCACCATAACGCCCTCTTCTGAACCTTTATGAGCCAACATCGGACCACGCACTAAATCACCAATCGCATAGACGCCAGAGACATTGGTCGCACATTGATCATCGACAAACAGGGTACCGCGCTCATCGAGCTGCACACCACTGTCTTCCGCTAGCAAGCCATCGGTATAGGCGCGTCGACCGACACAGACAATCAACTTATCAAAGGTCTCTTTGTGCTCAGTGCCGTCGGCAGTCATATAGGTGACTTCCACTGCACCTTTTTTAATCTCAGTACCCGTCACTCTGGCACCCAGACGAATATCTAAACCTTGCTTGGTGAAAATCTTCTTCGATTCTTTAGCGACCGCTTTATCCATAATCGCCAAAAAGTCTTCCATCGCCTCAAGCAAAACCACCTCAGAACCGAGACGATTCCACACTGAACCAAGTTCCAAACCAATCACACCAGCGCCGATAACGCCGAGACGCTTGGGCACCTCACCAATCTCAAGTGCCCCAGTGGAATCAACTATTAGATCGCCATCGACTTTGGCCACTGGAATATCGATAGGCAGCGAGCCGGAGGCTAGAATAACATTGTCTGCTTCGATTACCGATACGGTGCCATCATTAGCGGTCAGCTCAACTTTTTTGCCCGCCATGAGTTTGCCAGTGCCATACAGCGCGGTCACACCATTGGCTTTAAACAGTCCGGCAATACCACCGGTCAACTGATTAATAATCTTATTCTTGCGCTCAAGCATGGCAGCAATATCCATCGCTACGCCTTTAGTGCTAATACCATGAACACCCAAATCCTGTTTCGCCTCATGATATTTGTATGAGCTGTCCAGCAATGCTTTGGAGGGAATACAGCCAACGTTAAGGCAGGTACCACCATTGACACCCTTACCCTCATCGTTCTGCCACTTTTCAATACAGGCTGTTTTAAGCCCCAATTGCGCGGCGCGTATCGCAGCCACATAACCGGCGGGACCACTTCCAATCACTACAACATCAAATTTATCTGACATGTATATACCTATTTATCAATAACTTACGTGTTAAATTTCCAGTAAAATCTTGGCTGGATCTTCGATTAGCTGCTTAATCGCCACCAAAAATTGTACCGCTTCCTTGCCATCAATCAGACGATGATCATAAGACAATGCTAAATACATCATGGGTCGAATCTCGACCTGGCCATTTACCGCTACAGGCCGCTGCTGGATAGTGTGCATACCCAAAATTGCTGTCTGCGGGGGATTAATAATCGGTGTGGATAACAATGACCCATAAACCCCACCATTGGTAATGGTAAAGGTGCCGCCTGTCATCTCCTCAATACTCAGCTTGCCTTCGCGGGCTTTGCCAGCATAGTCGCCGATACTGTTCTCTACCGTGGCAATACTCATATTTTCTGCATTGCGCAACACCGGAACCACAAGGCCGCGATCAGTAGATACAGCAACACCGATATCCTGATAACCGTGATAGACAATATCGCTACCATCGATAGAGGCATTGACCAGAGGAAAGCGCTTTAAAGCTTCTACTGCAGCCTTAACAAAGAATCCCATAAAGCCCAAACGAGTGCCGTTATGAGTCTTGGTAAATTCGTCCTGGTACTGTTTGCGCAAGCCCATCAGTGCCGACATATCTACTTCATTAAAGGTGGTTAATGATGCCGTAGTCTGGGTAACATCGAGAAGACGCTCGGCAATGCGCGTACGCATTCTGGTCATAGCGACACGGCGCTCGACACGCTCACCGGCTTCCATGGGCTCCACAGTATCCTGCCCAGCCTCTGCTGCAGGAACAGCTGCACTATCAGCCGCGGCTGGCGTATAGTTAACTACATCCTCTTTAGTAATCCGCCCACCTTTACCCGTACCGGTGACCTGAGATAGATCTATACCGCGCTCGTCAGCAAGTTTTTTAGCTGCAGGGTTTACTAAAGACTCAGCGACCTGAATATCTTCCTCCTCCTTCTTGGCTGGTGCAGCAGGCTTGCTCGCCTCGCCCTCTTCTATACGGGCAATAACCTCACTGCTAAGGACAATATCGCCCTCGGCCTTTAATACTTCAGAGAGAGTCCCTGTTGCCGGTGCAACCACCTCAAGAACAACTTTGTCAGTTTCAATATCAACAATTAGATCGTCTCGGTTAACGCTGTCACCGACATTTTTATGCCAAGTTGCCAATGTGCCTTCTTGCACAGATTCTGGGTAGGTAGGTGCCTTAATTTCAATGGCCATTAATCTATTCCTAGTTTTTTAAGAGTCGAAGGTTAATGCTTGATTAATAAATTTTTTCTGTTCCTCTAGGTGAACAGACATATAACCGCTTGCCGGTGCCGCAGAACTTTCGCGACCAACAAAACGAAGATTAAGCTTGGGGTTGAGATGCTGTATTACATGGCGCATATGGTGCTGACTGCTATACCAAGCACCCTGATTCATCGGCTCTTCCTGACACCAGATAATATCCTCAATGTCCTTATAAGGTTGCAATATCCCCTGTAACTCAGTGTCAGGGAATGGGTAGAGCTGCTCCAACCGGATAAGGGCTATATCGTCAATACCACGCTCTTGCCGCTCTTCCAATAGATGATAATAAACCTTGCCTGAACACAGTATCACCCGCCGCACTTTACTGTGTTCAAGTTGGTCATCAATCACATTGTGGAATTCACCATTAGCCAGCTCTTCTAACGAGGAGGTGGCAAGCTTGTGACGCAAAATCCATTTTGGACTCATAATCACCAATGGTCGACGCATCGGACGAATCGCCTGACGGCGCAATAAGTGGAATATTTGTGCCGGTGTGGTGGGAATAACCACCTGCATATTATGCTCAGCACAGAGTTGCAAGAACCGCTCCAAACGCGCTGACGAGTGCTCTGGCCCCTGCCCTTCAAAGCCATGGGGCAACATCATGGTCAGACCCGAAAGTCGCGCCCATTTGTGTTCGCCGCTAGCGATAAATTGATCGATCACCACCTGCGCACCATTGGCAAAATCACCGAACTGTGCTTCCCAAATAATCAATCCCTTAGGTGCCGTTGTAGCGTAGCCATACTCAAAGGCTAACACGGCTTCCTCAGAGAGAACTGAATCATAAATATCGAAGCGCGGCTGGTCCTCTGCCAGATTAGCCATTGGCAAATAGGCTTCACCATCTTTCTGATTAAGCACCACCGCATGGCGATGAGAGAAGGTACCGCGACGGACATCCTGACCGGTAATACGAATTGGATAGCCCTCTTCCAGCAATGTGCCATAGGCAAGAAGCTCAGCCATACCCCAATTAAGTGGCAGGGCACCACCGGCCATTTTGCGGCGGTCATCATAAATTTTAGCTACCTGCCGCTGCACTTGAATACCATCGGGTATCGAGGTGATACGGGCAGCCACATCCTGCAATACCTTAAGATCAATACTAGTCTTAGCTGGGGTGCGCCAGTCATGCCCCAAATAGGGCTCCCAGTTAACAAACAGACTGGTATCTGGCTCGCGCACAAGGTTATGGACAACAAAGTCACCCTTATCAAGACTTTCTCGATAAGCATTGGCCATTTCATTGGCCTTGTCTTGCTCTAGGATACCTTCGGCAACCAGCTTCTGCGCATAAAGTGTACGAGTGGTTGAGTGCTTGCGAATAATATCGTACATCAATGGCTGAGTAGACGATGGCTCATCGGTTTCATTGTGACCGCGACGACGGTAACAAACCAAATCAATCACCACGTCCTTACCAAACTCGTAGCGATAATCCATCGCTAACATCGCTGCAAACATCACCGCATCGGGGTTGTCACCGTTAACATGCAGAATGGGTGCGCCAACCATCTTGGCGATATCAGTACAGTATTCTGTTGAACGGGCATCATCTTGGCGACTGGTGGTAAAACCAACCTGGTTATTGATGACAATATGGATCGCCCCACCCGTCTTGTAGGCTCGAGTCTGTGATAGCTGGAACGTTTCCATCACCACACCCTGACCAGCAAATGCCGCATCACCATGCATCAATATGGGCACAACTTTTTGACCAGTGGGGTCATCGCGGCGATCTTGTCTGGCACGACCAGAGCCAATCACCACAGGGCAAGAAATTTCTAGATGCGATGGATTAAAGCCCAAGGCCATATGCACCTCACCGCCAGGCGTCATTACATTGGATGAAAAGCCCTGATGATATTTAACATCGCCTGAGGTGTTTACAAGGCGTTTACCTTCAAATTCCTCAAACATCTCGGCGGGGTTTTTACCCAGAATATTGACCAACACATTGAGCCGACCACGATGCGCCATAGCCATCACAATCTCTTTACAGCCGTATTCACCCGAGCGTCGCACCAGACAATCCAGCAATGGGATAAGACTCTCACCGCCCTCAAGACCGAAGCGCTTAGTGCCTGGGTACTTGGAGTCCAAATGCTTTTCTAAGCCCTCCGCCGCGGTGAGCCGGCCTAATACATCGATACGCGCCTCGTCACCATAGGTCGGCTTAGAACGCACAGATTCAAACCGCTGAGCTAACCACTGCTTCTCGGCAAAGCTGGTAATATGCATAAACTCCGGACCCAAATGACCACAGTAGGTCTCTTCCAAAGTGTCGACAATTTCCCGCAGAGTTGCCTCAGGCTTCCCCATATACAATGGCGTAGTCTGGAACGTGGTATCCAGATCAGCCTCGGTAAGACCATGAAAATGCAGATCTAAATCAGGCACTTGCTCACGGACCATCAACCCCAAAGGATCGAGATTGGCTTTCTGATGGCCACGGAAACGATAAGAGCTAATCAGTTGAACAACTTTAACTTGCTTGCGCTCATGCTCAAGGTGAATACCACCGGAACCGGGCGCGGGCGTTGGCCGCGCTTGCCGGCGACCGAGAAGTTCAAAATGCTGAATGATAGTAGCGTGAGATATATCAGGGGTGACTGAGCCATTGGTACGAGGGAGAGAGTCGAAAAAGCGGCCCCATTCCTCCGGCACACTGTTAGGCTCATGCAAGTAAGTTTCGTAGAGCTCCTCGATATAAGCAGCATTTCCACCAGAAAAGTGGGAGGAGCGCAGGAATTGCTCCATTAAGCCCTCAGGCATTACTAGTATTCCCCTTGTAAATACAGAGTATTAGGCAAATTTCAAACGCGCGTATTCTAAACCGCATTTAGCAAAACGGCCAGTAAAAACTGGCCGTTTGCGTACACTTAAGCTAATTAAAATGATCAATCGGCCTTTTATGTTGCACTTCTGATCAACATACTGCGAATATGGCCAATGGCCTTGGTTGGATTCAAGCCTTTGGGACATACTTGAACACAATTCATAATGCCATGACAACGGAACACACTGAACGGATCATCCAGTTTAGCTAAACGTTCTTCAGTCGCCGTATCGCGACTGTCGGCCAAAAAGCGATAAGCCTGCAATAGACCAGAGGGACCAATGAACTTATCAGGATTCCACCAGAATGAGGGGCAGGCCGTCGAGCAACAGGCGCACAGAATACACTCGTAAAGACCGTCCAACTTAGCACGCTCCTCAGGTGACTGCAGGCGCTCAATCGCAGGCGCAGGATTATTATTGATCATATAGGGCTGAATCTTCTCGTACTGGGCGTAGAACTGACTCATATCAATAACCAAATCCCGAATCACCGGCAGACCGGGCAATGGACGGATAACCAGTTTGTTACCCTTCACCGCCTCGGAGAGAGGCGTGATGCAGGCAAGACCATTCTTACCGGAAATATTAACCCCATCTGACCCACAAACACCTTCGCGACAAGAGCGCCGGAAGGTTAAGCTTGGATCTTCAGCCTTAAGCTTCTCTAGCACATCCAATACCATTACGTCTTTTCCCTGCGTGTCTACTTGGTAGTCCTGCATATAGGGCTCATCATCGACCTCAGGGTTATAACGATAAATACTTACATTTAACATAATTCAGTCAGTCCTAATCAGTAGGTTCTTACTTTCGGCGCAAAGGCTTCTCGAGTCTTTAGGTTAAAGTTAACCTCTCGCTTACCCAAGGTTTTGCTCTCTGGATAAAATATCGAGTGACACAGCCAGTTCTCATCATCACGATCTTGGAAATCTTCACGGGCATGGGCACCGCGACTTTCAGTGCGGCCCTCGGCTGCAATCGCAGTCGCCTCGGCAGTGGCAAACAAATTCTGTAGTTCCAACGCTTCAATACGTGCAGTATTAAAAGCATGGCTTTTGTCTTCCAGTACCACATTTTCGATACGCGGGCGCAAAGCCTTCAGTTTCTCGATGCCTTCCTTCATAAAGTCGCCGCGACGGAATACACCAAAGTAGTTCTGCATAATGGTCTGCAACTCAGCACGCAGTAAAGAGGCTTTCTCACCACCCTCGGAATTGTTGATACGATTGAGACCTGACATCGCGCGCTCAATATCCGCTTCAGTTGCATCCTTAAGATCAATACCTTCGCGCAACTGTTTCTCGATGAACATGCCTGAAGCGCGGCCAAATACCACCAAATCTAATAGGGAATTGCCACCCAATCGATTGGCACCATGCACTGAAACACAAGCCGCTTCACCGCAGGCATAAAAGCCTTCAATCACTTGATCGTTGCCGTCTTTATCAATGGTCAGAGCTTGCCCATCAACATTGGTGGGAATACCGCCCATCATATAATGGCAGGTTGGCACCACAGGAATTGGTTCAACCACCGGATCAGCATGAGCAAAGGTACGCGACAGCTCAAGAATACCGGGCAATTTGGCATTGAGGGTCTCTTCGCCTAAATGATCGAGCTTCAAATACACATGGTCACCATCCGGACCGCAACCACGCCCTTCTAAGATTTCTAACACCATGGAACGGGCCACCACATCACGACCAGCAAGATCCTTAGCATTGGGTGCATAGCGCTCCATAAAACGCTCACCATCTTTATTGACCAGATAACCGCCTTCACCACGACAGCCCTCAGTGACCAGCGTACCTGCACCGTGAATACCGGTTGGATGGAACTGCCACATTTCGATATCCTGAACTGGGAACCCTGCACGCAGCGCCATACCAACACCGTCGCCAGTACAGATATGTGCGTTAGTGGTCGAGGCATAAATACGCCCCGCCCCGCCGGTGGCAAACACTGTAGCCTTAGACTTAACATACACCGTTTCGCCAGTCTCAATATCAATTGCCACTACGCCAACAACCGCGTTGTCGGCATTCTTAACAATATCGACGGCATACCATTCATTGAGAAAGGTAGTTTGATTCTTTAGGTTGCCCTGATAGAGCGTGTGCAGCAGAGCGTGACCAGTTCGGTCTGCCGCGGCACAGGTGCGAGCGGCCTGACCACCCTCACCAAAGTCTTTCGATTGGCCACCGAAAGGACGCTGATAGATGCGCCCTTCCTCAGTCCGAGAGAATGGCAAACCCATGTGCTCTAGCTCAAAAATCGCTTCGGGGCCGGTTTGACACATATATTCGATCGCTTCCTGATCGCCGATATAGTCAGAGCCTTTAATGGTGTCATACATATGCCATTGCCACTGATCATTGGGGTCATCACTGGCAATCGCACAGGTGATCCCTCCCTGGGCGGAGACTGTGTGCGAGCGCGTTGGAAATACTTTGGTAATTACTGCTGTTTTATAACCGGACTGCGCTAACTGCAGTGCAGCGCGCATGCCAGAACCGCCACCACCGACGATAACGGCATCAAAACTCATCGTTCTAATATTAGCCATTGACTTAAATTCCCCAGAGAATATCGATAGCCCAGACCACGTAAAGCAAAGTAATTGCAATCATGCCTAGCTGAAAAAAGATACGGATAGCAGTGGCCTTTGGCCCAATCAATCGCACCGTAATATAGTCGGTGAGCACGCACCACATACCAATCCAAGCATGAGCAGCAATCGCCAAAATAGTAGCCAAACTAAACATACGCATGGCCAAGCCGCTATTTAACTCTGCCCATTGCGCGTAAGTCAGGTCTGGATTGCCAATAAAATAGCTCACAATAAACACTAGATACGCTGTCATTACCCACGCGCTAATACGCTGAATCATCCAGTCAGACAGGCCGCTGCGGCCGAGACTTGTTACTGTAGTAACCATTATAAAATCCACCAAGTGATAAGAGCGATAACAACAATGGCAACTGCCACTGCAACCCAAGCGCTGTTGTGCCCGCTGGCAAAGCTATCCTCACCAACACCAAAATCCATAATCAGGTGACGAATGCCAGCCACCGCATGGTAGGCCAATGCCGCTAGACTACCCCAGATAACAATCTGGCAAACTGGATTACTCAGTAGTGCGCCTAGATCAGTAAAACTTTGCTCGGAAGCCAAACTACTCTCTAGCATCCATAAAAAAATAGCGACAGCAAAAAATAAAATCACACCAGACACTCGGTGCAGAATAGAAACATAGGACGTTATCGGGAGCCTAATGGTCCCCAAATCGAGATTTACAGGTCTTTTATTATCCACGGCAGACACTACCTTAAATAAGATGATCCGTATCAACGGAATTGGGTTTAGTTGAAAGCATTACAAAAAAGAGCGTGGCCACGACGAATGAACCTTTAGACGCCCTCTCAAGATGGCGCAGGAGTATAGTGATAATCAGCCGCTAATTCAAACTAGATCAGCCTCTCATTATCGTCAGCCATAACAATCTATTGAAAACTGATAAAATTTTGTATTTCGAGCGCAAACCAACTGCTGGCGCGCTTTAACTTACGGCACAACAGGATCTCAATATGATTAAAAAGTTGATTATTTAACTTTTCAATAGCCGGTATTACGATCTGTTTAAGTTGACAATTTAGCCTAACCAACTATTATTGCAGTCGTTTTTTCGTATCCCCCCTGACACCAAAAATCCTGAGGACTAAGTATGACCGATCGCAAAGCCACCCTAACTATCGACGGTGAAACCCCCATTGAGTTGCCTGTTCTAAAAGGCACCAGAGGGCAGGACGTTATCGATATCGGCACTCTCGGCAGCCACGGGTTCTTTACTTATGATCCAGGATTCTCAGCCACTGCGGCCTGCCAGTCAGACATTACCTATATCGATGGCGATAAAGGTGTCTTGCTGCATCGCGGTTATCCGATTGAAGAGCTAGCCGAGAAATCGGATTATCTGGAAACTTGCTACCTCTTACTTGAGGGTGCGCTGCCAAATGCCGAGCAAAAAGCTGAATTTGAAAATACTATTAAATATCACACCATGGTCAATCGCTCGGTAGAGCATTTTGTCAGCGGCTTCCGCTACGATGCTCACCCCATGGCCATGCTCTGCGGTGTGGTAGGCGCAATGTCGTCGTTCTATCATGACTCCCTGGATATCACCGATGAAGATCATCGTAGAATATCCGCTCACCGCCTGATTGCTAAAATGCCTACCATTGCCGCGATGTGCCATAAGCACTTTACCGGACAGCCATTTATTTACCCCGATAACTCGCTATCTTATTCAGAAAACTTTCTGCATATGATGTTTGGTACACCTTGCGAGCCCTATAAGGTTGAGCCAGCAATTGCCAGAGCTATGGACCGCATTTTCCTGTTGCACGCGGACCACGAGCAAAATGCCTCGACCTCGACCGTACGACTGGCAGGCTCCTCAGGTGCTAATCCATTCTCTTGTATCGCCGCAGGTATTGCTGCGCTGTGGGGACCAGCCCATGGTGGCGCTAATGAAGCTGTACTGGTGATGCTGGAAGAAATTGGCCATGAAGATAATATCGAAGAATACATTGCCAAAGCTAAGGATAAAAATGATCCGTTCCGTTTAATGGGCTTTGGTCATCGCGTGTATAAAAACTATGACCCGCGGGCCACAGTAATGCGCGAGAGCTGTGATGAAGTGCTTGAGGTTCTCGGCTTGGAGAATGATCCATTGTTCCGCCTAGCCAAAAAGCTTGAAAAGATTGCTTTGGAAGATGAGTACTTTGTATCGAAAAAACTCTATCCTAACGTAGACTTCTATTCCGGCATTATTCTCAAAGCATTGGGCATCCCAGTCGAGATGTTTACAGTGATTTTTGCCACGGGCCGCACCGTAGGTTGGATCTCACATTGGAACGAAATGATCACTCATCCATACCGTATTGGTCGTCCGCGCCAGCTATACACGGGTGCGGATACACGCAACTACACAGTAGTTAAAGATCGATAGAACCGCGTTCTATCGCAAATAAAAAGGCAGCTTAGGCTGCCTTTTTTTTGTGCCATAACCTGCGCCTGCGATCTAAATCGGCCCAGAGTGAAACCTAAACTCGGTATCCGGCCGCTCGATTAACTGGCGTTCTCGCTCGGCAAATAACGTAATACGCTCCTCAATAGCCTGATTGCCAGCGGCTTTTCTCGCCAGACCCAAATAGTCTTGATAATGACGCCCCTCAGACTTCAATAACGAGGTATAAAATATCTCCAGCTCATTATCCAAATAGGGTGCCAACCGAGCAAAACGCTCGCAAGAGCGTGCCTCAATAAAGGCACCAATAACTAATATATCCACTAGCCTACCGGGGTCATCATTGCGCGCCAATTCGCGCAAACCGGCCGCATATCTCGATGCCGAAATAGGTAAATAATGAATATCACGTCGTTTCATAATGGCAATCACTTGCTCAAAATGGCGCATTTCTTCTCGCGCCAAACGCGACATTTTATTGAGTAACTCAAAATTATCGGTGTAGCGATAAATTAAGTTGAGTGCTGTACTGGCCGCCTTTTTTTCACAGTTAGCATGATCAATTAGCATCAGTACCTGATTATCAAGCGCATTTTCCAACCATTGGTCGGGAGTAGCGCAGGGTAAAAAGGCCTGAATATCATCCAGCACAGCAGTCTCTATGGTTTTCGTCATTACAGCGGTCATAGCATTATCAAATCAGTTGTTATCAGTCGTAAAATTGTTATGGATTTACTTCTAAATCCCAAGCAATCGGTGGTAATTTTTCACGGCCACTGGTTAAAAATTGGTCTTGTTACTCCGTTACCTAAAGCAAGGTTAACAGCGGCAGGTTTTTCCAGATTATAACCTTCCGCTAGCAAATAATCGCTATCACTGATTGCCCTGTAAATAATTTACAGATTAACGTACAATCCCCGCCCGAATCCAGCGGTCAACACTGCTGTCGACATCACCCAACTGACAAAGGAGAAGCACCAAGTGCTAGAAGCCTATCGTGCCCACGTCGCAGAGCGTGCAACACAGAATATTCCTCCCAAGCCACTGGATCCAGAATGGACCGCTGGGTTGGTTGAGCTACTCAAGAACCCGCCTGCAGGGGAAGAAGACTTTCTGCTGGACCTAATAGCCAATCGGGTGCCACCTGGAGTAGACGAAGCAGCCTATGTCAAAGCGGGTTTTCTTAGCGCGATTGTCAATGGGGAGGCCTCTTCTCCACTGATTGATCGCAGCGCGGCTGTCAGCTTACTGGGCAATATGCACGGCGGTTATAACGTGGCCACCTTGGTTGCCCTACTCGACGATAACGAACTTGCTGAGCAAGCGGCCGAAGAGCTAAAAAGCACTCTGCTGGTCTTTGACGCTTTTTACGATGTCGCAGAAAAAGCCGATGCCGGTAATGTACAGGCCAAAGCCGTGATGCAATCCTGGGCTGATGCTGAGTGGTTTACCGCCAATGATGCAGTGCCTCAAAGTATTAAAGTTGCGGTATTTAAAGCCACAGGAGAAATCAATACCGACGATTTGTCGCCCGCACAGGACGCTTGGTCACGACCCGACATTCCACTGCATGCCCGCGCCATGTTTAAAATGACTCGTGATGGTATGCAGCCAGAAGAACATGGTGTTACCGGGCCTATGAGCCAAATTGAAGAACTTAAAGCGCGAGGCCTTCCGGTTGCCTTTATTGGTGATGTGGTGGGTACTGGGTCGTCGCGCAAATCGGCGACAAACTCAGTGCTATGGTTCTTTGGTGAAGATATGCCCGGCGTACCCAATAAGCGCTCAGGCGGTATCTGCTTCGGTAGTAAAGTCGCGCCAATTTTCTTCAACACTATGGAAGATGCCGGCGCACTGGTGTTTGAAGCCCCAGTAGACAATATCAATAATGGCGATGTAATCGAGATTTTCCCCTACGATGGCAAAATCCTTAATGAAAGCGGCGATGTTGTCTCCGAGTTTGAACATAAATCTGATGTCATCCTCGATGAAGTTCAAGCCGATGGTCGCATAAACTTAATTGTTGGTCGTGGACTTACTCAACGTGCCCGCGAGCATATGGGTCTGCCGCCCTCCGAGGTATTTCGCCAGCCAACCGCGCCAGTGCAATCCAATGCCGGTTACACGCTAGCGCAAAAAATGGTCGGTAAAGCCTGTGGTGTTGACGGCATCCGCCCCGGTACCTACTGCGAACCGAAAATGACTACCGTGGGCTCACAGGATACCACGGGACCAATGACCAGAGATGAACTGAAGGACCTCGCCTGCCTGGGCTTTTCCAGCGACTTGGTTATGCAGTCATTCTGCCATACTGCGGCCTACCCTAAGCCGGTCGATATCTCCACCCAACACAGTCTTCCCGACTTTATAATGAATCGCGGCGGTGTCTCTCTGCGCCCCGGCGACGGCATTATTCACAGCTGGTTAAACCGCATGCTACTACCAGACACTGTTGGCACTGGTGGTGACTCGCATACGCGATTCCCCATGGGTATTTCATTCCCCGGCGGCTCCGGTCTAGTGGCCTTTGCCGCGGCCACTGGTGTGATGCCATTGGATATGCCTGAATCTGTACTGGTGCGCTTTAAAGGCAAAATGCAGCCCGGTATCACCCTGCGTGATCTGGTACATGCCATCCCCTACTACGGCATTAAACAAGGCTTATTAACCGTAGAGAAACAAGGTAAAAAGAATTTCTTCTCGGGCCGGATATTGGAAATTGAAGGTGAAGGCATCGAAAGCCTCACCGTTGAGCAAGCCTTTGAACTATCCGATGCCTCGGCCGAGCGATCCGCTGCCGGCTGTACCATTAAATTGAGTGAGGACTCGGTAGGCGAATACCTGCGCTCCAACATCACCCTGTTACGCTGGATGATTGCCGAGGGCTATGGTGATGTGCGTACTTTGGAGCGTCGTGTGCGCAAGATGGAAGAATGGCTGGCCGAGCCCACATTGATGTCTGCCGACAGTGATGCGGAATATGCCGCTGTAATCGAAATTGATCTAGCAGATATTAAAGAACCCATTGTCTGCTGTCCCAATGACCCAGATGACGCCAAACTTCTATCCGAGGTTGCAGGCGACAATGTTGATGAAATTTTTATCGGCTCGTGCATGACCAATATTGGCCACTTCCGCGCCGCGGGTAAATTACTTGACGAAGCTGGCGCAGTAGACTCCAGATTTTGGATCTGCCCGCCAACACGTATGGACGCCCATACGCTGATGGAAGAGGGTTACTACAATATCTATGGCAAAGTCGGCGCTCGCACTGAAATGCCGGGCTGTTCACTGTGCATGGGTAATCAGGCGCGTGTATTGGCAGGTGCCACTGTGCTATCGACATCAACACGCAACTTCCCCAACCGACTGGGTGACGGTGCCAATGTTTACCTAACCAGTGCTGAGCTTGCCTCAGTGGGTGGTATTTTGGGACGTTTACCGACAGCCGCAGAGTATATGGAATATGCCAGTAAGATTGACTCTATGTCTGATGAAATCTATCGCTATATGAATTTCGATCAGATTGAGTCATTCCAGAAGTCGGCTGAGGAAGGCAAATTAATTGCAGCGGAACAAATTGTTGATGTTGCCGGCGCTTAAGTAAAAGTACTCTTTAGCAACTTAGCTATGCGGCTTTTTAACTGTTAGTTAATCGCCAATCATTAAAAACCCCGCATCTGCGGGGTTTTTTAGTTTTTGACCTTGTAGCACCATCACTAATAGCCATAAGCCAAGACGCTGAAACGCGACAGCGTGACAAAACTGATCACATATAGGCGTTGCTAGTATCGGTATGATCCGTCACATCCCGCACCCCTTTAAGCTCAGGAATCTTCTCCATTAGAGTCTTCTCGACTCCCTCTTTTAGGGTTAAATCAACCGCCGAACAACCCTGACAGCCGCCACCGAACTCCAACACCGCATAGCCATCATCTATATCAGCCAAAGAGACCACGCCACCGTGGGATGCCAGGCCCGGATTGATGTCGTTGTACAGCAAATAGTTCACTTTATCTTCAATCGGACTGTCATCAGTCACATTAGGCAATCTGGAATTAGGCGCACGAATGGTTAACTGACCGCCGAATTTATCCTCAGCAAAGTCAACTTTGGCTTCATCGAGAAACGGAATACTGCGCTGTTCGAAATAGGCATTAAAAGCGTCGAATTCAACCACTAAATCCTCTTCGTTATGCTCACCGGGACGGCTGTAGGCAATACAGGTCTCAGCCTTGGGTGTACCTGGATCGCTGACAAACATACGAATACCAATACCTTCGCAATTTTGTTTCTCCAACAGTCCAGCAAGATAGTTCTGCGCTGATTCGGTAATAGTGACATTGAGCATAGCAATTTCCTAAACTTGGTCATGGCGGCTAACCTGCCGACAACAGAGTAAACTTGACTAAAAAGCTCGACTATTTTACGTCATCGCCCCGTATAGGCCAACGCTTGTTTGATATTAAAGGTCGCTTTTTTTAATAATGTTGGTATCATTCTGCTCCATCAAAATATTTTGATAAAGCAGGCAATGCACGTGACTGCGCCAAATAGATAAATGATTTCAAGGAATCAGACAAATATTATGATTGATCGGATAACAGCAGCAGCCCAGCAACGGATTTTAATTCTGGATGGCGCCATGGGTACTATGATCCAGCGCCATACACTGGAGGAAAATGATTTTCGCGGTGACCGCTTTGCTGACTGGCATACTGACCTCAAAGGTAATAATGATCTGCTTAGTCTGACTCAGCCCGATATCATTTGCGACATCCATCGCGCTTATCTCGAGGCAGGCGCTGATATTATTGAAACCAATACCTTTAACTCAACACGTGTGTCACAAGCAGACTACCAGATGGAAGCGATATCACGAGAAATCAATGTCGCCTCAGCGCAATTAGCACGCGTCGCCGCTGACGAGTTTTCCACCCCTGCTCGACCGCGTTTTGTCGCCGGTATTCTCGGTCCCACCAGCCGCACCGCGTCACTGTCACCGGATGTTAATGACCCAGGCGCGCGCAATATCACCTTTGACGAATTAGTAGACAACTATACCGAATCCACTCAAGCCCTTATTGAGGGTGGCGTTGATTTAATTATGGTGGAGACAATCTTCGATACCCTTAATGCCAAAGCCGCGTTATTTGCCGTTCAGCAAGTTTTTGAGGCCCTAGCTGTTGAGCTGCCTATTATGATTAGCGGCACTATTACCGATGCCAGTGGCCGAACGCTTTCCGGACAGACACCGGAAGCCTTTTGGAACTCGGTGCGCCACAGTAAACCAATCAGTATTGGTTTAAATTGTGCGCTTGGGCCGAAAGAGTTACGCCCTCATCTGTTGGAAATTGCGAATACAGCTGACACGTTGGTAAGCGCACATCCCAATGCCGGTCTACCCAATGAGTTTGGTGGCTATGACTTGGACGCCGCTACCATGGCCGATACGGTAGCAGAATTCGCTCGCGCTGGACTACTCAATATTGTCGGCGGCTGCTGTGGTACAACACCAGAACATATCAGCGCCATAGCCGATGCGGTGGCGGATATTCAGCCCCGCCAGATACCAGAGATTGCACCCGCCTGCCGTCTCTCTGGTTTGGAGCCTTTTACCATTACTGCTGATTCGCTGTTTGTTAATGTAGGAGAGCGTTGTAATGTCACTGGCTCAGCGGTATTTAAGCGCCTTATTCTAGAGGAAAACTACGACACCGCTCTAGAGGTGGCGCGTCAGCAAGTCATCAACGGCGCGCAAATTATCGATGTAAATATGGATGAAGGCATGCTTGAATCATTGCCAGCCATGGTCACCTTCCTTAATTTGATTGCGTCTGAGCCCGAAATCTCCAGAGTCCCGATTATGGTCGACTCGTCGAAATGGGAAGTCATTGAAGCAGGTCTTAAATGCATTCAGGGTAAATCCGTTGTTAACAGCATCAGCCTAAAAGAAGGCAGTGCTGAGTTTATTGACAAGGCCAAGCTGTGCAAAAACCACGGTGCCGCCATTGTGGTTATGGCGTTTGATGAGGATGGTCAGGCCGACAATCTCGAGCGTCGTCAGCAGATCTGTCAGCGCAGTTACGATATATTGGTCAATGAGGTTGGCTTTCCCGCCGAAGATATTATTTTTGACCCCAATGTCTTTGCCGTCGCTACCGGCATTGACGAACACAACCGCTATGGTCTCGACTTTATCGAAGCCAGTGGCTGGATTAAACAAAACCTGCCCCATGCATTAATAAGCGGTGGTATCTCCAATGTGTCGTTTTCGTTCCGTGGTAACAACCCTGTGCGCGAGGCGATTCACTCGGTGTTTCTCTATCATGCTATTCGCCAAGGGCTAAGCATGGGTATTGTCAATGCCGGCCAGCTTGCGGTCTATGACGACCTTCCCACAGAGCTGCGCGATGTAGTGGAAGATGTGGTGTTATTTCGAACACCCGAGGGTACAGAGAACCTATTGGCTATTGCCGATAACTATCGCGGTGATGGCACTACGCAGACCAAAACAGAGGACCTAAGCTGGCGTGACGCTAGCGTCAATCGCCGTCTTGAGCATGCGCTGATAAAAGGCATTACCACCTTTATCGAGGAAGATACTGAAGAAGCTCGGCAACAAGCTGAACGTCCGTTACATGTGATTGAAGGGGCATTAATGGACGGCATGAATATAGTCGGCGATCTGTTTGGGTCGGGCAAAATGTTTCTGCCTCAAGTGGTTAAATCAGCCCGCGTGATGAAACAGGCCGTAGCCTACTTGCAGCCTTATATCGAAGATGAAAAAGAGGAATCTGCCGCTTCTAATGGCAAGATTTTAATGGCTACTGTAAAAGGCGATGTCCATGATATTGGCAAAAACATTGTCGGCGTAGTACTGCAGTGTAATAACTATGAGGTCATTGATCTTGGGGTTATGGTGCCGGCAGAAAAAATTCTGCAAACAGCCAAAGAACAGAATGTTGATATTATTGGCCTGTCCGGACTTATCACACCCTCTCTTGATGAGATGGTGACACTGGGCAAAGAAATGCAACGCCAGGGCTTCGATGTGCCTCTAATGATCGGCGGCGCGACCACCTCAAAGGCGCACACGGCAGTCAAAATTGCCCCGACCTATGAACGCAACCAAACTATCTATGTCGCCGATGCCTCAAGAGCAGTTGGTGTGGCGAGTAAATTGATTAGCCAAGAACATCGCGACGCCTTTATCAGTGAAATTCAGCGCGACTATGAAGCCGTGCGCCTACGCACAGCCAATAGAACCGCGAGAGGGACATTGTATGCCTATGCCGATGCGGTAAAGCAAAAACCGCAACTTAATTGGCGCGACTACCAACTTGAGATTCCCAATACCCTTGGTGTCACCGTGCTGGATGATTACCCGTTAGAGGCATTGGTACCCTTTATTGATTGGACACCTTTTTTTATCACCTGGGACCTCGTGGGTAAGTATCCAAAAATCCTTAGCGATGAAGTGGTTGGAGAGGCTGCTCAGAATCTATTTAACGATGCACAAACCCTGTTAAAAGATATTATTGACAACAAGCGCCTGACCGCGCGCGCAGTGTTTGGTCTGTGGCCTGCCAACACCGTTAATCATGATGATATTGAGGTCTATCCTGCAGTAGCAAGCCAAGAGGAGCCGAGACAACCACTGGCCAGACTGCACCATATTCGTCAACAGATTCAGAAGCCGGGGGCCAGCGAAGAGCTGAAGTCATTGGCCGACTTTATTGCCCCCAAAGAAAGCGGTATCACCGATTATATCGGTGCCTTTGCCGTCACCACCGGCATTGGAGCGGACCAGCTAGCCGAACAATATGAGGCCGCCCATGATGACTACAATGCCATCATGGTCAAAGCATTAGCTGATCGCTTGGCCGAGGCCTTTGCTGAACATTTGCATCAGCGCGTGCGCAAGGAATACTGGGGCTATGCCGCCGATGAATCGATAGATAACGAGGCGCTAATTAAAGAGCATTATCGTGGCATTCGCCCCGCGCCCGGTTACCCCGCCTGCCCCGATCACAGTGAAAAACAATCCCTGTTTACGCTATTGGATGTAGAGAAAAATATTGGGCTAGAGCTAACCGATAGTTTCGCTATGGCCCCTGCCGCAGCTGTTAGTGGTTGGTATTTTGGCCACCCCGATGCACAGTACTTTAATACCGGCAAAATTAGCCAAGATCAGGTAGACTCGCTAGCACAGCGTAAAGGGCTCGACATCGCAACAGTAGAACGCTGGTTGACGCCTATTCTTAATGATTAAATGGAAATCGAATTGCCCGATCAACACCCCTCTAAAAAGCCGGGATTAGGCGCGTTAGTCAAAAGTATTTTGGCGGCTGCCATCGGTGTGCAGACCAACAAAAATCGCGAGCGCGACTTTACCAGCGGCAGCCCACTGGCATTTATTATTGGCGGGTTTATTTTTACTGCATTGTTTATTGCCAGCATTGCCATAATTGTTGGCTTTGTCACCAGCAGTCAATAATACGCTTAGGCGGTTATAAAGTCGTCCGCACCCAATTCAACAATACTCTCCGCACCAGACTCTAGTGACGCCAAATAAGCGCGATTGCGCGGCAAGATCTGTGTTGCAAAAAAGTGCGTGGTGGCAATCTTCTGATGGTAGAAACGGTCTTGTGATCCCCCATCCAGATAGCGCTGTGCAGCGATGGCTAGCTTAGCCAGCAACCAGTAGGCAACCGAGTTACCAAACAACATCATAGAGTTATACGCCACTGCTTGGGAGTGCTGTGGATGAGCTAAAATAAACTTCAAACCTGCACGACAGTCGTTAACTGCCTGATGCAACGCCTTAAGGATATGATTCAACTGTGGCAGATGTTCTGCAGCTGTGGCATCCATATCAGCCAATATGCGAGTTAATGTCTCACCGCCATCACGAAGGCATTTGCGCCCCACAAAGTCCAGCGCTTGAATGCCGTTAGTGCCCTCATAAATAGGCAAGATACGCGCGTCACGCATATGCTGTGCAGCACCCGTCTCCTCGATAAAACCCATGCCGCCATGTACTTGCACACCCAGAGACGTCGATTCCATGGCCACTTCAGTACACCAGCCTTTGACTAATGGCGTCATAATCTCTACCAACTGAGCATCAGCACAGCGTTGATCAGTATCTGTATGATGATGGCTACGATCTTCAGCAGCAATGGTATAGAACGACATAGCGCGTCCAGCTTCCGTTAGCGCGCGCATTTGCATCAGCATACGCTTAACGTCGGGATGGTGAATAATCGGCGCCTTCCCCTCAACACCTTGCACCCTGCCCTGCACACGATCTGCAGCATAGGCTACGGCCTGCTGATAAGCGCGTTCACCAACCCCAATACCCTGATGGCCAACCGACAGTCGCGCGTTATTCATCATACTAAACATGCACATCAGACCTTGATTTAAAGGTCCAACCAAATAACCAACCGCACCGCCAGTATCACCAAACGCCATAGTACAGGTGGGACTGCTGTGAATACCCAACTTATGTTCAACACCTACAGGACGCACATCATTGCGCTCACCTAGACTGCCATCGGCATTAACCAAATATTTAGGCACTAAAAATAAAGAAATACCCTGATTACCCGATGGCGCGTCAGGCAGACGAGCCAATACCAAATGGATAACATTGTCGGCTAACTCATGATCACCCCAAGTGATATAAATTTTCTGACCACTGACTAAATAATGATCACCATTGGGTACCGCCTTGGTTTTCACTGCCGACAAATCACTCCCTGCTTGCGGCTCGGTAAGATTCATCGTACCCGACCAACTGCCGGCAATCAGCTTGGCAAGGTAGGTTTGCTTCTGCTCGTCAGTACCATAGAGATTTAACGCGTGAATAACCCCACGGGTCAGCATCGGCAATAAGCTAAAACCCATATTCGCCGATTGCAACATCTCCTGAACTGCCACATCAACAACCCCAGGAAAACCGGCACCATCATATTGTTGATCACCACTAAGGCAACACCAACCCGCTTCGACCATCTGTTGGTAGGCTGGCTGTAATACGGCCGCCGGTATAACTTTATCACCATCTAGATGGGCCGGATTTATATCGGATTCCCAATTAGTTGGGGCGACAACTTCTTCAAAAAATTTCGCCGCCTCAGGCAGTACTGCCTCCACCATATCCATACCTGCATCCTCATACCCCGGCATGGTGCAATGCTCAGAATAATTAACCAATTCATTGAGGATAAAAAATAGTTCTTTCTGCGGTACTTTATATGCAGTCATGGGAAAACTTCCTTGAATATTACGATAAAAGTCAGAGTGACTCGCAGGTCGATAAAGTCCTAATACTATGATTTTCGTGGCTTAAATGTAAACTTAAAAGCATGACCATATGGTCTGCATTGACAGGCCTATTTCAACCTATTCAAAAGTATCACTTACAGAGTAAATTGATAAAACTGATTGCCAATGCCAGCGTTTCAACGACCATAAATGCCATCGATATGCAGATTAATAGACATGTTTAATCCCCTAACTAAAAAAGCGTCTATTATTGGTCTTTAGATGTAAAAGGGAATTGTGTTGCAGATCATTCGCACACAAGACAGTAGATCAAGGGATTGACGCGGAGAATGTTACATCAAAAGAATGTATTAGATGTTATTAAAATAGCGCGATTTACATTTTTCTAAATCGTTCATCAGGTAAACAAGTAAAAGTCATTAGTTACTCAATAGCAACTTTCTACCAAGAACTCGCAAGAGACCTTTGATAAAAAGCGTAACAAAGTCACAACATATCACTGATTAAAGTAATAGGTTTCAACTACTCATTGTATTAGCCAAAAAATGTAAGCGGTTAGATTGCTGAAAATGAAACATAAGGCCAAGGACTGCATCCGTAACTGTATGAGAAAGGATATCCCTCAGATTGGAATGACTTATCAGATCCTCAATCTTCTAAATTATGCGGCGCTCTAACATACTTTCACTCCACCCTTTTTACCGTCCCTGGATTAAATGAATCTCGCGTCATACTGTAAGCCCAGTAAAAAAATACAAACTGAAATGCTAA
>JBNAAJ010000004.1:0-89398 GCA_049631145.1 Porticoccaceae bacterium
GATACAAATCACTGTTTCCTTCTACTCCACCGTTACGCTTTTGTTCACAACAGTGAATAACATTAATCTCTTTTTGGCAAACACATTAATAGAGTCAGAATAAAGCAGACTTTTGAAATAAACATGGTGGACGCCAAGACAATCATTGTTATTTCATCGACTGAAGTTGCAGAACCGTCTTGCACTGACTCAAATCTCCACGCCCAAGCTCGATAATGCAGACAAAAAGTAAATCCCCATGCCCCACATAAAATACCTATCGCTTTTGAGTTTTTTAAAACTAGTACGCCACCCGTTACTAAAAGTGCGTCGGCAATTAAGTCAGGTAATAGTCCTAAAAATGACAAATCTTGTAATGAAGACTTTGTTATTTATTAACATTAAAACCCCTCTGCTTATTCACTGTTGTAAACTATTCCACAGTTACGGACTTGGCTAAGTTTCGCGGTTGATCTACATCGGTACCTTTTAAAACTGCGACGTGATAGGAGAGCATCTGAAGTGGCAGGGTATAGATAATCGCCTCTAAACTTTTGGGTATATGGGGCATATCTATTACAGTAATACCTGGCTCGCTCGCAAAGCCTGACTTACGATCTGCAAAGACAAATAATTCGCCACCCCTTGCGCGAACTTCATGTAAATTAGATTTTAATTTTTCTAATAACTGATTATTCGGTGCCACAGTGATAACCGGCATATCCTCATCGACTAGCGCCAATGGTCCATGTTTAAGTTCACCAGATGGATAAGCCTCTGCATGTATATAAGAAATTTCTTTTAACTTCAGGGCTCCCTCAAGTGCAATCGGGTATTGTTCTCCACGACCCAAAAACAATGCATGGTATTTGGTGGCAAAACGTTCCGACATTTTTTCAATCAGCGAATCTAGTGCCAATACTTTTTCACACAAACTTGGTAGCTTATGAAGATTTTGCACTAACGTTTTCTCTGTCTTGCTATCGAGACCATGGTGTTTAGCAATGGCGATGGCAAACAGTTGTAGGGCTACAAGCTGAGTGGTAAATGCCTTTGTTGATGCGACACCAATTTCAGGGCCGGCCATGGTCATTAGTGAAATATCTGATTCGCGTACCAGTGAGCTGTTAGCCACATTGCAGATAGAGACAAACCCAAGGTAACCATCATCTTTTGCTTTTCGTAATGCAGCTAAGGTATCGGCAGTCTCTCCCGACTGGGAAATAGTGACAAATAAGGTGCCGTTTGGAACCGCGACAGCGCGATAACGATATTCACTAGCGACTTCAACCTGGCAGGGTATTCCCGCATAGTCTTCGAGCCAGTATTTGGCGACAAGGCCAGAATGATAGCTGGTGCCGCAGGCAACAATATGTACGGCTGCGGTTTGCGCAAATAGCCCTTCGGCCTGATAACCAAAAATGGCCTCACAAATATGGTCGCGAGCAATCCGTCCAGCAAAGGTGTCGGCAAGTACGGATGCCTGTTCAAATATTTCCTTTTGCATAAAGTGGCGGTACTGGCCTTTTTCTGCAATCTGATCTTTATCATCCAGCTGCTGCAATGGTCTTTCTACCAGCTTGCCATTGCCGTTATAAACCTTATAGCCGCTATGGCGTATTTCAGCGACATCGCCTTCTTCTAGAAACACAAATCTGTCGGTGACTTGGCGCAGGGCCATTTGATCTGAAGCGATAAAATGTTCATCAATACCCACACCAATAACCAATGGACTGCCACTACGCGCACCAATCAGACAATCGGGTTCTGCGTCGGATATAACACCCAGCGCATAGGCACCTTCTAATCTTGCGATCGTTTTCTGCACTGCTTTGCGCAAACTGTTGGCAGTTTTCGCATAATGCTGTGTAAGGTGAGCAATCACTTCGGAGTCAGTATCAGAAAGAAACTCATAACCCAGCGCCGTTAATTCTTCACGCAACTGATCATGGTTTTCAATAATGCCGTTGTGTACGACCGACAATCCGGCAGAGATATGTGGGTGAGAGTTGAGGGTGCTTGGCTGGCCATGGGTGGCCCAGCGGGTATGGGCGATTCCGGTATGTCCAGCGACCGGATTTTTTTTCGCTAACGCCTCTAATACCGCTACTTTACCTATTGTTTTGCGAGTTTGTAGTTGGTGCTCGTCATCGATTATAGACAGCCCAGCGGAATCATAGCCGCGATATTCAAGACGGCGTAAGCCCTCCATTAAAATGTTATAAACATTTCTATTGGTCGCTGCACCTACGATTCCACACATACTGCATTAGTCCTTTTTATCTTGCTTTTTTGTTGGCCGTTGCCAACCATCAATATTGCGTTGTTTTGCGCGCCCAACTGCCAAGCTGTTGTCAGGAACATCCTTGGAGATTGACGTGCCGGCGGCAACAAAACCTTTTTCACCGACAGTTACTGGCGCAATCAATGTGCTGTTAGAACCAATAAAGGCATCGTTGCCAATAGTCGTGGTGTGTTTATTAACGCCATCGTAATTACAGGTGATGGTGCCGGCGCCGACATTGACACCTTGTCCAAGGTTGGCATCGCCGACATAGCTGAGATGATTTATTTTACTGCCATCGCCAACGTTAGCTTTTTTGGTTTCAACAAAGTTGCCGACCTTGGTGTGATTACCCAAATTGGTGCCCGGACGTAGCCGCGCAAAAGGACCGACGACGGCATTGTCACCAATCACCGCGGATTCAATAACGGTATTGGCTTTGATTTCTACGCCATCGCCAATGGTGCTATCAATAATATGGCAATTTGGGCCAATCGACACTCCGGAGCCAATGACTACATTGCCCTCAAATACACAGTTCACATCGATACTATTATCCCGACCGGCGGTAATGGTGCCTCGTTGATCAAAGCGGTGTGGATCTGCCAAGCTAGTACCTGACAGCATGAGCGCTTGGGCTTGCGCTAATTGATAGGCGCGCTCTAGATCGCTCAGTTGTTGGCGGTTATTCACTCCTTCAATCTCAGTGGCTGAACCTGGGTGAATGCTATTAATGTTATAACCCTGAGTTCGCGCAATAGCAATTAAGTCAGTTAGGTAGTATTCGCCTTGCGCATTATGGTTATCAATCTGTGGTAGCCAAGCGTTAAGCTGTTCAGCGCCAAGTGCCATTACACCCGTATTGATTTCAGTAATTTTCAATTGCTCATCGCTGGCATCTTTTTGTTCCACAATAGACTCTACCTCCCCTGCGGTATTGCGCACAATACGCCCATATCCGGTAGGGTTATCAAGGTGGATCGTCAGCAAGGCGATATGGTCTTTATCAACTGCATTGAGTATTTTGCTGATTGTCTCTGGCGTTATTAGCGGCACATCGCCATAGAGTATTAATACATTGGCTTGAGTGCGCAAATGAGGCAAGGCCATTTGTACTGCATGGGCAGTGCCAAGCTGTTCGGTTTGTTGCACAAACACAGCGTCAGTCTGTGCAAAAGTCTGTTCGACTTGTTCAGCGCCATGACCAGTAACAATAATTTTTTTGCTATCCGCTACAGTGCCGGCACTGGTAATCACATGATCAAGTAATGGTCGCCCGGCTAATGGATGCAGTACCTTAGGAAGGGCAGACTGCATTCGCGTCCCTTTACCTGCGGCAAGAATAACAATGTCCGTACTGTTCTTAGGCACTCTTCTAAGGCTCCGAATTTACGCGTTTAATCGTCGTCGTTTAGCGACTTACGTTACTGTCAATTGGCTAACAACACAAGTCCCTTAATAATGCTGACATTATGCGGAAGCAAAAAAAAGGGCGGCTATGCCACCCTTTGTTAGCCTTTGCGAATCAGCCACCCAGTTTTTTGCGCAATTTCTGCACTGTTAGCAACTGTGCTGTTGATTCGGCGAGCATAGCTGCTGCTCTTGAATATTCAATTTCGCCGGCCTGATTCGCTAGCGCAGCTTCTGCGTCCTTGACGGCCTGCGCCGCTGCCGCTTCATCAATATCACCGGCACGAACGGCGGTATCAGCCAATATAGAAATACTGTTTGGCTGAACCTCTAAATAGCCGCCTGAGAGGTAATAAATTTCCTCTTCGCCATCTTCCTTAATCAGCCGCACTGGGCCGGGACGGAGGTCGCTAAGCAATGGCGCGTGGCCTGGCGTAACACCCAACTCACCAAGAGAGCCGGTGGCAACGACCATCTCAACTAACCCAGAGAATAGGGCCTCGTCCGCACTTACGATGTCACAATGAACTGTTATAGCCATTTCTTGATTGCCTTTGCTCGCCGCAATTTATAGGTTTTTGGCTTTTTCTACCGCTTCTTCGATAGAGCCAACCATATAGAAAGCCTGTTCAGGAAGATCGTCGTATTGGCCAGCCAAAATACCCTGGAAACCGGCAATAGTATCTTTTAACGATACGTACTTACCGGGTGAACCAGTAAAGATCTCTGCAACATGGAATGGCTGAGATAAGAAGCGCTCGATCTTACGCGCCCTAGCAACCGCCATTTTATCTTCCTCTGAAAGCTCATCCATACCAAGAATAGCAATAATATCTTTCAGCTCTTTATACCGTTGCAATACCGATTGCACACCGCGAGCTACTTCATAGTGCTCGTTACCAATAATTAATGGATCCAGCTGACGTGAGGTTGAGTCCAGTGGATCTACCGCAGGGTAAATACCTTTGGATGCAATATCACGGCTCAGTACTACCGTTGAGTCCAAGTGGGCAAAGGTAGTTGCGGGGGAGGGGTCAGTCAAATCATCCGCTGGCACATAAACCGCCTGTACCGAGGTAATAGATCCGGTCTTAGTGGAGGTAATACGCTCCTGAAGTACACCCATTTCTTCTGCCAGCGTTGGCTGATAGCCTACCGCTGATGGCATACGACCCAACAGTGCAGATACTTCGGTACCGGCTAGGGTGTAACGATAGATGTTGTCAACAAATAGCAGTACATCTTTACCTTCGTCACGAAACTTTTCAGCCATCGTTAGACCGGTTAGTGCAACGCGAAGTCTGTTTCCGGGTGGCTCATTCATCTGACCATAAACCATAGCCACTTTTGAATCGCTAGGGGTCTCAACATTAACAACGCCAGACTCCTGCATCTCGTAGTAGAAGTCATTACCCTCTCGAGTCCGCTCTCCAACACCAGCAAATACCGATAGACCGCTGTGCTCGGTCGCAATATTGTTGATCAGCTCCATCATATTGACCGTTTTACCCACACCGGCACCACCAAACAGACCAACCTTACCACCCTTAGCAAAGGGGCATACCAAATCAATTACCTTAATACCGGTTTCAAGCAGGTCGTCGGAAGCCGCTAATTCATCATAAGCAGGTGGCTTGCGGTGAATAGCCATACGCTCTTTTTCACCAATAGGGCCCTTTTCATCAATTGGGTTACCAAGCACATCCATAATGCGGCCCAGTGTTTCCGTTCCAACAGGCACAGAGATAGGTGCTGAGGTATTGTTAACGCCCAACCCACGGCTGATCCCTTCAGAGGATCCCATGGCGATTGCTCGCACTACGCCATCACCCAACTGTTGCTGTACCTCAAGGGTCAGGCCTTTATCGTCGACTACTAGTGCGTCATAGACGTTGGGCACCTGATCGCGGGGAAATTCCACATCGATCACAGCGCCGATAATTTGTACGATACGTCCACTACTCATGTCCGGTTCCTCTTAACTAAACCTTTAAAAATTCGTTTGGCTTTAAACAGCCGCCGCGCCACCAACAATTTCTGACAGCTCTTGGGTAATCGCTGCCTGACGCGCTTTGTTATAAAGCAGTTGTAATTCATCAATCATGTCACCGGCATTATCGGTGGCATTTTTCATTGCTAACATTCGGGCAGCCTGTTCACAGGCTTTGTTTTCTACAACGCCCTGAAAAACCTGCGATTCGATATAGCGAACCAATAATCCATCCAATAACTCTTGCGCATCTGGTTCGTAGATGTAATCCCAATGGTGTTTAAGGCTGCTATCGCTGGTTGCTGCTAGTGGCAATAGTTGTTCAACTGTTGGCGCTTGAGTCATGGTATTCACAAACTCGTTACTGACCACAAACAGCTTGTCGATACGGCCTTCATCAAAGGCGTCCAACATCACCTTCACACCACCAATTAAGTCAGCGGCATTTGGTTCATCACCCACATCTTTTACCGCGGCAACAATATTGCCACCTACGGTGCCAAAGAAGCTTGCCGCTTTGTTACCTATAACACAGATATCAACTTCAACGTCTTGATCAGACCATGATTTCATCGACTTCAGCGCCGTTTTAAATAGGTTGATATTGAGCCCTCCACAGAGACCTCGATCGGTGGAGATAACAATATAAGCAACGCGCGCGACTTCACGCTCTTGTAAATATGGATGATGGTATTCAGAAACAGCGTTAGCAATATGGCCTACAACATCTCGGATACGTTGGGCATAGGGTTTACCTAATGCCATACGATCCTGCGCTCGACGCATTTTACTCGCCGCGACCATTTCCATTGCGCTAGTGATTTTCTGCGTACTACCAATACTCGCAATTTTGGTTTTAACTTCTTTTCCGACTGCCATGTTTTATGCCTGTCCGATTTCGCTAACTTACCAGGTTTGAGTTGCAACAAACTTATCGAGCGCAGCTTTAAAACCAGCGCCAATATCGTCGTTGTAATCCCCTGACTGATTGATTTGATCCATCAGGTCACCGTGCTCAGCTTTCATATAGGCGAGCAAGGCGGCCTCAAAATCACCAATCTTGTTTACTTCTACAGACTGAAGATATCCGTTGTCAGCGGCATAAACCATCACTCCCATTTCAGCGATGCTTTGAGGTGAATACTGCTTTTGCTTCATCAGCTCAGTCACGCGTTCACCGTGGTCCAACTGCGCTTTTGTTGCATCATCCAGATCAGAGGCAAACTGAGAAAAGGCGGCCAATTCACGATACTGGGCTAATGCTGTTCGAATACCACCAGACAGCTTTTTGATAATCTTAGTTTGCGCTGCACCACCCACTCGAGATACCGAAATACCAGCGTTCATCGCGGGACGGATACCAGAGTTAAACATATCAGCTTCAAGGAAGATCTGACCATCGGTAATCGAGATTACATTGGTGGGTACAAAGGCCGATACGTCGCCAGCCTGGGTCTCAATCACGGGCAGGGCAGTTAATGAGCCGGTTTGGCCTTTCACTTTGCCATCTGTGAATTTCTCTACATAGTCAGCATTAACGCGTGCCGCACGCTCTAACAGACGAGAGTGCAAGTAGAAAACATCACCAGGATAGGCTTCACGACCCGGAGGGCGTTTAAGCAATAGTGAGATTTGACGATAGGCCCAAGCTTGCTTGGTCAGATCATCATAAATAATTAGCGCGTCTTGTCCGCGATCGCGGTAGTACTCGCCCATTGAGCAGCCGGCAAAAGGCGCCAAAAACTGCATGGCAGCGGGATCAGATGCGGTGGCAGCAACAACAATTGTGTGTTCCATGGCACCATGCTCTTCGAGTTTGCGCACAACAGCGGCAACAGAAGCGGCTTTCTGACCTACAGCAACGTAGATACATTTAATACCAGAGCCCTTCTGGTTGATGATCGCATCTACCGCAATGGCTGATTTACCAATCTGGCGATCACCAATAATCAGTTCGCGCTGACCGCGGCCAATTGGCACCATGGTATCAACTGCCTTCAAACCAATTTGTACTGGCTGATCAACAGATTGACGCTCAATTACACCTGGCGCCACTTTTTCGATTGCATCGGTAAGAGGCGCATTAACCGGCCCTTTACCATCAATAGGGTTACCCAGAGCGTCGACCACGCGACCTTCCAATTCTGGGCCTACTGGTACTTCCAATACACGTCCGGTGCATCGGGCTTTTTGTCCTTCGGCCAGTGTTTGATAGTCACCCAGTACCACGGCACCGACTGAGTCGCGCTCGAGGTTAAGTGCCATACCGTAAACACCGCCATCAAACTCAATCATTTCGCCATACATCACGTCGTCGAGACCGTGAATACGAATGATACCGTCTGATACGGAAACAATGGTGCCCTCATTTTGGGCTTCTGACGAAACATTAAGGTTGTCGATACGACTCTTGATGATTTCGCTGATTTCTGATGGATTCAGTTGCTGCATGCTTTGGCCTCAATCCTTAGGAATTTAGTGATTCGGCGAGTTTGGTCAAACGACCGCGAATGGACCCGTCAATAACGGTGTCCCCGGCACGGATTACCGCACCACCCAACAGGCTCTTATCTAAACTAACCTGCATATTTACTTTGCGTTCTAATTTTGCGCTCAGTGCATCGCTGAGTTGTTGCTGTTGATCAGCATCTATCTCATGCGCTGCGACCACGTCCACTTCAACCGCTTTTTCTCGGTTAGCTTTCATGATGTCAAACTGATGTGAGATTTGTGGCAATAATTGCAACCGGCGGTTCTCAGACAAAATTGTAATAAAATTTTGGCCTGTTGCGGTTAGCTCGTCACCACATATCTCTATAACCGCGGCTGCTTGTTGTGCCGCCGTGGAGCTTGGAGAGCTCAACAGTTTTACAACCGCTGGCTGCTGTGCAACAGCTCCCGCAGTGGCTAGGCTAGTAGACCAACCCTGCAAGTCCCCAGCATCTGCAGCAAATTCAAACGCTGCCTTTGCATAGGGCCGAGCTAATGTGCTCAATTCTGCCATGTTAAACCTCGGTTACAGCTGTGCTGCCAGTTTGTCGACCAGCGCGCGATTAGACTTTTCATCAATTGATGCTTCGAGCACTTTTTCTGCGCCAGCGAGAGCCAGACCTGCCACATTGGCACGCAGCTCTTCTTTAGCGCGATTAATTTCTTGCTCGATTTCCGCTTGGGCAGCAGCCTTTAGGCGATCGCCCTCGGCTATTGCCTGTTGCTTGGCTTCATCAATAATTTGATTTGCTCGCTTGTTGGCTTGATCAATAATGCCCGCCGCTTCCTGCTTGGCTTCTTTCATTTGGTCAGTTGCTTTGTTCTGAGCCACTTCAAGATCACGCAGGGCACGATCGGCCGCATCAAGGCCGTCAGCGATTTTTTTCTGGCGCTCTTCCATGGCCTCAATAATGACGGGCCACACAAACTTCATGCAAAACCACACAAAGAATGCGAAAGTCACCATCTGACCAAAAAGCGTTAAATTAATATTCACGCCATTACCTCATAAATAGATGAGTTTAAAATCATTATTTTGGGTTACGCACCAACACCAGGCGCAACAACAAAGATCAGGTACATAGCAATACCAACACCAATAATTGGCACAGCATCAATCAGACCCGCAAGCAGGAACATTTTACCCTGTAGCATTGGTCCCAACTCAGGCTGACGAGCTGTTCCTTCAATAAGTTTTCCGCCCAGCAGACCCATACCAACGGCTGCCCCCAGTGCGCCCAATCCGAGCATAATTGCCGCAGCAATGATTACAAGTTCCATCGTAGACTCCCGATTTTAGTAGTTAAATAGTAAAATAAAAATTAGTGGTCTTCATGCGCCATACTGAGATAGACGACTGTAAGAACCATGAAAATAAAGGCTTGCAGGGTAATTACCAGAATATGGAATACTGCCCAACCCCATTGCATTAACCCGCCACCCAGAGCGGTCAACCCGCCACCTAGCGCCATAAATATCACGCATAGCAAGACAGTTTTCCCGGTAGATATTTTTCCTTTGAGATTTAGCCCGCAGACACCGCAGACTAAAACAAAGATGGCCAACCAGAAGAATGCGCTGGTGTCCTGGCCAAAAATTTGTGCATGTAACCCGCCGCCAATTAAACCGGCACCGGCGCCAGCGGCAAACATTGTTGCAATAAGTATAAAGATCATCTCACCAGCATACATATTGCCGAACAATCGAAGACCGAGCGAAAACGGCTTAGCTAAAAGCCCGACGGTCTCCATAAATAGATTAACTGGAATAAAACCCCAATGATTAAAAGGGTGCATAGTGAGTTCAGCAATAAACCCTGTGCCTTTAATTTTAATGGAGTAGTAAAGCATCAGCATAAAGACAGCCAACGCCATGCCTAAGGTGATGTTTGGATCTGTCGACGGAACTATCTTTTGATATTCAACGCCAGCGAGTATTAACAGCTCAGGCACTAGATCAACAGGTAATAGATCCATTAGGTTCATTAAGAAAATCCACACAAAGATAGTCAGCGCTAACGGTGCTACCATTTTGTTGCTGCCGTGAAAACTGTCCTTTACTGAGCCATCGATGAACTCGACCACCAATTCAACAAAGTTAAGCATGCCGCTAGGTACGCCTGTTGTCGCACGCTTTGCTGCAACACGGAACAACAAGCAAAACAACAATCCCAACCCGATTGACCACGCCATGGAATCTACATGAATAGCCATAAAACCCATTTCAGCCGCTTCTTGAGCGCCATGTGCAAAACCCCAGCCATTTTCTGGGTGGTTACCATAAACCAAGTTGGTTAAATGATGCTGAATGTATTCCGTTGTATTTGCTGGGCCGTCGGCTGCCATGTATCAAAACTCTCGTTAAATCAGTGCAATAGTTATTTCTAATAAAATCACTGTTATTTTGCTGTGATTGACCTTAACTAATCTCACAGTATTAGGGATTAATGCTTCAATACCCTTATCGTAATCGCCCACTGCACAGGGATCATTACGATAAAGGCACTGAAAACAGCCAAAAAATTAAGCTGCTCCCACAAAGTAAAACATGCGACGAATAATGAGGCGGTTAGGATAATCTTGCCTGATTCTCCAATGTACATCGCTCGCACGACTCTGTCGACTTGCCTTGCGCCAGTGTATTTAAAAGCTTGACGCGCAAACCAAGCTTGGGGGCCTATCTGAATAAACCCTCCTACCAAAACAGAAAGGGCTAAGACTCGATCTCCTAAAACCAATAACCCACTAGTAACCAGTAAGGTAACGATTTGGTACAGCGCTACTTTATAAAGCGGCGGTGTCGAAATGGTAGTCATTGTAAGGCCACCCGTTTCTGCCTTTTCTCGTTCCGCGACAAAGTTGATGGCACCCACCTCGAGCGGACGGGCATTATAGGTATAGTGTTAGTGATATTCAACAGCCTAAAGGTGGTATATTCCTGCTATTAATACTGACAATAGTACAGAACTAATGTCTATTTAATGTGCGCTAGAATGCCATCCAACTCATCGACTGTATTGTACTTTAATATCAGCCGGCCAGATCCACTGGCGCTGTGCTGAATACTGACGGCCGCACCGAGCTTTTCAGACAAGTCTTCTTGTAGGCGTACAATATCAGAATTGACTTTTGCAGGCTGCTTTTTTGTGTCAGCGGGGTTTAATAACGCCTTAACCAATACTTCCGTCTGGCGCACTGTCATTGCGTTGGCCGCCACATTCCGAGCCGCAGTAATTTGCGTATTGCCCTCAAGGGCGAGTAAACATTTAGCATGACCCAGTTCTAGCTCGCCGCGCTCTAGTTGTTGTTGCACGGGAACTTCCAGTGTCGCTAGGCGCATCAGGTTGGTTACTGCGGATCGCGACTTACCCACTGCATCAGCAACTTGCTGTTGCGTAAGTTTAAATTCATTTTGAAGGCGTATTAAGGCAAGGCTCTCTTCCATGGCGTTAAGGTCTTCGCGCTGTATATTCTCAATCAGCGCCATTGCAATGGTGGCCTCATCAGAGACCGCACGCACTATTGCCGGAATAGTATGTAATCCCGCTTGCTGGGCCGCACGCCATCTACGTTCGCCTGCAATAATTTCGTAGCGGTTATCGCCTACCGGCCTAACCACAACAGGCTGTATAACGCCTTGAACAGCAATCGAATTGGCTAACTCTTGCAGTGCTTCTGGGTTTAGATCCCTGCGCGGTTGGTATTCACCGCGCTGTAGGAATTCTACTGGTAGCTCCTTTAAGGGTGAATCTGCTGTTGATATTGCATCATCACCAATATTCGCAGACAACGTCTTTGATAGAACAGTATCCTCTCCCTCTTCGAGGCCCAGTAGTGCATCCAACCCTTTTCCAAGACTCTGTCGTTTTGATGTCATGTCGCTAACTTCCTAATGCTTCTTGTGTTTTGGCTTGCTCTGCTTTTTCTTGTTTGAGCATTTCACTGGCAAGCGCGAGGTAGGCGACCGACCCTTTTGAATTTCTATCATAGACCAGTACAGGCATACCGTGGCTGGGCGCTTCGGCCAACCTTACGTTCCTCGGAATACTCACGCGATAAACTCTATCACCAAAGTATTTTCTCAGTTGAGCAGATACCGCATTAGTAAGGCTGCTACGAGGGTCATACATAGTGCGCAGGATTCCCTCGATACGAAGCCTAGGGTTAATCAATTTAGCAATTTGTCGGATGGTGTTATTTAAAGCTGATAACCCCTCCAAGGCATAGTACTCACACTGCATGGGTATCAAAACGCCGTCGCTCGCAACAAGAGCGTTAACTGTGAGCATATTAAGTGAAGGGGGACAATCAATTATAATGTAGTCATAGTTCGCAGCCACACGCTTTAACGCATGACGCAATCGACTCTCGCGACCAATCTCTTGCATTAACTCCACTTCAGCCGCGACCAGATCACCATTAGAGGGCAAAAGGTGATACTTGCCTTTTTCTGCAGTGACAATAACGTCCTCTATTGCGTTTTTCTCTGTTAGTACGTTATACACACTGAGCTCACACTCGGTTTTATTTACCCCCGAGCCCATGGTAGCGTTGCCTTGAGGGTCAATATCAACCAACAACACGCGCTGCTTGTAAGCTGCAAGTGACGCCGATAAGTTGACGCTGGTTGTGGTTTTACCGACGCCGCCTTTTTGGTTGGCTATTGAGAGTATTCGTACCAATGCATATACCTTCGTTATTTATGACTGTTTGCAATATTTTTTATCTTAATAAGATGCCGTTCGCCCTCGACCCCTGGAACTTCTAATCGGCACAAGTCAGAAACCATATAGTCTTTCTTTATCAGGCTCAACTCTGATTCAGGGTTTTTCCCCTTCATTGCCATAAAACAGGATTGATCTGAGCTTAAATGGCGACAATTTTCTAGCATTTCTGGAATGGAACTAAAAGCTCTAGTTAGTATGGTATCGAATGTCTGGTCTGGATGGTATGACTCAACCCGTTGATTTACCTCTATCACGTTGCTCAATACTAACTCGTTGATCACTGCAAATAAGAAACGCGTTTTCTTACCATTACTGTCCAGAAGGGTAAAATTTTTATCTGGATTCATTATCGCCAAAGGGATGCCAGGCAACCCTGGGCCAGTACCCACATCGATAATATTAAGTGCCTTATTGAGATGGTGATGCACCGATAGGCTATCCAGAAGATGCAAATTAATCATCTCTAATGGTTCACGAATGGACGTGAGGTTATACGTCTTGTTCCAGCGGTCAAGCATCGCGAGATAATGCATCAACAGGGTTACCTGTTTATCCGTTGTCTCAATAGCCATGGAGTCTAGTCCATGGCGCAAGCAATCAAGCGTCACTTTTTCTTGGTTAGTACGGTAAAAGGGATTTGAATTAGGCGGCATATTTTTTTAATGACACCAGCAACAACGAAATGGCAGCAGGGGTAACACCTGGGATGCGAGCAGCGCGAGCAATCGTTTCTGGCATAGCGGCACAGAGTTTTTGCTTCACCTCATTGGATAACCCGCTAATCGCTTGGTAGTCAAAATTAGTAGGAATAGCGGTATTCTCATGGCGATGCATGCGATCGATTTCTTGCTGTTGGCGGTTGATATAACCCGAGTATTTGGCATCGATCTCCACTTGATCTGCAACGGTCTGGTTAACCGTAGTGCCACCCTCCGGATAGAGCGATGCAATTGTTTGATGAGTTATTTCAGGGCGTTTTAATAATTCAAACAGATTGTACTCACGAGTTAATTTATTTTCGATATGCTGCGCCAATTTCGCGGCCTCATCAGACCCCGGTTGTATCCAATTACTCTTTAATCGCTGCCGCTCTAGCTCAATGGCCTCGCGCTTGTCATTGAACTGTTGCCAACGAGAATCATCGACCAATCCCAACTCTCGGCCTTTTTCAGTTAGTCGTAAATCTGCATTGTCTTCTCGTAACAGCAATCTATATTCCGCACGACTGGTGAACATTCTGTAAGGTTCGCTAGTGCCCATGCTTATTAAATCGTCAACTAGTACGCCTGTGTACGCAACATCTCGACGAGGGCACCAGGCCGGTTTATCTTGAACCTGCAAAGCTGCATTTGCACCAGCAAGCAACCCTTGAGCCGCGGCCTCTTCGTAGCCAGTGGTTCCGTTAATTTGACCAGCAAAAAACAAACCAGCAATAGCTTTGGTTTCGAGACTGTATTTTAAATCCTGGGGATTAAAATAATCGTACTCAATGGCATAACCGGGGCGAGTGATATGCGCGTTTTCAAAGCCAACGATTGAACGAACCAAATCCAATTGCACATCAAATGGTAAACTGGTTGAAATGCCATTAGGGTACAACTCATGAGTGTCTAGGCCTTCTGGCTCAATAAATATCTGATGCTGCGATTTATCGGCAAATCGCACCACTTTATCTTCAATAGAGGGGCAATACCTTGGGCCAACACCATCAATAACGCCCGAGTAAATTGGCGACCTATCCATACCGCTTCGGATAATGTCATGTGTTTTTGTATTGGTATAGGTAACCCAGCAACAGGTTTGCTGGGGATGATCTGAAGCTTTACCCAAATAAGACATCACGGGTAACGGGTTATCGCCCCATTGCTCTTGTAATTGGGAAAAATCAACAGAACGCGCATCTATTCTCGGTGGCGTGCCCGTTTTTAATCGCTCTACTCGAAACGGCAGTTGTCGTAAGGTCTTCGCTAAGTTTTCTGCCGGGGGATCACCCGCTCTTCCAGCGGCGTGGTTTTCTAAACCGATATGTACCTTGCCTGCCAAAAAGGTTCCCGCTGTTACCACCACCGCTTTGCCGGTGAATCGCAAACCCATCTGAGTAACAGCACCGATTACTCGGTCATTTTCTATAATTAGATCATCTACTGCTTGCTGAAAAATTGTTAGATTTTTTTGGTTTTCAAGGGTATGTCGAATCGCCGCTTTATATCTTATACGGTCAGCTTGAGCTCTGGTGGCTCTTACTGCAGGGCCTTTTCTGGAATTAAGTACCCGAAATTGTATACCACTTTTATCGGTAGCTATTGCCATAGCTCCACCCAAAGCATCAATTTCCTTAACAAGATGACTTTTACCGATGCCCCCTATGGCAGGATTACACGACATCTGTCCAAGAGTCTCAATATTGTGGGTCAGCAATAATGTATTACAACCCATACGCGCAGCAGCAAGGCAGGCTTCAGTTCCGGCATGGCCACCACCGATTACGATCACATCAAAATTATCAGGATAGAGCATAGTGTTATGAGCACATTTAAATAGGTGGGCATTATACGGGGATGTGGCTAAAAAATAAGCAGTTTTTCTATTGTTGTGATTTTTGCTTTTTAACTGTGTTAAGAGTTATATATGTATATAGATACTAATTATTTGTTGTTGTTGTTATTAACGCTGCTGTATTTTGGGGATAAAACGACAAACTAACGTAAAATCATTGAGATAGCCTAAAAATTTTGACGTATAAGTTGTTGTTTTAGATAGTTGTGTGACTGTGTAACTAATGTTATCGCTGTGTATGATTATCTCGCATTCCATTGTTTTTACGATTTTGATGGTTAAATAGTGGCTAATTGTAAGTGTTATTCAAAGGTTATTCCCAAGATGTAAATCTATGGTTTGAAATACCCGCTATAAAGGTAATTTGCTGGGTATAGATTGTGGACTTGTTGTGGGCTTGCTATGAGATGTTATGGATATCCAACTGTTTTAATTATTTAATAAAATAGACGTTGATCTAGCAGGTTAATTTCTTTAGAATCGCCCGCCTTAATTTAGTACAGAATTTATTCACTGGATTTTATGCCATGAAAAGAACATTTCAACCAAGCAACCTAAAACGTAAGCGCACTCATGGTTTTAGGGCTCGAATGGCGACTAAAGGTGGTCGCGCAGTATTGAATCGTCGTCGTGCTAAAGGCCGTAAGCGCCTAGCGGCATAGGTTTGTGGGCTCAGTGCCCAATTACGCTTTCTGTAAACACCGACGTCTCCTCAAAGCCTCTGAGTTTAAAGAGGTGTTTGATAACAACAGGATTAAAGTCGCTCATCCAGCATTCCTGTTACTCGCTATCCCTAATAGTCTTAGTCAGTCTCGGCTTGGATTGGTGGTAGGCAAAAAAAATATTCCCACGGCAGTTGGCCGCAATCAAGTGAAGCGTGTTGTGCGAGAAACGTTCCGCCAACAACAGTTCGCACTATCTCTAGATATTGTATTTCTGGCTCGCAAAGATGCCATTAAATTTAACGCAAAACAAATTGCCTTGTTGTTGGATCAATCTTGGGGCAGACTGCATCAGCGTTGCATAGGTCTGGAGGGCTTGGATGCGTAAACTAGCGATTAGTATGATTAAAGTTTATCAGCTGGCAATTAGTCCTCTCACGGGGAAAAGCTGTAGGTTTTATCCCAGCTGCTCCTGCTATGCGGAGGAGGCATTTGAGCGTTATGGTGTGTTAAAAGGCGGGTACCTTACCCTATTAAGGCTTCTAAAATGCCATCCTTTTCACCCTGGCGGCTATGACCCAGTTTGTAGAGACGCTAACACAGAGCAGTCACCCAAATTAAACAAAAAAACCACATAGAGTAATAAATAGTATGGATTGGCAAAAGACATTAAACATAGCAGCAATTTTTTTGGTTGGTTGGCTATTGCTTATAGAGTGGGATCGCTTTGGTGATAATTCCTCTGTGGTGGACGAAGGTGATGAGTTGGCGGTGGTCACAGAACTAGAGACACCGCAAATACAAAACAATGCTGAAGAGTTGCCCTCATTAGCTGCTGAGCCAGAAGCTCAACAACCGGTACCTGTATCTTCCAGTCTGGTAAAAGTAACAACAGATGTGCTTGATGTGACTATTGATCCTCAAGGTGGTGATATTGTCGAGGTTAAGTTGCTTAATCATCTAACGGCGATGCCTGAAGATGGAGGAGAGCCCTTTACCTTGCTCACTCGTTCTATTAATAACCAATATATTGCCAAAAGTGGCCTGGTTGGCCCAGATGCTACAGATACAAGACAGGGTCGGCCATTATTTGCGACCGCAAATGCAAACTATGAAATGCTTGCCGGCGAAGACCAGCTAGTTGTCGACCTCACTTTTAAGCAAAACGATGTACGCATTGTTAAGCGGTTTACCTTTACTGCTGGTGGCTACATTATAGGCGTTGAGTATTTGATTAATAATCTTGGTGATGCGCCATGGCAGGCTGCGTTTTATGGTCAGATTAAAAGAGACTCTAAGCAACCATTGGTTAAATCGAGTGGCGGTGTGGCACCTTACCTAGGAGCTGCGTTAAGGGAGCCTGAGACTAATTTTGCCAAGTATGATTTTGCAGATATGCAAGATGAGTCAGTCAAGACAAGCATTCAATCTGGCTGGGTGGCTATGGTGCAACATTATTTTGTTAGTGCTTGGGTCCCCCCGAGAGAAGACGAAAATACCTTTAGCTTGCGCAAGTTAAAAGGTCAGGATATCTATCTTATGGGCTTTGTCGGCCGCGCAATCAATGTTGCGCCGAGGTCTTCGGGAAGTTATCAGGCGCAATTTTATGTTGGGCCAAAGGATCAGGAGACCCTCGAGGGTCTGGCGGAATATCTTGATCTAACCGTCGACTATGGGTTTCTTTGGATGCTAGCTAAACCAATCTTCGCTGCCATGAAATTTATACATGGTGTGGTAGGAAATTGGGGTTGGGCGATTATTTTATTGACGGTGTTGATTAAGCTGTTGCTCTACCCGCTGTCAGCGGCAAGCCTAAGGTCAATGGCAAAAATGCGTAGTTTGCAACCTGAAATGGCTAGGTTAAAAGAACTCTACGGCGATGATAGACAAAAAATGTCTCAAGAGTTGATGGGTTTGTATAAAAAGGAAAAAGTTAATCCGGCTGGTGGTTGTTTACCCATGCTATTACAGATGCCAGTATTTATCGCGCTTTATTGGGTGCTTCTAGAGTCTGTGGAAATTCGTCACGCACCTTGGTTCTTATGGATACAGGATCTATCAGCTAAAGACCCATATTTCGTGCTTCCTTTAATAATGGGCGGCAGTATGTTGTTGATGCAGAAATTACAACCTATGCCCACAGATCCCATGCAAGCAAAAGTAATGCAATTAATGCCGATCATGTTTACTTTTTTCTTTATGTTTTTTCCCGCCGGATTGGTACTTTATTGGACAGTCAACAATCTTTTATCGATGGCTCAACAATGGGTTGTTAATAAACAGCTAGAGACGAGTAAAAAGAGCTAACGGTTGGATAAGTCCCCTTGCGGGGCCTTTTTTTCCGGCATAATCACTCAATGAAAAACACCTCTTTACAAAATAACACCGACACCATTGTTGCTATTGCTACCGCACCTGGAAGAGGTGGCGTTGGTATTGTGCGGCTATCTGGTGGCGATATGTCACGCTTTATTAAACAGATGTTATCCGTTGGTGACAACTTACAACCCAAGGTCGCAACCTTTAGTCGTATTGTTGACAGTCAGCAGGAGACGATTGATGAAGGGGTTGTACTTTTTTTCCCAGGCCCGAAGTCATTTACTGGTGAAACTGTGTTAGAAATACAGGGACATGGCGGGCCGATTATTCTCGATCGTTTAGTGCAGCGATGCGTTGAGTTGGGTGCTCGTTTGGCTAGGCCAGGAGAATTCAGCGAGCGAGCGTTTCTCAACGACAAAATGGACCTTGCACAGGCAGAGGCGATCGCTGACTTGATCGACGCCTCATCAATAGAGGCGGCCAGATCAGCGGTACGCTCCATGCAGGGTGATTTTTCTGTATTGGTTAATGCGCTAGTTGAAGAAATGATTCAGTTGCGCACCTATGTTGAAGCTGCAATAGATTTTCCAGAAGAGGAAATCGATTTTTTGGCGGATAAAAACTTGCGTGATAATCTGCATGGGCTCGCTGAAAACCTTGCCACTATTTTGCAGAGAGCACAACAAGGGTCTTTACTGCGAGAGGGTTTAACGCTGGTCCTCGCCGGCAAACCAAACGCTGGTAAGTCTAGCTTGCTCAATGCATTGTCGGGCACTGATGCTGCAATTGTTACTGCTATTCCTGGAACCACTAGAGATGTTTTAAGGGAGAAAATCGTTTTAGATGGCATGCCTCTCAATATTGTTGATACTGCTGGTTTGCGCGAAGCAGATGATGAGGTAGAAAAAGAGGGTGTCCGAAGAGCTTGGGCTGAGATTGAGCAGGCGGATCTGATATTATTTGTGGTTGATATAACGGAAGATGCCGACCCTCATCTTGAAGAGATATGGCCTGAGTATTTTTTGCGTTATCCAGATGCTCGTCAGCCAATCACTTTAATTTTGAACAAGATAGATTGTTGCGATCAGCCTGCTGGACCATTGGTTGATCGCGAAGCCGCTTTTGCGCTATCGGCAAAAAATCAGCTTGGATTTGACCAGCTGATTGATCACCTACATTCAGTAGCGGGTTATCAAACTCAACAAGAAGGTTTGTTTTCAGCGCGGCGACGGCACTTGGATGCTTTAGTCAGGGCTCAAGATTTGATTTGTACAGGCATAAAACAACTTGAGGTAGCGGGAGCCGGCGAGCTCTTGGCTGAAGATTTACGACAGGCACAAAACCAACTATCTGAGATTACAGGCCAGTTTTCGTCAGATGATCTATTGGGGAGTATTTTCTCCTCTTTCTGTATAGGAAAGTGACCATTGTAATCCAACCGGTCACTTTCCAATTGCCATTCTTACCCGCAGGCTTGAAATTCCGCTATTTTTGCAGTTAAAACACTGGTTTTTTACTGTATATACACAAGTTATCCACAAATATTGGTTAAATATTAACCAGTTTTTTTTATTTCGCTGTTGATAAAAAAAGCATTGTGTTTATGTAAGGTGCTGATTTATATAAGCTTTATTTTTTTTGAGGTAATGTTCTATTTTTTCTTTATGTGGATAATTGTCCTTCCTTTGTATAGACTTTGGAAAAAATAAAATAGTAACTAAGCAATAAAAAATCGAGTCATATTTAGTATCCTCTGGTGTCTTGGCTGCACTGGTTAACTGCGTCATCGAGAGGGTTATTTTGAACAACTGTCCGTATCGCTAAGGGTTTAAAAAATGGGGTTTAACGTTCCTGAATCAGTCTGGTCTCAATGTCAGAGCCAACTGCGTGATGAGCTTCCTGAGCAACAATACAATACTTGGATTAGACCTCTTACAGTACATTCACCGTCAAGTTCAAGAGATGACGGAGTTGTAATTCAGCTGGTGGCGCCAAACCGTTTTATTGAGGACTGGGTTAAAAATAAGTTTTTCGCTCGTATTGAGCAACTCTTCAGTGATTACGGAGGGCAAAGTGTCAGCCTTGGTATTGCCAATACAGCAAAACCACAGCCCATTAGTTCAGCGATTGAAATACCTCGTATGGACGACAATGTTGAATTAGCAAATGCTGGGCCAACGAATAGCGCAGAGCAAGATTCCAGGGTCATTGTTGACGCGCCACCGCTGATAACGTCGGCGGCTGAAAGTAGCTTAAAAACTAACCTTAATAATAATTTTACATTCGATAGCTTCGTTGAGGGGAAATCAAACCAGTTGGCTTTTGCCGCTGCGCAGCAGGTTGCTGAAAATCCCGGAGGTTCCTACAACCCGCTTTTTATTTACGGTGGTGTTGGCTTAGGTAAAACGCATTTGATGCATGCAGTTGGAAATGCGCTAAGGGCGAAGAAGCCAGATGCAAAGATTGTTTACTTGCATTCTGAGCGATTTGTGGCCGATATGGTGAAGGCGCTTCAACTGAAAGCAATTGACGAGTTTAAACAATTTTACCGTTCTGTTGATGCCTTGCTAATCGATGATATTCAGTTTTTTGCCGGCAAAGAGCGTTCACAAGAAGAGTTTTTTCATACCTACAATGCGTTGCTCGAGGGCGGTCAGCAAATGATATTGACTTGTGACCGCTACCCGAAAGAGATCGATGGTGTAGAGGAGCGGCTGAAATCGCGCTTTGGTTGGGGTCTTACCGTGGCTGTTGAGCCGCCTGAACTAGAAACTCGTGCGGCGATTCTAATAAATAAGGCGGAACAGGTAGGTATGGCACTGTCTAAAGATGCTGCTTTTTTTATTGCGCAACGTATCAGGTCTAACGTGCGAGAGCTTGAGGGGGCTTTAAAAAGGGTTATGGCTCACGCACAGTTTACTGGTAGAACCATTGATATTGATTTAATTCGCGAATCTCTTAAAGACTTATTGGCACTGCAGGATAAGCTAGTTACCATAGACAACATTCAACGTGTGGTCGCCGATTATTACAAATTGAAAATGTCGGATTTGTTAAGTAAGCGTCGTAGCCGCTCTGTAGCTAGGCCACGACAGGTCGCCATGTCGATCGCCAAAGAGTTGACTAACCATAGTCTGCCGGAAATTGGTGAGTCCTTCGGCGGCCGTGATCATACTACCGTACTGCACGCATGTCGAAAGGTTAAAGAGCTAGAGGGTACTGATAGAGAAGTGCAGCGAGATCTTAAGAATCTCTACCGAACCCTTTCTACATAAGGGTTTATATTAATTGTTGCAAAATTTTGGAGAATAAACGTTACCATGAAATTCAGCCTTTCCCGTGAAGCATTACTCAACCCCCTGCAACTTGTTGTAGGCGTGGTTGAACGCCGTCAAACATTACCCATCTTATCTAATGTGCTGTTAAGCCTCGAGGGGAGCCGGTTGTCTTTGACTGGTACTGATCTAGAGGTTGAAATTGTTGGCTCAACTGACGTGGCGGTTGCCGATGAGGCTGGAGAGGTAACTGTTTCAGCGCGTAAGTTTTTGGATATCTGTCGATCTCTCCCAGAGGGAGCGCAGGTGGACTTTTCCAGTAAAGATGGTAAAGCGCTTCTTAAAAGCGGGCGCAGTAAGTTTACCTTAGCCACATTGCCGGCCAATGAATTTCCGTCGGTAGATGAAGGGGAGAAAAGCATTGAGTTTGCTGTGCAATCGACAACGCTTAAGCGTTTGATAGAGGCAACTTCATTTGCAATGGCACAGCAAGACGTCAGGTATTATCTTAACGGGATGTTATGGGAACTATCAGCTAATAAATTGCGTGCTGTGGCGACCGATGGCCACCGCATGGCTCTGTGTGACGGTGATTGTGAGGTTTCCGTGGAGAGCACTATCAAAGCCATACTGCCTCGCAAAGGTGTTATGGAGCTATCGAGACTGTTAGGCGATGAAATGGTTCAAGTGTCGATGGGATCCAACCATATCCGCCTCACTGGAACAGATTATACCTTCACTTCCAAGTTGGTTGATGGTGCTTACCCCGATTATGACCGCGTTTTACCTAAGGGCGGCGACAAGGAGGTTATTGGTGACAGTGCCGAGCTAAAGCAAGCGTTTGGTCGTACCGCTATTTTGTCCAACGAGAAATATCGCGGTGTGCGTATTCTTCTCAGTGCCGGCGCATTGAAAATGGTCGCTAATAACCCAGAGCAGGAAGAGGCCGAAGAAGAAGTATCGGTTGATTACGGTGGTGATGAACTTGAAATCGGCTTCAATGTTAGTTACCTGTTGGATGTTTTGAATGTTCTAAAGGGCTCACAGCTGAAGTTTACCCTGTCAGACTCAAATAGTAGTGCATTGGTTGAGAGCACGGAGGATGATGGGGCCGTCTATGTTGTGATGCCAATGCGGCTTTAACGCCATTGGTGTTAACATGTGTAGACATGCTTAGCGCTTTTCTCTCTATATGTACTTATCAAAACTGGACGTTCTTCAAGTAAGAAATATCAGGAGCGTCCAGCTAAATTGCCATCCTGGGGCTAATATAATTTACGGTGCCAATGGGAGCGGGAAAACCAGTCTTCTCGAATCTATCTATCTTCTTGGTCGAGGTCGTTCGTTTAAGCATAGAGACCTTCGGATTGTAGTCAATAACGACTCTGATGAGCTGGTGGTATCGGCCCGCGTTGAGCGTCAGTCCCCTCTACGTAGCCATCAGTTGGGGCTAAAGCGGACAGTTAAAGGGGATTTCGAAGCCCGGCTTGACGGGGTTGCATTGAAGTCAGCGGTACAATTGGTAGAAGAATTGCCGTTGCAGCTAATTGATGCACACAGCTTTACTTTATTGGAGGGCGGCCCACTACAGCGGCGTCAGTTTCTAGATTGGGGTGTGTTCCACGTGGAACATGCGTACCGAGATGTTTGGCGTAGATTTCAAAAAGCGTTAAAACAGCGCAATCAATTGCTTCGTCATGGTAGAATAGATGACGATTCGTTGTCGGTCTGGAACACTGAATTAGCTATGCTGGCTGAGAAGATTACGGCTTATCGTCGACAATATCTTGCTGAGTTAATTGTTGATGTTGCGGCGCTGGCGAGCGAATTCCATTGTTTGAATGGGTTGGAGTTGGATTATTATCAGGGTTGGAGCGAAGGGCTGACCTTGGCGAAAGTGCTAGAGGCTGATCGAACGCGAGATTTTGCGTCAGGTTCAACAAACCATGGCGCTCATAAGGCTGATATACGAATTAAACTTGACGGTGCGCCTGCAGCAGATCGCCTGTCGAGAGGGCAGACGAAATTGTTGGTCTATGCGCTAAAGCTGGCACAGGCAAACCATTTCCGCCGGCAGATGGGCCAGTCATGCCTATTTTTGCTGGACGATCTGCCAGCAGAGCTTGATTATGAACACAGAGCGCAAGTGATCAAGTGCCTTAACGGCCTGAATTGTCAGTATTTTATGACAGGGGTTGATAAGAAAGATTTTGAATTGTTGGTAGAGGGAGTGGCTCATAAAATGTTCCACATGGAACATGGAGTAGCTGAAGAAGGTTGAATAACAGGAAATTAGAAAGTTATGACTGAAGAAGTGAATTACGACTCTTCGAGTATCAAGGTTCTAAAAGGGCTAGATGCGGTTCGGAAGCGCCCAGGCATGTATATCGGTGATACTGATGATGGTACAGGCTTACATCATATGGTGTTTGAGGTGGTTGATAACTCTATCGATGAGGCGCTTGCTGGCCACTGTTCGGAAATACGTATTATTATCCACCCTAATGAATCTATTACTGTCTCTGACAATGGTCGCGGTATTCCTACAGAAATGCATGATGAGGGCGTCTCTGCAGCGGAAGTTATCATGACTGTACTGCATGCGGGCGGTAAGTTCGATGATAATAGCTATAAGGTCTCTGGCGGACTGCATGGCGTTGGTGTTTCTGTAGTAAATGCATTGTCAAAACAGATGCGCCTAACTATTCGTCGCAATGGCAAAGTCCATGAGCAAACCTATGCGCATGGGGTACCACAGGGTCCTTTGGCTATTATCGGCGATACCGATGTTACAGGAACGGAGGTCTACTTTGAGCCGTCTGAGGATACCTTTACTAATATCAAATTTTTCTATGATCAGCTGGCTAAGCGCCTGAGAGAGCTCTCGTTTCTGAATTCCGGTGTTTGCATTGTGTTGCATGATGAACGTACAGGGAAAGAAGAAAAATTCGCCTATGATGGTGGTCTTAGCGCCTTTGTTGAGTTTCTTAATACTAATAAAAGCACGGTCAATAAGATCATGCATTTTACTAAGGATCGAGAAGATGGCACCAGTGTTGAGGTGGCTCTTCAGTGGAATGATGGTTTTCAGGAAAATATTCTCTGTTATACCAATAATATTCCACAGCGAGACGGTGGCACCCATTTGGCCGGATTTCGTTCGGCGTTGACCCGCGGCTTAAACGGATATATTGAGAAAGAGGGCATTAACGGAAAGTCTAAGGTGAATACCACCGGTGACGATGCAAGGGAAGGTTTAACCGCAATTATTTCAGTTAAAGTGCCTGACCCTAAGTTTTCATCGCAAACAAAAGATAAGCTGGTGAGCTCCGAAGTCAAGACTGCAGTTGAGCAGGAAATGGGTGAGAAGTTCAGTGATTATCTGATGGAATACCCACAAGAAGCTAAGGCGATTGTTAATAAAATGATTGACGCAGCTCGGGCTAGAGAAGCTGCTCGCAAAGCTCGAGAAATGACTCGTCGCAAAGGGGCGTTGGATATTGCTGGGTTACCAGGAAAGCTTGCCGACTGTCAGGAGAAAGACCCGGCGCTGTCAGAGCTATACTTGGTGGAGGGTGACTCTGCAGGCGGTTCGGCCAAGCAGGGTCGTGCACGTAAAACGCAGGCTATCTTGCCGTTAAAGGGTAAGATTCTCAATGTTGAAAAAGCCCGCTTTGATAAGATGCTGTCCAGTGCCGAGGTAGGAACACTGATTACCGCTTTGGGTTGTGGTATCGGTGCCGAAGAATTCAATTTGGAGAAGCTGCGTTATCACACCATTGTTATTATGACGGACGCTGATGTCGATGGCTCACACATCCGCACATTACTGCTAACATTCTTTTTTCGTCAAATGCGCGAATTGGTGGAAAATGGCCATATTTATATTGCCCAGCCACCGTTGTATAAAGTCAGCAAAGGTAAGTCAGAACAATATGTAAAGGATGATGCTGCATTATTGGTCTACCTAACGCAGAAGGCATTAGAGGGCGCTAGCTTACATGTTAATGCTAAAGCTCCCGGCATTCAGGGTACTGCTCTGGAAAGTTTGGTTACGCAATTTAGACATGTTGATGATCTAATCAGCCGCATGTCTTTGGTTTACCCGCAGGAAGTACTCGATACCTTGGTATATACCAGCGGGCTAAATAGCAAGACTCTAGAGAAGCGCAATGATCTCGAAACTTGGTGTGCCGAGTTTCAAGACAAACTATCACAGGTCGATAGCGGCACTCATCGCTACAAGGTTTCCGTTGAGGAAGATAAGGAGCGTAATCTATTTGTACCCAATATCGAAATCACAGCCCATGGTGTACCTCATTATCATAAATTGGGTCGAGACTTTTTTATGTCTAATGAATATACGGCGATGATTGATTTGGGTAAAACCTTAAGCGGGCTTATTGAGGAAGGTGCTTACGTCAAGCGTGGCGAACGCGAGTTAGCCATCACAAGTTTTAAGCAGGCGCTTGATTGGTTGATGGCAGAATCGCGGCGCGGTATTAACACCCAGCGCTACAAAGGATTGGGCGAAATGAATCCGGAGCAGTTATGGGAAACCACAATGGATCCAGAAAGCCGCCGAATGCTGGTTGTGACTATTGAAGATGCCATTGCCGCTGATCAAATGTTCACAACCTTAATGGGTGACCATGTAGAGCCAAGACGTGATTTTATTGAAAGTAACGCGCTATCTGTGGTCAATCTAGACGTATAAAAACAGGCGTAACCTAAATTATTAATAGCTATTAAATTAAGTCACTTAATAGCTATAATTAATTTACTGCCTTGGCTACGTTTTGACTTTGACAAAATCTTCTGATGACAGGTTGCTACAATTTTTGCCAATAAGTGATTGCGAGTGGGTAGTGCGATACTACTGCTATTGTGGTGTTTCCAAAGCTTGTTTGATCCACTGTCGAGCCTGCTCTGTCAGGGCACGCACATCCTTGTCGCTTGGTTGAATGGCTGGACCGATCTTAAGTCTGATGATTCCTGGTTGTTTTATAAAGCCTACCAGAGGCCAGTGATCACCGGCATTATGTGCCACGGGTAAAATACTTACATTAGCGGCTTTGGCGAGGGCCGCACCACTGGTTTTAAAGTCTCCTAAGTGATTTTCGCGCACCCTAGTTCCTTCAGGATAGATAACGATTTTATTGCCCGCAGCTAGCCTTTGTTCACCTTTTTTTAACACATGCCTAATCGCACTAGCAGGTTTAGACCGTTTAATTCCTATCGGCTGCATCAATGCCAAGGCCCAACCAAAAAACGGTATCCACAGTAGCTCATGTTTTAAAATGACACTAGCGGGCTGAAAAAACCATTGCAGGTAAAAGGTTTCCCAAGTGCTCTGATGGTTGCTGAGTACTACGCAAGGACCTTCAGGAATATTTTCTCTGCCCTCTACAACAATGACTATGTTGCAAGTCAGGCGGAGCCAAACCATAGTTAGCCAGTTGCCGGTGGTGGCGATACGCTGCCGGGTTGGAAAGGGCAGAAAGAACAGCACGCAGGTAATGATGCTGACAATAATGATAAGCCCGATAAAACCGAGGTAAAAAATAGCCGATCGCAGACCTTTGATGGTCGCAGAAATACCATTGTCACTCAACGATCGGCCCTCTATTTGGTCGGAGCCAGTTGAGAGATATCAGCAACATTGATAAATAATTGTCGCAAGCTAAACAGTAGTGCGAGTCGATTATTTTGAATATCAGGGTCATCTGCCATTACCATTACCTGATCGAAAAACGTATCAACGGGCTCTCTTAGATGAGCTAGCTTTTGCAGAACGGCGTTGTAGTCTCGTTGATCTAGCAATGGCGCAACCGCTTCAGTAAGATTTTCAACTGCATCTGCGAGCGCTTGTTCCGCTGCTTCTTGAAGCAACTCTTTTTGCACCGCACCAGATTCCTGAGAACCCAGTTGTTTGGTAAGTATATTAGCGACGCGTTTATTGGCTGCAGCCAGCGCGCTGGCCTCGGGTAACTGCGAGAACCTGTTGACTGCCTGTACTCGCGCGTCAATATCTAATGGATTGGACAGTTGCAGTGCGGCAACCGCCATAAACACTTCTGAAGCCATATCCTGATCTCGATACCAAGATTTGAAGCGCTCGTTAACATAAGTAAGTACTTGCTCACATACCTCCTCTCGAGATAACACACTATCTTCAGCCAGCTCAAACTGAGCCGCCGCGCTGGTTAATGCCTCTCTCAGATCCATATCAATATTACGTTCCATTAGGATTCGCAATACCCCAAGGCTAGCGCGACGTAAAGCAAACGGGTCGCGAGATCCAGAGGGCTGTTGTCCGATACTGAATATGCCGACCAGGCTGTCGAGGCGATCAGCCAATGCCAGAGCTGTTCCAGTAGCTGACGCAGGAACTGTGTCGCCAGCAAAACGCGGCAAGTATTGCTCGAATAGCGCCTCGGCAACCTCTGCGTCTTCACCATCATGATGGGCGTAATCGCGGCCCATAATGCCTTGCAGATCATCAAATTCGCCAACCATATCGGTAACCAGATCTGATTTGCTGAGCTCAGCAGCGCGGCGAGCCAAAGCCGCCTGAGCCCCGGCATAGGGCGCAATCATTTCCGCCAGTGCGGCAACGCGCTCGGTCTTATCGTAGACTGAGCCAAGTTTGGCTTGAAAGACTACGTTTTTTAACAATTCTCGCCGACTATCTAAGCGAGTTTTCTTGTCGTTATTGTAGAAAAAAGCAGCATCGGCGAGTCTTGGGCGAATCACCCGCTCATTACCGTCGATCACCTGAGCTGGATCTTTACTTTCTATGTTGGCAACGGTGACAAATGCTGACATCAGTTGGTTGTTTTTATCTACCACATGAAAATACTTTTGATGTTCCTTCATAGATGAAATCAGAGCCTGAGCGGGCACAGCCAAAAAATGCTCGTCGAAACGACCCATTAGAGGCACTGGCCACTCATTAAGTGCGCTGACTTCATCGAGTAAATCATCATCAATTACCGCTTGACCATTGATAGATGCCGCCAACTCCATTGCTCCGGCGCGGATAATATCTCGGCGCTGAGCGAAGTCGACAATGACATTGGCCTGATACAGTTGCTCGGCATAGGTATCGGGCGAGGTAATAGTCACTTCGCCATGACTATGAAAGCGATGACCACGACTACTATTGCCTGAAGTAAGCCCGAGAATTTGTTCGTTATAGACTGCACCATTAAACAACAGCACCGCCCATTGCACTGGGCGCACAAACTCTTCCTTGCTGCTTCCCCAGCGCATACGTTTAGGAATCGGCAAGCTTGATAATGACTGATTAATCACCGGCGCAAGCAAATCACTGGTGGGCATACCGGCTTCGACGCGCCGCACGCATAATTTGTCCTGTTGCCCATCATTATCGATAAAGTCGCTCAATTGATTGAGCTCAATACCATTTTTGTCGGCAAAGGCTTGTGCCGCTCTAGTGGGTTGTCCATCGGCATCAAAAGCCACCTTGATCGGGGGGCCCCAAGCTACGATTTCAGCATCTGGTGTCTGCGTATCTAGCCCTTTTATAACGACTGCAAGACGCCTTGGGGCACAATAAGAACGCACCTCGTCAAACTGTAGGCTGGCTGCCGTAAAGCCGTCGGCTACCCCTGTAGTAAAGGCATTGGATAAGGCTAACAATGCTTTAGGCGGCAGTTCCTCGGTACCCAACTCAACTAGAAAATCCCCTTTCATTTGGCGTCTCCCTGACTTTTCGCAATAACCTCGGCGGCAATGGTTTTATCGGCGAGAGGAAAGCCCTCAGCCATACGGGAATCAAAATAGCCTTGGGCAACCCCTCGGGCTAGGGTTCTCACTCTTAAAATATACCGCTGGCGTTCAGTTACTGAGATTGCTTTGCGAGCATCAAGTAAATTAAACGTGTGCGATGCCTTCATCACCATTTCATAGGCAGGAAGTGGTAGCTTCTCAGCAATCAAATGCTCAGCGTCTTTCTCATATTGATCAAAGGCTGAAAATAAAAAGTCGATATCTGCGTGCTCAAAATTAAACGTCGACATCTCCCGTTCATTCTGCAGAAACACATCGCCATAGCTGACATCGCCTTGGGGTCCATGTGCCCACACTAGGTCATAGATACTATCGACTGCCTGCAAATACATGGCAATACGTTCTAGACCATAGGTAATTTCTCCAGTGACGGGATAGCACTCAAGTCCACCGACCTGCTGGAAATAGGTGAATTGAGAAACCTCCATTCCGTTGAGCCAAATTTCCCAACCAAGACCCCAAGCACCAAGCGTGGGAGATTCCCAGTTGTCTTCCACAAAGCGCACATCATGGACTTTAGTATCAATGCCCAGGTGCTCGAGCGAGCCTAAGTAGAGCTCCTGAAAATCAGTCGGGGAGGGTTTCATTACCACTTGAAATTGGTAATAGTGCTGCAGGCGATTCGGGTTGTCTCCATAACGACCATCGGTAGGTCGTCTGGAGGGCTGCACATAGGCTGCGTTCCACGCCTCGGGTCCAATCGAACGCAAAAAGGTCGCTGGATGGAATGTACCGGCGCCCACTTCCATATCTAACGGCTGCATGACCACACAGCCTTTATCTGCCCAATATTGTTGGAGTCTTGCTATAAGTTCCTGAAAAGTATCAGGAGCAGCATGGAGTTTGCCCACAAATATCACCTACGACCATTTAATGCGAATCTTAGAAGGCGCAATTATAAACCCCAATAACCAGAAAGATAGGGTATTGCATGGCTAAAAGCCGGATTTAATGGCCTTATGTCGCGCGGATAAGGATATAATGCCGCCTGAAAATGATCAGGCAACATCAAAGGAGTTTGTAAATGGTGCACATTAGGCACGGAGAAAAAGTTCGCAAAGCCGTTTTTCCAGTGGCAGGCATGGGTAGCAGATTTTTACCCGCTACCAAAGCTAGCCCCAAAGAAATGATGCCGGTAGTCGATAAACCGCTAATTCAATATGCGGTTGAAGAGGCCGTTGAGGCGGGCATCACAGAAATGATTTTTATCACCGGCAGGGCTAAGCGCGCCATAGCAGACCATTTTGATAAAGCCTATGAGCTTGAACACCAGTTAGAGCAACGCGGCAAAAAGGCGTTATTGGCGATCGCGCAGAATGTCGTGCCCAAAGGTGTTAGCTGTACCTATATTCGTCAAACAGAAGCCTTGGGATTAGGTCATGCAGTATCTACGGCAGCTCACTTGGTTGGTGATGAGCCGTTTGCTGTGCTTCTCGCAGATGACCTAATTCACCACGGCAAAGGTGCTGTAAAACAAATGGTGGAGATCTATGAGTTTTACAAGAGCTCGGTGATTGCCGTACAGAAAGTGCCGGGACCCGAAATTTCGTCCTATGGTGTGATCAGTGGCAACAAGCAAGCCGATCGCGTTCATCTACTAGATAATATTGTTGAGAAACCAGCGCTAGAGGATGCCCCATCAGATATGGGCGTCACCGGTCGCTATATTTTCACACCACAGATTTTTGCCCATCTCGCGACACTTAAGCCAGGGGCGGGTGGGGAATATCAGTTAACCGATGCCATTCAAACACTACTCAACGAAGAGCAAGTACTCGCCTATGAGTATGAAGGCACCCGTTATGATTGTGGTAGTAAAATGGGCCTATTAAAAGCCAATATAGAATTGGGCTTGCAGCATCACGAAATTGGAAGCGAACTGCAGGATTATCTGAAAAACGACTTGCTTACCAAGCTGTGACTGTAGGCAACAAAATAGATCAAAGCTGTATGCATCCGTTACCGGATTGCCAGACAGCCTACGATTAAATGGTGAGATTTTCATTTGCCTACCACCAAATTTTCAAATTTCCGCTTGCATCGAGAGCCCTCATGGCGGCCGCTGTTATCCCGCTCAGATCGCTCCGTACCCAAGCAATGGCGTGACTGGTTGTTGGACAATGGTTCGCTTACCCAGCGTTTAATTGATGCCAGCGAAAACAGGTTATCTGTGCAGATACTCAACCAACGCATTGATACACCAAGGTTTACGGAGCGACGAGTACTCAAACTACCGCCTAGGCGTTTAACACTGATTCGAGAAGTCGTCTTGCTAGCCAACTCGACTCCTTGGGTATATGCCCGAAGTATCATTCCGTTGACGACCTTAACTGGGCGATTACGCAAATTACGTCACCTTGATAACCAACCTTTGGGGGCATTGTTGTTCCGTGACCCAACGATGACCAGAGGACCGGTGGAGGTAGCCTGTCACACCAACATTAATGCCAAGTTACCAATAGCATTGGGTAATATACAAAAGTCTCTCTGGGGACGACGATCGGTGTTTCGTTTAGACACCAAACCATTATTGGTCAGCGAGATCTTCCTGCCTGATTTTAAACCCTACAACCAATTACTTAATTTTGGTTTCGGTGGTGCTAAATGACAATTATCAGCAGATTACAAGCTAACCGATGGCTACGTCTTATGCGTCTAGACCGTCCAATAGGCACCTATCTTTTACTGTGGCCAACCTATTGGGGGTTGTGGTTTGCTGCTCAGGGTATTCCCACCACCAGCAATCTGATTGTTTTTACTTTGGGTGTTATTGTTATGCGTGCGGCGGGATGCGTGATTAATGATTATGCCGATCGCAAGGTAGATGGGTCAGTACGCCGCACAGCACACCGGCCATTGCCGCGAGGAGAAATAACCGCACAACAGGCGCTCAGGCTATTTTTTGTGTTACTACTAGTGGCCTTAGGTTTAGTGTTGATGCTCAATAAAATGACGGTGTTATTGTCTATCGGTGGTTTATTGTTGGCGGCAAGCTATCCCTTTTTAAAACGCTTTACCCACCTGCCGCAATTAGGGCTTGGCGCGGCTTGGGCTTGGGCTATACCGATGGCTTTTGCAGCTGAACGTCAAATGTTGCCAACAGCCCTATGGTTACTTTTTAGCGCGGTGATCCTGTGGACAATCGCTTTCGATACCTACTACGCCATGGTTGATCGCGAGGATGATGTAAAGATCGGGATTAAATCCACCGCTATTTTATTTGGTCGTTATGACCTAACGATTATTGTTGGTCTGCAGATAGCCACCCTAGTGCTACTAAGTTTAGTAGGCCTAGCATTTGATCGAGGCCTATATTATGCCCTCGGGTTAATCGCTGCGGCCATCAGCTTTTTGAAACAGTATCTTCAAGCGAAAGACCGTAATGAAGAGGGTTGCTTTAGGGCTTTTTTAGATAATAACCGTGTCGGCATGCTAATTTTTATCGGCTTGGCTGCGGATTATCAATTCACCACAACATTGTCATGATGTTAAGTTTTCTGCCAAATTAGCAAGCGGTTATTGGCCGGCATCATATGATCGTCGCGCAGCTGTAAACCAACGTTCTCAGCCAATTGATTGATTTTGTGGACGTCACGTATGCCCTGATGACTGGCCCGTTGACGTAGCTGGGCGTCAAAATCACGATTGCTTTGCGGTTCTAGTTGACCGTTGTATTGCATTGGCCCATAGAGACAGAAATAGCCACCATCAACTAAATGTCCGGCGCCTTGGCGGATCATATTGATTACCCCTTGCCAGGGCATTATGTGTGCTGTGTTGGCAGAATAGATACCATCATACTGGGTTTCTGGCCAATCATTTGTCAGCATATCTAATGTGATGGGCGGCAGTAAATTGGGCGCGGGATAGGCTTTAATCCATTGCTGAATGCCGCTATGGTTTTGTTTTAGATCGCTGGTTTGCCAGCGCAAACATGGCATATTCTGTGCGAACCATACCGCGTGTTGCCCAGTACCACTGCCAATTTCAAGGACACAAGATTTGCTTTCAAGTAAGGGTTGCAACACCTGCAAAATCGCCGCGCGATTATTTTCGCAAGCTTGTGAAAATGGTTTATCCATAAATTATGCAAAGTGCTATTGCTGGCGAGTAAACACCCAACTGTCACCCTCTGACATCGCCGCATTGTATGAGTAGCCATCACTATCAAACTGTTTGATTCCCTCGACGGCACTGATTTTATTTTTAATGATATAAGCACTCATCAAGCCGCGCGCTTTTTTTGCGTAAAAACTAATAATCTTATATTTATCGTCTTTTTTATCCATAAAGACTGGCGTGATAATACGGCCACTAATATCTTTATGTTGAATTGACTTAAAATATTCATTAGAGGCTAAGTTCACTAATACAGGTGATGAAGATGTTGCCAATAGTTTGTTGATTTCATCGGTAATAATAGAGCCCCAAAAAGCATAGAGATCTTTACCACGCTGATTAGCAAACTTGGTGCCCATTTCTAATCGGTAAGGCTGCATCAGGTCCATGGGTCGCAGCAATCCATAGAGCCCTGAGAGAATACGCAAATGATCCTGCGCCCAAGTCAGTTGATCATCCGTCATAGTCTCGGCATCTAACCCCTGATAAACATCGCCCTTGAATGCAAGAACCGCTGGCTTGGCGTTATCTGCAGTAAAAGGTCTTTGCCAAGCTTGAAATCTTTCATAGTTAAGCGCGCCAAGGCTATCACTAAGCCCCATTAACCCACAGACATCTTGGGGAGACAGCGCTTTGAGACTTTCGAGTAACTCGGCAGCGTGATCAAGCATTTGTGGCTGACTGGGGTTCGGAGCGGTTACTGGAGTAAAGTCGAGTTTTTTAGCTGGCGAAATAACAATAAGCATGATTTTAAGCGATCCTATAATGGAAATTCATGGCAAATGATGATGTCATTATATCAAGCCAGTGAAAAGGTGCGTCAAGCAATATTGACTTGTTAATAAAGCTTGATAATCAATCATAAAAAGGGGAATAACCATGCATAGCGTCATGACTAGTGTAAGAATTGCCGCCGTACTCACTCTCGCGCTAGCAATTCAGAGTTGCTCGGTAAATCCAGTCACCGGCAAAGCGGAATTGTCACTGCTGTCTCAGCAACAGGAAATCGCCATTGGCAGCAAAAATTATGCACCCTCGCGACAGTCACAGGGGGGAGACTATTATATTGATCCAAGTCTGCAAGCCTATGTTACTGGCATAGGTCGAAAACTAGCCGCAGTGAGTGATCAACCAAATTTACCCTATGAGTTTGTGGTATTAAATAATGCTATACCCAATGCTTGGGCGCTACCTGGCGGAAAGATTGCCATTAATCGTGGGTTGCTGGTGCACCTAGAGGACGAATCACAGCTTGCAGCGGTTTTGGCCCATGAAATTGTTCATGCGGCGGCGCGGCATGGGGCATCGCAAATGAGCCGAGGTATGTTAGTCAATCTTGGTATGACTGCGGTAACCATTGGCACACAGGATCAACAGGGGGCAGAAATATATGGCCTCGCATCACAGTTTGGAGCCGCTACATGGATGGCTAAATATGGGCGTAATGATGAATTGGAGTCAGACTTTTATGGCATGGATTATATGGCCAAGGCTGGCTACGCCCCGCAGGGGGCGGTCGAACTGCAGCAAACTTTTGTTACATTGAGTGAGGGCAAGCAAAGTGATTTTCTGTCAGGTCTATTTGCTAGTCATCCACCATCTAGTAAACGTGTCGAGGCCAATAAAGCCAAAGCTAAAACATTACCGGCGGGCAAACGTTACCGTCAGCGTTATCAATCTGCTATTGCCCAGTTGAAAAAAGATGCCCCTGCATATAAAGCACAGCAAAACGCCATGACGGCTTTAGAACAGAAGCAGCCACGCTTGGCTATCGCCGAGTTGGACAAGGCGGTCGCTCTGCAACCAAGAGAGGCTTCTTTTTGGCTGTTGCGAGGCCGTAGTTGGCAACAACTGCAACAGCCTAAAAATGCCGATAAGGCATACACCACAGCCATAGCAAAAAACCCAAGCTATTTTGGTGCCTACCTTTCTCGCGGCATACTGCGTTATGAACAGGGTAAAAAATCAATGGGGCTAGTTGATATCAATCGTAGTTATGAGCTCTTGCCAACCCCTCAGGCCAGTTACTATCTCGGTGAAGCCGCTGTAGAGGCCGAGCAATATAAGCAGGCGATTTCCTTCTTTGAACAGGCACGTCAGGCGGGTGGAAAATTGCAGAAACAAGCTGAGCAACAACTCGTTGCACTTAAATTACAATTGCAGCCCGAGGGTTTTATCCGCGCTAGTGGAAGTATAAATAGCCGTGGTTATCTGCAAATTTCACTGGTTAATCACAGCCCCGTTGCGATGAATCAGATACAGCTTCGGATTGATATTATGGCCAATGCCTTTCAGGTTCGCAGTAGTCGTCATCTGGAGGTATCGCAAACCATAGCCGCGGGCAAAGCGATGCAACTTCAATTAGATGTTGGTGTTACAGATGCTGAGCAGGTACCGACTTTCCGACTGATAGTGGAGGCAGCTACGCCATTGAATACGCTTTAAATGGCCTTAATTCATTAATCGCTGTAGCATTGCTCTACAGATGATTTGCTTGAGGGGACTATGGCTGGAAAAAATGAAAAACCGCCGTGCGCAGTGTGCCGATTAATACGCACCTATATGCTGATTGCCATTCCAATGATTCTAATTTTGTACATACAGCCAGAATTTAATCGTCTAAAAGGAATTGCTCTAACCGATCTTTTTGCCACCTTTATCGGCGTGATGTTTGTCGTTACCGTTCTGTGGAAAGCCTATATCGAATACTGGAAACCAAAGCGTGAAGCCGCCCGAAAAAACCGCTCCTGACTGTTGGCGCTGCATTCATTTTAATATTACCCATGATCCCAAGCGGCCCTATGGTTGTCGTGCCATGGGTTTTAAATCGAAGATGTTGCCATCTATGGAAGTTATCCGAGTGCATGGCGATCCCTGCTTAAGCTTCTCGCCCAAACCAGTAGACCCAACAGGCCGTGCTTAACCGCGATCCTGCACTAGCATAAAAGGTTGCTCAATCACCCGCGCCTGCCGACATGACAAACTACCGTTGTAAGTGTTTAACGAGCACTTAAAAGCTTTTTGATGCCAGCCATCACTGGAGGTCCAGTGATTAGTCACTTCAGTGGCGGGAAAGACATTGTGGTTGATCACGGGCGCTATGCAGGAAGATTCAACGATGGATTTCATTTCATCGTTGGTTGGCAAGCGCCATTTAACCCCCGATTTTTTTGAAAACTCAATGGCATAGGCCGTGGCATCGTCCCAATTTAAATAAAGGGTCTCACCTTTACAGCGAAAATTAGAAAATGTTTGACCGCCGGGACAGCGATACCACACGGTGCCTGTGCTCGTGTCTCTCGCTAGACCGCTTGGGTCAGTAACAAATGTGCCCTTATCGCCTGATTTAATAACATCGCCGCACTTTTCCGCTGTTCTATAGTCGCCACAACTCACCAGTAGTAGGCACATTGATGTCAATCCCAGTACTACTTTAACCTTCACTAGTCTCCTCCTTATATAACCGATAACCATGCATACCCATTAGTTAGAGACAAATCTCTCGGTTTAACATCAGTTTGTAAAGCTATGCAGTAAAACCTCACTTTTACATGCAGTGTAAAGTACTCTACCTCGCACTTAAAGCATCGACAGTTATAAGGATTACCTGAAGTTTATTTTTAAATTAATATTATGATGCCAGCGGTTAAGCTAAACTGCTGAAAAAACCAGTGCAAACTCAATTAATTTCGGCATCTGCCGATAGAACAGAGACAGAGATTTAATTAGCCCGTAGCTTATTTAAGCCGCGGGTGTCGCCGGTGCGGCAATGACAACATTATATTTGTAAGGAGAACGTATGGATATCGCAACTATTGTAGGGCTGCTGGGCGCCTTTGGCTTTATTGTTATGGCCATTGATGATTTTGCTGCCTTTGTTGATACCCCGTCACTGCTAATTGTAGTTGCTGGGTCAATCATGGTGGTGATGTTCCGCTCTTCTTTAAGTGAGTTTATCGGCGCTGTTGGGGTGCTGGGTAAAACCTTCAAGAACAAGCTCGATGCACCGGAAGCATTGATTGAACAAATTGTTGAGCTGGCGACCATTGCGCGAAAAGACGGCATGATCGCCTTGGAAGGCCAGGAAATTGCCAATCCATTTATGTCTAAAGCTGTTGCAATGCTAGTTGACGGTACCGATGGCGGGGTTATTAAAAACTCGCTCGAACGAGAGAAAGATATGACTAAACTGCGCCATGATATGGGCGCTAAAATTTTCTCTGCTTGGGGTGAGATTGCGCCGGCGATGGGCATGATTGGTACCTTGATCGGTCTGGTGCAGATGCTGGGTAATATGTCGGATCCAAAAGCGATTGGGCCAGCGATGGCCGTGGCCCTGCTAACAACAATGTATGGTGCGATCTTGGCTAACGTATTCTGTTTGCCGATCTCCATGAAATTGCAAAATCAGGCGGTATTAGAAGAGACTAATAACGAGCTAATTATTGAGGGCATACTGTTTATCCAAGAGGGTGGTAATCCCCGCGTTCTAAGTGATTACCTCGGTGCCTTCCTGAGCCCGAAAGTGCGCGCGAAAATTGCGCCAGCGGCCTAGCGAGAACTGAGCAATGGCTGAAGAGCAAGCCCCTGATGAAAATCTGGAACAGGTTGACGATCAGGAGGCAACAGAACAGCAGGAAGGTGGGCCAGTTGATGCCGGCCCTCCTAAGCCAGACGAATGCCCGCCCTGTAAAAGTGGCGCACCCTCATGGATGGCAACCTTTGCTGACATGGCGACGCTATTGATGGCGTTCTTTGTTTTGCTACTGTCTTTTGCTGAAATGAATGTGCCGAAATATAAACAAATCGCCGGTTCGCTAAAAGCGGCGTTTGGTGTTAAGAGAGTCGTGCCTGTCATTTCTATCCCAACGGCCCGTAGCCTAGTGAAAGAAGATTTTACCCCTTCGGTGGCTCAGCCTACGGTGATTGATCGTAAGCGTCAGCGCTCAGAAGAGACAACGAAAAGAAATATTATTGCTAAAACGGAAGAAAAACAGGCAGATTTCGAAACTGAGCAAAATTTTCGCAAACTTGAAGAAACCCTGGCCGAGGAAATAGAACAAGGCCAAGTGAGCGTGCGTCTTGTCGATGATAAGGTGGTCGTTGAGTTGCGCTCCCCCGACAGCAGCGGGGGTAAAAATAATAATACTCAAGGTCAGGGATCTGGCGGCCCTATTAGTCAGGAAACATTGGATATTGCAGCTAAAGTCATTGAGGCACAGGCTGAAATGTCGACTGAAGTTGAGGTGCGCAAGCAGCCATTAGCCACCGGCGAGCAAAACCTCGCCAGCGCTGAACAAGCTGAAAGTTCTGCTATGGGTGGCAATGGGCAACGTAAAAAGCAGGATATAGAGGACCAATATCAGAAGGTTCGCGCTGATCTGGCGGCTGAGATACAAATGGGGCTAGCTGAGGTGGAATTAAAAGACGACAAAATTATTGTTCGCTTGGCTAGTCAGGGATCCTTTGTGTCTGGTAGCGCCGACCTGCAACCGAGCTTTAATAAGCTATTATCGCAGGTAGGCAAGAGCTTGGCAGCGAGCACCGGCAAGGTACGCATTGAAGGCCATACAGATAATGTGCCTGTGGCCTTTAGTGAACGGTTTAATTCCAATTGGGATCTGTCAGCTGCGCGCTCAGCTTCTGTAGCAGATTTCTTTATTAATAACTCTGGTTTTACTCAAGAGAATATCACTGTTGCTGGCTTTGCCGACACCAAGCCCATCGACAGCAACAAAACATCTGCAGGGCGCGCACGTAACCGCCGCATCGAGGTAATAGTCGATGGGTCTTAATTCTCACATATTCACGCTAGGGGTTGTCTAATGGCAGAGCAAGACGACGAAAAAACTCTGGCCACCCCAGATAACGAGTCAACTGCAGAGCTTGAGGAGGCACCATTACCTGTGGTCGCTGAAGAGCCAAGCGATCCTCCTGAACCACCGGAAGAGGCGGAGCCACCAGAAGAGCAAGAGCCGGCGCCAGATCCCGATTGCCCGGAATGCAAAAGCGGTGCTCCGGCTTGGATGGCAACCTTTGCTGATATGGCAACGCTGTTGATGGCATTTTTTGTACTTTTGTTGTCCTTTGCTGAAATGAATGTGCCCAAGTACAAAGAAGTCAGTGGGTCGCTAAAAAATGCATTTGGTGTACAACGCCTAGTACCTGTTGTTGAGCCTCCCAAAGCGAAAAGTATTATTGCCCAGCAGTATAAGACGGCCAAAGTTGACCCGACTTTAATGGATGTGATTCAGGAACAAACCACCAATCTTGAGCAACCGATTGATCCGGAATTAAAAACCGACACTAAGACAGCAGACTTTGCTACTAACTCAGATGTCGAATCAGTACAAAATGCCCTGGCTAAAGAAATTGCCGAAGGTAAGGTGGCTGTTCGCGTAGAAGACAATAAGCTTATTGTTGATGTCGTATCAGAGGCGACAAGCGGTGACAGTGGTGCTGATAACGCGCGTCGTTCGGGCGCTAAAATTGCTCAAAATGACCTTGAAGTTTATGCCAAAATTGCCGCGGCTCAGGCGCAGGTCGCCTCTCAAATCACCGTGGAGCAGGCGTCTCCAGACATGGTAGCCGAAAGTATGAGTGGTGAAGCCACCGAGGGCAAGCAGCAGGCTATTGCTGATCAGTTTGAACGTATTCGTATGGAACTCTCCAATGAGATATCTCAGGGTCTGGCAGAAGTGGAGCGCGATGGCGATAAAATTATTGTCCGGCTAGCCGAACGGGGATCATTTCGCAGCGGCTATGCAGATTTGCAGCCGAGCTTTAAACCTTTGCTGAATAAAGTCGGATCATCAATCAGCAATGCAGCGGGCTTAATCACCATTGAAGGCCACACAGACAATGTGCCTATCGCATTTAGTGAGCGTTTTCGCTCTAACTGGGATTTGTCAGCCGCTCGTTCAGCTGCTGTTGCTGATTATCTTCTCAATAATACTAATGTGGCTGACGGCAGAGTCACTGTAACGGGCTTTGCAGATACCAAGCCATTGGCATCGAATGATACTGCAGCAGGACGCTCACGCAACCGTCGTATCGAAGTAATTATCGACGGCGGCTAATGGCGCTTATTTCTTGTCTGCCAATAGGGCAAAAATTTGCCTGGCGTGTTCTTCAGGAATATTAAAGCGCTCGCGCAATGCCTCGATATGTTCACGCTCGTCAGATGTCACGACACCATCGCTCATAGCAGCGGTAATTTCTGCTTCAAAGATGGCCTCACGACGCGCCATCTGGCTGGAGAATGCTGAGGCAACAATACCAGTCAGCAGAGCCACAGTGCAGACGCCCATCAATGCGGTAAAGGCACCAATAATTTGGCCCAAGGGCGTGATTGGTGAAACATCGCCGTAGCCCACCGTAGTCAAGGTGATCAGCGACCACCACATAGTCGCGGGAATAGAGCTAAAATTCTCTGGTTGCACCTCATATTCTGCGAGATACATCATAGAGCTGGATAAAAATAAGGCTATGGCCATTAAATAGAGCGCCGCGGCAAAAGAGCGACGCTCTTCGTAGACGGCGGAAAATAAATCCTCCAAGGCTGAGGAGTAATGCGAAATTTTTAGTAGTCTGACCAATCGCAACACGCGTAGCCAGCGCAGATCAACACCGCCCATAATCAACGGTAAGATGCTCGGTAAAATTGCTGCCAGATCAATTAGGCCGGTAAAACTGAAAATATACTTGGCTCTGCGGCCCATAGCAGTTTTAGCGCGGCTTCTGTTATCTGCGGCAATAGACCAAATACGTAACAGGTATTCAACCAAGAAAATACTGACCGAAAACCATTCAAAGGCCACCAGAAGATCATGATATTGGCTGTCGATAGACTCAACAGATTCAAGACAAACTGCCACTAGATTCAGAATAATAAGAACTGAGAGAAAGATATCGCAGGCTCGACTGACAGAATCTTGATTGCTGTCTTTGTTGAGGATTTCCATTACTCGGTGTTGATAAGACTTCATTGCTGTCGGTCTCCGCATTAGGCTTATTATTTTTCTGTTGACACAGCCGTTTATGCCACGTGCCAATAAAGGCTGTCAAGGCAAAGCCCCAGTACCATATCGGCATCTGGATTGAGACAAATGATTAACTAGTCTTTATAGCGGTCGATAGAGGAGGTAAGCGCCAGTAATTTGGGGCCGTGGAAGCTTGGAATAGGGGGTGAGTGTTGAGATAGCTGTTGCATAATCATCAATTCATCCAATGACTGACAAGCCAACTGATTATCGCCGCCACAAACAGGGATCTCTTGTTCATTGTCAAACAACAGTTCGATCTCAGCAAAGACATTTTTTGGTGGCTGCTCGTTACCATCCTGAGAGCCTGACTGCTTTTTGCCTGCAGATTGTTGACTTGACGTCACCTGTTTGGCCAGATTAGCCGGAGGGAAACGTTGATTGAGGGATAATTCAGACAAGGGATTGTGCCGAGATTACTCGGCAATGGCCTATGAGGCCATTGCGACAGTTTGATCCTTGAGCAGTGAAGGCAACAATTCCCAAGCACCGTTGATCTCGCCCAACAGACCTTTGATTTCTTGCACTGCCTCAATATCGTTACGAATATTGGCCTTTAGCAGGCGACGTGTTGCGTAGTCATACAGATCGTCGAGGTTTCGTGCCAGTTCGCCACCTTTCTCAAAGTCTAATGAGCCTTTCAGACCAATAATAATTTTGGTCGCGCGACTGATAGATTGGTTTTTACCAGCGATATCATTGCGGCTGATATGTCCCTCGGCATCTGCCAAAGCGTCCATTAGGCCATTGAACAACATCTGAATTAGCTGAACAGCGTCGGCATAGTCAACCGCTGAAGTGACGCCTACGCTACGATAGGCATTCATTGCTTTTTTGTTTGGTGCCATTTTTGTTGCTCCATCAATAACCTTGCTTTCGATAGTTATAACATCGGATATTGATGACGTTTCTTTAGTAAAAATTTGATTTTTTTACATGGTCATAGATAAAGACGTTATCTTGGACACTGCTCATAATTTGATTCTAAGCACTGACGGGCAAGACCGGGTACTTTAGCCAGTTCATCTTCATCGACTAAAAGCTTGGAAAGATTAGAGATATCTGAAGCATCCGTTTTACCATTGCGGCTGGCCAGTTCGGACCAAACCAGAGCTTTAATAGGCTCTGATTCGCCTCCATCGCCGGCCTGTAGCACATAGGCGTACATAAATTGCGCATTGGCATAGTTCTGTATTGCCGCTTTGTAAAACCAGTACTTGGCAAATTCATAATCAAGAGCCACGCCTTTGCCCTGATGGTAGGACAGTCCCAGCATATATTGTGAATCGGGCAGATCCTGCTGAGAGGCTTTTTTAAACCACTTTAAAGATTCACGAAAATTTTGGGCAACACCATAACCGTGATAGTAGAGCATCCCCACATTGTGTTGAGCTTCAGCTAAACCCTGCTCAGCAGCTTGTTTATACCAAACCATTGCTTCGGTATAGTTTTGTGAAACGCCAAATCCCTCCTCATAGAGATGTCCAATATTATTCTGTGCCTCAGCTACTCCGGCTCGACCCAGCTTGAGCCAAGCGCGCATCGCGGTAGCATAATGACCTCGTTCCAGTGCGGCGAGCCCTGCTTGAAAAGCATCCGCAGCAGCAACGGGAGAAGCTATACAGCAGCACAGAAGTAAATAGCGCAGTACATAATTCATGGGGATCTCACTTACCTATAGTTATTAGTTACGCGCGCTCTAAATTGCGCGCTTGAGCTTGAATATCAATGACCGCTTGAAAAAGCGCTCCCTCAGCAATACAGCCATGCATAATACGATGATTCCTATCGATAACGGGCAAGCTTTCACCAACAAATTGACTCACTTTTACCATTGCACTGTCTAGGGGCTCATCTGCATAGAGGCATAGAGGTTGAACATCCATAAATTTTGACACCTCTTGGGCACCACATTCAATTACTTGATAAATCGTTATTTTGCCCATGAGTTTACCAGCATCGTCAATGATATAGGCCTCAGTATGGGCTCGCGACGTCATTTCCTCCAAAAGCAACGTGCCAGCAGTATTCCCAGCAGCTGTAATATAGTCGTCACTGGCAAACGGGCCTATCATTTGCTGATTAAGGGCAATTGCTTCACGGCCTTTGGCTAAATCAACACCCCGATCTAATAGTTGCCGATCAAAGAAAGATTGGCCAAATAGTCTATGAGTAAGTAGCCCACAGAGCATCACGGCCATCATTGCAGCCACAGCGTATTCGTAAGATTGGGTCAGCTCAAGCACGATCAGCACTGCTGACAATGGCGCGCCGATAACCGCCGCACTAACAGCAGCCATGGCTGCGATACTGATGATGCTGGCAATATCAGCAAAGCCAAATAGCGTAAGCGTTTGGCCGGCCAGAGCGCCTGTGGCAACACCGATAAACAGCGACGGTGAGAAGACACCGCCAAAAAGACCACAGCCAAGACACAAAGCGGTCATCAGCACCTTGGCCACCAGCACGGTGATTAACAGAGACAGAGCAAATTCTCCCGCTATCATATCGTTGATACTGTCTATGCCGAGGCCTAATATCTGTGGCACCCAGACGCCCACCAGCCCACAAATAGTAGCGGCAATAAACGGTAATAGCATTGGCGAGATGCCACTTTTGGCAGCGCGACTCGCGGTGTAGCGCAGGGATACCATAAACGCGATTGCGACCAGAGCAAACAGAGGCGTCAGCATAACAAGAAAAGGCACAACCTCAGCAAGACTTGGTACCTGATTGCCAATATCGAATGTGGCGCTGTGCGGGAACCAATAATTACCTAGTGTGCTTGCCGAAATAGAGGCTACAGTGATTGGCGCGATGGCGCGCACTGAAAAGTGTCGCAAAATGGCTTCGTGCGCAAACACTATGCCAGCGATAGGCGCATTAAAGCCCGCAGAAATTGCCGCCGCCACACCACAGCCTAGATAAATTTCATGACTTAGACGGCTGGAGACAAAGCGTTTTACCCAGATACCCATGGTAGCGCCAAAATGTACGATAGGACCGTATTGTCCCACTGAGGCGCCACCGCTAGCAGAGGTGAAAGCGGCCAGTGTTGAAGCTAACCCCTGCTTAATATCCAACGGATGTTGCACTTGGTGGGCTGCATACATACTATCAGCCGGTCCACGCCATTGGGGGATTATCAGCAGGGTTTTAATGGCCACAACGATCACCGCGGCTATCCAAAGAAATAGAACGCTGGAAAAAGACAGTGCTTGAGAACCAATCGTAAACGTCAGCATATCACTGGCTGCGCGTTGGTGACTAAAGTATTGCACACCAATTACAAACCCATTAGACACCAATGCCAGCACGCCACCAATGAGGCCACCGACACAAAAAATAATAACCACTTCAGTTAATGCTTCACGTACCTTGTGCATAAGTGCTCCCCTCGCGTATGCAGTGGTGACGTTTTTGTTGTCAGCGTAAGCTTAGCTAGTCACACCGAGCCCGTCAAAGAGAGATTAGTCGCCCTAGATGGGGATAACCACTGGATTGACAAGCTGCAGAATGCTGAATCGGCTTGAATTTTGGGCCCATGCAACCACCACCGTAAGAGCCAATATCAGAATGAGTTGTTTTTGTTCTAGGCTGTGGCCCCAACATTAGGTAAAGTACGGGAATGTTTTGCGCTATTTTCAGTGGATGAGGTAGCTAAAGTCATTTCGGGAATAGTCCGAGACCCTATATTTGTTCGAACTAAACTCAATTATTGGCCTCAGTCGTGACATTGATGAGCTGCGCTCCCTTATTAAGGTGGTCGGGCCCAGTGATGCTACCGTTTTGATTTCGGGCGATAGTGGCACCGGCAAAGAGTTAGTCGCTCAGGCTTTGCATGGCTGTTCTTCGCGTAATAAAGGCCCGTTTATTCCGGTTAATTGTGGCGCGATACCGAGAGAGCTGTTGGAGAGTGAGCTATTTGGGCATCGCAAAGGCTCATTTACCGGCGCGATCTCAGATCGCAAAGGTCGCTTTGAGCTAGCTGATGGTGGCACGTTATTTCTTGATGAAATTGGCGACATGTCCATGGACCTGCAAGTTAAGTTATTAAGAGTGTTGCAGGAGCGCACTATTGATCCGGTAGGCTCGCAGCATGGTATCTCGATTGACGTACGGGTAATTGCGGCAACCCATAAAAACATTCAAGCGCTTATCCAACAGGGCGATTTTCGTGAGGACCTGTATTACCGTCTCAATGTGATGCCTATGGAAATTATCTCATTGCGTGAGCGCAGAGAGGATATTGCGGTTTTGTTTGAGCACTTTGCCGCGCAGTATACCCGAGATAACCAAGCGCCTATTACGTTGCATACCAAATCTCTTGAGTTGCTGTTGCAGTATGATTGGCCCGGCAATGTGCGTGAATTATCAAATTTAGTCGACCGGTATAGCGCCCTTTATCCTGGGCAGGAAGTTGATCTGCGCAACGTGCCGCCTAGTATGGTCCCCCAAGGTATTAGACAGATATCCGATACTCAGGGAGCTGATGCGCTTCATGCTTTAATTGGCGGTTTGGCCAATCAGCAATCACCTAATCAGGATACAGCCGCGCCTATGGTAACGGAGCAGACCGAATTGAAGTTGGCAGCCGATGCTGACGAGCCGCTCCAAGATGAGGTACAGAAAGTGATTATATTGGCTCAGGGCGGTGGTGAGATTCCAGAACAGGGCTTGCAACTTAAACAGCACCTCCTAGAAATAGAGCGCAGCATTATTAAGCAGGCGCTGGGCCAGGCCGAAGGTAATGTATCCAAGACCGCTCGGTTACTTAATCTGCAACGCACGACATTGATTGAAAAGATTAATAAGTACGGTTTATCTGACGCCCCTTAACACCCTCCTCAGGCCCATTAAAGCGGCCACTCTATACCGACTAATTGCCACTCTGCCGATTTTAAACTGTCAGATTGCCGACCCTTTGCCAGTGGCAAAATACCGACACTTTTTTGCCGCTATTTATTTAACTTATTGATTTTAATCACTTTATTGTTTTGGCATGCAATTTGCTACTACTGATTCAACAGACACAAAGTGGCAATAAAGCTAAAAGGGTACAAAGTGGCAAAATTAAATAACATCTCAGTACTGTGGATAGACCAGCAGGCAACATTAACCGATGACCAGGCGGCTTCATTTGTTGAGCAGGGTATCGCAATTCAATGTATGGCGTCAGTGGAACAGGCCGAAGATGCCTTTATTGCCGCGCAGGCAGTTGTGGTTAACCTCAGTGAAAACACCGAACTGTTAAAGCAGGTTCAGTTGGTACAGACCCGCGTCAATGCAACGGCGCCGATCATTGCTCGAGTACAGCGAGATAATTTTGAGTTGGGTATCCAGGCTATGAGCGAAGGCGCTCTTAACGTTGTTCCCGCCGATCAGTTTTTAGTAGAGGAATGGATAGAGTCCCTCAGTGCAATCGATATTTCGGTCGACAAACAGACGCATTCATATGTATTTGCCGACCCCGTCAGCCGCAACCTATTGGCCTTGGCCGAACGTGTTGCGCAGGTTGACGTCACCGTTCTACTCACTGGACCCACAGGAGTAGGCAAAGAAGTTTTGGCCCGCATACTGCATGATGCATCTCCCCGATATGAGGGTCCTTTTATTGCGTTTAACTGTGCTGCTATGCCAGAAAACCTTATTGAAGATATGCTGTTTGGCCATGAAAAAGGGTCGTTTACGGGTGCGACCAAAGTTCAGCCAGGCCTATTTGAGCAAGCACAGGGAGGCACCATCTTTTTGGACGAGATTGGTGAAATGTCTTTTCATTTACAGGCTAAGCTGCTGCGAATACTGCAGGAGCGCTCAGTGGTCCGGCTGGGTGGCCAAAAAGCAATAGAGTTAGATATAAGGGTGATTGCGGCAACCAACCGCAACCTTAAACATGCCATAGCACAGCGCACGTTCCGAGAAGACCTCTATTTCCGCCTGAGTGCCTTTAAGCTATCTCTGCCGCCACTGCGCGAGCGACCATTAGATATTTTGCCATTGGTAGAGCAGTTTGCCGCGCAACAGTCTAAAGATGGTCAGCCAGTGCGAATAACCAATCAAGCGCAGGAAATGTTATCGAGCTATCCCTGGCCGGGAAATGTTCGAGAGCTACAAAATGTGATTTTGCGTGCCATGGTTTTGGCGAACCAAAACCCCATTGATACCCAGCACCTTATTTTCGATGATATACCCGCGGCGGAAGAGCAGCATGCACCCTACAAGGTTGCGCCTTATTTTGTTGATGATAACGCTGCATTTGACCATGCGGGCGCCTCACAACAGCGCCACTACGGAGATAACTTTGGCGATGCAATGACACCCAATGCAACAGGGTTGAATCAAGCAGTCAAGAATAGTGAATGCCAGACCATTATGGCGGCATTACGCGCTTCACGCAGTCGTGATCAGGCGGCTGAAAAACTTGGCATTAGCCCAAGAACACTTCGGCACAAGTTACAAAAGCTCCGTGAACAGGGTGTTTCTGTAACCAGAGCTTACGCGCGGTAATAGTGGAGGAATAAATTATGGTCAATCCAACTAACATGGGCAATATCGAGGCGGTACTAGGACAGATTCGTCAGTATCAGGCGCAGGTCGAGCAGGGTGTCAATATTGCGCCAGCGTCCACAGTTGTCCCAGAGCTAAAGCCCACAGGCGTGACGGGTTTTGCCGACAGCATTAAAGGTGCGTTGCAAGAAGTAAATGCTACGCAGCAAGCCACAAAAGCAATACGTACCGCCTATGAGCGCGGAGAAGATATCCCTCTAACCGATGTGGTGATGAGTATGCAAAAGTCATCGTTAGCCTTTGAAGCAACGCTTCAGATTAGAAATAAAGTACTTAAGGCCTACGAAGAAATTATGAACATGCCAGTGTAAGAATTGAAAAGAGAATATTGATATGGCAACTACAGTCGCAAATCCAACCGATATAGCATTGACTCAAGAAGGGGCAACGCCTCCTCCGGCTCCTGCACCGACGCCAGCTTCTGCTGGACAGGAAGTGGCAGCTGCTACTAATGCTATTAGTCCATCCTCCCTACCCAGTGTGCGGGAAGTACTTGAGCAACCGGCGGTTCGCAGATCAATGCCAGCCATTATTGCTTTGCTTACCGTGGCCATATTTTTAATGGCGTACTCTTGGGTGCAGGAGCCAGTTTACCGCACGGTTTACCCTGGGCTTTCTGAGGCTGACCGTCAGGCCGCCTATGAGGCTCTTTCTGGAGCAGATTACGGCGCTAGAATTGATACTGGCACCGGTGAATTGAAAGTTCCCGATGCCCGCTACCATGAAGCACGAATCTTTTTGGCCTCCAGAGGATTACCTCAGAGCGGCGCGACAGAAGGTATTGACAGCCTCAGCACTGATGCATCGATGACAACCAGTCAGTTTATGGAGCAGGTGCGCTATGTAGCCGCCATTGAGCAAGAGTTGGCGCGAAGCATTATTCAGATTAGTACCATTAAAGCGGCACGTGTTCATTTGGCGTCACCAAAACAGAGTGTGTTTGTGCGCAACCGTACACAGGCTAAGGCCTCAGTCGTGGTATCGCCCTATCCCGGTCGTGTTGTCTCGGCGTCACAGGTTCAGGCAATCGTTCATATGGTAGCGTCCAGCACCCCTTATTTAGCGGCTGAGGATGTCGTTATTGTTGATCATCGAGGCAAGCTATTAACAGATGCTAATACCTTTGAATCTATGCAGCTAAACGCAGTGCAAATGGAGCATAAACAGCGCATGGAGGAAACGTATCGCAATCGTATTGATACCCTGCTGACACCTGTCGTTGGAGAGGGCAATGTGCGAGCCGAGGTCGATGTGCAGATAGATTTTACCGAGATTGAGTCTACCTACGAAGAATATGATGGCAATGACAACGGCCCTCGGGCGCGTTCAGAGACATTGGCCATAGAAAAGGGTTCTATGAGAGATGCTCGTGGTATTCCTGGTGCGACGACTAATGTAGCACCTGCGGACCCAGTTACTGAAATTGATGGTCAATTAGTCGCAGGCGCTGAAGGCGGCGATGATTCCCTCAGTACATTAAGCAGCACCACGACGCGTAATTACGAGATGGACCGCGCTGTTCGCCATGTAAAACGCCAGGGCGGTCAACTCGACCGTATATCTGTTGCCGTGGTAATTAATGAACCTGCGGCAAAACCGGTTAGTGGTGAAACAGACGAAGAAGGACAAGAACTTGGTGGCACAGCCGTAGCGGCTGGCTACTCCGAGCTTGAGATAGAGCGCTTCACTAATTTGGTCAAAGGCGTTGTTGGTTTTAATGCTGAGCGTGGTGATGTGGTGACTATCGTCTCGGCGAAATTTGAAGAGCCAAGCATTATTGAAAATCAAATGCCTTGGTACGAAAGTGCTCAAGTCATGAGTACCGTGAAAAGCCTTGGTGCAGCATTAACCTTTATTGCGCTGCTATTCATTGTTATAAGACCAGTGATTAAGTCTTATCTACCGGCTGTCGATGTGGTTGAAGACGCCGAGGGCGCGGTAATCAAAGACGGTGAGTTAACACAGGCAGAATTAGAAATGATTGAGCTCGGTGATGGCGAATCTCTTGAAGATATTAAAGCCAAACTTAAACCTAAGAAGTCGACAATATCCGCAGATATGCTGGATACTGCCAATACTTATGACGACAAAGTCGCTCTGGTTCGCCTGCTGGTGGCCGAGGACTCTGGCCGAGTTGCCAACGTACTGAAGAAAATGATCAAGGCTATTTAGGCCGCGTGAGGAGAATTTAAAATGCCAGAAGCTAACGCGCAGGACATTACCGATTTCAAAGAAGATATTCCTATATCGGAAGAACTTCAGGCTGAATTGGATGCAATGACAACGACCGAGCGTGCCGCCGTGATTATGTTATTACTTGGTGAGCAGCAGGCCGCAGATATTATCCGCTATCTCAATCCTCGCGAAGTTCAAGCGTTGGGTGGAGCGATGGTCGGTGTTGCCGATCTTTCTCAGGAAGCTGTCAATTTAGTGTTGGACCAGTTTGTTGCCACCATTAAAAATCAGACCAACTTGGGATTGGGTACCACTGATTATGTTGAGAACGTTCTAAAACGCGCTTTGGGTGAAGATAAAGCGGCCACTGTATTAGGTCGGATAATGCCAGGTTCTTCAAGTAAGGGGCTAGAAATATTGCGCTGGATGGATGCCCGCTCAATTGGTGAGATGATTCGCGAGGAACATCCACAGGTAGTCGCCATTATCCTCTCAGTATTGGAATATGATATTGCTGCAGATGTGCTTAACTTTTTACCAAAAGAAAACCGCGCAGAAATTATGCAGCGTGTTGCTAGCTTGGAAACTGTGCAGCCCTCAGCGATGGAGGAGCTGGAAGGCATCATGAAACAGCAATTCTCATCTAGCTCCTCTGCTAAGTCGTCGAGCTTTGGTGGGATAAAAACAGCAGCTAAGATAATGAACTTCACCAAGGTTGATCTGGAGACCGCCATTATGACCGGCGTGTCAGACCTTGATGAAAACTTGGCCATGCGTATTCAAGATAGCATGTTTACTTTTGATAATTTATCCGGTGTAGATAACCGCAGTGTGCAAGTATTGATGCGCAGTGTTGAACCTGAAATGTTGATGACAGCATTGAAAGGTGCCGATGAAATTGTTAAGGACAAGTTCCTCGATAATATGTCACAGCGCGCCAAAATTATGTTCTTGGATGATATGGAAGCCAAAGGGCCTATTCGTATCACCGACGTTGAAGATGCTCAAAAGGCCATTATGCGTATTGCCCGAAAACTCTCTGACTCTGGTGATCTGGTGTTAGCAGGCCGAGGGGATGATTTTGTCTGATACTAATCCATCGGTCAGTTGGCGTCTCAATGATCTGCTGAAAGCGGGCAAAAAAGCCAAAGCCTTTGCCAGTGCCTCATGGCGCACGCCTGAGAACAAGCCCGTTGATGAGGGCTTTGTTCAGTGGCAGCCAACCAAGCTCAATGAGCTGCCGGAAGGTGCTCGAGAAACCGAGTCATTGGATGTGACTGAAGAGGTTGAGGCAGAGGAGCTGACTGAAGCGGTTGAAATTGCCGAACCCGAAATCGAAGAGCCTGCAGAGCCAGAGCCCAGTTTCGATGAGCAACAACTTGAGGCGGCAAAGCGCGAAGCTTATGCGGAAGGTCACCTTGTGGGTCAAGAGCAAGCGCAGGCGGAATGGCAACAGGCAAAAGATAGCTTTATAGAGTTGACGCAAATGCTGCGCGCTGCCCAGTCTGATATGACCGAATTTTACACGCCGCTTAAAAAGCTCGCCTTGCACTTAGCAGAGCAGCTTGTGCGCGGTGAACTGTCACTCTCTGGTACTGCCATAGAGCGATTAACCAAAGACGCATTAAAAGATTTAGAACAGCAAGGAGAGGGCCCTATTGTTGTGCGTCTGCACCCGCTGGATGTAGAAAAATTTAATCAACAACTGGGTGGTGAGCTTGAGGGTATTGATTTGCGTGATGATCCTGAACTAATGCAGGGCAGCGTCAAAGTCAGTGTTGACGACAGTGCCATAGAGGACTTGTTAGAGCACCGACTTGCGGCATTATCTGAGTCAGTCCTTGGCTACTCTTACGATAGTAATCGTCAGAGCAGTACTGTTGACAGCAATTTTGCCAATCCAGTACAAGAAAAAGTGCTTGAAGGTGCGGTAGTCGTTGAAGACTCGTCCAGCACAGAACAGCAGTCAGCCGAGCTCAATCCCACCATAGATGAAAGCGTCGATGGCTCGTCGTCTCAGCAGCAATTTATTACCGATGAGGAACCCATAACGCCAACAGAGACCACAGAAGACAGTGATATAGCCTCTCCAAATATCGAGCCACCAGAGGATACAGACGCCAATGTTTGACTTCGCGACAGAGGTAGACCAGCTGGTTGCCGAGGTGCGGGCTCCTGAGGTATCAACCAGTGGTAAGCTCGTGCGTGTGGTTGGCTTAACTCTGGAGGCCAAAGGCATTATTGCGCCGCTTGGCGCCCATTGTCAGGTAGAGAACCTCGACTTGGGCACCTTTATTGATGCCGAAGTTGTCGGTTTTCAAGACGATCTACTCTACCTTATGCCATTTTCGGAACCAGGGGGAGTTGGCCCCGGCGCTCGAGTGTGGGTGCGATCTAATCATTCAAAAGCTTGCTTGGGGCGGGCCATGTTAGGCCGTGTTGTCGATGGGCAGGGTCAGCCGATAGATGGTAAAGGGCCCATAGACTATAGCGATCAATTAGGGCTTGAAGGGCTGACCATTAATCCCATGGAGCGAGGGCCCATTAATCAAACCTTAGACACGGGGATAAAAGCGTTAAATACCTGCTTAACAATAGGGCGAGGACAACGAATTGGTTTGGTCGCGGGTTCGGGTGTGGGCAAGTCTGTACTGCTTGGCATGCTGACGCGCAATACCGAGGCAGATGTCGTGGTTATTGGTCTAATTGGTGAGCGAGGGAGAGAAGTCCAAGAATTTATCCATCAGACCTTGGGTAAAGAAGGGCTAGCTAAATCTGTTGTGGTTGCAGCACCGGCAAATATTTCTCCGGTATTGCGCTTAAAAGCCACCAACCTGACCCACTTAATTGCTGAGTACTTTAGAGATCGCGGACAAAATGTGCTGATGCTATGTGACAGTTTAACTCGTGTGGCGCATGCTCAGCGTGAGATTGGCTTAGCTATTGGAGAGCCGCCTACCGCCAAGGGTTATCCCCCGTCAGTATTTGCATTACTGCCCAGATTAATCGAACGGGCGGGTGTAGGCCGCAATGGCCATGGTTCTATTACTGCCGTGTATACGGTGTTGGCCGAAGGCGATGATCGCTCGGATCCTATTGTCGATATAGCCCGAGCGTCTCTGGATGGGCAGGTGATGTTATCACGCCAGTTAGCTGATGCAGCTCATTATCCAGCCATTGATTTGGCCGGTTCGATTTCCCGCGTGATGACAAATCTAGTGTCTCCAGCGCTGCTGAATGCAGCTAATCGTTTCAGACGTTTGTGGACGCTGTATCAACAAAATCAGGACCTTATACAAGTAGGCGCTTATGAAGCAGGGACCAATGCTGATCTTGATGAAGCGATCAGACTGCGGTCTGGAATGGAGGCATTATTACAACAGTCCAGTGATGATAGTGTCAGCATCCAGGATAGCCACAAGATGTTGCAGCAACTAACCGGCCAAGCAAGTAGCTAAAGGGGGTGCAAAAGAATGACTACAGCATCTGATAGCAAACCGGTTTGGCAGGTCCTAGCGGCCAAGGCGCAAAAAGAAGTTCGACAGGCGCAACTGTCTCTAGCTGAAGTTCATCAGCGCAAAGAGCAGGCCCTGGCGAGGGATGAAAAGCTTGAGGCATTATTAGCAGAATATGCAGCGCAGCTAAGCCAGTTGCAACGCCGCACCCACAGTACCAGTGAAGTTGGCAACTACCGTCATTTTATAGGTCAGCTTCAAGAGATAAAAAATCAAGCCATGAAAGAGATAACGGCGCTGGAGTCTGATTGCGCAGAGGCGCGACAGATATTATTGCTCGCTGATCGCGAGCGCCTTAAGTTAGAAAAATTAGCTGAGCGTGCGCAGCAACAACAGGATCGCGCCGCGGAACAGATGGACAACCGAGCGCGCGAGGCTCAAAGCATTATTCAATACAACCTGAGGCAGCAAATGGATAGACCATAACAGGGGTTTGGCACGTGTCTTGCAATATTTCCAGTATCAACGCGAAATGACTGGATATAAAGTAATGGCTGAAATCAGTAATCTGATATTAAGTACGGTTTCAAAAACCCAAGATGCAGTTGGCACCGAGGCTGCAGCGACATCTGAGGCTGGCGACAGGCCGCAGAAAAGTGAGTTCTCAGTGCTTCTTGCTAATCGCATCGCCGAGCGGCAGGATGCCAAAAGCGGCAAGTCATTGCCGCAAAGTGGCCATAAAGCGGTCACAGATAAGCTTGACCACTCAGGACTGCAAAGTCATCAGTTAAAAAGTGGCTTAACGCTGATGGTTGGCGGTGAAAAGCCATCATTGGAGGGAATTTCTGCGTTTGCTGAATCGCAGGGGATCGATCCAATCGCACTGGAGCGGTTGCTAGGGGCAGCGACTCCGGCAGAGGGTGCAGGTCAAGCCAGCTTAGAGCTAGACGCAAAAATGTCTGCCACAGCGACAGCCAAAGGGCAGGTGATGGATCTAGCATTGACCTTGCAGCCTAACGGTTTGCCGTTTAGCGACGGTGAAATCAAGGTGTCCGACGACTATATTGCAGGGCAAGCCAATAGTCATCAACCGCAGGGTGATGATTTACTGGCAGCTTGGATAGCCAATGGTGCCGGCTCGGTTGAACTAAAGTCGCCTTTTGAATTGCTTGCACAGCAGCAACAAATGGCTAGCCAAGGATTAAAAACTATTGTGGCTGACGCCAAAGGCACAACGGTAATACAGCAGTCTGCTAGTGAAGCATCTGCCATTGCGCTCAGCGCTAAGCAATTGGTCGAAGCATTAAAACAAGCCAGCCAACAGGGTTTGAGTAAGGAGGCAGCACCGACCACAGCGATAGAATCAAGTGCCAAGGCCAATGCATCAGCGGCCGCACCGATGGCAGATTTGGCGGGCAAACTGCTGTTTAAGGCGTCGCAGTTAAAAAATATAGTGGCACGGTGGCAGGGACAAGATAAAACAGCACACATAAGCCCTGCGGTAAAGTTAGATGCTATTAATCTAACCATGCCGTCAGCATCAGCGGCTCCGGTGACATTTGGTGAATCAGCTTTTCTGGCGGCACAGCACAGTTCCGCCGAGATGTTGAATAAACCACTGCCAGAGAGCTTGCCTGAGGATGCGATGCAGCAAGCGATGCGTAAGCAAGACGAGGCTTTGGAGATGTCTCGACGACTCACCGAAGCTCTGGGTCAGCGCCTTTCCGCACAGATAACCAGGGGCGCTTGGCGAGTTGAAATGGACCTTCACCCTAAATCGTTGGGTAGAATTGAGATACAATTGGAAATGAAAAATGGTGAATTAGAGGCCAATTTCCATACTGCTAATAGCGCTACAAGAGAGCTGTTGGCTGAGAGTATGCCAAGATTACGCAGCGCGCTGGAAGAACATGGCATGGAAACTGCTTATATAGGGTTAGAGATGGCCAATCAGGGCAAATCTGACGGAAAATCGACAGCCCAGCAACAACTCCAAAGTGAGTCTGGGACATCGGTAGATGAGGAGCCTGAGGCCCTGAAAGTGACAAGAGAGATATCTGATAATGGATTGGATGTGCTTGTATAGCAGGCACTTACGATATAAGAAGAGTTAAGAATGAGAGGAATAAACCATGAGTGAAGAAATTTTAGAAGAAGAAGAGAAAGCAGGCAGTCCCATCCTTAAGATTCTTCTTATTGTTTTTGGCGTTTTATTAATTGTTGCTATCACTATTGGTGCAACATTGTTCGCCAGTGGCTTTTTTGATGCTGATAAAGATGACGATGCAGAAGCAGCTGTAGCGGCTCTCGAAGCGGCGGCAGCGGCAGAAGCGGCGGCAGAAGCAGAAGCAGCCGCCGGCCCGAATAAAGTGCAGTTAGACAGCCCAGAACTGACCAAATTTCAGCAGTCTTACTATCAGCTGGAAAAAGAGTTGACCACTAATGTCAGCAATTCGCGAAAAGTAATGCAGGCGTCCGTGGCTATTATGACCCATTATGATGATCGGGTCGTGGACAACGTTGAGAAGCATGAATTTCCACTGCGCAATGTTATGTTGATCGTCATGTCGCAACAAACAGAGGAAGATATTGCCGATCCAGACTTTAGGTTTAATCTCGCCGATGAATTGAAATTAGTGATGAACGCTAAGCTCGAAGAGCTCGAGGACTTTGGTGGTATTGAAGAAGTGTACTTAACCGAGTTTGTAGTTCAGTAATTTGCCATAGAGGCAAATGTTAACACCGATATTTGTGAGGGCCCGATGGCTGAGACAAACAATTTATTATCGCAAGAAGAGTTAGATGCACTGGCGGCTGGTATTGAGGACGGTTCAATTGAATCGGATACCGGCGTCAATACAGGTGCGCGTGCAGTAAAACACGATCTAACCAATGAGGACTCTTCATTGGGTGTCAATGTTGGCGCTGTCGATATGATCAATGAGCGTTTTGTCCGGCAGTTCCGTCTAGGGCTGTTAGAAGTTTTGCGCACCACGCCAAAGGTCAATATGGCCAATGTTGAGATTATGAAATTTGGCGATTATTTAAAAGATTTATCGCCACCACTGGCGGTTAATACGATTCGTTTAAATCCCTTGCGCGGTTACTCTATGGTGGTGATTGAGCCATCAGTCATTTTTGCCTCGCTGGATAACTTTTTTGGTGGGTTTGGTCGCGGTATCGATAGCTTGCCGCCAGGTCGACTGTTTACACCTACTGAGTCCAGCATTATCAAAATTATGATGGATGTCTTTTTTGGTTCTTTGCAGGAGGCTTGGGCGCCGATCCTACCGCTGCAATGCGAACATGTTGGATCTGAAATTAATCCTCAGTTTGCGCAAATCGCTGATGAGAATGACCTGGTGGTAGTCAGTCGTTTTTCTTCAGATTTGGGTGAGCAAGCATCAGGCAATATTGACCTTGTTTATCCCTATAGTTCGCTTAAACCCATTCGCGATTTATTGCGCAGTCGAGTTCAAACCGGCGATGGAAATGATGCCTCAGACAAAGCTTGGAGCACAGAACTGCAGTCGGCAGCGCTGGACGCAGAACTCGAACTTAAGGTGACGTTGGCAGATATTGAAACCACGCTAAAGCAGTTTGAAGAACTGCGGGAAGACGACATCATTTACCTAAATAAAGCTGATTATGCCCGCATCCATATCAATGATGTGCCGGTGTTTGATGCCGATATCGGTAGCAATGGCTCTAATATGGCCGCGCAAATTGTTAAATCATTAGCGCCGATAAAGTAACCAAAGACAGTATTATTAAAATAGTGAGTAACAAAGTATGACAGAATCAGAAGCAGAAGCAGTCGTTGATCAGCCCGAGGTGTCAGCGGAGGATGCGGAGAAGAATAAGATTAATTCAGAGGTTCTTCAGAATATACCCGTGACCATTTCCGTTGAAGTGGGTCGCGCATCACTTAAAATTCGTGATTTAATGCGACTTACTCAAGGCAGTGTTGTTGAACTCGATCGTCTAGCAGGTGAACCTTTGGACCTTTTAGTGAATAATACCCTTGTGGCACAGGGCGAAGTTGTTTTGGTTAATGAGCGTTATGGTGTTCGACTAACCAGTGTAGTACCAACAGCGGATCGTGTTAAAAACCTTTAAGCTGGAAACAAAATGGCAGCTGAATATGGTTGGGCTGAATGGCTATCGATGATAGCCTCCTTTTTACTGGTAATAGGATTACTGGTCGCCACATTATTCGCGCTGAAAAAATTGAACCTCGGTATAGGGGGCGATGAGGGTAAACGCCTTAAGATTCTCGAGGTCAAAAATCTGGGTGCCAGGCAGAAACTCCTTCTTGTCAGTGTCAATACTGAACAAATTCTGTTAGGTTTAACCCCACAGGGCATAACTAGGCTAGGTGGTTGGGAAGCGCATGAAGCGCTTGCAGATGACAAGCTGGCAACGAATGCTCCAACTGAACAAAAAGACAAAAACTTTAAACAACTTTTATCGCAAACGGTGAAGAGACAAAAGGATTAAATTTTGGCTCGTTGGATAATTAGCAAGCAGTGCCCCGCCATTAAAAGCCTCGTGCTGGGTTTTCTGCTCTTTGCTGTCAATAGCCAAGCTTTTGCGCAAGCTGGCCTACCCATTGTCAATATGGTCGAAAATGACGCTGGGGGCACGCAGTACAGCCTAACATTGCAGCTTATTGCGCTGATGACAGTGCTCACGCTGTTGCCAAGTTTACTATTGATGATGACGTCCTTTGTTCGCATCATTATTGTCTTGTCCCTGTTGCGGCAGGCACTGGGCACCGCGCAGACACCACCAAATCAGGTGCTCCTCGGATTAGCCCTATTCCTCACCATCTTTATTATGTCGCCGGTGCTGAGCAGTGTTTACGATGATGCCATTACCCCCTATTTTGAAGAAAAAATTGGTTTCGAGGAGGCACTGGCTGAAGCGCAAATTCCAGTGAGGAATTTTATGCTGAATCAAACTCGGGAAACGGATATCGCTATGTTTGCCGAAATAGCCGGCAATGAAGATATTGAAGAGCCGGCCGATGTGCCTTTTGCAACCTTAGTGCCCGCATTTATTACGTCAGAATTGAAAAGTGCATTTGCAATTGGTTTCTTAATCTATATACCGTTTGTGGTGATTGATCTAGTGGTGGCCAGTGTTTTGATGTCGATGGGCATGATGATGCTGTCACCAATGATGATATCGATGCCGTTTAAATTAATGTTATTTGTTCTGGTTGATGGTTGGACGTTGATTATGGGCTCTTTAGCCTCAAGTTTTGCGGTGACCTAGGAGAGAATTATGGATGCAGCACAGGTAATTGATCTCGGGCGCGAGTCGCTATGGATAGCAGTCAAAGTAGCGGCACCGCTTTTAGGTGTGGCTCTAGCGATTGGTCTGCTTGTCGGTATTTTGCAGGCGGCGACCTCAATACAAGAAATGACCCTCAGTTTTATACCCAAGCTTGCGATTATGGTATTGGCCTTAGTTATATTTGGCGGCTGGCAGATTGCCGTAATGGTCGATTTCTTCCAGCGCATTTTTGAGCGTATTCCTACGCTGTTTATTTGATGGATCTGCTGGTCGCAGAAGTCGTCGAGCGGTTTTATATGCTGCTCTGGCCAATGATACGTATATCCGCTTTTTTGCTGGCAGCTCCCTTCTTTTCTATTCGCTCAGTCACTGTACGTATACGTGTGCTGTTGGCCCTATTGCTAACATGGATGATCTACCCATTAACGAGTTGGCCGGCGCTGGATCCTTTTTCTGCTGTTGGCCTTAAGGAAATCTTAAATCAGGTGTTTATTGGGGTGCTGATGGGGCTAATATTACAGGTGGTTAACGCCTCTTTAGTCGTCGGTGGCCAGGCAATATCTGCATCGATGGGGCTGGGTATGGCTAATATGGTCGACCCCAATATGGGTAATGTACCGGTAATCTCTCAATTTCTTATTGTCTGTTCAACGTTGCTTTTTCTTGGTCTTGGCGGTCATGTTCTTGTGATCACTATGTTGTTGGAAAGTTTTAAGTTACTGCCTATCGGAGACATGATCGGTACCCAGGAGCTGTTGCAACTGGTGGTGCAGTGGAGTGCTATGATATTTCTCGGTGCAGTATTACTGGCCATGCCAATATTGGTCTCTCTGTTATTTATAAATTTAGGTCTTGGGGTCATCACTAGGGCAGCACCGGCACTAAATATTTTTGCAGTGGGTTTTCCCGCGATGATTCTTGCCGGCATTATTCTTCTCGCTATGTCCATGAATAGTATTGGCTTTCGTATTCAATGGCTTTGGCGTCAAGGTTTCGAGACCCTTAGTCAGGCATTGGGGCTGAGTTAATGGCAGATCAGGATACCAGTCAAGAACGCACCGAGGAACCCACCGCCAAGCGTTTGGAAAAGGCGAGGGAAGACGGTCAGGTAGCGCGATCGCAAGAGCTCAGCGTTGCGGCCATGATGATTGGCATTGCCTGTTTTATGTATTTATTTGGCGGCTATATCATTATTGAGCTCAGCGAGGTGTTTGTCTCTGGTTTTGTCTTTGATCGCAAAGCCATTTTTTCCGATAACCTATTGCCGGCGACATTTGGGGTTCAAGCATTAGATAGCATGATCGTCGTGTTGCCCATTTTTGCTTTAGCCGTTGTTATAGCCTTAGGCGCGGCGGGGGCATTGGGCGGCTATATCTTCTCAGTCAAAGCCTTGGCTCCGAAGGCCAGCAAAATAAATCCGTTGGCGGGCTTTAAACGCATGTTTGGTATGAAGGCGCTAGTGGATTTAATCAAGGCGCTGACAAAATTTTCTCTGGTGGGCGGTGTGCTGTTTTTGGTGGTCAGCCAGAACTTCGATAGCTTTATAAATCTAGGTTTTATGGATGCCGGATCAGCAATGGGCGAGGCTGGTAAGATTATCGCCGGTGGTACGGTGCTTGTGACATTGACGTTGTTGATTGCTGCCGCGATCGATGTGCCCTATCAAATCTTCGAATTTAACAAAAAAATGAAGATGACTAAGCAAGAGGTCAAAGACGAATTCAAAGATACCGAAGGTCGACCCGAGGTAAAAGCACAAATTAGACGTAAACAGCGTGAAATGGCCATGGGTCAAATGATGGAAGCGGTGGCAGATGCAGACGTTATTATTGTAAACCCAGAACATTTTGCTGTTGCTCTAAGTTATGATCCCTCTAGCGATGGCGCACCATTAGTGGTTGCCAAAGGGGTCGATTTTTTGGCGCAAGGCATTAGAGAAAGGGCTGCCGAGTCTGGGGTACCACTTTTTCTATCACCAACCTTAGCGCGGGCACTTTATTTCACTACAGATATAAATCAAACTGTACCCGAATCGTTATACTATGCTGTGGCTCAAGTTATCGCCTATGTATTCAGCCTCAATAGTGTTGGCAGGGGGGGTGGCCCAGCAGAAAAACCACAACCCGAAGTGCCCGCAGGTATGAGGTACAATCCAGATGGTACTTTGAGCGACTAGTCGATTGTTGATTAGGGAGTAAAAAAGCATGAGAGATAATCACAGAGAACCAACCTTTGAGTTTCAAGACTGGTTTGATGGTGGCGATATTTTCTATCGTTCAAAAGACAAACAACGCTTTCAACTCGCACTAAATGCTCTGGTCGATGATGATTTAGGTTTAGCTGTAATCGGTACCAATGAGACCGTTCTCGATCATTATTGCCGAATGTTAGTAGCGCGCCTACGAGATCTGAATATTTTTCAGGTAGAGGTGTTTCTACCGACCAATACGGACAGCCTACTTAAACGCTTTAACGAAATGTTGGCGACCATGACTATGGAGCAAGCGCGACAGCCTGCAGATCCCGCCGCGCCGGTTAAATTGTTAGTAGTCAATGATGCTAAATCAGTAAACGAAGAGCAGTGGGCACTATTGGTAAGATTGCTAGCGGATTTTCCCGGTGTTAATGTCCGATTGGTACTCTTTCTTGATAAAACTGGCTGGCCTAACTACGAGAAGCCACTGACATTATTTGGCCGCAAACTTTATCGCTGGGTGGTTGAAACACCGACACTTGATGAAGCTAGTCAGTTAATGAAAGCAGCGGTTGAGCATGGCTTTGAGCGAGAGACAGAAACGCTACTAATGCATACTGGTCTGGGCGCAGCTATTCGCGGCGGTTATGCTGAGGAAGATACTGAAGACTACGCGCCACCTTTAGACCATGATGATGAAAACGATTACTTGGGTGGCGACTATTCCGCAACCAATCCTTTTCCAGCACAGTCCATGGAGTTTATTGATGATCTCGCAGACGAGGAGGAGGAAGAAGAGCAGGATTCGACCGCAGGTAAAGGGTTTAACTGGTCATTGATTGCCGCTTTTGTATTGAGTTTGGGGATTACTTGGGCGGTGGTATCCAGTCTCGATCCTCAAGGTGCTGATGAGGTCAAAGCCATTATTGTTAAAAAAGCGCCTGAAGAAAGTGCGCCGGTTAATATCCAGGAGCCACAACCCGCCGCGCCCGATGAGCTTACACAAATTGAGGAAACCGCCGCGCTAATTGAGGCCCTACGACAGGAGCAGCAACAAGCAGAGGTAGCTGCTGTAACCATAGCGCCCGAGCCAATTATTCAACCACCGCCCGTGACAGTAGTTGAAGCAAGACCATTAACAGCAGAGCAAAAGGCTATCGCCGTTATTGAAAAAGCGCGCCCGAGCGATTTCTTTGTTCAGCATATTGTGCTGTCTGAGAAAGCCCAAGCGAGCTTCTACATACAGCGTTATTCTGGATTACGGTCAGCTATTATTGTGCCTATAAAAACGCCGGTCTCGGTAGCCTATGCGGTTATATCAGGGCCTTTTGCCTCTCGTGAAAGAGCCGAAGTTTTCGCTAAAGGCTACGGTAGACCTGCCGATTATTGGATTAGAGGTGCGCTTCAGTTAGAGGCTGCTGTGGATAACAACTGACCAGTTTGGCAACAAAGGTGCGATGTGATCAGTTCAGATGACGACGAGCTATTTCCAACGGAAGGCGAAAGTACCAGCGTGACCGTTGAGGGGCAGAGTCATATTCCCCCGCAGCCAATGCAAACGCACATTGAGGAAAAGCCACAAGCCGACACAAGTGATTCGGTTGCCGACGCTCTGGAATCTGATTATGTAAATCCAGAGCTCACCGCTGCATTGGCTGATCTTGGGCTGAGCGTTGATGAAGATGCAGATGGCGCTAGTGAAAATCAGCAGTTTGCTGAATTATTTGAGCAACGAATTGCTAAAGTAAGAAGCATGACTGCCGATATTTCTGAACAGTTAACAACAATTTCTCCATCTCAGTCCGCTGAGGTTGATAATCCGGAAGAGCTATGAGTAATCAAGAAGATCAAGAAAATCAAGTCGACGAGACAGCGGTAGATGATAATGCCGAAGCGGCCGCTGTAGAAACTACTGAAGCACAGCAACAAGAGACTGCAGATGAAAGTACTGACGAGGCCTTATCAGCAGCAGATCTAGAGCGTTTTTCTCATGTGCTAAAAAATGCCAAGGATATTTCTGGGCGCCTAGAGGTATTGGTTCCCGGTGTTTTGGATACTGCGGACGCAACAAATAGCGCTGCCGACGTCAGCCGTCGGGCTTCCTCGGCGCTAGAAAATGGTCTTGATCATCTGCAAAAGCGCGTTAATGAATTGGTCAATGCCAGTGCCAAGAGTGCCGTCCTATCTGGACGCGTTCTTCTAGGCTCAGTATCTGCGCTGTTGGTGGCGATCGGTTTATTTGTATTTATGTCCTTTCAGCTATCCGATCGTGTAGCCCAGGTCGATGGCATGATGCTTGCGATCAGCAAGCGGGTAGTGCAGATGAATTCTGCGCTAGAAAATTTCGAAAAAATGAACTATTCGATCAATCAATTGGCTATCAAGCAGGCACAGTTTGCTGATAATCAAACACTGCTAGCGCAAGCAGTGAGCAACGCAGAGGCTGCGACTAAAAACCTCAATACGGAAGTGCCTGATGCGGCAGCGAAGAAAGTAAGCGCACAAACCAATATTTTGGCGGGACAAGTTAAGAGTTTGAAATCTGCCCTTGAAGCTCAGGGGACGCAGTTAAGTAAGGTATCGAGCTCAGTCGTTGCTCTCGGCTCTCAACTTAAATCTTTCGAAGGTCAAGTAAGTAACGTGTCAAAGCTCAATGCAGACGTAGAAGCGTTAATTACACTGGAGCGAGACAAATACTTGGATCTTTTACGCCGCCAAGTTGAATTGGAAGAGTCGCGTCAACCAGTGGAAGAAGAGCTTGAAGAAGAGATAGATAATTCAATCGTAGTCTATCCTTTTGTTAGCGCTAGGTAGAGCTTTTAGAGTAAAGTCTCCTCGTCTGCCATTGGGTCTTCTTCTAACAACAGTTCGTCAGTGCTGTCTTCAGCCGAAGGTAATAACAGTGACGAATATGGTTGCTTGAGACTGAGGTCAGTTCGCGAGAACAGCATTTCGGTGCTTTCATCCAAAGAAGCCCTTAATCTTGGCAAATCTTCTTCGCTAGCAGAAGCGGATTCAAATGCCACATTGTAAATAGTCGATATATGCTGTGGTGGCAACCAAGATTCAACGGAGCCCCTTAGGGTGCTAATAACTGATGTGGGCTTGGGCTTTTTCGCTGTGTCACCAGACTGTCCATGATCCAGGCCCTCCGCAAAAACACTCTCAATATGTTTTTTGAGAACATGCTCATAGCGAGGCTTTAGTGCCATTAGGTCGTTGCTATTAAAGCCTTCGGGAGGCTTGCCACACATCGCATCCCATAACGCCTTACTTTTTAGGCCAAGAAAACCACTATCGGCACTGCTGTCCAAATTTTTATCATCAGATTTTTCGCCATTGGCACTGGCTATTTTTTCTAGCCGATTAACTCTGTCTATCAAATAGATAATTAGGATCACGGCAGCGGCAGTACCAAGTAAAACGGCTAAAAGTAATATGGTAACCATTATTTTGCCCTCCGGTTACAACGCAAATATTTATTCATTTTCGTCGTTGTCATCTAGTAGCTCATCTGAACTTTTATCAGACTCGGCGCCGTCATCAATAGGGCTATCTTGTCCTGCTTCATCTCGTAAAAACTGCAATGTCGTTAATGGCTGGTCCAGATCTAAGTCTAAGGCAACCTTGTCTGCGACCTCTTGCACCAATGAGATTGCCTTATAGATATCGATTTGCATGGTTTGATACCGGCATCCCAACGAAAAGACTTCTTCAGCAAATTCAGGTGGTACATAGGTATAGACTACGCCATTAAGTGTTTTTGCGGTTTGAAACGGGCTGGCTTTAGGCGGTTCTGGGCGCTGTTTTCCCTCAGCTGCGGCACTCGCGCATTGATCTTGAAAAGCAGCTGTTTTTTTCGCCCCCTCGACGAACACCTTATCCAGATGCGCGCGACAGCGAGTGCCTATACGCATTTTATACGAGCGCGCTGAGCGGGAGTCATCTTTTAACTCAGCCGCTTTTATATAGTCATCTTTGGCCTTGGCCATTGCGGCTTTAGCCGCTTTATTTTTAAAGATTGAAAGGACCATTAGTTAGTACTCGCTTACCTCTAAATGTCGACGTAACTTCTTTACACTACTTGAGATTATCTGGCTAACCCTTGATTCACTGACATCGAGAACAGCACCGATCTCCTTTAGGTTCATCTCTTCGACATAATACAGGGAAATTACCGTTCGTTCTCGTTCCGGTAGCATCTCGATAGACTCAACCAATGAATCCATAAACTGTTCTTCGGCGACCTGCGCCTCAGGCTCGTTGACTTCGCCAGAAGGCAAGTCGACGGTTTCTGGGAGCTGCGACTCGAGGGATACAGTCTGAAATCTATGGGCATGAGTGCGCTCTTTTTGAAAGCTTTCAATATCTTTGCCCATAAAATCAGCAAGCTCTGCCTGCGATGGCTCGCGACCTAGCTCTGCGGTGAGTGCCGCCGCCGCCTCATTGTGATCGCGTATATTAACAATAGCTGACCGAGGCAAGTAGGAGAGCTTTCTTACTTGGTCGAGGATAGCGCCACGAATACGGTTTTTGGCAAACACTTCAAATTCGACACCTTTGGAGGCATCATAAGAATTGTTGGCCTCAAAAAGACCGATCATTCCAACCTGAATTAATTCGTCCAGCTCCATAAAATTTGGCAGGCGCGTTTTTAGGTGCAGAGCAACACGCTTTACTAAACCTACATGGGCTAGTAGCGCATCGCTGTTAGTATCAGCGTTCTGAATATCTTGATAAACTTTCAGATCGACCATAATTATTCACTATCCGGCAGTGGCTTGTTGTGTAGCCAGCCGCTCGATAAAGAACTGCAAACCACCACTCATTGACACCGTCTTGTCTAAATTATTCACTGCTTTGCCCAGCGCTCTAAAATCGCGACTGGCGATACTAGAGGGTGCAAAGGAAACCAATGGCTGTGATGCTTTAATGGCTCGCAGTACCATTTCGTCCTGAGTGATGGAGTGCAAGTAGTCTACTCGATTGCCTAAAAAATTCTGAATAACAGAGTTAATGCTGCCGTAGAGGCGTTCCCCCTCATCCTGTGAGAACACGCCATTGGGGATCAGTGCAATATTGTCGAGCTGATAATCCTGAATCATAACTTTTACCGTGCCATAGGCATCAGCGATAGAGGAAGGCTCATTTTTTAATACGATAAAGCGGTGCTGACAAGCGCGTAAAAAAGTCATTACCGTGTCAGATAAGCCAGCGGCAAGATCGACAATAAAATAATCGAGCTCCTCTTCAATATCTGAAAACGCTTGAATAATACCGGCAGTTTCAACCTGATTAAGACTAGCCATATGTTGTATACCGCTGGCACCAGGGACTAGCTTCACGCCCATGGGTCCATCAATAATAATCTCTTTTACGGTTTTCTCGCCCGATAGCACATGACTGAAGTTAAACGGTGTTCGGCACCCTAGAGCGAGTTGCGCATTAGCAAGCCCCAAGTCAGCATCAAAAAGCATCACTTTTTTGCCCATAGAAGCAAGCATCACGGCGAGATTTACCGAAACGGTCGTTTTACCAACGCCACCTTTACCACTGGCGATCCCAATTATTTGGGTGGATGCTTTACTGGACATTATTCAACCTTCTGGATACTAATTTTCTGGTAAACGTATTCTTGTAAGCGCGTGACTCGATACTGTTGGCCGGCATATAAGCTAGACCGCGATCCGCCGATAGTAAACCCAGAGGAAGAGCAAACACAGGTAATACTTCGACGAGCTTCCCTGCGTGGCTACCAACGTTTAGCGGTGTTAATTTTAATTTCATTTTCGTTGATCCCCCTTAGCGAGTCAAACAAAACTAATAGGCAAGTGGGCTAATGCATGTTGTGCCAGTGTGTGGCCACTAATTGGCGTCGCTGGATCCACAATGCTAGGTTCAGCCGCCGCAACAGAAATTGGCGTATCTTTATTAAGCAAACTGTTGATAACCGCCCATGGATAAACACCTGACTCAAGCCGCGACAACATGACAGAGTGCCATTCAACACCCTCTGAGCGCAGGTAACGCTTCACCGAGGCTTCAGAGGCATCTGCCGCAACCACCAGGTGGGCCTGTGCATCAGGCAGTAGTTGTAACAAACTGCTACTGTGTGTCTCTACGTCTTCCCCAGGTGTATCGATAATAATGAGTTTGCGAGCCTCCAATTCCTGTAAAAGCTGTTCAAGCATTTCCATACTATTAGCGCGGAACGTTTCCACACCCGCCTGAGCACCGACCAGCTGCGACTGATTCCAAGCACCAAAGCGATTGTCATTAAAGCTGATAATGGCCACCTGATGCTCGCCGTAAAGCAGTGCTCCCTGCTTGGCTAGCCTGCCAGCCATCAATGTTTTGCCAGATCCAGAGCCACCGGCAATAACATGGATGCCTTGCATAGCATCAAGTAAATTTACGTCTCGAATGCTATTGCCTAAAACCTCAGTAATGGCGGTCAAGGCGTTTGCCATATCAGTGTTCTGATTAATGGTATCTGTGACCAGAGCTCGCAATCCAATAGGCATGCCGGTCTCATTAAAGGCTTCAATCAGCGGACGCATTTCGTCGGCAACGGAGTGGGTGCCACTCCAGGCATCAAGTTGTTGGGCCAGTTTAAATTCATTGCGCATAACGGCGAGTTCTTGCTTGACAAGGTCAACAATTTCTCGTGCTTTCAGATTGTCACGATCCTCCGCTAGGCGAGTATTATCGGTTTGCTGTTCAATTTGAGCCTGGCGCTCAAGTTCTTGCTTAAACAGTATATTGGTATCTTCGGTAAACTCATCGACCAATTGTGCGGTCAGGTCATCAGGCAACTTGCTCTGCTCAGCATCATCACGGGTGCTTCTAAATATTTGCGATTCCATAACATCGTCGAAGCTGGGCATAGAGCCAAGCGCAGCTCTCGGCTCTTCAAGTCGCGGTGCCTGAAGTTCATCGAGTGCCTCAGCGGACTGGTTGGCAAAGTCGATGGCAACAATAATTTCGGTTTGATCCTTAGCCTTCTTGTTGGACACCACCAATGCGTCATTGCCGTAGAGTTGAACGACCTTCTCCATTGCACTGCGGCTGTCCGCGGCTAAAACTCTCTGTAGTTCCATTTCTTTTTACCTCAGATTAATTGGTGTTATCAACCGCGACAGTCGCGACTACTTTTACCGCCTGATCATCAGGTATTTCACTGTAGGACAGCACGGTTAGATCGCTTAAGCGGTGTTTAATAATTTTTGCTAGCCAGGGGCGAATACCCGGAGACACCACAAGCACTGCTGGGTGACCTTGGTTTTCAACTTCCTGTGTATTATCGGCAAGCGCCTTAAATAGGCCTTCGGCTAATTTTGGTTCGATAACAAGACCTTGATTGCTACTGCTCTGTTGCAAAATATTGTGCAGCATTTGCTCCAGTGAAGGGTCCAGCGTAATCACAGGCAGATTGTCACTGACATCAATCAAACTCTGGACAATCATGCGACCTAGTCTTGGACGCACCGCGGCAGTGAGCTCGTCTGCATCCTGTGTGCGGCCGCTCTCTGTAGACAGCACCTCAATAATGGTTCGCATATCGCGTACAGAAACAGATTCGTCGAGAATATTTTGTAATACCTTGGTGATCGTCGCTAACGGTAATTTCCCTGGTACCAGATCTTCAACCAGTTTCGGTGATCGGCCAGCAACCTTGTCTAGCAGTTGTTGTGTTTCATCATGACTTAATAGTTCAGCGGCGTTATCCCGTAATAAGGTATTGAGGTGAGTGGCAATTGCTGTCGCGGAATCGACAACCGTATAGCCCAATGTGCGCGCATAATCGCGCTGCGAGGGCTCAATCCACACAGCATCTAAACCAAACGCGGGTTCTTTTGTGGGTATGCCCTCAACGGAGCCATGGACATGGCCGGGATTAATAGCCATTTCGCGGCCGACTTTAATCTCGCCTTTGCCACGCACCACGCCGTTCATAACGATATGATAGATATCCGGTGCTAAATCTAAGTTATCGCGGATACGAATTGGTTGCACTAAAAACCCTAGTTCGGCGGACAGCTTTTTGCGTACACCTTTAACTCTAGGTAGCAATTGGCCCCCTGTCTCAGGGTTGACCAATGGAATAAGGCCGTAGCCTATATCAAGGCCTACCAGATCAACTTGATCGACATCATCCCAGTTTAACTCTTCTTTGTTTGCTTTATCCGCCTCACTTTGACGCAGGCTTTCCGCATCGTCTTGCTGTGCCAACTTACTGGCACCCTGAGATAGCATCACCCCAAGGCCAGCGACAGCTGCACCTAGGGTTAGAAAAACCATATGCGGCATACCGGGAACTAATCCAAGTAACATCAAAATACCAGCAGCAACAAACATCGCCATAGGATTGTTCAGTTGCGTTTTGGCTTGGTCGGTCATTGACTCAGAGGTAGTTACGCGGGTGACGATAATGGCTGTAGATAAAGAGAGAAGTAGCGATGGAATCTGCGCTACCAAGCCATCACCGATAGTCAACAATACATAGATTCGGCCCGCTTCAGAGAAGCTTAAATCATGTTGAGACAGCCCTATCGCCAGGCCGCCAATAATATTAATCAAAAGAATCAGTAGACCGGCGATCGCATCACCGCGAACAAACTTGGAGGCACCATCCATTGAGCCGAAAAAATCCGATTCTTGGGAAATTTCTTCACGCCGCGCTTTGGCTGTTGCCTGATCGATAACGCCAGCATTTAAATCGGCGTCAATGGCCATTTGTTTGCCGGGCATGGCGTCGAGGGTAAAGCGTGCGATAACTTCTGACACTCGCCCTGCACCCTTGGTGACAACGATAAAGTTAATAATCATTAAAATGGCAAAGATAATAAAACCGACAAGATAGTTGCCGCCAATAACAAACTCACCAAAGGCTTCAATAACCTTGCCTGCTGCATCTGGGCCCTCGTGACCTTTAACCAAAACCAGCCGTGTCGAAGCGACATTTAGCCCGAGCCTAAGCATGGTTGCCATTAACAAAATGGCGGGAAATGAGCTGAAGTCTAAGGGTTTAGAGCTATTGATAGCGATCATAATAATGATCAGCCCGATAACAATGTTAAACGTAAACAGGAAGTCGAGTAGAAATGCCGGCAGGGGAAGCACAAGCATGGAAATAATCAACAGCACTAGAAAGGGAATACCCAATCCAGAGAGTTCGATTTTTGACAGGTCCTGTCGTAGGTTTGACAGTGTTGCAATAGCCATCTAATAAAAACCTTATAAAAAACAATAAGTTAAAATTATTCGTTTTAGCGAAATCCTCTTAATTTCGCCCTTTATAGATAAGAGAGCAAAAACTGTGCCAGACATGTTGCTTGGGGGAGTGAATTGGTCTTGATGATGATCAGTTGTCGTTATATTTAATCTAAAGCCTAGACTATTTGTGTCGATAGTAAAGACAGGAACACATTTGCGACGATTGCTCTTTCACTGAGGTGCAGGCGGTCGCCGAAAAACCTTTTATTAAAACGGTAGGACGTGCGATGACAACTATTTTTACAAAGCAATTTAGTGGGGGCTTAAACCGAATATCGACTGTTATGGTTGCCAGCCTGTTGAGTCTACTGGTTAGTGGCTGTGCCACAACATCAGACCAGTACAACGATGCAATGATCGAGAATATCATTAATAAGCAAGAAAATATTATGGCTACCGGTTATGCAGTGATCAGTGTTCAGCCTCATGATAATCCGGCCCAGCAACGTCTACTGTCGATCCGTGCGTCAAAGTTGGATGCTTATCGATCATTGATGGAGCAGGTTTATGGCCAGTATTTGGATGCCAATACTACCGTTGCCGAAATGGTAGTTGAGAGTGATGCCTTTAAAGCGCGTGTTCAGGGCGTGATTTACGGTGCTGAGCTGGAAAGCATCTCTCCTGTAGGTGACGATACCTATGAAACGACGCTTACATTGGACCGCGAAATTGTTGACGATCTACGCGTGCTGTACCTAGAAGCGTTGGCACATGGTAAAGGCGCATAACAACCCATGTTGATACAGGGCCAAATCCTCGTATTAGTCAGGTCAATCGGTCGCTTGCCCAGATATCTGTTGCTGTTCATGCTTTTCACTACGCCTCAGGTTGTAGCGGAAAATCAAACAGCATCGGCTAAATTAGAGGCGGTAAAGCAGGCGCTTGTCGACCTTGCACTGGGTACTGAGGTAACGCTGGGAAGTGCCGCCTACCTCGACAGTAATGGGGGGTTGCATGAGACCTCTGTGATGTCTACCAATACGCGAGTGCGTGGTATTCGTGTGCTGTCTTATTTACAAGAGGCAGGAATGACTACCGCCAGAGTAGATGCCAGTATGCTGTCCGATACCAGCTGCCCTGGTTATCGAGCGGGTATACGTCGAGAGGCAACAGTCAGAGTTTTATTTGACGCTGCCAATGCCAACCCCAATCAGCGTGTGGGAGATCATTACTTTAGCGAATTATTGGCGCTAGCCGAACAGAGTCTTAAGACGACACTGTCGACATCACAAGACTGGTCTGTGCGACCCGAGAGACGCTATACCAACCGCTATGAGGCAATGACCTATGGCAGTAGTGCGGATCATGTGCCCTATCGATTTGAGATCGTTTTTCGCGATCGTACCCCAGCAAGGGATCTGGACCATTATGCGCAACGACTTGTCCATCAGAGCAAAAAGGCAGGTTATCAGGCGATCAGTTGGTTGACCGATGTGCGGCCGGTAGATGCTACCTATGAGTCTTGGCCTGATACAGCGTTAGAATATGAATTGCGCTTGATCGACAGTGCCACCGGGCAGCCACTATGGCGTGAGACGCGGCCTTTGCGATACCCCGAGGTAGCGCGAGGGTACAATAAGTCACCATTGCCAGTGGACCTTAAGCGTCAGGTGCAAAACGCGACACAGGGGTTAATTAATCAAGTTTCTTCAAGCATGCATTGCTATGCCCAAGCTTATAAGCTCACTGCTATTGCAGGCGATAGCAAACATGTGCAGATGAATGCCGGATTAATTGCCGGTATCAAAGTTGGTGATCAGTTTCTATTAACAGATGATGCCAAATTGTTGGATCGCGCAGTTCGGCCGGGTGGTTTGGAAATGTTAGCGCTGGCGCAAGTTGTCTCTGTGCGCGCACACAGTGCCTCATTGAGGTTAATGGCTGGGCCAGAGGGTCAGATGCCAGCAGATTTAAATAATCGCGTTGCTGTGCATCTATAGATGCTGCGATAGCAGAGGATAAGAAAATGCGAAGACTACAAAAACAGATGGTGTCGGGAATGGAGAGAGTGCGCAGAGTTTGCTTAGTGGCAATTATTTCAGCCATTGTTACAGCACTATTGGCGGCTTTTGCTGCCGGCACCGCGCATGCTAATCCAAGTTTGGCTAATATGACTGACTCTAAGAAGGCATTGGCAAGACTAGTCAAGGATATCGATTTGCTGCGACCAGCACTGGCAGCGAAATCGGAGTCCACAGTTGACGGCTATTATCTGATACGCCGTGGCGAGACTTTGAATGGCATTATAGCGAGAACCCTGCCAGATTTGCCGTTGCGTAAAAATATCCTCCAACAGGCCATTGTGCTGGCTAACCCGCATGCTTTTAAGCGCAAGAACCCCAACTGGATGTATGCAGGCAAACGTATAAAGTTACCTGGCTCCGAAGAGATACATAATGTGATTTTTACTCGGTCTAGGGCTAAACTGGATAGCGCAAAAAATGCACGTGAGGAGCGTAAATCCTGGGTGCATTATCCCTAATAGAGGTTGCGCCTTAGTTTAAAGGTGATTATTTGCTGGGCCCAGAGCTAATAAATTTTGTCGCTAAGCCAACGCCAATTTTTTTGGAGGGTTTGGTTGCGGTTCGAGTTTCCGAGCAAATGGCCAGGGATCTTGGTCTGCGCGACAATCAAGTTGTTCGAGGTGTTATCGAGAACCGTGGCGACTTACTCAAACTAATACTCAATAATCGTGAAATCAACTGGTCCGGTAGTAAACGGTTTAAGCCGGGCGATCGCATTGATTTTCGTGTAGAAAATTCGGTCTATGGTCGCTCTTTGAAGCCCATCGCCAATGCACCAGTCCCCACTGCCGAGCCAGCGCAGCCGCCCTCAGCGAGACTGCTGAGTTTACTCTACCGCCCCGCTGAACCTCAGGCAGTAATGGGACTGCTAAAACCTGCAACAATTGATGCGCTGATCACGCAACTGGGTGGCAGTGGTGATCACCAAAAGCTTCAATATTTAATGCAAAGTATGGGTCGCTTGACTCCCGACATGATAAAAATGGCACTCGTCCGATCGGGGTTATTTGGCGAGTTTTTGCTCGGTTCACAAAATTATAATGGCCCCGATTTGAAACAGTGGTTACGCAGTCTCTTAAGAGTTGCAGCGCAGTCGCAGTCTCAAATCAGTGTTGACCTTGAGCGGGCCATAGACCATTTAGAAAGTCGTCAACTGGATAGTCTTCAGGCGCAACAAAATCGCGAGCTGAGCTATAGTTTTACGCTGCCGTTTGTTGATGCTAATCCGGTCGAAGTACAGTTTGAGCGCGGCCCATATGATGCCGAGCAAGGAGAAGCAGACTGGGTGATCAATTTGCATACCGACAGCGCCGAGTTAGGCGAGTTGTGGCTAAAAACAACATTGCGAGCAGATAATAGCCTTGAAATGATCATGTGGGCTGAGCGCTCGCGGGTCGCGCATATCGCCCGCGAAGCGACGACCGAGTTGGAATATGAGCTGCAGAGTTTTGGTCTGCAGTTACATAAAATAACCGTGTTAAATGCGTCGCGACCCAGTCTTGATACTGAGCTCAGTGGCCCAGGCCATGTTGTGGATGTACGCACATGAGCTATAAGCCCAATAAAAAAGCCGTGGCATTGGAATACGGTAAAAATCCCGCTCCCTTAGTTACCGCCAAAGGTGAAGATGCATTGGCAGAGGCCATTATTGCTGAAGCGCAGAAGCAGGGGGTGCATATTGCTGAAGATGCTCAATTGGTTGGGTTACTCAGTCAGTTACAGATCAACGAGGAAATTCCCGAGAATCTGTATGTCGCTGTTGCGGTGATTTTGTCTTGGGTGTACTGGCTCAAAGGCATGGAGCCGGGTGACGGCTAACGGACAGCTGTCGTTGCCCTAAGCATCACCCATGGTTTGACGGTTACGATTAGAGCGTAACTTGCCCAAGCGATCGTATACCTCTACTGAACTTTGTGGATCGGGTGATTGGATAGTCTGCAGAGCACCTCTAATGGTGTCTAACTTGCGGGTAATCAGCACTTCATTGCGACGGTGCAGATCTTTGCAGGTTGCAATTAATTCCATCACATCATCCCACAATTCTAATGTATTGCTGGCCGTCTGAGGGTCTTCGTTAAGGTGTTTGACGCGCTCCAACAAATCCTGGTCACCGAGGAAGGTCAAAATATCGAGTTTTTGTTGTTGTAGTTCGTCGAAATTGCTGAGATCTTGCTGTTTAAGGGCTTCAAACTCAGATTCAAGCACAGTCTTGAGAGCTTGGGCTTTGTGTAGCACCTGTGAGAAGTATTCTTTTTCTAAGTTATCCATAGCACCAGGATACGTTTTATCGGGGGAGTAAGATAGCACGGATATTGTTATCCGCGCTGGCAATCCATTACTTTCCGCCTATCATCTTTTCCAGAGAAACGAAGCTCTCAGCAATGCGTTTTGCATCTAGAGGGTAGTTGCCTTCTTCAATCGCCTGCTTGATACGAGCAACTTTTTCGCTATCGAAATCGGCATCAGCCAACGCCATCTCAGCCGCTTCGCTCAGCACAACTTCGTCCTGTTGTGGTTTGGGCGCGACCGCATTGGCTTCGGCAGCCTCTGCTTTCTTGTTTTTAACCTGATCAGCATTGGGGTTTACTTGCACCGATGCTCTGCCAAGTTGTGAAATAGGGTCTGTCATATGCTTTTCCTCAGGCATTTTGCCTAAATACTTCTCTGTCTTCTCTATCTATCGACAGCATTAGGAATTTCTGTAGTGAGAAATTCATTTATTTTGCACTTAATTATACCCTGCGCTTAAAGCCTTACAAACCGCGGGCTAGGCCCGGTCCCGTAACCAGCGCACGGACTGTTTCTCCGGATTCTGGGTTGAGTAACGCAATTTGTTGATCGATTTTACCACTTTCTAGTGCTGTCATGGTAACACTAATAGACAGCAACCCAGATCCAACGGTTAAGGTGACATTATCGCCTTTGCTAATAAGGGCCGCGGGTCTGACATCGGAGAGGCGAAGCACTTGCCCCGATCTAATCCCGCGAATAGCCTCCATTTGTACAATATCTTGGCTCGATAACAGTGCGTCTTTTGGCAGATTGCCATAAAAAGCCTGCAATTGTGTATTGTCAGCGGTCAGCTTTTGCCCGCGACTAAGATTTGCTGTGGTCATTATCGCTCGACTTTTAATTTTAAAATCTCTGCGCGACAAGCGCTCGCCGGCGTTTAAGTCTCGTGCCGCAACGGCTTGCGCGAGCAGGCGCCGAGGGAACCGCTGATCGAGGGCCGTTGACGAAAGTCCCACATGAACCTCGCTGACATCGGCATTGCGAATGCGTTCGCCTGCGAGTATGGCCCGATTGAGACGAAAAACCACGGTGCTCTTAATTAAATGCCGTTTAGCAACGGCATCGCCGGCTTTAACCGCCGTGGTTAAATTGTAGTTATCGGCGCCAGAGGCTAAATTTTCAAGACCCTGCATTAATCCTGTGCTGGCACCTTTGATGGTTGTTTTTACAATGTCTTGTGCGCGCAGAGGCTCCTGCGCTTGCATATCTCGGCGGTACACAAACCCTTCAACCTGAGCTTGCATTTTGACCCGGATAAAAACGCGCCAGTCATTATCGGGGCATTCCACAAGCAAGGTTTTATGGCTATTGGCAAAAGGAAAGCTAAAGCGATGAGGGCTATCACAGTGAGGTACTTTTAAGCGTCGATCTAGAGCGACAATATTCACTTGCTCGGCGGTAATTTGTTGCTGCTCGGCGACCCAATTCTGCGCGCGCTCAATCAAGAGTTGTTTATTGAGGTCGAGTTGCGCATTGCTTTGCATAGTTGCTTGCGCCACCAATTGATGACTGAAAAACAACAACCAAATTGTCGATATCAGATTGATCATGTCGCGAGTATGGGGCACAAAAAGCGCTGACGCAATACCGACATAGTGGCAACAAACAGCGGCAAAAAGCTGCCACAAAAGCGGCAAACAGGATAAAACAAAAAACCCGAATGATACCTAAATAGCTGATTTTAAATGCTTTTATTTGTTAAATGCGGCATGGGCGCTCAACTTGGCATCTGTTTTGCATTAATTGGGTTGGAGAGATTGGTTTTCCGACAGGTTACCAATCGACAGATAGGAAAAAAACTTTAATAGGGTTGATATGAAACCGTTTGATACAGCATTTGGCATCCACGAACGCGCTCTTGATTTGCGTGCTCAGCGTTTGGAGGTTATTGCCAGCAATATCGCCAATGTCGATACCCCGCACTACAAAGCGCGGGACATTGACTTTAAGTCGGTATTAAACGATGCCCAGCAAACGCTCAGCACCACACAAGCTGGCCATATGAAATCGCCGGCAGTGGGTGAACAGAGTAATTTGGTTTACAGCATTCCTTTTAACACCTCCCTTGATGGTAACACGGTTGAATTGAGTGTGGAGCAAGCGAAGTACGGTAAAGCCGCTGCACAGTATCAGGCAACCTTGAGATTTATCGAGGGCGATATAAGCGGCATCCGCAAAGCGCTTAGAGGAGATTAATAGACGATGGCTTTTAATAATATTTTTGGTATCGCGGGAACAGCGCTAAATGCGCAGTTAGTGCGCATGAACTCGACTGCATCGAATATGGCCAATGCGGGCACTCTAGCCTCCAGTGCCGAGGATGCATTTAAAGCCAAGCGCCCAGTGTTTGAGACGCTTCTTAATGAGCAAATGACAACCCAGGGCGCACAATTTGTTGGCGGTGTCAGAGTGGTCGGTATGGCCGATGACACGACGCCTAACCGAAAAATTCATGATCCGAGCAACCCCAAAGCTGATGCAGATGGCTTTGTCTACGAATCGAATGTTAATGAAGTCACTGAAATGGTTGAGATGATGGGTTCGGCCAGAAGCTATCAGAACAATGTAGAAGTGGTTAATACCGCGCGTGAGTTAATGATGCGCACTCTTGATATCACCAAAGCGTAGGGACAATTTACATGGTAGACAATATAACGAGTAGTTCGTTTTTAACCACTGACCAATATGCGGATCAGCAGATTGAAGCGCTTTCTGGCGAGGATGAGTTGGGCCGCGATGCGTTTCTGACCTTGTTAACAACGCAATTAACCAATCAAAACCCCCTAGATCCAATGGATAACGAAGCCTTTGTAGCGCAGTTAGCGCAGTTCTCTTCGGTAGAGGGTATCAAAGGTATGCAGACTTCATTAGAGAGCATGGTAACCGGCATGCGCCAAGATCAAATGCTAACTGGCGCCAACTTGGTAGGTAAAAAAGTGGCTGTTGAAGGCGGTTATTTTGACGGTGGTAATGGTCAAATTTCGCACGGCTCTATCGATCTGCCCAATGGTGCTGAGTCGGTTATCTTCAGTGTTTATGACCCCGTTTCCGGTGATCTGGTATTCCGTGAAACGCAGGGAGCTCAGTTACCGGGTCGCTTAGACCTGAATTGGAATGGCTACAACCGCGAGGGCGAATTGGCTGCCAATGGCAACTATGTGATGACTGCGAGCATTGTTCGCAACGGCAAGCTTGAGGCCGCACCAGTCACCACTATGGCTCAGGTTAAGAGCGTGAGCTGGGACCCTGAAGCACAGGAACTCTCTCTTGAGGTTGGCGATGGCGATTTTGTCACGTTGGCTGAAGTCGAACGAATTGGAATTTAAATAAAGAATTTAAAAGGTACTAAGGAGAATATCAAATGTCATTTTATACCTCACTTACAGGTCTTAACGCAGCGACGACCGAGCTATCTGTAACCTCAAACAATATTGCTAACTCGGGTACATCGGGCTTTAAACGCTCTGATGCCGACTTCGGCGATATTTTTGCAACCTCTCCTCTACAGAAAGCATCGAGTGTAATTGGTCGTGGTGTATCTCTGAAGGAAGTGAGTCAGGAGTTCAGTCAGGGCAACATTGAGTTCTCTGCAAACTCGCTGGACTTGGCAATTACTGGTGATGGTTTTTTCCCACTAGAGTCTCCAGATGGCACCAAAATTTATACCCGTAACGGCGCCTTTATGTTGAATGAACAAAACCAGATGGTGAACAGTGCCGGTCAGGCATTGCAGGCACTGCCGGTGGATTCGACCAACAAAGCGGATTTCGGTGAGCCAATGAGTGCACTGGCTATTCCGCGGGCCACAGTATCCGAGTTTCTTCCCACGACTGAGGTAGAGCTAGGACTTAACTTGCCATCAGATGCATTGCCAATTACAGATGCTTTTAATCCAGCCAAGCCAGAGACTTATAATAAGACCACCTCTTTAACGGTTTACGGTACTTCAGGTTCGAGTCACCTGGCCACCATTTATTATGTAAAAACGGCTGAAGCAACAGCCGATGTGCCATTCAACAAATGGCAGACCTATGTCTATATTGATGATCAGGCAGTTGATTCTGCACTGATTCAAGCATCGGATACTGCTGGTGACCAATACTTTGTTAACAAGTACGGTGAAGTTAAAACCCAGTCAGAGCTTTTAGAATTACAGAAAACCAGTGCGGAAAGTGAAAAGTATCTGGTGACCTTGGGTACGCTGTATAAGAAGTACTCATTTGATAATCTTTCAACGCCAACCGATTCGCAGCCAGCCAGCGTTAATTTTGCTGTGGCAGAAGACTCTATTTACATTGATGATCTGAATCTTACCAACAATAGTGATGGTATCGATTTTACTGATGCGGCAATGACCAGAGCATCGTTATCGAATATGTTTGATCTAAGTATTGACGATTCTCCGGCGATTAGTATTGGCTTAGAGCACCTTGCGGGCTCATCACAAAAATTGTCGGGCTCGGAAATAGCCTTTGAGCTTACAAATGTCATTAATGAGCGTTTTGGAGATGGCAAGTCATTTGATTTTTCTGCAGCAACTTCACAGCCTTTGAAAATAACAAGGATTACAGCGGGGGGCACGGTAACGACAACTGATCTTGATATGCCCACTATTTTGGCAGCCCACAGTGCCTCTGATTATGTCAATAATCAGGTGAGCGCGGAGCCATTGGCCTATGCTATTGACGCTGCACTAGCTGCGAATACAGATTTCGACGATATTTCGGTGTCCTATGATGCAGCTAGTCAAGGCTTTAGATTCTTGCAAGCCAATAGTGGTACAGATTCTATCTATCTCAGTTCAGGTGCATCTGGCACGGCGACTAATGCGGTTTTTGGCGTTGATGCCCAAACCGAAGATGGTTCAGGCAATATCACGTCTTACGGGACATTGTTGCCAGCCCTAGATACCGATGCATCAGATGTTATTTTGAAAAACGTTCTGCCCAACGGCACCGCATTCACTGCAGCCAATAATCAGCGCTACGGTATTTCAGTCAGCTATACCGAAGGTAAATTTATTGTTGCCTCTGGTACCACGGGCGATGAATCAAGTCTTGAGATTAGTAGCGTTTCTGGCATGGCGCAGACCTTGTTAGGTATGGAAGCAGACGGTCATGTGGTACAGGCGGAAACCTCACAGATTAATAACCTGCCAGCAGTTCGCGGTCAGCTATCCTCGCCTGCGGTAGTAACAGGTAACCAGATGGGTGTTGACCCACGTAAATCATTTTTGGTTAATACTGATAACCAGAATGTGACGGTGATTGTCGATGGTATTTCTGCGCAGATTCAGTTAACGCTGGGACAGTACTCCATCGGTACCTTTACTGAACATTTGCAGTCAAAAATTAATTTGATGGCCGATGCCCTGGGCCGCAGCGTCTCTGGTGTCACTGTTGGCTTCGATGAGGGTACAGAATCTCTGGTTATTACTGGTGCTACTGCCTCAGACAATTCCTTTATTCAGGTGGCTGGTCACGCTGATTGGGGTCTGGAAGATATTGATGCGGGCTTTGGTAAAACATCCTCTTACATTGAGCTGGTTCCAGATACATCAGGTACCAGTGAAGTTTATGTTACTCAAGATAATGCGGGTAACTGGATCGAGACCACCGATAAAGCAGATTTCGATGATGAAGATATTCCCTACTGGACTCCAATTTTCCTTGATAAAGGTGAATTGACTTTTGATACCAGTGGTACCTTGGTGTCGCCTATCGGTGGTGCCAAGCTTGAGAGTGACAACATTACTGGTGGCTCAATTAACTTGGCCTATAACAACAGTACCCAGTTTAACAGCCCCTTTGCGGTACTCAGTCAGTCGCAAAACGGTGCGCCTGAAGGTGACTTAGTCGGTGTAAATATCGGCGATGATGGTCTTGTGGTTGCCAGTTACTCCAATGGCTCACAGAAGTCTCTGGGTAAGATTATTTTGGCCAACTTTGCCACACCAAAAGGTTTGCGTCAGGTAGGTGATACCAGTTACTCGGCAACATCTGATTCTGGTGACGCTACATTAGGTGAGCCGGGTTCAGCGGGTTTCGGAACCATCCGAGCGGGTGCAAGAGAGCGCTCCAATGTGGATCTGACGGCGGAATTGGTTGATCTGATTACTGCTCAGCGAAACTTCCAGGCTAATGCTAAAGCGATTGAGACAAGCTCATCGTTGACGCAAACCATTATTAATATCCGCGGTTAATAGACAGGTCTAAAGGCAGAGAACTGATATGGACAGATTAGCATTTACCTCGCTTACTGCAGTGCAGAGCCAGGCCAAGGTTAGAGCGCAGATTACCAATGCTCTGGCCAATGTGTCGACAGTTGGCTTTAAGGATAGCTATCAGATGGCTACCGAGGCGGTCAAGCTGGAGGGTGAGGGTTATGAGTCGCGTTTTCAGGCCTCATTGCATAACAGCGATGTGATTAATCTCGCCCAAGGCACTGTGACCATGACGGGAAATCCTTTGGATGTCTCGCTAAATGACCAAACAGTGCTTGGTGTGCAAGCGGAGAATGGTGATATCGCCTTTACTCGCCGCGGCGATTTGCGCGTGTCGGTCACCGGTGTGATTGAGAATGCCGCTGGTCATTTGGTGTTGGGTGAAGCTGGGCCGATAACTGTGCCACCGGGTCAGTTAGTTAAGATCAGTCCTGATGGCACGCTGTTCGCGTCGTCACCGATAGACCCCGAAGCGCCTGCGGTAGAAATTGGCAAGCTAATGCTAAGAGATGCCAGTGAAACGCCGTTGCTTAGACGCAGCGATGGTTTGTTTGAGCCACGCAACCCTGAATACAGGGGTGGGGATTTTCCCACTGGTCCAAACAGTGCATCTCTGCAAAGTGGTGTTCTAGAGGGCAGTAATGTTAACCCGGTTGAGACCATGGTTAAGCTAATGGATTTCAGTCGTTCGTTTGAAGCACAGATAAAAATGATTAAAGAAGCTCGGTCTATTGATGAAGCCGGGTCAACCATGATGAGACTTCCTTAGGCCCAACGGCATAAGTGAAAAACATTTGAGGAATAGATAATGGATGCATCACTTTGGATTGCTAAAACTGGACTAACTGCGCAGCAGACACGCATGCAGGTTATCTCCAACAACTTGGCTAACGTCAACACTACCGGTTTTAAGAAAGACCGTGCGGTGTTTGAAGATTTGCTGTATCAAAATATTGTTCCCGCTGGTGGTCAGGCTGATGCGCAGACTGAAACCCCCACAGGCTTGATGCTGGGAACAGGAACAAGGGTGATGGCAACAGAGAAGATGCATGCTCAGGGTAATATTATAACCACTGAAAATGCCCTCGATGTGGCCGTCACAGGAGACGGTTTCCTGTCAGTTCAGCAGGCTGATGGCTCCATTGCCTATACCCGAGATGGCTCATTAAAACTGTCTTCCGAGGGTCAATTGGTGACTGCCGGTGGTGAGCCGATTATCCCTGCAATCACAATTCCGCAGAACACCGCCAGCATTACCATTGGTCGTGACGGCACAGTAACGGCGGAGCTTGCAAATAGCGGCGGTGCGGTTCAGGTTGGCCAGTTGCAGTTATCCAGATTTGTCAATAATGCGGGGCTGCAGCCAATTGGCCGCAACCTTATGTTACCGACTAATGCCAGTGGTGATGCCATTATTGCTATTCCCGGCGAAAACGGTGCGGGCTTGTTAATGCAGGGCTCCCTTGAAGCGTCAAACGTTAATGTGGTGGAAGAAATGGTCAATATGATCGAGACCCAGCGCGCCTATGAAGTAAATTCCAAAGCGATCTCTGCCGCTGATGGCATGTTGCGCTTCTTAAACAATAACCTGTAGGACAAACTGATGAATGTTAAACGTCTAGTCATCACCGTGTTTATGGGTAGCCTGTTAAGCGCCTGTGCCGCTCAGCCACGGATGATGCCAACCGCAGAATTTTCGCCGGTACAACCAATACCCGTGCAGAAACCGACACAGCCAACCGGCTCCATTTTCACTAATGGCCGCGATCTGTTTGGTGATCTGCGCAGTTATCAAGCAGCGGAGATACAGGTTGGCGACCTCATTACTGTGCTGCTAAATGAAACTACGCAAGCGTCGCGGACCTCGGGTCTGAGTACCAGTCGTGAAACGGAAAATGATGTTATTGGTATCGATCAGAAAAACTCGATTGTTAATAAGCTTGGCTTTGGTGCTGGCTTTATGACCAATGCAGAAACTGATGGCTCGGCTATCAGCAGTGAAGGCGCCGGAACTGCGGGGCAGACGGCTTCGTTGATCGGTTCTATTTCTGCCATGGTCACGGAAGTGCTGGCCAATGGCAATTTAGTGATTGTTGGGGAGAAACAGTTAGCGCTTACCGAGGGCACCGAATTTATTCAGGTCAAAGGCATTATCCGGCCAGCGGATATTCAGCCGGACAATACTATTTTGTCGCAGCGCATTGCCCATGCACAGATTTCCTATCGTGGTACGGGGCAGTTAGCTCGCGCCTCTAATACATCTTGGGGCACTGGATTGCTCTATAAATTCTGGCCGTTTTAAGCGGTACCAGGAGAGAGAACTATGTTAAAAATAAAAACATTCATTTTGTTGCTTGGGCTTGTTAGTACATCTATTAGCAACGCCGATCGGATTAAAGATCTCACCGATGTGGCAGGCGTGCGATCCAATAAACTGGTTGGCTTTGGTTTGGTGGTTGGTTTGCAGGGCTCTGGTGATGGTAAAGATTTACCACTTACCGCTCAGGGTCTAAAAACCATGCTATCGGGCTTGGGTGTTAGTGTTGATGGCCCAGTCAGTGATTTTGATCTCGGTGATCAAATGGCCGACTTGGCGGCACAGAACGCCAAGAAAGAAATGAAAGTTGAAAATGTTGCTGCGGTAATGGTGACGGCAGAATTGCCTCCCTTTGCTAAACCGGGGCAGAAAGTTGATGTCAATGTCTCCGCCATTGGTGTCGCAGAATCTTTGCGCGGTGGCAATTTGATTATGACCCAGTTGCGCGGTGTTGATGGCCAGACCTATGCGTTAGCCCAAGGCGCTATGACGGTGACAGGCATTAGCACAGATGCCGCCGGTAGTAGTATTCAGGTGGGTGTGCCCACCTCTGGTCGAATTCCCAATGGGGCTACCGTTGAGCGTATGGTTGATACGCCTTTTGATAGTGCCGATCATATTGTGCTTAATATTCGGGACAATGACTTCTCTACGTCCAATGCGATTACTGAAGCTATCAATCTCGCTTTTGGGCCAGGTGTTGCACGCGCTATCGATGGTGTGTCAGTCGCGGTGACGGCGCCCGCAGATAGTTCGCAACGAGTGACCTTTTTAAGCATGATTGAAAATCTCGATGTTGAGCCTGGAGAGCCTCCGGCGCGCATAGTGATCAATTCAAGAACTGGCACTGCAGTGATTAATCGCAGTGTAAAGGTAACCGCGGCGGCGGTAACCCATGCCACAATTTCGGTGAGCATTTCCGCTACCAATGAAATCAGTCAGCCAGAGCCCTTTAGCGAGGGCGTCACTGCCGCAGTACAGAATGCGGATATTATGGTGACTGAGCCAAACAACCCTATGTTTCTGTTCCAGCCTGGAGTCGACCTTCGTGAGATTGTCGATGCCATTAATCAGGTTGGTGCATCGCCTTCCTCACTAATTGCTATCTTAGAAGCGTTAAAAAGCTCTGGCAGTTTGCGTGCTGAGTTAGTGGTGATCTAAATGTCGGACCTTAACTTGTCAGCCAAAAGCTATCTTGATTTCGCCGGTCTCGGTGAGTTGCGCTCGCGCGCAAAAACCAATCAGCAAGAGGCTGCGCAAGAAGTAGGTCGTCAATTTGAAGCGATGTTTGTACAGATGGTATTTAAATCTGTGCGCGAAGCCAATGTGCCACTGAAGAGTGACTTAATGGCCTCATCCAGCATCGATACTTTCGAGCAAATGTACCATGAAGAGCTATCACAGGTGATGGCGCAGAAGGGTGTCTTTGGTTTGGGTGACTGGCTCTCAGGTCAAGTGCAAAAGCAAAGCAATGCAACCAAAGCCATGGACGCTTACAAGCAATTAAGTGAACGCCAGTCGAGCGTGACAATGGCACTTAATCCGCAAGCGCAACAGCCTTCATTGTCGCTGGCTACTGAGCCGCGCAAAGGAATTGCATTATGAGTGATATTTTATCCATTGGTGCTGGCGCCACGCAGCTGTACCGACAGTCGCTGGCAACCGTCAGTAACAATATTGCCAACCTTAATACCGAGGGTTACTCCCGCCAGGTATCAAGTTCTGCCGAAGGTATGCCAAGTCAGCAAGGTACAGTATTTATTGGTACTGGTGCGCGCTTGCAAGGAATTGCTCGCGCCTACGATGAGTTTACTGAAAGCAGTCTACGCAATAGTAGCAGCGATCTGTCAACCCAAGAGCCGCTTATCGAATACGCCAATCGTATTGTTGATATTATGGGCTCGCAGACCTCAGGTCTTTCCAGTGCACTCGACCAGTTCTTTGCTACGGCCAGCAATCTAAGTGCTGATCCCGCATCAACCATTCAACGCAAACTCTTTGTGCGCGATGCCGATGCACTGGCATCAAGGTTTCGTGAGTTGGCCGGTCATCTCGGCGCTATTGAGCAAGAAGCGCGATCGAATATTGAACTGCAAGTCAGCACCATTAATACATTATCGGCACAATTAGTGGCGATTAACTCGCAGTTAAGCGGCAAGATCTCTGTTGATAAACAGCCACCCGGGTTACTTGATCAGCGGGATCAAGTGCTGCGTGATTTAGCGCAGATTAGCAAAATTCATGTTACTGAATCTGCTAGTGGTGAGGTAGCGGTACGTCTGGGCAGTGGCTCGGGCTCATTGATCGTTGATGGCAAAGAGTCATTAGATCTTGGTGTCAACTTTGATAACAATGATCCCGGTAGAGTCGATATTATTGTTGACCCCTACGGTGATGCGCGCGCCTCTAGTTCGGTGAGTAGTGGTGTACTGGGTGGACTTATCAATTTCCGCAGTCAGACCCTTGGTCCGGCGATGGATAACCTAGATTACCTTGCCCAGACCGTGGTCAAGGAGATCAATCAAATTCATACCTCTGGTCTCGATGCACGCGGTGAACGTGGCACCGACTTATTTCAAATTGATTCAGTGTTTGAGGTTAGCTCGCCCACAGTCGACTCCGATATTGATATCGAGATTGAGGTGGTTGACCCCGAGACATTTACCTTTTCGCCCTTCCAAATACGCTGGATGGCAGAGGACAATGTCTGGCGTATAGAGGACGGTAGCACCGGCGCGGTAACATTTGCCCAGCCGGATACAGAGGGTTTTTCCCACGCCGGATTACAGCTTAATTCTGTTGGCAGACTGAAAGATGGCGACACCTTTTACATTGAGCCCGTAGAGCGACCTGCGGCTGGCTTTAAGCTTATTCAAACCGACCCGCTGGCGATAGCGGCGGCGGAGCGCTTGCGCGTTACGGCGAGTGAAGCCAATATCAGCGAATCAAAAGTGGCGTTGGCCTATGACCAAGAGTCGCAATTTAAAGGATTTGCCAACGGCACCGATATGCTGAGTCTGGGTAATAACGCCAGCACTGCCGCCGGTGTTGAATTTGCCGCCAATAATCTGGAGCCGTCGGTGATTATCCCCCGCGGTGCAGATAATATTGCTTTGATGATGGAAGTACCTTACGACAGTAATTTGCGTCTACAGGTAATGAATAGCGAAGGCGTGCATATCCTCGGCCATAGCATTGATAGCGCAACGCAGACGGCGATGCTGTCTGGCGATAGTGGCTTTAATACTGATAGTGCTTATAGCAGTACCTATTTAAATACTGTTGGTAGCGACGCCTATATGGATATGGACCTAACCTATGGCTTTTTAGCCAGCAGTATTGAGCGTCAAGAATGGATACCCAATGCCAGCGGTGATGGTCTGCAAGAACAAACCACCACTATTAATGCGCAGGCTGAGACCGCTCCAGTGCGAATACAGGAAAATGTTTCTGGTAGTACGGTTGATCTTATTGCCGCGGATACGCTTGTATTAAACGGCCATTCAATGACGGCACTGACCATTGCAGATGGCACCGAGAGTTCGGCGGCGACCATGGCCAGCTGGTTAAATAGCGCCACTGCCAGCACCGGCGTTACCGCCACCGCTAGTAATGTTATTACGGTGGCACAAGAGGACATTGATCTTCTTCAGCAGGTGCGCATCAATAATGTGTTGATTGGTGGCGGCTCTTTACCCGCAAGCATAGATGCTTTATCAGCCGCGATTAACGCGGAATCTGGCGCCACTAATGTCACCTCTTATGTTAGCCGCGATGGCGGTCTGGTGATCAGCAATGCGCTTGGCTATGAGGGCGAGACAATTACCCTGAGCAACCCAGATGCATCCTCTGCCACCAATGCTTTAGGTCAACAAAACCAGGCCTATGCTGGTAGCCTGCATTTGGATAGTAGCGATAAAATTCGTTTTACCTTCGGTGCCGATGGTGTGCCTGCAGATCTCGCGGTACTCGGTTTACGCACGGGAATTTATATGGATGGCGCTGCCAGTGAGGATCTCGCGGTGTTTGTTACCGGATCAGGCAATGCCAATATTGCTGCCGGCTTTTCTCCTCCGCCACTGGGAAATGACATAGAGGAATCTCCCTTTAGCCTCGACTTTATTTCCGATACGCAGTACAGCATTACTGATACAGCCACAGGTACGGTGGTGGCTACGCGAGACTATAGCGCCGGTGATGATATTCACTACCAGACCCTGACTCTATCTTTTGATAGTGCGCCCAAAGCAGGCGACCGCTTTGTTGTCGATGGTAATGAGGGCGGCATCGGTGATAACGGCAATATGCTGTTATTGGTGGCACTGCAAGATAAGCCTGTTCTGGCCAATGGTCGCACCATCAGTGATGGCTATATTGATTTGGTTAGCTCAGTGGGCAATAAGGCCACCTTGGGCAAAATATCGCAAGAAGCATTACAAGTGGTTTATGACCAGGCCGTTGAATCGAGAGATCAAGTGTCTGGTGTCAGCTTGGATCAGGAAGCAGCAGACCTTATTCGTTTGCAGCAGGCCTACCAAGCTTCAGCACAGATAATTCAAATGTCATCAAAGATATTTGATTCCATATTGGGCATACGTTAAGGCATGTACTGATGAAAATTTCGACTGGACAAATATTCGATCGCGCGGTGACTCAAATGAGTACCCAGCAAAGCAAAGTTGCTGAAATGCAGGCGCAGTTGGCGTCGGGCAAGCAAATTTTGCAGACCAGTGATGACCCCGATAAGGCCGGCCTGATACAGCGTCTTAATAGTGCTTACGCTCGTCAAGAGACCTATGAGGGCAGTCTTGATCGTGTGGAAGATCGGTTGACTGCTGAGGAATCTGCGCTGACCGGGACCGACAATATTTTACAGCGTATTCGTGAGCTTGCCGTACGCGCCAGCTCCGATACCCTATCGGCAGCCGATCGCGAGATACTGTCGATAGAAGTATCCACATTAAAAGATGGCTTGCTGGCACTAGCGAATAGCAGAGATGTTGGCGGTAATTATGTTTTTGCTGGCTCCGCTGTTCACACGGTTCCTTTTGCCGCTGATGTGGCGGGCGATATCAGTTATCAGGGCGATGATAATTATGTTGCTGTCGATGTCTCCGAGCAACGCCGGCTCAATATGAATCGCCCGGGCAATGAAGTTTTTTCAAGCCTGATACGCCATGAATCTAACGGCACTGCGCAACGTGTGGGTTTCTTCGCGGTTATTGAGGACTTCAGCACCGCACTGAAAAATAATGATACTGGCGGTATTCACCGCAGCCTTGCTGAGGTGGATCAGTTATCAGCAACCGTCTCTGTGTCACTGGCTGATGTCGGTAGTCGTCTTAATGTTGTCGACTCTCAGCGCGATATGTTGGCCGACGCCAAGCTTAGGTATCAGGCATTGTTATCCAATGCCGAAGACCTTGACTATGCCACTGCGGTAACCCAGTTATCCGCCGAATTATTGTCATTAGAAGCAGCGCAGAGCAGTTTCGCCAAAATTTCACAATTAAGTTTGTTTAACTATATTCGTTGATTAGGAATTGACCGATGGCTGATGCCAGTAGTGTTTCTTCACAGGTACTAACCACCTTGGGCGTAGGCTCCGGTTTGGACGTGTTCAAACTGGCCCAGGACTTGACCGATGTGGAAAAAGTGCCAAAGCAAGAGGCGATTCAAGATAGTATTGATGCCACCGAGGCGTCAATCTCGGGTTATGGCTTGGTCACCTATCAGGTCGGTTTATTACAGCGGGCCTTTGAAAATCTCAATGATTCCGATGAACTGGCCACAAGCACGGGCACGTCGTCTGATACCAGTGCGATTAGCCTAACCTCTGTCGATGGCTCGGCAGACACCGGTGCTTACGATATTACTGTTACTAGATTGGCGCAAGAACAGCGCATG
>JBNAAJ010000005.1:0-83788 GCA_049631145.1 Porticoccaceae bacterium
AACTGGTTAACACAGAGATTGGAGTGAGCGCCGTAGGACAGTGCAACCGATGCAGAGGCGCGAGAGATTTCTTCCATAGCAACACAATGAGCTACATAGCCCATACCCGAGCCGCCGTACTGCTCATCAACTGTGATACCTAACAGACCCATATCTCCAAGCTTGCGCCAGAGATCCATGGGGAATTCATTGCTGCTATCAATATCGTCTGCGCGCGGTGCGATTTCAGCGGCGCAAAACTGAAAAACACTATCGCGAAGCATATCGATATCTTCGCCGAGATTAAAATTTAAAGTGGGGTATGACGTATTCATGGGTTAGTATTTTCCGATAGATTTTAGGGCATCGATGCAATCGGCCTCAGCCTGATTAAGATCGGTTAATAGGTTACTAATGTCATCCAGCTGCTGGTTGAGTTTGATACGCTGTGCTTGAATAGCATTAATAAGCTTTTTAAGTTGCTCAACATTGGTTTTTCCGGGTTCGTACATATCAATAATTTCACGTGAATTTTCTAGGGATAATCCCAAGCGCTTACCACGCAAAATAAGCTTTAGACGGGTACGATCTGAAGGGCTGTAGACCCTAGTTTGCCCTCGGCGCGCAGGTGTGATCAGACCAAGGTCCTCATAATGACGGATGGTTCTGGTAGTTACATCAAACTCTTTTGACAGCTGTGAAATACTGTATTCAGCCATAACTGATCTCGCGCTTAAGCTTGTGATTCCCAGTATATACTGACGTTTACGTTAACGTAAAGTTTTATGCTTCAGCTTTTGCGTTAAGTCATTGTTAAGGTAGTTTGGTGAGAGTGGATTAATCGAGCTTAAGATCCATCTCGTACTGGAATAATTCCGTGTTGTAGAGCGCAATGAGATAGTCCACTAACATTGCTTTGTCGTCATCTTGATAGTAAGAGCGTCGCACTAACTTCAGTAGCGGAAAGCCAGGTGATATTTGTAAATGGGTGGCGACGGTCTCAGTAGCGGGTACGGCACTGATCGTTTGCTTTATGTAGCTGATTGTCATGCCGCTCTCGCGCAAATACTCGTGCCGCGATCGTTGCATAAAAATATCGGTGTTATCCGGCATATCGACACCAGCGCTCCAGCTGTCAAAGTAGCCAAAACAAGCACCGGCTCGGTGACGTGTGCGGATTAAGTGGAATAATGAATCATTATTACCTAGGGTGAATTCGCTGCGTATAGTCTGCGGTGGTATCACTACCCGACAGTCCAAAATGTCGGCCACCGAATTTTGCGCGATGCTGTCAATTTCTTCCAAGACGCCTAACAGAGGTGCTTGCACTGGCTTTGGTGTGTATTTGTAGATTACATGAGTGCCTTTGCCACGCGCACGTTGAACCAAATCTTCCGCGGCTAGTTCATTGACAGCTCTTTTAACAGTTATGCGAGATACATTAAATCCGTCTGCTAATTCTTTTTCACTGGGAAGTTTATCGCCCAGATGAAAAGTCCCGTCGACAATGTAGCCTTTAATCAGCGTGTAAAGCTGGTGATATAGAGGGGAGGGTGACTGATCAGAAACCTGATTGCGCTGGCTTTTGCTGAACAGTATTTCACCGCTAGTGGCTTTCATGCAATGTTCTCTGCTAATTAATTACAGTTGATCGCTAATTTATCATTTGATATAAAGATATATCATTCGATGTTTTACGATCGATTGCCATTCTGACTAATTACCACTTTACAGGTCAATATTAGCGTAGAGAAGACCGAAGTGATCAAAAATAGCAGGATTGGTGACCAAAAGGGGTGTCATGATGCTTTACCCTAATCATCGGTACCGAGGCGGTGAAAGTGCAATTGACTGTGAGAGTCAGCAGGCTGATTCTCACACCATGACGCTATTTTCTGTTGTTAGGCATCAGTGTTGTAACAGCCCCAGTCAAACTGGGTCAACGGGGGGGAATGTATGAATCAAGCACTTGCCGGTGTTCGTATACTCGATTTGACTCATATGCTCTCTGGACCCTATGGCAGTATGATTCTTGCCGATTTAGGTGCCGAAACAATAAAAGTGGAACCCTGCCATGGCGAGGGTACGCGTAAGCTTCTAGCGTCAGATCCGAACAATTCCCTTGATGGTATGGGAGCTTATTTTATTACGCTTAATCGCAATAAAAAGAGCGTGGCGGTTGATTTAAAAACACAGCGGGGTTTAGCTCTGTTTAAAAATCTGGTTACAAACGTTGATATTGTGATCAGTAATTTTGGTGCTGGTGTCCCCGAGCGTCTGGGTATTGACCATGCCTCTCTAGCCGAAGTTAACCCGCGTATTATTACCTGTACTATTTCTGGTTTTGGCTCTGATGGTCCGGGCAGTAAACGCCCCGCATTTGATCAAGTGGCTCAAGCTATGGGCGGCGGTATGTCCATCACGGGGCCCGATGCCAATAGTATGGTGCGCGCAGGTATTCCCATTGGTGATTTAGGTGGCGGGATGTTTGGCGTGATGGGTATTTTAACGGCGCTTTATGAGCGCGAGCGCAGTGGTGTGGGCCAACATGTGGATATTTCCATGTTGGACTGTCAAATTTCAATGCTCAATTATATGGCCACAATGCATTTTCTCTCAGGCGAAGACCCTTATCCGATTGGCAATAGTCATTTTGTGCATGTGCCTTATAACACCTTTACCTGCTCGGATGGCTTTGTTGTCATTGCCGTGATTACCGACAATTTTTGGCAGAACCTCAAGCAGGTGGTTGATTGTCCTGAGTTTGATGACCCCAAATATGACACCCAACCTGGTCGTTGGCAGGATCAAAATCTGATCAATCAGCATTTGAATCGCCTATTAAGTGAAGATACCTGCGAGCACTGGTTGCGCCAATTACAAGCTAAGCGCATTCCCTGTGCGCCGGTTAATACTCTCAGTCAGGCGCTTGCTGATACTCAGGTGTTGCATCGCAATATGGTGGTAGATTTAAAGCACCCCAATGGTAAGGCCACCAAAGGCCCCGGTAATCCAATCAAATTATCCAGAAGTACTGATCAACCATTTACGCCGGCCCCCACACTCGGTCAGCATACCGATGAGGTAATGAGCCAATTATTAAATTTGAGCGTAAATCAAATAGACCAGCTAAAAAAGCAGGGGATTATCAAGTGATGTCAGAGGCTATTGTTATCACTGATGTGGGGCCGCGAGATGGCCTGCAAAATCAGCCGAAAATCCTTACGACAGAAGAGCGTTTGGCGCTGATTCGGGCTATTGCTGAAGCCGGTGTTCCACAAATCGAAGTGGGGAGTTTCGTCTCTCCAAAAGCTGTTCCTGCCATGGCTGGTACCGATCAAATTTATTCCCATCTCAAGCGTGAGGGCTTTGCAACTCCCAGTATCGCACTTATCCCTAATATGAAAGGTTATGAGCTAGCTTTAGCGGCTGGCGCTAAGACGGTGACTATGGTGCTGTACGCCAGTGATGGCATGGCACAGAAAAATGTCGCTATGAGTATGGCAGAGGCTGAGCAGGTAACGATAGAAATCTTAAAGCTGGCAAAACAAGATGGCATTAAGGTCATTGCTACCATTGCGGTGGCGTTTGCCTGCCCTTTTGATGGCGCTACCGATCCTGCGGTGTCAGAGCGCGTGGTGGATAGATTTATTAATACCGGTGCAGATCAGGTGGTTCTTGCTGACACTATTGGTGCCGCTGACCCTCAGCAGGTTAGAGCACTAACTGCTTCTTTGGTTGAGCAGCATGGCGCTGAAAAGCTTGGTTGTCATTTTCATGATACTCGCGCGATGGGCTTGGCTAATGTATTTGCTGCTGTGGAGTCTGGTATTCGACGTTTTGACAGCTCTATCGCTGGATTGGGTGGCTGTCCCTTTGCGCCAGGCGCGTCCGGTAATGTGGCAACCGATGATATTGCCATGATGTTGCAGCAGATGGGTTTTAAAACGGGTATCGATTTACCGAAATTATTGCAGGCATCTGATTTGGCGCAGAGATTAACGGGGACAGCGCCAGGCGGTCGAGCTAAGGCTTGGTTGCAAGGTCATTTGACTAAGCAGGCGAGTTGAGTAAGTTTTAATAAAACAGCGTTAAAAAAATAAATATAAGTATGAGGCTGGAATAATAATGAGCTACAGATTAGGAGTAGATGTAGGGGGCACCTTCACAGACCTTCTACTGATAGATGAAGATTCAGGGGCAACCCATACCGCTAAAGTGCCATCCACACCAGAGGATTCCTCTGTCGGTGTACTCAATGGTATCGCAAGGATCTGTGATGAGTCCGGTGTCAATCCTGCCGATGTGAATCGAGTCATGCACGGCACCACAGTTGCCACAAACGCAGTGCTGACGGGTCGAGGGGCCAAGGTTGGATTGGTGACTACTGCAGGGTATGAGGACACATTGCAAGTTGCGAGGTCATTCTGCCCCGGCGGTCTCGGCGGTTGGGTCAGCTTCGTCAAAAAGCCTTTGTTAGCGCCGCTTGAATTGACTATCGGTGCTTGTGAACGCATTGGTGCTGATGGTGAAGTGGTTTCTGAATTGGACGAAGATCAGTTGCGCAAGGACCTCAAATCATTGCATGCGACGGGTGAAGTTGAAGCATTAACCATCTGCTTTATTAATGCTTACCTGAATGGTGTGCATGAGAGACGTGCTGGTGAAATAGCGGCTGAAATTTTTATTGATACGCCGATTTCTATTTCCAGTGATGTGGTACCAGAAATGCAGGAATATGAGCGCACTGAGACAACAGTAGTGAACTCTTATGTGCGTCCGGAAGTTGCGAATTACGTCAGCAACCTGCAAGCGGCACTCGACGACAAAATGGGGTCGGATACACAGTTATCCATTTTGCGGTCTGATGGCGGTTTGGCATCAGCGAGAGCCTCAGCTGAATCGCCAGTCAATATGCTGATGTCAGGTCCTGCCGGAGGCGTATCTGGAGCTATTTATTTCTGTAGCCGCGCTGGCTACGACAATATTTTAACCTGCGATATGGGTGGTACCTCCACTGATGTTGCACTGATCCAAAATTCCCGCGCGCGAGTGCGCCGTGAAACTATCGTTGCTGATGTGCGTGTTCGGGCGCCCTCCGTGGATGTGCGTACGGTCGGTGCTGGTGGTGGCTCTATTGCCTTTGTGCCGGAGTTAACCAAAGCGTTGCGGGTGGGGCCGGAGTCTGCCGGTGCGGTTCCCGGCCCAGCTTGTTATATGAAAGGCGGTGAGCAACCAACAGTATGCGATGCCAATGTGGTGCTGGGATATCTTCCCTCTGATGTGCAACTGGGCGGTGCAATGGAAATTAATCGTGAAGCGTCTGTGGCTGCCGTGCAGTCGATAGCGGGCGCTATGGGTATCGAGTTGATGGCCGCCGCTGAAGGGATCATCAAAATTGTTAATGAATCGATGTTTGGCGCCCTGCGGTTAGTGTCTGTTGAGCAGGGCTACGATCCCCGAGATTTTGCTCTGGTGGGTTTCGGTGGCGCAGGACCTCTGCATGCTAATGCACTGGGTATCTTGACTGAGGCTTGGCCGGTGATTATTCCGCCTGGGCCCGGCGTACTCTGTGCTTACGGTGATGCAACAACGCAGGTTCAGGATGAGGCCGCGCGTACTTATCTGACCATGGCTAGCGATCTTACGGATGCCCAGTTGACGCAAGATCTTCATGAATTACGAGCTCGAGCCGGAGAGGCTTTACTGACCGACAATATCCCTGAAAGCGAACATGAAATTGCTTATCAAGCGGACCTGCGTTATGCCGGTCAAGCCTTCCAAATTACGATTGACTTTACCGAAGACGAGCTCAAACAGAACGGTGTTGCTTTACTCACTGATCAATTTGACGGTGAGCATGAGCAATTGTTTACTTTTAAGCTCGATGATGGCCATGAAATATTGATGATTCGTGCTGTGGCGAAAGCCAAGGCCAAGGCGATTGCTGAACGCAAGGTCGGCGAGACAGGTATGAGCTTGCAACAATGTGAAATCGCGCCGAGCCGATTCTATTATGAAGGCGATTGGCACGATGCCATTATCTACGATCGCAATAAACTCAATCCGGGCCTACAGGTTCTCGGGCCCGCTATTGTCAGTGAAATGGACTCTACCACAGTGGTGCTTCCAGGCTATGTCGCAGAGGTAGATGCAGTCGGCAACCTTCTTATCAATCCAGCTAATGGGGGGCAATAAAATGGCTGCAAGATTATTAGAAATCAATAAAACCCCGCTCAAGCATATCGATGTGGACGGTGTCACCGTTGATATCATTGAAAACGCGTTGCGAAACGCACGAGAAGAAATGGACGCCGTGCTGTTTCGTACCGCGATGTCTCCGGGTATTCGAGAACAGGGCGACTGCTTCCCGATGATTGCCAATAGAGAAGGCAAGATGGTGGTGGGCCAGTTCGGTTCGTTTATCGGCCCATTCCTGGATGCTTACAATGAAGAGATCGAAGAAGGGGATATCATCCTCACTAATGATCCCTATATGTGTAATGCGGCGGTATCTCATTTACCTGATTGGGTGGTGCTAGTACCTGTGTTCAAGGATGGTCGACATATTGCCTGGTCGGCTATGTTTGGACATATGTCCGATAACGGCGGAATGGTGCCCGGCTCTATCCCCATCGAGGCTACGACTATTTTCCAAGAGGGTATTCGGATCCCACCAACCAAGCTGTATAAAAAAGGCGTGTTGCAGTCCGACCTACTTGAGTTGATTTTACATAATGTGCGGACACCGCAGTGGAATCGGTTTGACTTAAATGCATTGGTTGCTGCTTGTAATACGGCGGCAAAGCGCTGTGTAGAGTTGGCTGACCGTTTTGGTGATGATGTTTTGTTTTCGACCATGGATATTATGCTGCAGCGCAATCATGATGCGATGAAACATATTATCGGCATGTTTATCCCAGAGGAGCCTCGCGAGTTTGAGGACTATATCTGTGATGATGGCATGGGAATGGGCCCTTATAAGATTAAGTGCGCTATGTGGCGTGAGGGTGAAAAAGCCATTTTTGATTTCGCTGGTACTGACCCACAGGCACAGAGTTCAGTGAACTTCTTCCTCAACGAAGATATGTTCAAAATGTTCTTTGGTTCCTTCACCATTAATGTGGTAGACCCACAAATTGTATTTAACGATGGGTTTTATGATTTGGTCGATGTGCGCATACCTCAGGGCACATTATTAAAACCCAATTACCCAGCAGCGCTGTCGGGTAGAACTCATGCGTTGGGTCGTATCTTTGATGTACTGGGAGCGTTACTGGGTATGGGTGCGCCAGAGATGATGCTGAATGCGGCGGGTTTTTCTGATTCACCGCATCTATTTTTCTCTGGCTACGATACTCGTCCAGAGAAAAATGGAGAATGGTTCCAGCTATTTCAGATTGGCTTTGGTGGAGTCCCCGGTCGGCCGGTGGGGGATGGCCCTGATGGTCACAGCCTATGGCCCGGGTTTACCAATGTGCCCAACGAGTTTATCGAGTCTTATTTTCCATTACGCATCGAGCGCTACGAAACCATTCCCGATTCTGGTGGGGCGGGACTCCATCGAGGAGGTAATGGTTTAAGTGTTGCCTATCGATTCCTTTGTGATGGTGATATCGGGATTCATGATGAGCGCTGGCTGACCTACCCATGGGGCGTTCTTGGTGGTGAGACTGGCTTGCGTTCTACTAAACGTCTGGTGCGTGTCGATGGTTCCGAAGAGTGGTTGCCGGCTAAGGCTGAGGGTATCAAAGTCAAAGCGGGTGATATGTTGTACTTCAACACCTGGGGTGGTGGAGGTTGGGGTGACCCATTGACTAGAGACCCTGACTTGGTACGCCAAGATATCGATCGGCGATTGGTGACTGTTGATGGGGCAAAACGTTATGGCGTCATAATGGCTGCGGATGGGACTGTGGATATGAGTGCGACAGAGGAATTGCGCGCTGTACTAAAAGCCAATAGAGGTGAGCCAGCGCTATTTAATTTTGGTGGTGATATAGAAGATATTCGCAGCCGTTGTGAAGCGGATACGCATCTTCCAGCGCCGGTTAAGCCGACGTTTATTGGTGCGACTTAGACAGTGCCGGTACTGGCAGTGAGTTAATAAGCAAAGGTAATTTATAAACACAGAAAAAGTTAAAAAAGCAGAAACGAAAAGATAGATTAGGGGAAATACAATGAAAATATTAACGACTAAAAATGTTATGTCGATGGCAATATTAGCCAGCATAGCCACAACATCAGTCGCTGAAATAGCCATTGAAGAAATCGTTGTCTCAGCGCGAAAGCGTGCGGAAAACCTGCAGGAAGTTCCTATTGCTGTTTCCGCGTTTACAGAAGCACAAATAGAGAGCGCCGGCATTCAGCGTCCAGGTGACTTTATTGCTCTTATGCCCAATGTCACGCTCGTTGACTCTGCCAATGTCGGTGATACTCAGGTCAGTATTCGCGGTATTGTTTCAACACGCGATGCTGAGTCGACTTTTGCCTATGTGGTGGACGGGGTGCTTGTAACTAATCCTAACGGCTTTAATGAAGAGTTGATGGATGTTAATCAAATTGAGGTACTTAAAGGGCCTCAGGGCGCTCTTTACGGCCGCAACGCTGTGGCTGGTGCTATTCTGGTCACGACTAATCGTCCCGATGAAGAGTTTGAAGGCAAGATGAAGGTAGGTGCGGGCAATAATGGCACCACAAATGCCAATCTCACCCTGAGTGGTGGATTGGGTGATGGGGTGCTGGGGCGATTGAGTGTCAGCCATCGCGAAACCGATGGGCATTACAGCAATGTTTTTACGGGCGCTGATTCTGTCGACTTCCTTGAAGATACCACAGTGCGTGGCCGCTTAATTATGGACGTCAATGAAGAGCTTTCCGTCGATATTCGAGCCGGGATGAGCGAGGTCAGCGGTGGAGCGATTAACTTCAATGCGGTATTTGCTATTCCAGCTTTCGCTGCAGGCTACGGGCCGACGTTCTTTAAAGATGTTAATGAGCATGATTTTATCTTCTCAAATAACGTGCCCGGTGAAAATGAACAAGAGACTTCGGAGTTCTCTGTTAAGGCAGATTGGGATCGCGACGGCGTTGATATCAGTGCGATATTAAGTTACAGCGATCTGGAGGAATATCTTTTATCTGATGGAACCAGTGCAACCTTCTACGGCTATGAAGTAACGGACGCCTGTCAGGCTGATCGTGCCACGTTAAATAACTTGCCAACCTCTATGAGTGGCGCTGGTCGCGACGATCTGTTTGGTAGCTTTTTCGGTCCCTTTGGTGTGTTTCCGGGTGCGGGTGGAGCAGATCCAGACTTTACTGGTATCTATGGGCCTTACACACCTACAGCCTGTGATGGATATCAATATCAAGAGAGAAATCAATCAGACACTAGCCTAGAAGTTCGTTTGACCTCTGATGATGATGCGGAGATCAGCTGGATTGCTGGTGTTTATGTTGCTGATATCGAACGCGAGGTGGTTGTTGCCTACGGTGCCGATACAGGTAATGGCTTCCTGCGTCAGCCCTATGTCGATCCAACTGGTCCCAACCCAACTGATTTAATGTTCGATGATAAGTTTGATACCTCGGTAATGGCAGTTTTTGGTCAAGTTGAATTTGATCTCAATGATGAGATGGAGCTAGCCTTGGCCGCCCGCTATGATCGTGAAGAGCGCGATGTGAGTAATCAGGTACCTAATGTGGGGGCGTCGGGTTTAAGTGTTAATGCCCTAACTGCGCCGATTAATCCAGCGCTGGGCGCAAACCCTGATGGGGTGCCTGATCGAAGTGCAACCTATAGCCATTTCCAGCCTAAGGTAACCTGGAGCTGGAATGCAGCTGAAGATATTAATATTTATGCTAGCTGGGGTGTTGGCTTCCGTAGCGGTGGCTTTAACTCAGTAGGCAGTGCTGCATTATTGGATCTTTGGTACGGCGATACTTGCCCAAGCTTTGTTCCCTCTTGTGGAGATCCAGGAGTGGCAGTCGATGCTAACCTAGGCGTAAGCGATGAATACGAGAAAGAAGTGTCTACTAGTTTTGAGTTGGGTAGCAAAATGGAGTTTATGGATAACCGGCTACGTATTAACGCGTCGGTATTCCAGACTGATGTTGAAGATAACCAATTCTTTGAATTTTTCGCCGGTCCCTTTGGTTTGATGAGAGTGGTAACCACCATTGATGATCTTGAAATTAGAGGTTTTGAAATGGACTTTAATGCTGTGGTCTCGGAAAACCTATCGCTATTTGGTGGTTTAGGTATCCTCGATAGTGAGATCGTCCGCAATGATCATCGTCCGCTATCAGAGGGTAATGAAGCACCACAGGCGCCCGATCGCACCTATAACCTCGGTGCGCAGTTTGAGATGGCCGTCAGCAATGGTATTGAGATGACCGCTCGCCTTGATTGGCAGCATGTTGGTGAGATGGCATTCCATACCTTGCAAGGTGAGGCTACCCCGACAATCTGGCAGATCTTTAATGGGTCAGGATTGACGCAGGATATGAGTAAGGCCAAACGTGATGCCTACGATACACTTAACGCCCGTATTGCTTTTGATGCTGAAAACTGGGGCGTGACCATTTGGGGGCGCAATATCACCGACGAGCATTACTTGGAAGAAGTGATTCCAGCGCCGGAGTTTGGTGGATCATTTATCCATCCAGGGGCTAAAGATTCTTACGGTATAGACTTTAACTATCGCTTCTAAGATCCAGCTAGTACTATAAACAGCGGGCTGTGCTTGTAAAAAAGTGCGGTCCGCTGTTTTAGTTTATGCATGGGACTTACTTATGTTCTCACAAAACCTCGATAAAAATGTTCTCGGATTGACCACAAATCCTGCCTTATTGATAGTTGATATGATCAGAGGGTTTACTGATCCGCAGTGTCCGCTGGGAACGCACTGTCCAGAGGTGGTTAGCGCCAATCTTGAACTTTTGCAGGCTTTTCGGCATAAAGGATTACCAATATTCTTCACCACGGTGGTTTATCACCATGCTCATCAGGCGGCAGTTTTTCGTCGCAAAGTGCCAGCCCTCAATGTATTACAGCCAGAATCGTTATGGGTGGCCGTTGATCCGCAGTTAGATCGGCGGGATTCAGAATCCTTAATTGAAAAGCAATGGGCTAGTGCCTTCCATAAAACTGATCTTGATCAACAGCTTAAATCGCTGGCAGTGGATTCACTTGTTATTACCGGTCTTACCACCAGTGGTTGCGTGCGGGCCACAGCTGTGGATGGGTTGCAAAATGAGTATCAAGTAGTGATTGCCGAAGAAGCAGTAGGGGATAGAAATCAACAGGCACACAGAGCCAACCTATTTGACTTAAATGCTAAATATGCCGATGTGCAATCAGTGGGTTGGGTTCTTAAGCACTTGCCCTAAAAGGGATTACAAATTAGCGTAGTTCCCGCGATGAAACAGCAATGGTTTATGGCCCGTGTCATGAAGCTCAATAACTCTGCCCACCATAATAACGTGATCACCACCATCATACTGATGCTCAATCGTGCATTGGAAGCAACTGCTGTAGTGAGGCAAAATCGGCACTCCGGCTAGGCCCTCGTTACAGTCAAGCCCAGCAAAGCGATCTGAGCCGGTCATGGCGAACAGATTGGATAATGGTTGTTGGTCTTCGGCAAGCACATGAATAGCGAAGGACTGTGCAGCAATAAAATCATCGAAGCAATTGGTTGTGCGACCAATACTCCACAATACCAGTGCTGGCTCGAGAGACACAGAGTTAAAGCTATTGGCTGTCATACCCACTTTCTGCCCTTGGCGGCCCAGTGCGGTAACAATTGTCACGCCTGTGGCAAAACTACCTAGAGCATTGCGCAGTTCTAGGCTACTAAATGAGGGGGAAACGCTGTTTTTGATACTAGACATCAATCTGCTTTTATCTGTAGAAATTTAGGCCGGCAATGATGAGTTGATTGCCCCTTGGTTGCAAGGATTCTCGCATAAAAATAGCAATCCCATCTGATATTAGCCTTATTAACATCAGATGGGCGGTAAATTAGGCGTTTAAATCGCCGCAGCGAGTCGGGTTCCCTGATTGATCGCTGCTTTGGCATCCAGTTCTGAAGCAACATCTGCTCCACCAATAAGATGGTAGGGTACCGTCAGACCTTCCACTAATTCGCGCAGTGGATCCTGCCCGGCACAAACAACCACGGTATCAACTGGCAGCAACTGCGGATCATCACCAACGGTAATATGGAGGCCTTGATCGTCAATATGGCTGTAATCACAGCCGGGCATCATACGCACGCCTTTCATGGCCAAGCCGGCGCGATGAATCCAACCCGTGGTCTTGCCCAGACCTTTGCCGACGCGGGTTGTTTTGCGTTGTAGCAAGTAGACTTCGCGTGGAGAGGGTGCTGGTTGCGCTTTAACCCCTTCTATACCAGACCTGGAACCGAAGGTCATATCAATTCCCCACTCTTTCATAAAGGCAGGAATATTCGTGCTAGTGGATTCTCCGCTGTGAGTAATATACTCCGCTGTATCGAAGCCAATGCCGCCGGCACCAATAATAGCCACCTTATCACCTACCGGCTTTTTGCCGCCAATTACATCTATGTAGCTGAGAACCTTGGGATGGTCTATCCCCTCAATTTCAGGTGTCCTCGGAGAGATGCCGGTAGCTATGATGATCTCATCAAATTTGCCATTATTTAACTGATCGACAGTCACTTTGGTATTGAGTTGCAGGTCGACGCCGGTCAATGCAATTTGTTTATTAAAGTAGCGCAGAGTCTCATAAAACTCTTCTTTACCCGGTATTTGCTTGGCAATATTAAACTGCCCACCTATTTCATCTGCGGCATCAAAAAGGGTGACCTGATGACCCCGAGAGGCAGCTGTAGTGGCGGCTGAGAGTCCGGCAGGGCCTGCTCCTACGACGGCAATTTTCTTGGTTTCGGTAGCGGCGACTATATGCAGCTCAGTCTCATGGCAGGCGCGGGGGTTGACCAAGCAACTTGTCATAATGCCGCTAAAGACATGATCGAGACAGGCTTGATTGCAACCGATGCAAGTATTGATTTCGTCGGCGCGATTTTCCTGCGATTTAATAACAAAATCAGGGTCTGCAAGAAAAGGGCGAGCCATAGAAACCATATCGGCATCGCCGCGAGCAAGCACCTGTTCCGCCACCTCGGGTGTATTTATACGGTTGGATGTAATAACCGGCACTGAAAGTTCTTTCTTAAATCGGGCCGTTACCCAAGTGAAAGCGGCTCGAGGCACCTTAGTTGCGATAGTTGGAATTTGCGCCTCATGCCAACCAATTCCCGTATTGATAATAGTGGCGCCCGCTTGCTCAATAGCTTTGCCCAATTGAACAACCTCTTCAGCAGAGCTACCACCCTCTACCAAATCGAGCATCGAAAGGCGGAATATAATAATAAAGTTCTCGCCCACCGCTTCACGCACTCTACGAACCACCTCAATGGGTAGTCGAATACGGTTTTCGTAGCTACCGCCCCATTCATCGTCGCGCTGATTAGTCCGTTTAGCGATGAACTGGTTAAGGAAATAGCCTTCAGAACCCATGATTTCAACACCGTCATAACCGGCCTTCTGAGCCTGTACAGAGGTGAATACAAAATCCTCAATTTGGCCATAAATCTCTTCGTCAGTTAGTGCTCTCGGTGTAAAGGGGTTGATAGGTGCCTTGATTGCCGAGGGCGCCACTTGATCAGGGGAATAGGCGTAACGGCCTGTGTGCAAAATTTGCATACAGATCTTGCCATCGTGTTTATGCACTGCATCAGTAATTTGTCTATGGCCTGCTATATCCTCATCGGTCACCAATTTCTTGGTATTTGGATGCGTGCCGCCCTCTGTATTGGGGCCAATACCCCCCGTGACTATTAAGCCTACACCGCCTTTAGCACGCTCTTCAAAGTACGCAGCCATGCGCTCATGACCATTAGAGACCTCTTCGAGACCAGTGTGCATTGAGCCCATTAATACGCGATTCTTTAGGGTGGTGAAGCCCAAGTCTAACGGGGCTAGCATATGTGGATAGGGGTTGTTTGACATAAATTCCTCTTCAACAGGTGTTATTTTTTTAAATGTTAAGGCAGTAAGTTACCGAAGGCAGGGTCGCGCTTTTCTGCATTTGCTCGAAGCGCTTCATTAACGTCGGAAGCTTGCAGCATACCGCTTTGCCAGGTGGCCATATGATTGAGGCTATCCTCAACAGAGTGATCGCGACTGTAATTCAGCATCGCTTTGGTGCCATGGACGGCGATAGGACTATGTTTGGCAATGTCGTTGGCTAATTGTCTTACTGCTGCGAGCATTTCTTGAGAATCTTTGTAGACTTTATTCACGAAACCACAGGCTTCGGCTTCCGCAGCCTCAAGATTACGACTGCTGTAGGCCAATTCTCTTGCTAAGCCACTCGGCATAACATGCTGTATACGCTGAAGAGTGCCTACATCAGCAGTAATGCCTAATGAGGTTTCTTTGATATTAAAAAATGCATTCTCAGTACAAAAGCGCATGTCGGTGGCACAGATCATATCAACACCGCCGCCGATACAGGCACCCTGAATAGCTGAGATCACTGGCATGCGGGCCGTCTCCAGTGCCGTAAATGCATGCTGAAGGCTGAGAATCCAGCGGCGTAATTTCTCGGCGGCCCTCGCCGGTTCAATGCGGTCATCTTTTTCAAGGTCGCTCAAAATACTGAGATCCATACCAGCAGTAAAGTGCTTGCCGGCAGATAAAAGGACGATAACTCTGGCCGCACTCTCGCAGTCTAATGCGTCGACAATAGCTGGTAACTCGCTCCAGAAGTCACTATTCATGCTATTGAGCGAATCTGGTCTATTCAAGCAAATCTCAGCAACACAGTTTTGATTGATAGTGACAGTGAAAGCTTTTATATCAGCAAAATCTTTAATCTTCATTAGCTTCTCTTTGGTGGTGCATTAGTGCAGGTACGGTTGCGCTAGAATTACAGATTAAGTTGCTATTTTGACACTGTCAAGATGTGTTGCTACATTACCGATATGAGCCATGTGAATATCACATCAGTTTCCCGCCCGACTTATCATCATGGTGATCTGCGTGAGGCGCTATTGCAGGCGGCAAAAGCGCTAATCGCAGAGGCTGGAATTGAAAATTTATCATTGCGCAAGCTAGCCGAGCGAGCAGGTGTATCGCGCACCGCGCCCTATCATCACTTCTCGGATAAAAATGATCTGCTCTGCGCAATTGCCGCTCAGGGGTTCCGGCGTAGACATGCTGAAACAGTGGTAATGTTTGAAGATAGAGCACTGACGGCGCGGCAAAAGTTCGAGCAATACATTTTCGGCTATGTGAGATTTGCAGCGAATAACCCAGAGCAGTATGAGTTGATGTTTGGACGCAGTATTTGGAAGCAAAAAAAGAGCACCCAAGAATTACGTGATGTCGCTTATCCTTGCTTTCAACATCAGGTTGAAATGGTGAGTAGTTGGCAAAACTGTGGGCTGCTAAGTGGTGAGAGCGCGCTGAGAACGTCTCAAGTTATCTGGGGTGCCGTGCATGGTATTGCAAAGTTGTTTATTGATGGTATCTACACCGATGCTGCACAAATTGAGGAAGTTTCTCAACGCGCTGTTGAAATGTTTGTTGAGAATTAGCCTTAAGCTAATTTGCGATATTCCTATATAGAACCCAATGCCTCGCTGTTGCCCCTGTTACGAATATCTGCGGTCTTTCAGATACTGAGATGCAACTTTACTGGTGATGATGTTGAGTTGAGTTAAATATAGGCTTTTTGCTTCGATTTAACGCTTGTTATTTAATTTGCGCTTTATCGAGCAAATTAGCCAATTAAACCTTACCGAAGAGGTTGCTGATTGAGCGGTGCTGTGGCAGAATTCACGCCCTTTTTGGCTGACCTTGATATTTCACTTAAAAAGAGCGTCAAGCGTCCCGAAAAACAGTCAAAAATTCAAGTTTTATGCGAGTGTGGCGGAATTGGTAGACGCGCTAGATTTAGGTTCTAGTGTCCTAGGATGTGAGAGTTCGAGTCTCTCCACTCGCACCATTTATTATTGTTATACACGAGGATGACCTATGCAGGTTTCACTTGAGTCGAGCACCGGCCTAGAGCGACAGTTAAAGATTGGTGTCCCTGCCGACAAGATTGATCAGGAAGTAACAGATCGGTTGCAAAAAGCTACCAAGACCGTAAGTATTAAAGGCTTTCGCAAAGGCAAGGTGCCTCTAAAGGTTGTCAAGCAGCATTATGGCCGTGGAGTGCGTCAGGAAGTAGTTGGCGAGATCGTCAACTCCAGCTTCTATGAGGCAATCCAGCAAGAAGAGTTGCGTCCAGTAGGGCAGCCGAGAATTGACGATATAAAAGACAGTGAAGGCCAAGATCTCGAATACCTTGCGGTATTTGAAGTTTATCCCGAAGTAGCGCTTGCCGATTTAAGCAAGGTAAAGGTCACGCGTCCCGTTGCAGATGTTACCGAAGCTGATGTAGACAAAATGATTGGCGTGCTGCGTGACCAACAGGCTACATTCGACGTTACTGAAAAAGCCGCGGAAGAAGGCGATCAGGTTAATATAGATTTCGTCGGTACACACAAGAAAGAGGAGTTTGCTGGCGGTAGTGCCGAGGGCCAAGACTTGGTGCTCGGCTCAAACAGTATGATTCCTGGCTTTGAAGATGGCATTGTTGGGCTCAGCGCCGGCGATGAAAGCGTGCTTAAACTCAAGTTTCCAAAAGATTATCATTCTGAAGATTTGAAAGGCAAAGCCGTACAGTTCGCTGTTAAAGTGAATTCAGTATCGGTAAAACAAGTGCCTGAGATGGATGATGAGTTCTTTAAGCTATATGGCGTTGAATCTGGTGGAGAAGAAAAGTTCCGCGAAGATATTGAAGCCAATATGGAGCGTGAACTGAAAAATGCTATCCGAACTAAGATAAAAAATCGTGTGATGGATCAACTATTTAAGCTCAATAAAGTTGAGGTCCCCGACGCCTTAGTTGTCAATGAAATCACCCAGCTCAAGCAGCAAATGGTTCAGCAGTTTGGCGGTGGACAGCAGATAGATCTGAGCATGTTGCCCGACGACATGTTTAAAGAAAAGGCTGAGCGTCGCGCGGCTCTTGGCGTAATTGTCTCAGAGGTGGTTAAAGTTGAGGAGTTGTCGCCGGATGAAGATAAAGTGCGTGCTCGCATTGACGAAATAGCCTCCACCTACGAACAGCCACAAGAGGTTGTTGATTATTATTACAGTAAGCCTGAACTACTGAGTTCAGTCGAGGCGGTGGTTTTAGAAGACCAAGTGACCGAACTGGTGTTGTCCAAAGCGAAGGTTAAAGACGAAACTCAGCCTTATGACGAGGTCGTTAAGCCTGATCCAGAGAGCTAATTTAACGTTTATTTGCTACTGTATTGGCAATCGATCCGTCCCAGCAGCGGGTTGCGTATACAGGATGTTGTGAAAAGGCTAGCATAGCCGCTGATTTGGTAGATTATAAAGCGAGGATGCAATGAATTTCCCACCTTCGATAGATTCGAGTGGGCTTCCAGAATTGGAGGCCAGCGGTTTAGTTCCAATGGTTGTTGAGCAGAGTTCACGAGGCGAGCGAGCCTACGACATCTACTCTCGGCTATTAAAGGAAAGAGTCATCTTTCTGGTCGGACAGGTCGAAGATCATATGGCCAATCTGATTGTGGCTCAAATGTTGTTCTTGGAGTCAGAAAACCCAGACAAGGATATTCACCTCTATATCAACTCTCCGGGTGGTTCAGTCACTGCGGGGTTGTCGATTTACGATACCATGCAGTTTATCAAGCCAGATGTTAGCACCATGTGTATTGGTCAAGCGGCCTCTATGGGCGCATTTCTACTCACTGCTGGTGCCAAGGGTAAGCGATTTTGTCTCCCTAACTCGCGTACTATGATCCATCAACCAAGTGGGGGTGCTCAGGGTCAGGCAACCGACATTCATATTCAGTCGCAAGAGATTCTTAAAATCAAAGAGCGGCTAAATAATCTTATGGCTAAACATACAGGGCAGTCTGTCGATAAAGTCACTGAGGACACTGAGCGCGATAACTTTATGAGCGCTGAAGAGTCGAAAGACTATGGTTTGATTGATGAGGTGCTGGACAAAAGAGCCTAGAGTCGGTAGTCTTCTAAATTAGTTTGTAAGATTGCGTTTATAAGTAATTGTTTTTAATAGAATTTGCTTGTTCGCTAGGAGAAGTAAATGAGTGATAGTGATACCTTGGGAGATGGTGGAAAGCTACTTTTCTGCTCTTTTTGTGGTAAAAACCAAAACGAAGTTCGTCGACTGATTGCTGGTCCATCGGTGTATATCTGCGATGAGTGCGTTGACCTCTGTAACGACATTATCTCTGAAGAAACTCAGGTTACTGAGACCGAAAGCAACGACGACAAACTCCCCGTTCCGACAGAAATTAAAGTGCTGTTAGATGAGTATGTTATTGGTCAAGAGCGAGCGAAACGTATCCTTTCGGTCGCTGTGTATAACCACTACAAACGTCTGCAGGTTACTGAGCAGGGGGCTAAGGACAAAACAGCGGTCGAGTTAGGGAAAAGTAACATTCTTCTGATCGGCCCTACTGGTAGCGGCAAAACATTGTTAGCTGAGACTTTGGCCAGAATGCTGGATGTCCCTTTCACCATCGCTGATGCGACCACTCTGACTGAGGCTGGTTATGTCGGTGAAGACGTTGAAAATATCATCCAAAAGCTACTCCAGAAATGTGACTATGATGTTGATAAGGCGCAACGTGGTATTGTCTATATCGACGAAATTGACAAGATTTCGCGTAAATCAGATAACCCCTCGATTACCAGAGATGTTTCAGGCGAAGGTGTTCAGCAGGCGTTACTCAAATTGATTGAGGGTACAGTCGCCTCAGTACCTCCTCAGGGGGGGCGCAAACATCCACAGCAGGAATTTTTGCAGGTAGACACTTCTAACATCCTGTTTGTGTGTGGAGGTGCGTTTGCTGGCCTAGAAAAAGTGATCCGCGATCGCTCCGAGAAGGGCGGGATTGGTTTCAGTGCCGAGGTCAACAGTAAAGACAGTCAAAAATCGGTTGGTGAAACGCTGTTGGACGTCGAGCCCAGTGATCTGATTGGTTATGGCTTAATTCCAGAGTTTATCGGCCGATTGCCAGTGGTAGCTACGTTACAAGAGCTGGATCGTGATGCTTTGGTCAATATTCTGGTGGAGCCTAAAAATGCGCTTTACAAACAGTATCAAGCATTATTCGGTATGGAGTCTGTTGAGCTCGATGTGCGTCAGGACGCATTGGATGCGATTGCCGATAAAGCTATTGAGCGTAAGACCGGAGCCAGAGGTCTTAGATCTATTCTTGAGACTGTGCTGTTGGATACCATGTATAAGGTGCCCGCAGAGCCGGATGTGGTGAAAGTTGTGGTTGATGCAGCGGTGATCAACGGAGAGAACGAACCACTGTTGGTCTACGAGCAGCAAGAGCCTAAAAAGGTTGCTTCTGACGAAGGCTAAACAAGGCGGCGCAAGCCGCCTTTTTTATATCTATCAGTTTTGCTGCTGGGCTCAGCCAAGCAATTAATTCAATAATTTAGCCCTGTGGTGGTTGTAATTGTGCTGTCAGGCCCAATCTAACTAAACAAGGTAAAAAGTCTATCCGATTGTGATAGAACAATAGTCAGATATAGAGGTAATCATGGATTCCAAGCCAGCCGACGACAATACGACAGTCCATCCCCTTCTGCCATTGCGCGATGTCGTGGTTTATCCCCATATGGTAGTGCCGCTATTCGTCGGTAGGGAAAAGTCTATCTTGGCATTGGAACATGCCATGGAGAGCGACAAACAGATCGTTCTGGTGGCGCAGAAAAATCCAGCTGAAGATAACCCGAGCCTGCAAGATATCTATCAAGTTGGTACTTTAGCAACCATTCTGCAGATGCTTAAACTTCCAGATGGAACGCTTAAAGTACTTGTAGAGGGTATCAGTCGCGTCAGTCTTATCGATGCTTATGAGGGTGAGACATTCCTTCATACTGGCAGTGAGGAACTTGGTGGCGCGGCGCCAGAAGAGGCTGAATTGGATGCTCTCACTCGCTCAACAATGTCGCTGTTTGAACAGTATGTCAATTTGAGTAAAAAAATCCCATCAGAGGTGATTACAACGGTCAGTGGTATTGATGATGCTAATCGCCTAGCCGATACCATAGCCTCGCATATGACACTCAATCTAGAGCAAAAGCAAGATGTGTTGGAGATCGCCAGTTTGACAGAGCGTTTTGAACATCTTATGGGTCTGATGGAATCAGAGATTGACTTGTTCCAGATTGAGAAGAGAATTCGTGGCCGCGTCAAAAAACAAATGGAGAAGAGCCAGCGAGAGTACTATCTCAATGAGCAGATGAAGGCGATTCAGAAAGAACTTGGGGATATGGATGAATCTGTCTCCGAATTGGATCAACTGGAAAAGAAAATTGAACAGGTAGGCATGCCTAAAGCGGCGCTTGAAAAAGCGCAGTCGGAGATGGGCAAGCTCAAAATGATGTCTCCAATGTCAGCCGAAGCCTCTGTATTGCGCAACTATATTGACTGGATGGTGGGAGTGCCATGGAAGACACGCAGTAGAGTGAAGCATAATCTGGGTAACGCTGAAAAGTCTCTTAACCAAGATCACCATGGTCTGGAAGAGGTTAAGGAGAGAATTCTTGAGTTTCTGGCAGTGCAGCAACGAGTTAAAAAGCTTAAAGGCCCTGTGTTATGTTTAGTGGGTCCCCCAGGCGTGGGCAAAACCTCTCTAGGCGAATCTATCGCCAAAGCTACTGGGCGAAAATTTGTGCGCATGAGTTTGGGTGGCGTGCGTGATGAGTCTGAGATTCGTGGCCATCGCAGAACTTACATAGGCTCTTTACCGGGCAAGTTAATCCAGAAGCTGTCAAAGGTGGGGACTAAGAATCCACTGTTTTTGCTAGATGAAATTGACAAGATGGGCATGGATAATCGTGGCGACCCAGCCTCGGCTCTATTGGAGGTGCTGGATCCAGAGCAGAATCATACTTTTAACGATCATTATCTCGAGGTTGACTACGACCTTTCAGAGGTAATGTTTATCTGCACAGCCAATTCGATGAATATTCCCGGCCCCTTGCTAGACCGCATGGAAGTCATTCGTATCCCCGGGTATACCGAGGATGAGAAAGTAAAGATTGCAGAGCAGTATCTGGTGCCCAAGCAGCGCAAGGCAAATGGATTAAAAGAAGCAGAACTAGATATTACTGAAGACGCGCTAAAGGACACTATTAGATATTACACCAGAGAAGCTGGTGTGCGGAGTTTGGAGCGCGATATAGCCAAAATATGCCGCAAAACGGTGACTGAGCATGTGCGAGAAAATCAGGCCTCAACTGATGTTGTAGGACCTGATGAGCTAGAAAATATGCTAGGCGTGCGCCGCTTTGATTATGGGCGTGCCGAGGCAGAGAATCAGGTAGGGCAGGTAACAGGATTGGCTTGGACTCAGGTCGGTGGAGAGCTACTGACTATTGAGGCATCTGTGATTCCTGGTAAAGGTAGGGTTATCAAGACCGGTTCACTTGGTGATGTTATGCAGGAATCGATTCAGGCTGCCTTGACCGTGGTGCGCAGTCGTGCCATGACATTGGGGGTGCGCAAAGACTTCCATCAAGAAAATGATCTGCATATTCATGTTCCTGAAGGGGCTACGCCAAAAGATGGACCTTCGGCCGGTGTAGGTATGTGTACGGCACTGGTGTCGGTATTAACCGGTATTCCTGTCAAAGCAGACGTCGCTATGACAGGCGAAATTACCTTGCGAGGTCAGGTGCTTAAGATAGGAGGGCTCAAGGAGAAGTTGTTAGCGGCGCATCGCGGAGGTATCACGACCGTGGTTATTCCTCATGATAATGCTAGTGATTTGAAGGAGATACCGGACAATATTAAGGCTGATCTTGAAATACGTCCGGTTAAGTGGATTGATGATGTGCTACAGATTGCACTTCAAGATTTGCCCACTGCCTTAACTGAAGAGGAGTTCAACCAGAGTGGTAGTGCTGAAAAAAATGCGGATTCAGGCGCTAGGCCAAGTACGCACTAGGGTTAAACTATTTGAAAAATTTTAAAAAGTAAGCTTGACCGTTGTAAGTGTGGTTGGTATAAAGTTACTTAGAGGGCGCTTATGGCTAGGGATTCCAAGCATCCAGATCAATTTAGCGGCCTTTGAATTCAACAGGATCAATCAACTCCAATAAAAGGGGAATACCGTGAATAAATCAGAATTAATCGATGCTATCGCTGATGGTGCAGACATCTCAAAAGCTTCAGCTGGACGTGCCTTAGATTCCGCGCTAGATGCAATTACAGGCGCTCTAAAAAATGGTGATCAAGTATCACTGGTAGGTTTTGGTACTTATGCTGTGAAACATCGCGCAGCTCGTGCTGGGCGCAATCCACAGACCGGTGCTGAAATTCAAATCAAAGCAGCCAACGTGCCAAGCTTTAAAGCAGGCAAGGCTCTGAAAGACGCAGTTAATTAAGTTATCAACTGGGGTTTCACTTTAGGGTGATTATCCCTGATTTGAAAGGCGCATCAGTGATGCGCCTTTTTCTTATTAGGACAAAGGCAAATGTTGGATAATTTTAGAAGTAATATGCGCGGCGTTGCTACTGTGATTGTAGTGATTATCGGCGCGGTATTCGTGTTTTCTGGTACAGGCTCATTATTTTTATCGGGGCCTGGTAGCGAGGTCGCTGCAGTGATTAATGGCGAGCAAGTCAGTGATTTACGTGTTCAACAGGTTATGTCGGCCGAAAAGCAGAGAATTCTTCAAGAAAATGAAGGGCTGGACCCGGCGGTACTTGATGATGAGTTGTTAAGGCCAGCGGTTCTTCAGCAAATTATTGCCGGCAAAGTACTTTCCCAGTCAGCGGCAGATCAGGGTTTTGGTTTGTCTTCTAAGCAGATTAGCGAATTATTAATTGACGCCCAAGGTTTTCAAGTCGATGGCCGCTTTGACCAGAAAACTTTTGAGTATGTGATTCGTCAGCAAGGGTACACCAGTGCGACTTTTATCGAGATGATAAAGCAGGATATGGTTATCCAGCAATTTACTCGGGCTATCAGTGGGACCAACTTCGTCACTGAGGCGGAAGTTGCCAGTCTAGCTAAGTACACTGAGCAGACTAGAGACTATTATTATGTAACCCTGCCAATGACACCTATAATGAGTGCTGTTAGCTTATCAGAGCAGCAAATCTCCGATTACTACAACGAAAATCAAGCGCAATATCAGACCGAGGTGCAGGTTTCGATAGAAGCTATCGAGTTGAGCCCCGCCACATTGGCTAGTGCGTATACTGTAACTGATGCACAAATTCAGGCGCGTTTTGAGCAAGAGGCGAGTTCAGTAGATATCTCAGACCAATTGCAAGCAGCTCATATCTTACTCACTGATGCCGATGATGCAGTATTGGCGGACGTTCAGGCTAAGTTGGATAGCGGACAGGACTTTGCCGAGTTGGCTCAGATGTATTCTCAGGATGTTGTCTCCGCTGAACTAGGCGGGGATCTGGGCTATACCAGTGGCAACACATTCCCGACGGCCTTTGAAGAAGCTCTGGCTAGCCTTGAAGTAGGCGAAGTTTCAGCGCCGGTAACAACTGATGCAGGGATTCACTTTATTAAGCTGATGGATCGACAGCGGCAACAATTTGACTTGGTTTCTGAGCGCAGTCGAATTGAGCGGGAATTAATCAATGAAGCTGCCACTGATGCGTTGGTGGAGAAGCTTGAAATGTTAAAAGAATTAAGTTTCAACGCCGAAACGCTTGCCGAAGTGGCAACAGATCTTGATCTAGATGTGCAAGTTACCGCTCCTTTCTCAGCAAAGGGTGGAGAGGGCGTTGCCGCCTATCCAGCGGTTATTTCGGCAGCCTTTAGCAGTGAAGTATTGGAAGAAAAGTATGCTAGTGAGGTCATGGACTTGGGTGATGACCGCCATGTAGTGATTAAACTTAAAGAATACTTCCCTGCGCGTCAGAAGGAACTCGCCGAGGTAAAAGATTTAGTCAGGACAACCCTGAAAGAGACCATTGCTAAGCAGCGTATTACTGAGCAGGGCAGTGCATTGTTGGCTCGTGTAGAAGCTGGCGAGTCGGTAGAGAACGTTGCAAAGTCGCAGGATCTAGATTGGCAGGTTGCCAGCGGTGTAAAACGTATCTCAACCAGTGTCAATGCTGAGATAAGGAATGCTGCTTTTGCTATGGCAACGCCAACGGATAGCCCTGAGCTGTCCGGTCTTTTCACTGCTAACGGCGATTATGTGGTGCTGTCGTTAAACCAAGTGATCACGGGAGATATAAGTGATCTCAGCCGTAAGGAGCGCTCAGACCTTGTGGCAGCAGTTCAGGCGGTCAATGGTAGCCGCGATCTACAGGCCTATCAGGCTAGCCTAACGGCAAATGCTGACATTGTTCAGTAACTGGCTCCTATAGCGCAAAGGCAGGGCTAACCCTGCCTTTTTTATACCACTCTAAAAACGGTTTCTGTGGGGCTGGTCAGATTCTTAAGGCGTTGATAAACAAGGTTAAACGCTGACCTGGCTGTAGATATTCATTGCGGTTAATCTTGTTCCAGCGGGTGATATCGCGAATACTTAAATCAAACTTTTCTGCAATTAAATAAAGCGAGTCACCGCGCCTAACACGATAGGACAGCTGACGAGTATTTTGCGTACCTGAAATCGCCGTAGAATGCTCAATGATAAGTTCTTGTCCTATTTGCAAGGTATCTGTTGTCAGCTGATTATTGCGCCGTAAATAGGCGATGGAAACCTTATAGCGCGCGGCGATAGTTGATAGCGAATCGCCCCGTTGGACCTTATAAATTGATTTCTGCCTATCCTCCATTGCTGTAGCGCTGGCGAGTGCATGGTCTCCCGAATGGGGTATAGCGAGTATCTGACCAACTTGAAGTCGATCTGATCGAAGATTATTACGCTTTTTCAACCAGTTGGTTGGAATGCGAAATCGCTGGGCAATTTCTGATAATGTATCTCCGCTGACCACTGCATACTCAGTGTGCGGTACCCAAGATTTTGGGTCAGAAGTAGCGAGAAGTTCACGCAGAGGTTGCGCCGAGCCAACAGGCAACAGAATGGTATAGGTTCCGGTGGGTGGTGTGATTGAGCGGCGATAGGCGGGATTAAGGCCAGTGAAATCTTCATTGTTAATCGCACTGATATCAATAATTTTATTTAAGTCGATCTGCGATTGAATATCGACCATCTCAAAATATGCGCTGTTCTTGATTGAAGGTAGTGCAATACTGTAGTCATTGGGTTTTTCGATTAGTGCCGCCAGAGCCAATAATTGCGGGACATAGTTTCGAGTTTCTCTGGGAAGTTTTATCGACCAGAAATCCGTTGCCTTGCCTAGCTTTCGATTGCGAGCAATCGATTTCCTGACATTGCCTTCACCGGAATTATAGGCGGCCAGTGCCAGTAACCAATCGTTATCAAAACGCTGGTGAAGATAACTAAGATACTTAATTGCCGCCTGAGTAGACAGGATGACATCGCGCCGTCCGTCATACCAGCGGTCTCTGTTCAAACCCAGAGAGCGCGCCGTTGATGGGATAAACTGCCAAAGCCCTACCGCATGACTATGACTATAGGCAAGGGGGTCATAAGTACTCTCTACAATGGGTAGCAGAGCCAGTTCAAGGGGCAATCCAGCTTTATCTAGTTCATCGGTGACATAAAAAATATAGGGCTCAGCGCGGGCAAACACAGTGGCGAGATATTTCGGGTTACGCTGATACCATCTGATTTGCTTGGCCACAGTCTTGTGCATACGTTCGGGGCTTAGCTTGTAGCCAGAGCGGATGCGCTGCCACAGATCGTTAGGCAGGGGACTGTTACCGACAGCCTCTTCGCCGACGGCTTCAACTCCAATCAGACTGTTCTCTTGCATTGCGGTTGTCTTTGACGTCGGCAGCGTTTCGCAGCCTGCAAGTAGCGCACTGGCAAGTAATACCGATAAAGATGCAATAATGGGGGTTAATCTAGACAAAAATAATCAACTTTTGATTGGCTCAGTTAAAGACGCGAGAATTGTAGCGAGCGCGCGCGGATTAAACAATGTATCTAAGTGTTATGGGACATTGTTGGGCCAATTATAAGTAGATATCGAGATGAAATCTGGTGTTTGTCTTTCTCATTGCACATAATAATGCTTAGTTAATCTCTTAGGTAATCAAGCAAATCGATGCTGAAAGATTTTGTTCGCCAACACAGTAACAGGCTATATGATCAGCTCAAGGTAGCAGATTTAGCCCATTCAATTGTAGATATTGACGCTTGGGCCAAACAAGATTTTGGTTGCTATTTACTGCGGCAGCAACAACGTATTCTGCAACAAAAATATACCAAGTTGCCGGGTTATCGGCTAATGCATCTCGGTCTTTTTCCGCATTCTCAGACTATCGTGGGATTTGAACATCTGCACAGTTTCCATATTGCACCCAGTCATTTAGTCGCGTCTGGGTCCTCTGTGGTAAGTAACTACTCGGAAATACCCTTGCCCTCTGGTGTGATTGATGTGGCAATTTTACAGCATGCGGTTGAGTACTCGGCATCTCCTCAAGCAGTATTAGCGGAAATATCTCGAGTAGTAGCGCCTGGGGGGCATATACTGCTTTTTCTTTTTAATCCTCTTGGTCCCAGAGGCTTAATAAAATTTCCTATGCAACTAGTTACTGGACGCACAGAGTATTGCTTTCATAGTTTGCGCAAAGGACGAGTTATTGATTGGCTTTCATTGCTTAATTTTCAGGTATTGGAGATTGAGCACGGAGCCTATAACTTGCCCTTAAACTATCAGCCTTGGTTAGAGCAAGATAGTCGCTGGGAGAAACTGGCACAAAAGATTCGCTTTCCTCTGGGCAACTTCTATATGATTCATGCAGTTAAACGAGAGCTGCGGGGTATAACTAAGCGCGCACATTCTTGGCGACCTGCGGCCAACAGTGGTTACAATTCATCCAGTCGCAAAATTAGTCGTAAAAACATAAAAAAGTAGGACAACGATGAAGTCAGTAGAGATATTTACCGATGGCGCCTGCCGAGGTAATCCAGGGCCCGGAGGCTGGGGGGTATTGATGCGCTATGGTGCAGAGGAGCGCAGTCTTTTCGGTGGCGAAAAAGAAACTACCAATAATCGCATGGAGCTTACCGCAGTGATCGAGGGGTTAGCGGCACTGACTCAACCCTGTCAGGTCATACTTACCTCCGATTCGACCTATGTACTTAAGGGTATTCAGGAGTGGATGCCAAGCTGGAAAAAGCGTGGTTGGAAGACGGCGTCCAAAAAACCAGTAAAGAATGTTGATCTATGGCAAAAACTCGATAGGGTTATTGGTGAACATAAGATAGAGTGGCGGTGGGTCAAAGGGCATAGTGGTCATCGTGAAAATGAGATTGCCGATCAGTTGGCCAACCAAGGCATAGATGATTTGTAAACGAGTGTCATTTAAAAGACGGATTATAGAGAGCAGATGCGACAGATAGTACTTGATACAGAGACGACCGGTTTGGAGACATCGCAAGACCACCGAATAATTGAAATTGGTTGTGTCGAAATGGTTAATCGCAAGCTTACTGGGCGGCATTATCACCAATATATAAACCCCCAGCGCAATGTCGATGAAGGAGCGATGGAGGTGCATGGCATCACCGATCAATTTCTCGCAGACAAGCCATTGTTTGAGTCCATCGCCGCAGATTTTCTTGAATTTGTTGACGGTGCCGACTTAATTATTCACAACGCGCCTTTCGATCTGGGATTTATCAATCACGAAATCGCCAAGCTGCCCAATAAGGTTGCAGTTATCGAAAAAAATTGCAAGATCATTGACACCTTGGCTCTGGCTAGACAAAAGCACCCAGGACAAAAGAATAATCTGGATGCTCTGTGCAAACGCTACGGTGTGGATAATTCTCAGCGTGATCTGCATGGCGCGCTGCTCGATGCTGAGATTCTGGCCGATGTCTACTTATTGATGACCGGTGGTCAGGTCAATCTTAATATCAATGATCAGTCAGCCGCAGATGCGGGCGAGTTGAATCAGACCTCTAGCATTCGTCGGTTGGCTAAGAGTCGGCCAGCACTGCGAGTAATTGAGGCGAATGAGCATGAAGTTTCTCGTCATCAGGCCAAGCTTGATGCTATCACTGAGTCCAGTGGTAAATGTCTCTGGCGAGCTGAGTAGACATTGACAGAAGTATTCCCAGACGGGGCTGATGATAGCCTAACTGATGCTAGCCAGTTTGAGTCGCTACAAAGACAATTGAGTGAAACAGTGGCGAGTGCTGACCTCCATCGGCTGCGTCGACAGTTGCTCGATATTCGGCGTCTGCTGAAGAGTAAAAAGGATATTTCTCAGCGGTTGCAAAAATGGCAAAAAGCGGTAAAGAGATCGCAGCAACTGGTCGAAAAAAGACAAAATAACTTGCCGCCTATCAGTTATCCAGACCTTCCAGTAAGCACAAGATCAGAAGAGATACTTGAACTTATAAAACATAACCAAGTCGTTGTGATTGCGGGAGAAACAGGTTCAGGCAAAACTACACAGTTACCGAAAATTTGTCTGCAGGCAGGTCGTGGTGTTAAGGGCATCATCGGCCATACTCAACCGCGCCGTATTGCTGCGCGCACCGTCGCTCAGCGTATCGCTTACGAACTCAACAGTCCACTGGGTGATATTGTCGGTTATCAGGTGCGTTTCTCTGATCAGAGCTCTACTAGTACCCAAGTAAAGCTGATGACTGACGGTATTTTATTGGCTGAAATTCAGCACGATCGTTTTTTGAGTCAATACGATACGTTGATTATTGATGAGGCTCACGAGCGCAGTCTCAATATTGACTTTTTATTGGGTTACCTTAAAGACCTATTATCGAAGCGTGCAGATCTAAAGCTGATTATCACTTCGGCGACTATTGATATTGAAAAATTCTCCAATCACTTTGATGATGCACCGGTAATTGAGGTGTCCGGGAGAACATATCCTGTAGATATTATTTACGCAGGGGCAGATGACTTAGAGAGTGATCGCAACCAGATGATTATCGATTGTCTACGGGATATAGAGGCCAATCAAAAAGCGGGTGATGTACTGGTGTTTTTAAGCGGCGAGCGAGAAATTCGAGAGGCAAATCTAGCCATAAAGCGCGCCCAGTTGCCTCATACGGAAGTGGTTCCACTCTATGCAAGGCTGAGTCTTAATGAGCAGAGTAAAATATTTTCTCCCCACAAGGGTCGTCGGATTGTATTGAGTACCAATGTGGCAGAGACCTCCTTGACTGTTCCAGGTATTGGCTATGTTATTGATACTGGGCGGGCACGCTTGTCACGATACAGTTATCGCACCAAGGTTCAGCGCCTGCCTATCGAACCAATCTCACAAGCAAGCGCCAATCAGAGGGCGGGGCGCTGCGGTCGCGTCAGTCATGGCATCTGTTATCGTCTTTATAGTGAAGATGATTTTAACCGCCGTGCAGAGTTTACTGATCCCGAGATCGTGCGCACCAATCTGGCCGCGGTTATATTACAAATGCTACATCTGCGGATTGGCGATATTCGCAGCTTTCCTTTTATTGACCCACCCGATAACCGTATGATCAGTGATGGCTTTAAATTGCTTGAAGAGTTACAGGCCGTCAATGCTCAGGGCAAGCTAACTGCATTGGGTAAAAAACTGGTGTCCATACCATTGGATCCAAAGTTAGCGCGCATGATAATACAGTCGGCACAGATAGGGTCGCTGCGGGAAGTGATGATCATCACCACTGGATTGAGTATTCAAGACCCTAGAGAGCGGCCTGCGGATAAACAGCAGGCTGCAGATCAAGCCCATGGGCAATGGCGAGATACTGACTCTGACTTTATGTCACTACTAAATTTATGGCACCATTTTGAAGCGAAACGTCAGACATTGTCTGGCAACCAATACAGCAAATACTGCCGCGCCAATTATGTATCGTACCTACGTATGAAAGAGTGGCGTGATCTTCACCATCAGGTGCACAGTGCCTGCCGTGGATTGCGCTTGCCCGAAAACTCCCAGCCTGCTGACTATGCCACTATCCATCAAGCATTGCTGTCAGGATTGCTGGGGCAGGTCGGTATTCGCCAAGATAAGTGGGAGTTTGCCGGTACCAGAAATCGAAAGTTTTTTATTTTCCCCGGCTCTGGCCTGAGTAAAAAGCCACCAAAATGGGTGATGGCCGGTGCATTGATGGAAACCGCCAAACAATATGCCCTTACAGTTGCCAAAATAGACTCGGATTGGCTTGAACCACTTGCCGCGCATTTAGTGAAGAAAACCTACAGTGCGCCTTTTTATCAACATAAATCCGGCCAAGTAATAGCCAAGGAGCGACAAACACTATTTGGTCTCAGTATTGTTGAAGGCAAAAATACTGTGTATGGCACTATTGCGCCAGTTGAGGCACGACAGATATTTATTCAGCAGGCATTGGTGGAGGAAGGGTATCGAGGCAAAGGGGACTTCCATAAGCGTAATCACCGGCTAGTGGAAGAGCTTGTGGCTATGGAGGATCGTTTCCGCCGCCGCGATCTATTAGCGGAACAAAAAGTAATTTTCGGTTTTTACAATGAGCGTATTCCCGACGGTATTTACAATCTCCCCGCCTTTGAAAAATGGCGTAAACAGGCGGAAAAAGACAATCCTAAATTATTGCATATCGACAGAGATACATTGCTGTTGCGAGGGTTGTCTGCCGATGAGGAGGCCCAGTTTCCGCAGTCCATTAACTGTGGTGAGTTGGTTTTTGAGCTTAGCTACTGTTTTCAGCCGGGTCATGACGAAGATGGTGTGAGTGCGATAATTCCACTGCCATTATTGCATCAATTGCCACGCTATTTTTTCGATTGGTTGGTGCCGGGCATGTTGCGGGACAAGTGCATCGCGCTAATAAAGAGCTTACCCAAACAAACTCGCCGGCATTTTGTGCCGGTTCCAGACTATGTCGACAAGATACTACTGCAAGTCAAAGCGCAGGATCGACCGTTGACCGAAGTGCTCGCAGAGCAACTCAAGCGACACACTGGGATTACCATTGAGCAACATGACTGGAATGTGCAAGGGTTAGATCCTTGGTATTTAATGAATTTTGTGCTGCAAGACGAGGCCGGTAAAAGTATCGCTATGGCGCGTAACTTGGATCAGTTGCAGCGAGATTTTAAACAGCAAATCAGCGCAGGCCTAGAACAGGCGGCGGAAAATACTGTCTCGCGGCAAAACATTATTGCTTGGGATTTCGGGCAGTTGCCCGAGTCAATCGAATTGCAGCGAGGCAATATTACTATTAAGGCTTGGCCAGCGTTAAAAGACTATGGTGATTCTGTTGCCATTGAGGTTATGGATAATCCATTGACTGCGGCCAATGTCAGTCGGATGGGACAGTTAAGGCTCGCAATACTTAAAGGTCGTGAACAACACAAATACTTAAACAAAAATTTGCTACGTGGTACCGAGCTAGCGTTAAAGGTAGCGGCTATTGGTTCTCGGCAACAAATAATCGATGCACTGATTAACGCGAGTTTTCAACAAGCGATTTTTTCGGCTGAAGATTTAGTTAGAGATCAATCCAGCTTTGAGTATTGCTTTGAATCAGGTATCGGCAACGTGGTTGGTATCGCGCAGCAACATGCGGATAGTATCGAATCAGTCCTGCCTCAGCTTCATGATATCCAGAAGTGCCTGCGTGCACTGGGCCTGTCTGCCATCTATGCCAAGCAAGATGTGACTAATCAATTTAACTGGTTATTTTCCCATGCAACCCTGAGTGCAGTAACCACCGAGCATACGAGACAGTACCCTAGGTTTGTAAGGGGTGTCAGCATACGATTAGAAAAGTTGGCATCACAGGTTGATAAAGATCGCCGTTACATTGCTGAGGTTGAATCGTTTTTACAGCCGGTTATCGAGCTTGATAAACAACAGTTTTCTCTGGGGCTCGCTGAGGCAATAAATGAGTTTCTATGGTTAGTGGAGGAATATAGAATATCGTTGTTTGCACAGCAGTTAAAAACCAGAGTCCCTGTATCTGCCAAACGGCTTGATAAAAAGTGGGCAGAGTTAAGTGATCAGCTTAGGCGCTTTTAGCTATTACACTGTGATTGCCGGCTACAGACAAAAGGTCAAAATCAGGGTGATAGTGGCGCTATTTAGGATCTGGCGTCTATAGTTAGATCGTCTGACTAATATAGTAACCTAGGTGGTAAAGTCTTACTGCACCTGCAGCCACAGTTTGGTAGGTCTTTAGAGCAAAGAACTAGCGTTGCAATTTTCTCACTTTTGAGAGGCAAAAGACGGTATACCTTGGCGTTATGTGGCAGTAGAATATAAGTGGTTAGGGATATGATCCCAGTTATTAAAGCAAATGGATTGTGGGAAAGAGATGAATAGATTAAACCAATTGTTAGGCATTTTTATTATCACCTGCGGTATTGTGCCGTCGGTCATGGCCAGTGATGCGGATAACGTTGATCCTTATGAGGATCTCAATCGAGTCACTCATCGATTTAACGAAACTCTCGATGACTACGTGGCGCGCCCTGCGGCTACTTTTTATCATAACGCTATGCCTGATCCTCTGGAAAAGGGCGTTGTGAATATTTTTCGCAATCTTGACGAAATCACCAATGTTATTAACGATGTATTGCAGGGTAAATTTTCTCAAGCGGCCAATGACTCTGGCCGCTTTATAATTAATACAACGATTGGCATGGGTGGATTATTTGATGTTGCTCAACGTATGGGACTACCGCGCAGCGAAGGTGAAGACTTCGCGCAAACGTTGGGTGTCTGGGGCGTACCTGATGGCCCCTATCTTATGCTACCGTTTGTCGGCCCATCGACATTAAGGGAGGCGCCTTCTAAGTTTATCGATAACTTCACCAATCCCTACGCGCATCTAGAAGATGAATCGGCTCGCCACGCCATAAGGGCAGCGAGTCTGGTCTCTACTAGAGCTGAACTGTTAGGTTTGGATGACGTTATTTCTGGCGATAGTTATTTATTTGTCAGAGATGTTTATCTGCAGCGCAGAGAATACTTGATGAACGACGGTGCAGTTGAGGATGATTTTGGTGATTTAGATGATTATTAGACTGGGTTGATTGAGATTACAGGTCAATGAAACTGCAACTGTTGCGACAAGCCAAAGTCCTGGTGACTAAAACCGGAATCGAATGAGTGGAATTAAAGACCCAGTTATCCTAGTTGGTGATAACGCTGTCGGGTTACACAACTTACAAGCAGACTTTCACGCTGTTGAAAGAGAGACCTTGGTTGTGACTGAGATGAGCTCGATAGCCTCTGCCTGTAACGACCCCATTAGCCAGCCTGTTGTACTGTTTTCACACAATATACCTATTGATAGTCCTGAGGATATTGACGCGATGCGTCAGTTCTGCAAGGACTACCTAATAATCGTGACCCTGGATAATGCCGATGCTAATCAGATCACAGACTTCTTTAGGCTGGGTGTCGCCGATGTGCTCCTGCCCAAGTCGGATACTCGGATGCTTGAGCAGACATTGGCACGTGTCGATAGATTTGCTGAGTCTCGGCAACGCACAGCTGAGTATAGCGCCAAACTTGAAGCCACCAATCATGAACTGCAAGAGAGCTTGCGCTTATTAAAGCAAGATCAAATGGCTGGTCTAGAGGTCCAGAAAAGTCTAATGCCCGAGAGTCCCTTGGCCTTTGGCGATTATGAAATCTCGCACTCAATCACTCCTTCACTTTATCTTAGCGGTGACTTTGTAGGTTATAACTTTGTCTTAGATCGCTATTTGCTTTTTTACTTTGCTGATGTATCTGGGCATGGCGCCTCTTCTGCCTTTGTGACCGTGCTATTGCGCTTTATGATCGGGCGCGTGATTCGCCGCCATATGTTGGAGAAAGATTATGTGGCGCTGGCTCAGGCACCTGAGGGGTTGGCTGAATATATTAATACACAGCTACTAGCTACCGGTCTAGGCAAACATCTAACAATTGTGGCCGGATCACTGGATACCGAAACCAGGCAGTTGCGCTATGTGGTTGGTGCCCAGCAACCAAAGCCAATATTGATCACTGATGGCGAAGCGACCTTTTTGCCGGGTAAAGGCAAACCCGCAGGTATTTTCGAAGATGCTAGCTGGGTTGTAGAACAGATTCATTTACCTCAGCGCTTCGCTTTAGTGTTGTTGTCTGACGGTGTCTATGACTTGGTAGCAGATAAGGAGATCGTTGATAAAGAACGCCGCTTACTGAGCTATCTGGCCACCAGTTCTGACAATATAGAACAGCTGAAAGAGGTCTTATTTATCGATGATATTGAAGATCCCCAAGATGATATTTCAGTGTTGTTATTGACAGGGGGGATGTAGTTGAGCAGCGGCAAAATTTTAGTCTCTGACCAAGCGGGTAGCTACCTTCTGAAGTTTAGTGGTGATGTGCGTGTGACATTATGTGGGTCCCTCAATCGTCATATGCAGACGATCTTTGGCAGCGAAGATGTGCAGCGTGTGGTGATTGATATGCTCGAGGCTGATGGTGTCGATAGCACTACTTTGGGTTTAATAGCAAAACTGGGCATCCACTGCCAAAGTGAATATGGCATCAATGTGCAACTGTTTTGTCAGAGCCCGAGCATATTGCGCACACTCGACTGTATGGGCTTTGACGAAATTATTGATATTTTTGAGGACGTGCCAGATATCAGAGCTGAACTACAGGCTATAGAACCAGTAGATGCTGAGGTCGATGAAATGCGTCGACAGGTACTCGAAGCTCATAAATTATTAGTAAAACTGAGCCCCGATAGTCAGGAGCAATTTACCGATCTTATCCGAGCGTTAGAGTCTGGCAATTGACGGTTTTAATGCGCCAAGTTGGTGTGCCAAAACCCCCTGCGATCTAAAGTCAACTTCTCCATTACGCCTTACTCAGCAGAGTTAAGAATTCCACAGCAGCGTTGGATAAACTCCTATTGGTGTGGTGAATATAGCCTAACTCTCTTGCAATGCTCACCTGGTCAAATGGTATAACGCAAAGATCTCGTACCAAGGTTTCAGGTAGCACACTCCAGCCCAAACCAATTTCAACCATCGTGCTGATGGTCTCCAAGTAATTGGTGGACATAGTGGATTTTAATGGGATACCTTGCTGCTGAAACAGATTTTGAATAATACGACCCGTGTAGGTATTGAGACCCGGAAGTATGATCGGGTATTTGGCTAAATCGTCCAGTGCAGGTTGCTGAAGTTTGGCAAGGGGATGATCATTGGCGCAGACAAACTGCAGCGGATCACGCCAAATTCTCTTGCTATTGATATTGTGGTGACTATCCAGTGCCAGCGTTATTACTGCTACTTCAGTCTCGCCGTGCAGCACTTGTTCATAGGCTTTCTCCGAATCAGTAAACTCAATATCCAAGGTGACATGAGGAAATTGCAGAGCAAACTGTTTTAACAGTGGTGGCAATCGATGTAACCCCAGATGATGACTGATGGCGAGACGTAGGGTGCCACTGGCTTCGCCTGATAAGTCATTAATTGCTTGTAGCGCGTTTTCATATTCACCCAAAATACGCTGTGCTCTGGGCAGTAATTCTGCTCCTGCTTCAGTGAGGCTGACCTGGCGTGCGATCCTGTCAAATAGCCGCTTACCTAACTGTCGTTCCAACTGCGCAATACGTTTACTAATTGCTGATTGAGTTAGATAGAGGCGCTCCGCTGCCTCTGAAAATGAATCACATTCAGCAACAGTAATAAATGCTTTCAGGTTTTGGTTATTCATGTTTTAGCCTCATAAGGCTCACAATGTAGTCCCGTTAAGAATGGTATTTATGCTAAATATGAATTTATTTCATCATAAAGCAGGAATATACTAGGTGCAATATCGAATTTTTGTTCGGGAGAGCGATATGGCGGGGAAGACACTCTATGACAAGCTGTGGGATAGCCACCTTGTTAAGCATAACAGCGACGGTTCATCGTTAATTTATATCGATCGGCATGTAATTCATGAGGTCACCTCACCGCAAGCCTTTGAGGGCCTGCGGTTGGCAGGTCGCACGCCGTGGCGTTTGGACACCAATATTGCCACACCAGATCATAATATCTCGACCGATAAAGCTGAGCGCAGTGCCGGAGTTGCCGGTATGAGCGATGAAGTATCGCGTATTCAGGTGCAGACTCTGGACGATAACTGCGAGCGATATGGCATCAAAGAATTTAAAATCAATGAAATGGGTCAGGGTATTGTTCATGTAATGGGGCCTGAGTTGGGTGCCACAATGCCCGGTATGACGGTCGTCTGTGGAGACTCTCATACGGCTACCCATGGGGCCTTAGCCTGTTTAGCTCATGGCATAGGTACATCAGAGGTAGAGCATGTTCTGGCGACTCAATGTCTAGTGGCCAAAAAAATGAAAAATATGCGAGTGACTGTTGAGGGCACTCTCGGTGTAGGCGTTACGCCCAAAGATGTGGTATTGGCTATTATCGGTAAAATAGGCACTGCCGGTGGCAATGAGCATGCGATTGAGTTCGCCGGTTCCGTATTCCGAGATATGTCCATAGAGGGCCGAATGACCGTCTGCAATATGGCCATTGAAGCCGGTGCCCGTGTGGGTATGATTGCGGTCGATCAGAAAACCATCGACTACTGTGAAGGTCGCCAGTTTGTGCCCAAGGGAGAGCAGTGGTCGCAAGCGGTAGAGTACTGGAAAACGCTGAGGTCAGACGCAGATGCCCTGTTTGATACAGAGGTTGAACTGGCGGCAGAGGAGATAGCGCCGCAAGTCACTTGGGGTACGTCCCCTGAGATGGTGTCGGCTGTGACAGACACTGTGCCCACCTTAGATCAGCAGCCTAACGAAGAAAAGCGCAAAGGTTTGAGTCGTGCGCTCGAGTATATGGGTCTTGAAGGCGGGCAGGCTATTGAGTCTATCTCGGTTGACCGTGTCTTTATCGGTTCTTGTACTAATTCACGTATTGAAGATATGCGTGCAGCGGCAGAGGTTGCAAAAGGCCGACGGGTAGCAAACTCGGTGAAGCAGGTATTAATCGTACCTGGTTCACAGATGGTAAAGGCTCAGGCTGAAGCTGAAGGACTAGACAAAATATTTATTGAGGCGGGTATGGACTGGCGTGAGCCGGGCTGTTCCATGTGTCTGGCAATGAATGCAGATAAGTTGGGGGCGGGTGAGCACTGCGCATCGACATCAAATCGTAATTTTGAGGGTCGACAGGGCAACGGTGGGCGCACTCACCTTATGAGTCCAGCAATGGCAGCCGCGGCCGCAGTGGCAGGCCATATCGTTGACGTAAGAGACTTTGTATCACAAAACCTTGAGGAGAATGCCTAATGAAAGCATTTACCACACACCGTGGTCTGGTGGGTCCCATGGACCGAGCCAATGTTGATACGGATATGATTATCCCCAAACAGTTTCTGAAATCGATTAAGCGCAGTGGTTTTGGCCCTAATCTATTTGATGAGTTGCGCTATCTTGACGAGGGTCAACCAGGAGCGGATTGCTCTGCACGTCCACTAAACCCTGATTTTCCGCTGAATCAGCCACGATTTGCCGGCGCCTCTATCTTGATAGCTCGCAAAAATTTTGGCTGCGGTTCAAGCCGAGAGCATGCACCATGGGCGTTGGAAGATTATGGTTTCAATGCGGTGATTGCCCCTAGCTATGCTGATATCTTTTATAACAATTGTTTTAAAAATGGGTTGTTACCAGTGATCTTAACCGAGCAGCAGGTCGATATACTGTTTGATGAGATGAACGCACAAGACGGGTACCAGTTGAGTATTGATCTGCCTGAGCAGACTGTTACTACTGATTCTGGGCATGTTTTTAACTTCGATTTAGATAATTTTCGTAAAGAATGTCTGTTAAAAGGCTTGGACGAAATAGGCTTGACTCTGCAGGATTCGGCGGCGATTAAGGCCTATGAGAAGACGCGCTTGCAAAAGCACCCTTGGGTGTTTGGCGCTATTAAATAAGCCTGCGCGATATGACTTTTGTGGCAATGTACTCGTAACCTAAGGTAGTAAAAAATGAAAAAAGCAGGATTTGTCGGTTGGCGTGGCATGGTGGGATCAGTGCTAATGGATCGCATGCGTGAGGAAAATGACTTTGCTTATGTCGAACCAATTTTCTTTACCACCTCACAGGCAGGGCAAGCTGGGCCAGATGTGGGCGTTGATATTCCGCCGCTACAAAGTGCTTTCGATATAGACCAATTGCAACAGATGGATATTATTGTCACCTGTCAGGGCGGCGATTACACCAAGCAGGTTTATCCGGCATTGCGCAGCGCAGGTTGGCAGGGATACTGGATTGATGCCGCATCGGCTCTGCGTATGGATGATAGCTCAATTATCGTTCTCGACCCAGTCAATATGAATGTGGTTGAACAGGGCCTAGCCAATGGCATTAAAGACTATATTGGCGGTAACTGCACCGTTAGTTTAATGTTGATGGGCTTGGGTGGTCTGTTTAACGCCAATCTTGTGGAGTGGGCTAGCTCCATGACCTATCAGGCGGCCTCGGGCGCCGGCGCGCAGAATATGCGCGAGCTTATCAATCAGATGGGCGTTATAAAAGAGTCGGTAGCCGACCAATTGGCTGAGCCTGCATCGGCGATACTTGACATCGATCGAGAGGTCACAGCGATATTGCGATCTGACGATTTTCCTGTCGATAATTGGGGCTATCCATTGGCTGGAAGCTTGCAGCCTTATATTGATTCGCAATTAGATAATGGCCAAAGTCGTGAAGAATGGAAGAACCAAGCAGAGACCAATAAAATTCTTAACCGCGAAGGGAATCCTATACCACTGGATGGGCTCTGTGTGCGAATAGGCTCTATGCGTTGTCACAGCCAAGCGCTGACCATCAAACTTACACAGGACGTGCCATTAGACGAAATTGAAGCTATGTTAGCTGAGGCTAATCCATGGGCCCAGGTTGTTGCCAATGACAAACAGTCCTCGATCGCGCAGTTAACTCCCGCAGCAGTTACCGGCGGATTAACTGTGCCAGTGGGGCGTCTGCGAAAAATGAACATGGGCGGCGACTATTTGTCTGCGTTTACGGTTGGCGATCAGTTGCTGTGGGGTGCTGCAGAGCCGCTACGTCGTATGTTAAGAATTGTTGTTGAACAGTAGTTTTTTTAGATAATTTCGTTATAACAGGGTTGGATATTCTAATTTATGAGTATTTAACCCTTTTTTTGTCGCTTTTAGTGCTTTATAGGGCAAATATAACTAGAAAATTTCCACGCAATCTCTACACTTTACCCCCTAATAAAGGCAAAACATATCCGTCGGCATTGTCTTACGTTATTCATCAGACAGAATCGTGACTCTGACTTTGCTAGATGGCTAAAGCGCAGTGCGCAATAGGGCAAAGTCATGATAATTCTGAAATGGTCATCGAAAATATTGACTGGATCCGCATTGGCGGTTCTGCTTTACAGCAATGCAGCAAGTGCTATTGGGCTTGGTGCAATAACACTGAAGTCTGTTGCAACGCAGCCACTTGATGCTGAAATCGCCCTCACAGGTGTAAATGGTATCGATAACAATACGCTTAAGGTGCAACTGGCCTCGCCAGAGGCCTTTGAACAGGCAGGTATCAGTCAGCAAGATTACTTATCGCAGTTAGATTTTTCTGTCACGGTCAATTCCGCAAATGATGCCATCGTTAGGCTGACCAGTGACAAGCCATTAAACCAGTCCAGCATTGATATTTTGGTGCAGCTACAGTCACCGTCTGAGACTCTGATGCGTCGCTATTTGCTAGCGATGGCAGAGCCAACGACGACATCGAGCAACCGTGGCAAGCCACAACTCGATGATAATCAGCACCTAGTTGTTGTGGGAGATACATTATGGAATGTCTCCAAACGCAATCGTCCCCGTGGCTTGACTATTCTGCAGACCATGGATGCCCTGTATACCCAAAACCCTCAGGCCTTCGTCAATGGGAATGCCAATGAAATGAAAGAGGGTGCGATCTTGCGCCTACCCTCAACAGGTGATATTTCTCAGGAGGCTGGCGACATTGTTGCGCGCCAAATTGGCCTAGTCGAAGAGTTGGAATCGCAACCAGTAGTGTTGGAGTCAACAGCAGAGATAGAAGAGCCTGCAGACGAAAGCATCTTTCTTGAGGCCGACACTAGTGATAGTGCAGAGATTCTGATAACAACCGAAGATGCTGCAGAGGCCGCTGAGTCTTCTGTCTTAGAACAGTCTGAAGCGATTGCCGAGGAACAGGCGCCCGCTACTGAGGTTGAACAGTCAAAAGTAGCTGAGCGTCTTGCAGCCATAGATAATGAATTGCTTTCTAGCGAAGATGAAATTAGCAAAAGCGAATTAGAAAATAATGAACTGCGTAAGCGCATGGCGTTATTAGAGGCCGAGGCAGATACATCAGCGCCCTCGGCAAGTGAGACTGAGCAATCACAGGTCGATGCTGATACTGCCAGTATGGCCGAGAATTTTACCTTTGCGGACCTTCAGGCCCAGTTAGAGCGTTATCCCTGGTATGTATGGTCTGGGTTGGCTGTGATTGTATTGGTTCTAGTAATGCTACTGCGTAGACCTACGACAAAATCTAGTGCTGATGAGGAGGAGCAGGAGCAGCCAGAGGCTCAGATTTTAGATGATGATTTAGATTACCAGCAAGAATCATCAGTTGATACTGGCGCTGACTTGTTGGTTGATAGTCAAGATGGCTTAAAGCTCAATCCAGAAGATAAGCTTTTTGATGAGACCGACAAAGAAATTTTTTCAGAGGAAGATGCCGATGTTAGCCCAGAGATCTTTGACTCTATGGTTGAAGCTGGAGCTGAGGCAGAGGTCTACCTTTCTCTTGGTAATGTAGATCAGGCAATCAATATTCTGCAACAGGCTCGAGAAGCGGATAGCAATGATAGCGCCAGTCGTTTAAAACTTATGGAAATTTTATTTAGAGAAGGTCGCAAAGATGAATTGAACGCACTTTTTCTGGAGATTGAACTAGCGGGCGACGACGTTATAACCGCAATGGCTGCCGATATTATCGCCTCAGAGCAAAAAGCAGAGCCTACCATAGTTGCACAGACCGCTGACGATAGTGAAGAGCCCTCAGCTGAACAAGAGCCCTCAGCTGAAGAAGAACCCGCAGCTGAACAAGAGCCCGCAGCTGAAGAAGAGCCCGCAGTTGAAGAAGAGCCCGCAGTTGAAGAAGAACCTCTAGTTGTAGAACAACCCTCAACCGAAGGAGAGGATACAACTGAGCCAGAAGAGTCATCAACCGAAAGTGGTGCGCCGCAGGCGGAGCAACCATCTGACCCGTCGCAGCAAGATGACGATAAAGTGGTTGATGAACTCGCTGAATCGGTACTTGATGAAGACTTCCTTGATGATAGCTTTATGGATGGCGGTATTTTTTCTCAGGTTAGCCCCGCTACTGAGCCACAACAGCTAGAAGATGAGGCCACTGGAATGGAGGATTCTGAGGCTTTTGAAACTGTAGAGCCGGCAAGCCCGCAGGAGGAAGTGAGTCTACCCGGTGTTGATGCCTTGCAGAAATCCATGGGTGCAGAGGCTGATGCCCTCGCGGATATAGCAGCTAATCTAGATCAGTTTGAGAACTTGGAAGATATGGGCGACATTAATTCAGTTGATGTAAAGCTTGATCTTGCTACCACCTATATTGAAATGGGTGATGCTGATGGCGCCCGTGAAATTCTTACCGAGATTATTGAAGAGGCTGATGAAGCCGACAAAGTAAGAGCCCAAGCAGTGCTGGATAGTATTGGCACCGAGTGAGGAAAATTACTGCCTATGCCGGATTGGGTTTATACCCCAAATTGCAGGATTCCCGAAGGGCGATACTTACCTGATGGGATCCGACGTTATGCTGCCGTCGTTCAATACGACGGCAGTGCTTTTTGTGGCTTTCAAAAACAGACACACAGTCCCTCGGTACAGGCCGAGTTGGAGCGCGCCTTAAGTTATGTTGCCAACGCACCGCTAAATCTGAGTTGCGCGGGACGCACAGATACCGCAGTGCATGCTAGCCACCAAGTGATACATTTTGATAGCACTGCCAAGCGCAGTGGTTACAACTGGGTGCAGGGGGCCAATAGTCAACTGCCAGCGAGTATAGCGCTAGTTTGGGCCGATCAGGTTGATGGTGATTTTCATGCCCGTTACAGCGCCACCTCGCGTACCTATCGCTACATTATGGCTCCCAATAGGGCGCGTACGGCCATATTGGCCGATGGCGTAACTTGGGTGAAATTTGCGCTAGATGCCGAGATTATGCAGGAGGCCTGTCAGTATTTGCTGGGTGAGCAGGATTTTTCTGCCTTTCGTGGTGCGGGCTGTCAGTCTTTATCGCCTTTTCGCAATGTAACAGCTGCGAACATCTATCAGTGTGGCCAGCTGGTAGTCTTTGAGGTAAGCGCCAATGCCTTCGTTCTCCATATGGTGCGCAATATCGTTGGTTCTTTAATGGAAATTGGTCTCGGTCGACAGCATCCTAGTTGGATTAAACAGCTACTCGCTGAGGCTGACCGCCGTCACAGTGCTGCTACGGCGCCACCCAATGGTTTATATTTGGTTGATGTTAAGTACCCTCAGCAGTTTGCTATACCGAGCTTACCCAAAGGGCCCTTATTTCTGCCGGATCAGTTGCGATAACAGAGTATTCATTATGTCAGTACAGGTAAAAATTTGTGGTATTACTAGTATCGAACAGGCCCTGATGGTTCAGCAGGCTGGTGCCGATGCACTCGGCTTGGTGATCTACAGCAAAAGCCCTCGCTATGTGAGTATCGAGCAAGCGGCAGAGATACGTGCAGTAATTAAGCCACCAACAGTAGTGGTCGCTTTGCTGGTAAATGCTGAAGCAGCATTTGTTGAGCAGGTAATCAAGCAGGTTCAACCCGATCTATTGCAGTTTCATGGTGATGAGACACCAGCTTTTTGTCAGCAGTTTAATTTTCCATTTATTCGCGCTATTCGTATGCGTGAGGGGTTAGATTTAAACGCCGAGATTGGCGCCTACAATGCTAAGGGTGGGTTTTTGTTTGATGCTTGGTCTGATAAGCATTACGGGGGTACTGGCCATCAGTTTGATTGGAGCAGACTTCCACAGCAAAGAGACTTCAAACTTATTCTTGCCGGTGGGCTAAGACCGGATAATATCAGTCAAGCCGTGGTTGATGTTAAGCCACATATGGTCGATGTTAGTGGTGGAGTAGAGTCAAGCGCGGGAGTCAAAGATCAGCAAAAAGTGGCGAGTTTTATTACTCAGGCAAAACAAGCCGCGACGCGGTAGTGCAGTTTAAGATTAAATTGGTACCGCGGTGAAGTAAATAAAATTTGCTCTAGGCCTTATCTCTGCTGGAGTTGTCGTGATAGAATGCTTCCCGCTCGACTCTTTGCCCTATTAAGACGTACGTAACGACTGTAAGTTAGCTGAAGGTAATTGATGAACTGGCTAAAACGCATTAGACCTGCTGGTCCCGCTGCAAGTAAAAATGACCGCGCCAACTCTGTGCCCGAGGGGTTGTGGAAAAAGTGCCCCAAGTGCGCCTCCCCACTCTATCGTCCTGAATTAGAACGCAATCTCGATGTGTGTCCAAAATGTGGGCACCATATGCGTATTGGTGCCCGTCGCCGTCTTGATATATTTCTCGATGCCGAGGATCGTGCTGAAATTGCTGAAGATATTGAGGCGATTGACCGCCTTAAGTTCCGCGATGTGAAAAAATATAAAGAGCGCCTCACTGATGCACAGAAAAAGACCGGTGAGAAAGACGCGTTAATTGCTATGAGTGGTAATTTAAAGGGTATTCCGGTGGTGTCCTGCGCTTTTGAATTTGCCTTCCATGGCGGGTCGATGGGTTATGCCGTCGGTGAGAAATTTACCCGAGCGGCCAATCTAGCGTTAGAACAACGACGGCCCTTTATCTGCTTCTCTGCAACCGGCGGTGCCCGCATGCAGGAGGCCTTAATATCACTGATGCAGATGGCTAAAACCAGCGCAGTTTTAGAGCGCTTACGCGATGCCGGTGTACCCTATGTATCGGTGATGACAGACCCTGTTTATGGCGGCGTCTCTGCTAGTCTGGCCATGTTGGGTGATTTAAATGTGGCGGAGCCCGGTGCCCGCGCTGGTTTTGCCGGTCCTAATATTATTGAGCAAACGATCCGGCAGAAATTGCCTAAAGGTTTTCAGCGCAGTGAATTCTTATTGGAAAAAGGCCATATTGATATGATTATCAGTCGCGATCAAATGCGCGATCGTCTTGGCAGTATCCTCTCTAAAATGATCAACGTACCTGAACCTGCTGATGGCTGATCGCAGTCTTGCTGATTGGCTGGATCTTCTAGAGAGCAGGCATCCCAGCGAGATTGAACTCGGCTTACAGCGTGTTAATCAAGTCTGGCAAAGACTCCAAGTCTCGCAGGGATTACAGCGTCAAACAGCACCATTGGCAATTACTGTGGCTGGAACCAATGGTAAAGGCTCCTGTCTCGCCTGTATGCAAGCGCTATGTCTTGCGCAGGGCTACTCAGTGGGTCTGTTTACCTCGCCGCATTTTATGCGCTATAACGAGCGTATATGTCTCAATGGTGAGCCCGTCGGCGATAGTCTAATCGTAAGCGCGTTTGAGCAGATTGAGCATTATTGTGAAGATATCTCATTAACCTATTTTGAATTTGGCACGCTGGCGGCCTTATTAATTTTTTATCAGGCGCAGCCAGATGTAATGTTATTGGAAGTCGGCCTAGGTGGCCGTTTGGATGCTATCAATATTATCGATGCGGATGTTGCGGTGGTCACCAGCATTGCATTAGACCATCAGGATTGGCTAGGTGACACGAGAGAGCTGATTGCCAGAGAAAAGTTGGGTATTGCTCGTCGTAATCGACCATTGATTATCGGTGAGCAGGATCATCCTCTGGGCTTTGAGCAAATGGTTGCTGAGACTGGCGCCATTGCATTGTATGCGGGTAAAGATTTCTCTTGCACCGAAGAAGATCCCTTTTCGGTTGAGTTAGTCGGTAATGCTGGTCCATGGCAGATCGGGTCATTGCGCCAGTCTAGCTTGCTGGCTATCAATAAAACTGTTGCGCTTCAGGCACTCTGTGCGGCAGGGTTGACACTAGATGCCGGCCAAAGTCGCAGTGCGTTAAATACTGTTGCTCTGATGGGTCGGCAACAGCGACTCAACTTTCGTGGGTTGGAGGTGATCTTAGATGTCGCTCATAATCCAGCGGCGGCTAAGGCATTGGCCGAATGTTTGCGCACGGAGGAAAATCCGTTAATAGCAGTGGCTTCAGTATTGGGTGATAAGGATTGGCCGGGGATTGTGCATGAAATGAGCGCTGTTATTGCACATTGGCATATCGCTGAAATAAGCGATAGTTCGAGAGCCAGTAAAGGACAATATCTGTTCGAATTGTTATACAATGCTGGGCAATCAGGTGATTTGTATGAATCCATCAGGCAGGCATTTTTAGAGGCCATTAATATGGCAACGGAGTCACATAAAATCGTCGTGTTTGGCTCTTTCCATACAGTTGCGTTGGTCTTGGATTTGATTTTGGCAGAGGTCAAAAGTGAGTAAAGGTTTACAACAGAGAATTGTCGGAGCATTGGTGCTGGGTGCGCTGGGCCTGATTATCCTCCCTGTGCTATTTGATTTTACTGCCCCCAGTCGTATTGATCGTAGCACCAAGTTACCTCCAGCGCCCGAGATCAGTGCGGTCACTGTGATCAAGGCCGAGCGACCCGCCGCAGTGACCGGTGATGTCTTGGACAATGCTATTTTCGATGTAAGTAAGTTGGTTGCCGCCACAGCCGATGAAGCACCCATCGCATTAAATGAACAAAACTTGCCCAAACGTTGGTACATAAAAGTGGGTAGCTTTGGCAATAAAGACAATGCCGACACCGCTTTGACCACTTTGCGTAATCAAGGGTTTAAAGCCTTTGTTAAAAAAATGGATCAGCAAGGTGGGCGTCTTTATGAAATCTGGGTTGGCCCTAATATTGATAAGCGTCGAGCGACAGCGGATCAAATAAATATCGACAAGCTACTCAAGGTTAAGTCTAAGATGTTTGCTGCGATATTATAAGTTATGGTTGCTTGATCGTTATGGATATAGCCACTGCAGATATCGCTATTGTCACTATCGTCGCAATCTCTGGGCTGATCAGCTTGATACGTGGGTTTGTTAAAGAAGCCATGTCTCTGGTCATATGGGTTGCCGCCTTTGCGGTCGCTATGACGTTCAAAGAAATGGTAGCTGATATGCTGGTGAATGTTATTGCTCTGACATCGATGCGCCAACTCGCCGCTTGGGCAGGATTGTTTGTTGGTACTTTACTAGTGGGTGCCATGGTGAATTTTTTATTGGGCAAGCTAGTGAGCTCAACAGGACTGAGCGGAACGGACAGAACGTTGGGCCTGGTTTTTGGTGTGTTTAGGGGGTTGTTGGTGGTGCTGGCAATAGTCATAATTTTGCCCAAAGCTGTGCCGGTCGAACAAGACCCTTGGTGGATAGCGTCGTCACTTATTCCAATGTTTCAGGATTTTGAAACCTGGGGCAAAGAAGTGGCAGGTGCTGTGAAAGACTTCTTAACGAGTTGGATGTAGCCCATGTGTGGTGTGGTTGGAATATCAGGAACTTCAGATGTAAATTTACGGCTCTACGATGCGCTGACCATGTTGCAGCACCGTGGGCAGGATGCAGCCGGTATCGTTACCGAAGCCAATGGTGAATTGCACCAGTGCAAAGGTGAGGGGTTGGTGCGAGATGTATTCCGTCGCAGCCATATGGTCCGTTTAATCGGTGACGTGGGGATTGGTCATGTGCGTTATCCCACAGCGGGTAGTTCAGGCCCAGCATTGGCACAGCCGCTCTACGTGAATTCTCCCTACGGTATTTGCATGGCGCATAACGGCAATCTGACCAATGCCGACGAATTGCGTGAGCATATTTTCCGCGCTGACCTGCGCCACCTCAATACTGACTCTGACTCAGAAGTGCTACTCAATGTGTTTGCCCATGAATTGCAAATGCGCGGCAAACTTGAGCCTACCAGTAGTGATATATTTGCCGCTGTTGAGCATGTTCACAATCGTTGCCGCGGTGCCTATGCCGTGGTCGGACTCATTGCCAACTATGGTATGTTCGCCTTTCGCGACCCTCGCGGTATTCGCCCGCTTTGTTTTGGCGTGCGGGATTCCGAGGGCGGTAAAGAGTATGCAGTGGTATCAGAGTCTGTGGTTCTAGATAGTCTTGGCTTTGATTTAATCCGCGATTTGGCCCCCGGAGAAGCGCTATTTGTCGATAAAAGTGGTGATATCCACTTGCAGCAGTGCGCCACAGACCATGAGCTAGCCCCCTGTATTTTTGAGCATGTCTATTTCGCTCGTCCAGACTCTTTAATGGATAATATTTCGGTATACAAATGTCGTCTGCGTATGGGAGAGAAACTTGCTGAAAAGCTCCTGCGCACTAAGCCAGATCATGATATTGATGTGGTCATACCTATTCCCGATACCAGCCGCGTGTCAGCACAGGCATTGGCGGAAAGACTCGGGGTGAAGTTGCGTGAAGGCTTTATGAAGAATCGCTACATTGGTCGCACCTTTATTATGCCAGGGCAGACCGAGCGTAAAAAGTCAGTGCGACAAAAACTCAATGCCGTAAAGCTAGAATTTGCCGGCAAAAATGTGCTGCTTATTGACGATAGTATTGTCCGCGGTACGACGTCGCAAGAGATTATCCAGATGGCTCGCGATGCCGGCGCTAATAAGGTGTATATGGCATCAGCGGCACCAGGTGTGCGCTACCCCAATGTATACGGCATTGATATGCCCTCCGCTAAGGAGCTTATTGCTCATGGTCGCAGTGATGACGAGGTTGGCGAGATTATCGGTGCGGACTGGATAATTTATCAAGATCTCGATGATCTAATTGCCTCTGGTACCGAGGGTAACGAGGAGGTCAGTCGTTTTGAATGCTCAGTCTTTGATGGCAACTATATTACTGGTGATGTTGATACAGCTTATTTAGATCGTATCGACCGATTGCGTAATGATGCGGCAAAACAAAAAGCAGACCCCAGTGCCGAACCTAAAAAAGGTGAGGTAATAGGCATTCATAATAATAGCGTGAGCTAATCGCAAACGGGATAGTAATATGGGTAAGGACAGTGACGACTTGCAGCAGGATACGCTAGCTATTCGCGGAGGTTACCAACGCACGCAAGAAAATGAACATGCAGAGGCGATGTTTTTAACCTCCAGTTATGTTTTCGAAAATGCCGCTATGGCGGCCAAATACTTCAGTAATGAAGTTCAGGGCAATGTTTATTCTCGCTACACCAACCCCACGGTGCGCAGCTTTGAGCAGCGTCTTGCCGCAATGGAAGGGGCCGAACAGGGCGTAGCTACTGCATCAGGGATGGCTGCAACACTCAGTGTGATTATGGCCCTTTTGCAGTCGGGCGATCATATTGTCTGTTCACAGGATGTGTTTGGTAGCACCAGGGTGATGATGGATAAATATATTGCCAAATTTGGTGTTTCAGTCAGCTATGTGCCACTGGTTGACCTCGACGCATGGCAAGCGGCGATAAAGTCTAATACCAAGATGCTGTTTTGTGAAACACCGTCTAATCCCTTATCGGAAATAGCCGACCTTGAGGGGTTATCCGCTGTGGCGAAAAGTGCAGAGGCACTGCTGGTAGTGGATAACTGTTTTTGCACCCCAGTATTACAAAAACCACTGCAATGGGGCGCCGATATTGTCGTGCACTCGGCGACCAAATATATTGATGGTCAGGGCCGTTGCTTGGGTGGCGCCGTTGTCGGTAGCGCTGGCTTGATGGAGCAGGTGGAAGGCTTTTTGCGTGCTGCAGGGCCAACCATGAGCCCATTTAATGCTTGGGTATTTCTAAAGGGCCTTGAGACATTGCGTATTCGTATGCAGGCGCATTCTGCTAATGCTGCCGCATTGGCCAATTGGTTACAGGAGCATTCAGCCGTTGCCAAGGTTTACTATAGTGGCCTAGTTAATCATCCCGGACATGCATTGGCAAAAAAACAACAGACCGATTTCGGTGGTGTTGTCGCCTTTGAAGTAGAGGGTGGGCAAGCGGCTGCATGGCGCGTGATCGACAGTACACAAATGCTGTCGCTTACAGCAAATTTAGGTGATGCTAAAACCACCATTGTCCATCCGGCAACAACGACTCACGGTCGCTTGTCGGATGCGCAGAGATTGGAGGCAGGTATTAGTGATGGTTTGATCCGAGTTGCAGTGGGTCTAGAAGATATAATTGATATTAAAGCAGATCTCGAGCGCGGGCTGGCGGTGCTATAAGCTAGGTGTAACTATGTTTTTTAAATCCTCTGCAATACCGACTGCCGATCAAGCCTTGCCAGGGCGCAATACTGAGATGACCGTCAATAATCTTAATTTTATTAATAACCAGCCGATCAAAGGTCCTTTTGCTGAGGGTTTGCATATAGCCTATTTCGCTATGGGTTGCTTTTGGGGCGCTGAACGTCGCTTCTGGCAACAGGCTGGGGTGGTGACAACAGCCGTTGGTTATGCCGGTGGTCATACGCCAAACCCTACTTATGAGGAAACCTGTAGCGGTTTAACTGGGCATACCGAAGTGGTGCTGGTGGTATTTGATCCTGAGCTGATTAGCTACAATCAGTTACTGGCGGTATTTTGGGAGGCCCATGATCCCACTCAAGGCATGCGTCAGGGCAATGACCGCGGTTCACAGTACCGTTCGGCCATTTACTGCACTAGCACAGCACAGCTTGAGGCGGCCACTTTATCAGCGCAATCAGTACAGCAACAGCTAACTGACCTCGGCTATGGCGCTATCACCTCAGAGATTATCACAGCCCCAACCTTCTATTATGCGGAGGAATACCATCAGCAGTATCTAGCCAAAAACCCGGCAGGCTACTGTGGTTTGCGTGGTACAGGCATTAGCTGTAGCTGAACCGAGTGCGGTTTTGTTGTGCCGGTGATATCGCTATAAATACCACTGCGTTAACGAGTGGATAAGCGACTGCGTTCTTTTTGCGGATCTGCCAGCGGAATCGCTTTGAGCAGATCCTGAGTATAGGCTTGTTCAGGATTTGCCCACAGTGTTTCAGTAACTCCCTGTTCTACTAAAACACCATGATGCATAACCATCACCCGATCCGAAATAGTGCGTACCACAGATAGATCATGAGAGATAAATAACATGGTCAAATTATGGCGCTCTACCAATGACAGAATCAGCTCTAGCACCTGTGCTTGAATCGTGACATCCAGTGCCGAGACGGGTTCATCAGCAACAATAAAATCCGGTTTAGTGGCAATGGCGCGGCCAATGGCGATACGCTGGCGTTGACCGCCGGAAAACTCGTGGGGGTATTTGCGCATATTGGCTCTTGCTAGACCGACATCATCCATCAACTGTTGTACCTGATGATCGATAGTGCTGCTGTCGGCAAGACCCTGATAAAGCAATGGTTCGGCCAATGTCTGGTACACCGTCATACGCGGATTAAGTGAGGCATAGGGGTCTTGGAAAATCATTTGCATGCGTTTACGCCATGGCATCAATTGCTTAGCATTGAGGTCGCTTAACACAGTGCCATCGACACTGATCGTACCCGATGTGGTGGGGGCGAGTTGTAGAATCGCTCGACCAAGGGTTGATTTACCCGAGCCAGATTCTCCCACCAGCCCAAGAATTTCACCGCGTTGGATTGATAGCGATACATCATCCACAGCTTTTATTTGACGCTTTTCGGCTCGCGCCGCAGGGCTTGAGTAATCATTGAAATAGGTTTTTAAATGGCGCACCTCAATTAATGGTTGGCCAGCTTCAGCCCTATTTTCCATGGTTTTTGCGCCGGTCGGAATAGCGGCCAACAGACTCTTGGTATAGGCATTGTCACTGTGATAAAAAATCGCTTCAGTATCGGCCGTTTCACGCACTGTGCCCTGACACATAACCATAATTTTATCGGCAATACCGGCAACAACACCGAGATCATGGCTAATAAAAATAACAGCCATATCACGGTTTTGCTGCAACTTTTTGATCAGTTCAAGTATCTGTGCCTGTATGGTCACATCTAATGCGGTGGTGGGCTCATCACAAATTAGTAATCTGGGCTGGGTAATCAGTGCCATAGCAATCATTACCCGTTGACGCATGCCACCAGAGAATTCGTGAGCATAGCAGTGAAAACGACTGTGCGGATCGACGATACCCACCTCATTTAATAACGCGATGGCTCTAGTCTGTGCCGCATCTCGACTGAGTCGGAAGTTTTTATCTGGATGATAAATCAGCGGCTCTATCAGTTGCTCGCCTATGCTGATAAAGGGATTCAATGAGGTCATCGGATCTTGAAAAATCACCGCGATATCATTGCCACGGATGCGGCGCATCCGGTCGCGACTGCAGGTTAATAAATCCTCACCGTCAAATAGGGCACTGCCGGATTCAATCTTGGCTGGTGGCTTGGGTAGCAAATCCAGCAGACTGTAGCAGGTGACTGATTTGCCTGAACCGGACTCCCCGACGATGGCGAGGGTTTCACCGCTATCGACCGAGAAACTGACATCATCAACGGCCTTGACCACACCATCTCTGGTATGAAAATAAATTTTAAGTCCATTGACATCGAGAAGGGCCATTGGCTGTGTCCTATATCAGTCTTTTGATGCGCGTGGATCAAGCGCATCGCGTAAGCCATCGCCAAGAAAATTCAGGGCAAAAAGCGTGAGTGATAGGGTAATCCCAGGGAAAATAAGTAACCAGGGGTACTCCTCCATGGTTTCAACACCATAGTTAATCAGCAGACCCCAAGAGCTTTGCGGTGGCTGTATACCCAGACCCAAGAAGCTGAGAAAGGCCTCCAATAACATCACGCTAGGAATCGTTAAGGTGGTGTAGACAATTACCGGTCCCAATGTATTGGGAATAATATGGCGTCGAACAATGGTCCATTGTGAAAGGCCCATAGAATAAGCAGCTTCGATAAATTCCTGCTTACGCAAATTCATTACCTGACTGCGCACAATACGTGCCATGGTAAGCCATTCCACCGCGCCAATAGCTAAAAATAGCAGCAGGATATTGCGCCCAAAGACCACCATCAGTAGCACAATAAAAATCATAAAAGGCAGTGCGTACATAATATCGACAATACGCATCATTACCGCATCGACACGGCCGCCAACAAAACCGGCAATCGCACCCCACAACACGCCGATAATCAGTGCCACGGCAGTGGCGATAAAGCCAACGGTAAGCGAGACGCGGCCACCATACATAATACGTGTGAGCATATCGCGACCAAAAATATCGGTTCCTAGCCAGTGCTGGAGCGAGGGCGCCGTGGCGCCGAGCATAAGGTTTTGTTCTTCATAGCCATAGGGTGCTATCCATGGTGTTAGTAGTGACACCAGGCACAGCAGGATCATGATGCCAAGACCCAATAAGGCAAGATAATTTTTGCTTAGCTTAATCCAAGCATCGCGCCACAATGAGCTACCTTTTTCCTCACCGAGGATTTGGCTATCCATTAGTGCTCTCCTGCGCCCTGTTGGCGTAGCTTTGGGTTTAGCCATAGAGCCAACATATCGGACAATAGATTAAATAGGGTAATCAAAGTGGCAAAGAATATGGTCATACCCAGGATCATGGTGTAGTCGCGATTAAATGCGGCCTGTACATAGAAGCGTCCCAGACCAGGTATTTGAAAAATGGTTTCCACCACAAATGAGCCGCCGAGCAGGCCAGCAAAAGCGGGACCCAAAAAAGCCACCACTGGAATCAAGCCACCGCGAAGTGCATGTTTAAAAATAATTAACGGCTCCGAGAGACCTTTGGCTCGGGCTGTGCGGATATAGTCCTGTGATAGTACTTCAAGCATACCGCCGCGGGATAGTCTTGCGATATAGGCCGCATAGCCTGTCCCCAGTGTGATGGCCGGTAAAATTTTATCACCGGGAATATCACCCCAACCCGATACCGGTAGCCATTCTAGGTGAATGCCAAATACTAATACCAAGAGCGGGCCAAGTAGAAAAGAGGGCATACAAATGCCCAGCATCGCTGCCGACATGGGCAGATAATCTTGCATAGTATTAGGTCGTATAGCCGCCAATACTCCGGCACTCACTCCAATCACTAGCGCTACTAACATCGCATATAGGGCTAACTCTGCAGTGGCGGGTAGACCAGCGGCAATTAATTCGTTGACTGTGCGCCCGGAGTATTTAAATGAAGGTCCTAAGTCCCCTTGTAGCACATCACCCAAATAGCTGAGATATTGCTGCCATAGCGGTTGATCAAGATTGTACTGCGCCTCCAACGCGCGAATCACCTCGGGTGGCACTGCTTTGTCGGCAGAGAAGGGACCGCCGGGTGCGCTGTGCACCAGTAAAAAGGTTGCACTAATAACAATAAGTAATACTGGGATCGCTTGCAGTAGACGACCAAGCGCAAATCTTAGCATTATGGTTTGCCCTCTTGGTTAGGCTCAAGATAGATCTCACTAAAAGAGGGTTGATTAAGAATATTACCACTAAAATTTTTAACTGATGGATCCACAAGATTATTGGAGGTATAGATATAAATCGGTATTACCGGCATTTCCGCCAGCAGCATTTTCTCTGCCCGCGTAAAAATAGCTAATCGTTCGGCATGGGTTTTGGCCTCTGCGGCATCGGTCAATATCAGTTTGTCGTAGTCTGGGTTACACCAGCCAGTGCGATTATTGCCGCCATTGCAGAGAAACATATCGAGAAAATTATTAGGGTCAACATAGTCGCCAATCCAGCCCGCCCGCGAGATCTGATAGTCACCAATCGCCTCGCTATTGAGGTAGACCTTCCATTCCTGATTGAGCAGGGTGACATCGATATTAAGATGCTGCTTCCACATCTGTTGGATGGCGACAGCTATTTTGCGATGACCCTCGCTAGTGTTGTAAAGAATTTCTGTGCTTGGAAAGCCCTCGCCATTGGGATAGCCGGCATCAGCTAAAAGCTGTCGTGCTGTCTGTGGGTCAAAGCGCAGATCACTCTGCGGGTAATAACCCATAGTGCCTGGAGGCGTCATGGCATAGGCGGGGATCTGACCGGCTTTAAGGATACGCTGGGTAATTTGATCACGATCAATGGTCATGCCAAGCGCGCGGCGAACGCGTTTATCCTGTAATTGTGGGACGCGCACATTAATTCGATAAAAGTAGATACCCAAGTAGGGACTAATGCGCAGTGCAGGATGATTATTGTTCTGATAGGCGGCTATTTTATCAGCCGGCACGGTGCCGCTGTAATGGAGTTGCCCCGCACGAAACATACGTTCCTCAGTGACAGCATTTTCGGTGGGGTAATAAACAATATTATTGAGTCGTACCTGGTCTGCATTCCAATAGTAGGGGTTGCGCTCAACAACAACCCGTCGATTGATTTTCCAGTCGAGCAGCTGGAATGCACCATTGCTGACAAGATTGCCTTCATAAGTCCATCGGGTACCACGTTGATCTGCGGTGCCAAACTTTTCCACCGTAGCGCGGTGGACAGGGTAGAGGCTGTAATGATCGAGAAGCTGTAAAAAATATGGCGTTGGATTTTTTAGGGTAACCTGCAGTGTCAGATCGTCCAGCGCTTTTACACCTACTTGGTCAAAATCGCTGATCTCACCTTCATAATATCCTTTGGCATTGTCGATGGGAAAATACATATAGGCATAAAGATTACCCAGTGCCGGTTGCAGGGCTCGCCACCATGACCACACATAATCATGGGCATTATGCGGGTCACCATTTGACCAGCGGGCGTTCTCGCGCAGGTGGAATGTGTACACAAGGCCATCGTCACTGATGTCCCAAGACTTGGCGACACCCGGTTTAGGTTCCAGCGTTTCGCGGTCTTTTAGTACCAAGCCTTCCATTAGCGCACTAATAATTTTGTGCTCCGGTACGCCCGTTGCAATATGCGGGTCCAAACTCTGCGGTTCAGTACCATTACCCCAGTGCAATGTGCCGGTACGATTGCCTTGGGTAACATTGTTCTCAGTGCTACCACAGCCAGTTAATAAAAGGCCGCACAGCAGCACCATTGCAAACAGGTTAAATTTTTCTGGCATTGAAAGGGAGGGCTGGGGCACCATCGAGGAGATGTCCTTAGTTTTTATTTTACAAACTAGTGAAGTTGATCAGGATGGTAAGTGTAAACAAGCTGGTTAGCAATGGGAAGAATCTACCCTCTATAGGTTTCATGGATTTTTTTCGATCAGTTTCTGCCGTAACCTGCGCGCTATTGTTGCACTTATTGTGCAAACCTCGGATAATCCCGCGCGACGATTTAATGGTGGCCCCCTTTGGTCCCCTCGCAACAGCCAGCCGCGAACCCCGCCAGGCCCGGAAGGGAGCAACGGTAGTGGTTACGCTGTGTGCCGAGGTGTGGCTACTGGGGGTCATCGCCATTAGCCCTTTCCGCGCTCCCGTTATCTCCCTATAATGACTGTCTTTCATCACAGCAGATGCAGCTATGAGTTATCAGGTTCTTGCCCGTAAGTGGCGCCCGCGCTCCTTCGCCGAAATGGCGGGGCAGGAACATGTGTTGCAGGCATTGATCAATGCACTGGACAACGATCGTCTGCATCATGCCTATCTGTTTACCGGAACCCGCGGTGTGGGCAAAACTACCATCGGCCGGATTCTTTCGAAATGCTTAAACTGTGAGCAGGGCGTAAGTTCGGTTCCCTGTGGTACTTGCGCCAGTTGTCTGGAAATTACTGAGGGACGCTTTATCGATTTGATCGAGGTCGATGCGGCATCGCGCACTGGTGTCGATGATATGCGTGATTTGCTCGACAATGTACAGTATGCACCCTCAAGAGGCCGCTATAAAATCTATTTAATCGACGAAGTGCATATGCTGTCCAAGTCCAGCTTTGCCGCTTTGCTTAAGACCCTTGAAGAACCTCCACCCCATGTTAAATTTCTATTTGCCACCACCGACCCGCAAAAACTGCCGATTACGGTATTGTCGCGCTGCTTGCAATTTAACCTAAAAAATCTCAGTGCCGAGCGTATTACTGAGCACTTAACATTTGTTTTAGGTGAAGAAAAAGTGCCTTTTGAAGAGACGGCTTTATGGTCTTTGGCGCGGGCGGCTGATGGCAGTATGCGCGATGCGCTCAGCCTTACTGACCAAGCTATTGGTCATGGTGGCGGGCAAATTAATGATGCTGAGGTCAGCGCCATGCTCGGAACTATTGAGCGTGCCTACGTGGTGGATATCAGTAGAGCCCTGGCCAGCGGCACAGGTGCTGATGTGATGGCGGCCATTGCACGTATGGCTGAGCAGTCGCCAGACTATGATTCGGCCCTGTCAGATATTCTGTCGATTTGGCATCAGGTAGCAATTTTACAGACCGTGCCCGAAGCCATGGATAAAGGCGTAAGTCATTATTCAGAGCTACTTGATTTAGCGGCATTGACCAGTAAAGAAGATGTGCAACTGTTCTATCAAATCTGTCTGCTTGGGCGTAAAGATCTGCCTCTGGCGCCAGACCTTAAGTCAGGTTTTGAAATGGTGTTATTGCGAGCTCTGGCCTTTCGTCCAGATGCCAATCCGACTAGTAGGCGAGACAGTCCGGTAAGCGCTCCCGAGGAGGCGGAGCCTCCAGCAAAAAAGTCTGAAGCTACGGCGGCTGATTTGGGCGCCAATATTGCCGCCCCTGAGCCGATTGCGTCAGAGTCTGCACAACAGCGGCCGATCAGTTTGGTGCAGGGTAGTGACTCTGCAACCGCTATGGCGATTCAGCCTCCGCTTGAGAGTAAGCAGCCCGCTATCAAAAAAATAGCACTTGAGGAGTTTAGTCCGAAAAATTGGATCGAAATTCGCAAACAGTTAAATATCGGCGCCTCTCTAGGTGAGATTGCCAGTCATTGTCTGTTTCAGGGTCGTCAGGATAATCAGTTAAGATTTCTTATTGATAGCGATGAAACTAGCCTCTACGACACCGCTCATCAGCAAAGTTTAGCCGTTGCCCTGTCTGAGTATTTCGACGAACAGCTGTCTGTCGAGATTATATTTGGTGTTGCCGAACAGGAGACGCCACGCGCTGCTGATATTCGCGAGAAATCCGAACGCCTGGCTATAGCAGTAGAAACATTAAATTCAGATCCGTCAGTGGTTAAATTTAAACAGTTATTTGATGGCGAATTGGATGAGAAATCCGTCCGCCCCATTGATTAAATAGACTTGAGGAAGTAATGGATATTAATAATTTGATGAAACAAGCGCAGCAGATGCAGGAAAAAATGTCTGCTATGCAGGAACAGGCAGCTAACGCTGAAGTGATCGGGGAGTCGGGTGCCGGTATGGTTCAAGTAGTGATGACTGGGCGCCACGATGTGCGTAAGGTGACATTGGACCCTTCATTGATGAGTGAAGATAAAGAATTTCTTGAAGATTTGTTGGCTGCAGCGGTCAATGATGCGGTGCGAAAGATAGAGGCACAGAGTAAAGATGCGTTGAGCTCTCTGACCGGTGGCATGGACCTGCCTCCGGGTTTCAAAATGCCATTCTAGTCTCGGGGCGGTTCTCTTTGTACGGAAATATAATAGATCAACTGATTAAGGCATTGCGAGTACTGCCTGGTGTCGGCGCTAAATCAGCGCAGCGTATGGCTTTACAATTGCTGGAGCGCGATAAAGAAGGCGCGGCTAGATTGGCAGAATCCATCGTCGAGGCGATTGAAAAAGTGGGTCGCTGCTCTGTGTGTCGGACTTTAACAGAGCTTGAACAATGTGCGATCTGCAGTAACAGTCGTCGCAACAATGCACAAATTTGTGTAGTAGAAAATCCCGCTGATCTGTATGCGATAGAACAGGCCGGAAGCTTCCAAGGTAAGTATTTTGTGTTGCTTGGGCATCTTAGCCCTATTGATGGTATTGGTCCTGAACAACTGGGGATAGATCAACTGATTGAGCGCTTGCTTAATGATCAAGTGAGTGAGTTAATTTTGGCTACTAATCTCACCGTAGAGGGTGAAGCAACAGCTCATTTTATAGCTGATAAGGCCAAAGCATTGGGGGTTAATGTCTCGCGAATTGCCTATGGCGTACCTATGGGTGGTGAGTTGGAGTATGTGGATGGCGGAACGCTAAATATGGCATTGCAAAGTAGAAAGGCGTTGTAAATGAAGCAATGGATTGACAGTGATGTAGCGCTTAAAAAAATCTGCGCACAGTTGACCGATATTAAGAAACTGGCGGTAGATACAGAGTTTATACGCACTGATACTTTCTATCCGAAGATAGCCCTGATTCAGATTTCCGATGGTCAGCAGTGTTGGCTGATCGACGTACTGGCGATTAATGATTTTACTCCGCTAAAAGCGCTGCTGGAAGATACTCAAAAATTATTAATCTTTCATGCTTGCGCTGAAGATCTGGAGGTGTTGGAACATGCGCTGGATATTTGTCCGGTAACAATATTTGATACTCAGATCGCCGCAGGTATCACTAATATCGGCTATTGCATGGGCTATGCACGGTTAGTGCAAACTCTATTTGATGTCGAACTGGATAAACAGGAAACAAGATCCGATTGGCTTGCCCGTCCACTTACCGAGCGGCAGCTGGATTATGCTGCGGTGGATGTTGAATATCTTCATGCAATGGAGCGGCTACTCAGTCAGCGCTTGGTAGAACAACAGCGCGAGGAATGGTTTAAGGAAGAAACAATGGCGTTATTTGCCCTAGTTGAAGGGCGTAAGGACTACCAAAATTACTATCTGCGTGTAAAAGGTGCTTGGCGTCTTAGCCAGCAATCACTAGTTGCCCTTAAGCGTCTCTGCGACTGGCGTGAAGAGCGGGCGCGAATGCTCGATAAGCCGCGGGCACGCATTATTAAAGATGCTGTGCTGCTGGAATTGGCTAGGCGTCTGCCCTCATCAAATGCGCAACTTTATGGTATCGACGATTGGCACCCTCGATCGGTTAAGCGGCTAGGGTCGATGGTGTTGCAACAGATTGCGCATGCAAATAATGACCGCGAAATAGCATCGATTCCCATGCCATTGCCTAAGGCCATAAACAGCCTAATGAAAGAAATGCGTAGTACGCTGGTCAGTGTTGCTGAACGGATGCAGGTGCCGCAAGAATTTTTATGTAATAAGAAAGAACTTGAAGATATTCTGCGCAGTTCAATGGAGGGGCAATGCCTCTGGCCGGTGCGACTAACTCAGGGTTGGCGACAGTCAGGCGTGCAACCTGCACTTCAGGCAGTACTCAACAACAGTGATCTGGTATGACTGATCGTATAAAACAAAAAATTCTCTGCGATATTTACAAAGGCGAGAAGAAAGACGAGATGTATCTCTATGTCCCGAAACAGGATGGGTTGGAGAATGTACCGGAGGCTTTGTTGCATGAATTTGGTGAGCTAACCTTAGTCACTACATTGGTACTGAATGAATCACGCAAGTTGGCACGAGCCGATATCCTCAAGGTGATGGCAGAATTAAATAAAAATGGCTTCTATCTGCAAATGCCACCAGTTAAATATCCTGATCAACGGCAACACTGATTGACTATGACACAGTTTTGGCAGACAAAAAGTCTTGAGCAAATGAATGCAGAGGAGTGGGAATTACTCTGCGATGGCTGCGCTAAATGTTGCTTAGTAAAGTTGCAAGATTCTGATAATGATGAAATATTTTATACTAACGTCAGCTGTGAATTACTCGATATTAACAGTTGCAGATGTGGCGATTATGAGGGTCGGCATAACGTCGTTGACGATTGTATTAAACTGGATAAAGAAAATATTCATGCCTTATCATGGTTGCCCGAAAGCTGCTCTTATCGATTGGTTGCCGCTGGGAAACCGTTGCCAGAATGGCATCATCTTATTACTGGTTCGCGGCAAACCATGCACAGCTATGGCGCCTCGTTGCAAGGGCGAGTAATATCTGAGCTCGATGTTGATGATGACGATCTTGAAGATCATATAATTCAGTGGGTTGATTAACTATGTACAGTGCGGAAAATTATTTGTGGGGCTGGATAGCCTACTCTTCAGGTGCGCTGTGTCTGTTATTGTGTCTGTGGTTACTTGTGCGCAAGATAAGCGTGGCGGCTATTCGTCATATTATTATGATGTTTGCGATGATAGCATTTTTTACACCAGTGACGGCTTATCGCGACGATCCTCATCTGGCACCGGCTTTTTTTGTTAGCCTGTACGAGGGGTTATTGGCGTCCGGCGATGATATGGGTTTCCAGCGAGGCTTAGCACCCATTGTAGCGATAGCAGCGATCGGGCTGTTGTTTTATTCTCTTACACGTTTATTAATATCGAGATTTTATAAGTCGTCACCGGCAGTGCCAGCTGATCCCGAAGACTAATTAGTAAACTTATTTATAATAAGGGGCAGTGCATGACCGAGCCATCCACCAATAAACGCTCCAAGCAAAATAAACCAAAACTCAGTGCCAGCCAATTGCGCATTGGCACGCGTTATCGTGCTGAGCGCGTCGCCGATGATTATGATGTTATCGTGATTGGATCTGGGATTGGCGGTCTAGCCAGTGCAGCGCTGTTGTCGCAGTTAGGTAAAAAGGTAATAGTGTTGGAGCAGCACTATACCGCTGGTGGTTTCACTCATGCCTACGAGCGCAACGGTTATGAATGGGATGTAGGAGTGCATTATATCGGTGAGATGGGTCGCAAGAGTGCCGGTCGCCGTTTATTTGATTTTATCTCCGGTGGCCAATTGCAATGGGCGGCAATGGATAATGTCTATGATCGTATTGTGCTTGGTGATGAAAGTTTTGATTTTGTTGCTGGAAAAGACAATTTTAAAGCTAGCTTAAAAAGACAATTTCCCAATGACCATCAAGCGATTGATGACTACATGACATTAGTCAAAGAGACTGCACAATATATGAGTCGTGTTGGTCAAGTTAAAGCGATGCCGCCCTTGTTAGGTAAAATTTTATCCTGGTTTCCGGGGTACAGCCTGCCTAACAAGGTGCTCGAAAGTTCTTATAATGTACTTAAAGGCATCACCGATAATGAGAAGTTAATCGCAGTGCTCTGTGGTCAATGGGGAGACCATGGATGCCCACCCAAAGAATCAGTATTTTTAATGCATGCATTGATTGCCGGTCATTATTTTAATGGCGGTTTTTACCCTGTGGGTGGAGCCTCTAAAATGGCCGAAACCATCATTCCACAAATACAATCGGGCGGTGGTGATGTGTTCACCTATGCTGATGTTAAAGAAATTATTGTTGCTGGCAATCGTGCTACTGGCGTCAAAATGGCCGATGGCCACTGTCTCTACGCACCGACTATTATTAGTAATGCCGGTGTTGTGAATACTTTTGACCATTTATTGCCCCGAGCTGTCAGTGAAAAGCTGGGTTATCGTCAAAAAGCGACCGACTTAGATCGATCGATGTCTCATTTGGGTATGTATATCGGCCTCAAAGGCACTGCTGAAGAGTTGCAGTTACCGAAGACCAATCTTTGGATTTATCTGGATCAGCATCATGATAAAAATGTCGCAGCCATGCGACAGGATCCCAGTGCGCCATTGCCATTGGTCTACGTGTCTTTTCCCTCAGCCAAAGACCCCGATTTTCAGCGTCGCTATCCGGGCCGCTCAACGATTGAAATCGTCAGTGGACCCTGTGATTACGAACAATATCGCCAGTGGGCGGGAAAAACTTGGGGCAAGCGCGGAGAGGATTATGAGGCGCTTAAGCAGGATTTATCTGAGCGCATGCTGGCTGCGCTGTATAAGCAAATGCCCCATTTGCAGGGTAAAATTGATTATGCTGAAGTATCGACACCGCTATCCACCAGCCATTTCTGCCGCTATGAGTACGGCCAAGCCTATGGTCTCGCACATACTAAAAAGCGTTTTCAACAAGATTGGTTGAAACCTCGAACAGCACTGCCTGGCTTGTATTTAACTGGTCAGGATATCCTTAGTTGTGGCGTGGTGGGCGCATTAAATGCAGGAATGGTCACGGCCATGTCGATTGTCGGTTTTAGAGGGGCGGGAGCATTAATGAAGAAAATCAAAACAGGCACCCCAGCGTAGGGTGCCTGTAGTCACCATCAGTGAATGCCATGCATATATTTTTTCAAAATCGGTGAAATAAGTAACATAATTACACCAAAGCCACAGCCGATTAAAAACAAAAAGGTAAACAGTTCGTTGTAGCCGGCTAGTGCTGCGGCTCTGTCAATAACGCCGGTTGTTGCGCTATCGATGGCGGCTATTTTAGATAGCTGTGCGGCAACATACTCAGAGTAGGCTGAGGCTAAAAACCAAGTGCCCATCATAAGACCAACGACGCGGGGTACTGACAGTTTGGTAACAGCTGATAGGCCCACTGGAGAAAGACATAGTTCACCCATGGTATGCAGCAGATAAGCTAATACTAGCCACCAACCAATTACCAAACCGGCGTCATTAGTATTGGCGGCACCCAACATTAATGCGCCAAAACCCAGTCCGGCAAACATAATACCCAAGCCGAATTTAACCGGTGTGCTGGGTTCCCATCCGCGGCGTCCTAACAGTATCCATATCGACGCAAATAAAGGTGCCAATAGAATAATAAAGGCGGCATTAAATGAGCCATACTGACTGGCAGTGAGATCTATACCGAAAAGTGCGCGGTCGGTTACTCTGTCGGCAAACAGCGTCATAGAGGCCGCAGACTGTGCAAACAAAGCCCAAAATACGACAGTGGAGAAGGTTAGTATCATTAATACAATCATGCGTCCGCGCTCTACGGTATCGCATTTTTTTAAGATGAAAAAAAGCAACCACGAGATGACCACCAGACTCAGTCCATTGAGTAGCCATTCAACTCTGTGCGCATGCTGGATCATATTCCAAATTAGTGCCAGTGACGCAAGAGCACTGATATAGATAGCCCATTCTTTATTGAGTCCAAACCATGATGGCTGCTTTAAAAGCGCCGGATCATGGGGCTCAGCATAACCTTGCAGATGATTCTGGCCCGCTTGGAAAACCAGCAGTCCAAATACCATGCCGATACCTGCGGCACCAAAGCCATAACCCCAACCATAGGTCTCTCCCAAATAGCCACACAACAACGTAGCGCAGAGTGCGCCCATATTGATACCCATGTAGAAGATGGTAAAACCGGCGTCACGGCGGGGATCATTTTCTTCATAAAGTTTACCGACAATGGTAGAGATATTGGGTTTAAGGAAACCAACGCCAACGATAATAAGGGACAGTGATAGGTAAAAGACGCCAAGCGCGCGATCGTCCCGAATAATTGTCTCGCCTTGCACAAATGCTTGCTGACCCTCGTAGGCCATGCCCAAGTGACCGAGTACGAGGAGCCAGCCACCAAATGTGACCGCTTTGCGCATTCCCAAATAGCGGTCTGCTAAGACGCCACCGACCACTGGCATGGCGTAAACCATAGCGGCATAGCTAGCCAGAACATCAAGGCCCATTGAATCGGTGAATAGATGATATTTAGTCAGATATAGCAGCAGCAGGTACTTCATGCCGTAGAAAGAGAAGCGTTCCCAGAATTCAGTGGCAAAGCAGATATACAGACCTTTGGGATGGCCCATTAAGGTATTCGATGAGGAATTGATCATTATTGCTATTCTTTTATTTTTCGACAGTTCGCAATTATGCTAACAGGCCAGGTTTAATAAGGAAATACCTTAAATTCGAAGGAGTAAAACTATTCGGTCATACAAACTGCCAGTTTTGGCTATTTTAGCCCTGTAATTGCTAATTTTTGATTAAAACGCTGAGCAGATTAGATTATTATGCGGGGCTTATTTAAATGCTTTGCACCAATATGGACCATTAGACTATGAAATTTACTGGAACTGACAACTATGTCGCCACTGAGGAATTACAGATGGCGGTTAATGCTGCCGTAACTCTACAGCGCCCACTGTTGATAAAGGGTGAGCCAGGTACAGGAAAAACTCTGTTAGCGGAAGAGGTTGCCAAGTCTTTGGGTATGCCGCTTTTATCTTGGCATATTAAATCAACTACTAAAGCTCAACAGGGCCTGTATGAATACGATGCGGTATCACGTTTGCGGGATTCGCAGCTAGGCAGTGATAAGGTGCACGATATTGGTAATTACATCAAGCGAGGTAAGTTATGGGAAGCGTTTACTGCTGATCAGCAGGTAGTATTGCTTATTGATGAAATCGATAAAGCGGATATTGAATTTCCCAACGATCTATTGCTTGAGTTAGATAAAATGGAATTTCATGTCTATGAGACGGGTGAGACAATTAAAGCAGTTCAGCGCCCAATCGTTATTATCACCAGTAATAATGAAAAAGAACTCCCCGATGCCTTTTTGCGTCGTTGTTTCTTTCACTTTATTAACTTCCCTGATCGCAGCACCATGCAACGCATTATTGATGTGCATTTTCCCAAGATTAAGAAGAAGTTGGTGGACGAAGCGCTGGATATATTTTTCGATGTGCGCAAGATTCCAGGTCTTAAGAAAAAACCATCAACCTCTGAGCTGGTTGATTGGTTGAAACTGGTCATGTCGGACGATATACCCGAGGATATTCTGACCAACCGCGACCCAACAAAGGCGATACCACCGCTCTATGGAGCACTACTTAAAAATGAACAGGATGTCCATTTGCTCGAGCGTTTGGCATTTATGACACGTCGCGCTGGGCAATAAAAAGCTGATCCCATGCTGATAAATTTCTTTTATACCTTAAAAAAAGCCAAGGTTCCTGTCTCCATTCGTGAGCTATTAGACCTGCTTGATGCGATGGATAACCATCTCGCATTTGGTTCAATTGACGATTTTTATTTGCTGGCTCGCACGGTAATGGTAAAAGATGAAAAGTTTTATGATCGCTTTGATAAAGCGTTTGGTGCCTATTTTAAAAATCTCGAAAATATCGAGGGGATTATAGAAGCGTTGATTCCAGAGGACTGGCTTCGTAAAGAATTTGAAAAGCACTTTAGTGAAGAAGAGAAAGCCAAGATTGAAAGTCTGGGTGGTCTTGAAAAGCTTATCGAGGAATTTAAGAAGCGTCTCGAGGAGCAAAAAAAGCGTCATGAGGGCGGCAATAAATGGGTTGGTACCAATGGCACCTCACCCTTTGGTCATGGTGGTTTTAATCCTGAGGGAATTCGTATTGGTGGTCCTGGCGGCAAAGGGTCGGCGGTCAAGGTCTGGGACGAACGGCAATATCAGGATCTTGATGATTCAGTGGAGATTGGCACGCGCAATATCAAGGTGGCGCTGCGACGGTTACGCAAATTTGCGCGAGAGGGTGCCGCGGATCAGTTGGATCTTGATGATACGATTGGCAGTACCGCACGCAATGCAGGTTATCTCGATATTAAGATGGTGCCGGAGCGACATAATGCGGTAAAAGTGTTGATATTCTTTGATGTGGGTGGCTCGATGGACCCCTATGTGCGTCTGTGTGAAGAGCTGTTCTCTGCCGCGAAAACAGAATTTAAGCACCTCGAGTATTTTTATTTCCATAATTGCATGTATGACTATGTATGGAAAGATAATCATCGCCGCCGCGATGAGCAAATGTCGACCTTTGATTTGATGCACAAGTATTCGTCGGATTACAAGGTTATCTATGTCGGTGATGCCAGCATGGCACCCTATGAAGTGACCAGTCCCGGGGGCAGTGTTGAATACCATAATGAGGAATCCGGTGCGGTGTGGATGCAGCGCATGGCGGAGACTTATGACAAACTGATCTGGATTAATCCGGTGCAGGAGAAGTACTGGGAATATACGCCGTCAATTCAGATGATTAAAGAGCTAGTTGAGGATAAGATGTACCCTATGACTTTAGCCGGCTTAGAAAAAGGCATGGCAAAGCTGTCAAAATAGCGATATAAACTAGCCACAGTAGCAGTGCAGTAGTTACTGGTAAAATAATTACGATCTGGGTGATACTCTATGCGTGTTCAAGACGCCGTTAAACAAGCACAAAAAAAATTAGGCTTATCCTTAAAGCAACCGGACCTGCCGGCTCAGTCTTTACTTGAACTATGGAATCAGTCAGTGACGGATGCCAATCAGAGCCCCGCCTTCACCTGCCTTGGTCAAACGCTGTCGTATGGTGAAGTGGATCAATTATCTCGGCGCGTCGCCAGCTATTTTCAGAAGCAACTTAAGTTAGTACCAGGCGATCGTATTGCGGTGCAACTTCCCAACCTAATTCAATATCCGGTGGTAGTGATTGCGGCATGGAAGCTCGGTTTGGTGGTCGTTAATACTAATCCTATGTATACGGTTCGTGAATTAGTACACCAGTTTAATGATGCTAATGTGAAAGCCGTAGTGGTACTTGATGCTTTCTACGATACATTGTGTGAGGCTCTGCCAGACACCAGTATTGAGCATGTAGTGGTGACTCGGCCGATAGATTTAATTACACAGCCGCGACGCGGTTTATTACGTGCCGCTATGACATTGATGGGCAAGCGGCCATCACTGCCTAAAGGCAACTGGATAGCGTTTCCTGAGCTGTTAACCGGTAGCAGCAATTATAGCGTGCACAGAGCCAAGCCAGAGGATATTACTGCGCTCCAGTACACAGGAGGCACTACGGGGGCCTCTAAGGGCGTAATGCTGACGCAGAGGACAATGATGTCTAATATTGCTCAGGCATTGGATGTGATTAACGATGATGAAGATACGATTCAACACAGCACTATGGTAGCGCCTTTGCCGCTGTATCATATTTACGCTTTCTCCCTGTGTTTGGGACTTCTGCCCGCTCTGCGTGGTCATTCCGTATTGATTCCAGACCCGCGCTATACCGCGCAATTTGTCAGCGCAATTAAAAATATTGAATTCGATATTTTTTGTGGTCTTAACTCTTTATTTGTGGCGCTAATGCAGAATAAAGACTTTTTACGATTGGATTTCTCAAGACTACGTTTAACATTATCCGGTGGTATGGCACTGATGGAGTCGGTAGCCAATGACTGGCAGAAGATAACCGGTTGTGTGATTTCTGAGGGCTATGGTATGACCGAGTCTTCGCCCGTTATCTCGATGAACCCACCAGGACATGAAAGAATTGGTTATGCTGGTGTTCCCATTGCCGGAACTGAAATTAAAGTGGTTAATGAATCAGGTGTAGAACAAGACGTCGGCGTAATTGGCGAACTCTGCGTTCGCGGTGATCAGGTTATGGCAGGCTACTATGGGCGTGAGCAACAGACCGCGGAAGTGATTGTCGAAGGCTGGCTTCATACAGGTGATATCGTGATGGTTGACGAGCATGGTTATATTAAAATCGTCGATCGACTTAAGGATATGATTATTGTCTCTGGCTTTAATGTCTATCCTAACGAGTTGGAGCAAGCCCTGACATTACATCCCGCTGTAGCGCAATGCGCTGCCATTGGCGTGCCTGACGCAAAAGCAGGCGAAGTGGTAAAAATGTTTGTCGTCAGTACCGACCCCTACCTTAACTCCGATCATGTCATTGAGTTTTGCAAAGAGCATATGGCGGGCTATAAAGTGCCAAAATTTGTAGAATTTCGCGATGATTTGCCGATGACCAATGTCGGTAAGGTGCTGCGTAAAGACTTAAAAGCTGAGGAAAAAGCCAAGCTTGCTTAGCTTGGCTTTTATCGAGCAGATAAACAGGGCAAAATACTGCCTTAACCTGTAGGGGTATCTTATGCGACTCATTGTTGGCATCTCTGGATCAAGTGGTGTTATCTATGGCATACGGCTATTGGAGATGCTTGCTGCTTGTGAGGCCGTAGAAACGCATTTAATCCTCAGTAATGCCGGCCGTATGAATATAGGCATCGAGACCGACTGGAAAGTTGAGGCTGTTGAGGCCTTGGCTGATGTTGTGCATAACAATAAAAATATCGGCGCGAGTATTGCCAGTGGCTCGTTTAAAACCGCTGGCATGATTGTAGTGCCTTGCTCAATGAAAACACTGTCGGGTATTGCCAACTCCTATGCTGATAATTTGATTGTTCGCGCGGCTGACGTCGTTTTAAAAGAGCGTCGCAAATTAGTGGTCGTACCGAGAGAGTCCCCTTTACATACCGGCCATTGTGAATTAATGCTCAAAGTCAGTCAGATAGGCGCAATAGTTTGTCCACCATCACCGGCTTTTTACACTGAGCCGAAAACGGTGGATGATATTGTCAATCATTCGGTAGCGCGTATTCTCGATTTGTTTGATATTGAGACAAATAGTCTTAAGCGCTGGCAGGGAAATGTCTAAAGACAGGCGCAAATTTCATCAGTTTCTTCTCCAGGAGTCTGTACTGACAATTGCCAGCGCTGATGCCTGTGGTCCCTGGTCAGCTCCGGTGCTGTATGTGGCTGATATCACTAGCGAACCCTTTGCCCTTTACTTTCTCTCTTCAGCGAATAGTCGTCATATTCAAAGTTTGCCTATTGATGGTGCTGCGGCGCTGTCTATTTATTCTGATTACGATGGTCATTGGCAGTCAATTCGTGGAGCACAAATTTACGGCACTATTGCCCAGATTGATTCGAGCGATGAGACAGCAATTGCCGAGCGCTATTTTGCTCGTTTTGGCGAAATCAAAGCACTAATTGATAGCCCACAGACCGATCAGGAAACGCGTATTGGTAGCGCTTTTGATCGCAGTAACTTCTACCGAGTCACGCCATCATTTGTTCGCTTTACCAATAATGGCGATAGCTTCGCAGCGCGCACTGAATGGCAACTGTAGGATTGTATTACTTACCTCACTGATATAGCTTTCCTATGTCCGCAAAAGCATTGCATATTTTAAACAGCCTATTTGGTTATAAGCATTTTCGAGGTCATCAGGCTGAGATTATTAAGCATGTCATTTCAGGTAATAATGCGCTTGTATTGATGCCCACCGGTGGTGGTAAGTCTCTCTGTTACCAAATTCCGTCGTTGATACGCGACGGCGTGGGTATTATTGTATCGCCACTGATTGCGTTGATGCAGGATCAGGTCGATGCCATGCAGCAATTGGGAATTAATGCCAGCTTCCTAAACTCTACGCTCTCTCATAGCCAGCAAGCCACTGTTGAACAGCAGCTGCTGTCGGGGCAGCTTGATCTGCTGTATGTGGCTCCCGAACGCCTGATCCAACATGCCACTTTAGATTTGTTAAGTCGCTGTCAGTTAGCACTTTTTGCGATTGATGAGGCGCATTGTGTATCGCAATGGGGGCATGATTTTCGCTCAGATTATCTATCACTCAGCTTGTTAAATGAGCGTTTCCCTGCAGTACCTAGGATTGCTCTTACAGCGACAGCAGATGTGCGTACCCGCCAAGAGATTGTTGAGCGACTATCCCTAGGGAATGCAAAAGCCTTTATCAGTGGTTTTGATAGACCGAATATCCGCTATGCCATCAGAGTTAAGACAGCGGCAAAAAAACAGCTACTGGAATTTCTACAGCAGCGTCGTGGCGAGGCGGGTATTGTTTATTGTTTGTCACGGAAAAAGGTTGAGGATATCGCTAGTTGGTTAACTCAGCAAGAGTATACGGCTTTGCCTTATCACGCAGGGTTACCCTCTGAATTACGGCACAGTCACCAGACGCGCTTTCTACGGGAAGACGCGGTAATTATTGTGGCCACAATTGCTTTTGGAATGGGTATCGATAAACCCGATGTGCGCTTTGTAGCCCATTTGGATCTGCCGAAAAGTATCGAGGCCTATTATCAAGAAACTGGTAGGGCGGGGCGTGATGGACAGCCTGCAGAGGCATGGATGGTCTACGGGCTTCAGGATGTGGTGCGTCTGCAACAAATGGTGCAGGCCTCCGATGGCTCAGAGCAGTTCAAGCGCAGTGAGCGACATAAGTTAGATGCTATGTTGGGGCTCTGTGAAGTGACAAGCTGCCGGCGTGCCACACTGCTGCGTTATTTTGATGATCAGGCACCGTCTCAATGTGGTAATTGTGATAACTGTCAGTTGCCCCCTGAGACCTGGGATGCTACCGAGGTGGCACAGAAGCTTCTGTCCTGCGTGTATCGAACTGGTCAGCGCTTTGGTGCGGTACATATTATGCACGTATTACGGGGTGTTGAAACTGACAAAGTATTGCAACATCAGCATCAGCAGTTAAGTACCTTTGGTATTGGCAGTAGTATTCATGAGTCACAGTGGCGCTCCGTTATCCGTCAATTAGTCGTGCGTGGGTTATTGCGTGTAGAGCTCGACAGCTACAATGCCTTGCAACTCACCAATAGCTGTAGACCAATATTAAAGGGCGAGCAGGCTGTGTATTTACGCAAGGAAGAGCTTAAAGCCCCATCAAACAAGCAGGCCTCAACAAAAGCATCGAGGAAAATTCACATTTCACCGCAAGATCAGGAATTATGGGAGGAGTTGCGCCAGTGCAGAAAATATTTAGCCGAAGAGCACAATGTTCCGCCCTATGTTATTTTTCATGATGCCACATTAAAAGAAATGATAGATAGTATGCCAATGTCGGCATCAGAGTTGCTTCGTATTGGAGGAGTAGGCGATAGTAAGCTAGAGAAATATGGCGCTGATTTTATTGAGATTATCTGTCGCTATGCTCAGGCGAAGTAAGTCATTCAAGCCTATTATTGGCAATCAATAGGGTTGGTTTTTAGGCAATCTTGCAGGCGAATAAGTTGAAGTTACAAATAAACTCTGGGCACTCTAGCCGGCATGCCGGTCAGTAGTTCATAGCCTATGCCACCACAGAATCTGGCTACTTCATTGACCGGTAATTCTGCACCCCATAAAACGACTCTATCACCGATTTTGGCATCGATATCTGTCACATCAACGGTAATCATATCCATGGAAACGCGGCCAACCAGAGGGCATCGCGTGCCATTGATTAATACTGGGGTGCCATTGGTGGCATGACGGGGATAACCATCGCCGTAGCCCGCAGTAATAGTAGCAATGGTTGATGGCCTTTCGGCAGTCCAGTTGGCGGTGTAGCCAACAGATTCCCCAGCTTCGATCGAGCGCACTGAAATAATAGCCGATTCAAAGCTCATTACCGCTTGTAGTTTGTCAGCATGTTGCTGTGGATGTTTAAAGGGGCTATTACCATAGAGCATATAACCAGGGCGCTGCCAGTCTCTATGTGCTTTTGGCCAACCAAGAATGGCGGCGGAATTAGCTAAGCTGGTGGTGTAAGCAGTTTTACTGGTTGGCATATGAAGCTCAAATTGTTGGATTTGTCGCAAGGTGGCCTCATTGTCGAGATCATCAGCACAGGCAAAATGACTAGCGACGACAATATCACGGCTTACATTGCGACTATTACTCAAGGCATTAAAGGCCGATTGGATATCATCACCTTGGAACCCTAGTCTGTGCATTCCGGTGTCTATACCTAGCCAAACTTTCACTTGCTGAGCAATATTGGCATTGATAATAGCCTCTACCTGAGGTCGGTTTTCTACCATTAACCAAAAATTATTTTGCGCTGCCACACTGACTTCGTCAGCGGTGAAGCTGCCCTCAAGAAGCAGTACTGGTTTGGCAATACCGCCCTGACGTAACGCCAGTGCTTCTTCAATACTGGCTACGCCAAATGCAGGCGCCATGGTTCCTAGCGCAGTGGCGACTTCAATGGCACCATGCCCGTAGGCGTTGGCTTTGACCATAGGAATAGTTTGTGAATTGGGTGCCAGTGATTCCGCTAGCCGATAATTATGGCGTAGGGCATTGAGATCGATATTGGCTGCTGTGGGTCGCGACATAATAAACCTGTTCTAGTAGTCAAATTTGCCAGCGCTATAAAGTCGTTGCGCGGCTAACCACACATCACCGACCTGACCATCGCCAACGGGCTGGTTGTCAATTTCGGTCACAGGTGCGATTTCTTTTGATGAGCTAGTAATCCAAACCTCATCGGCATTGCGAACTTCATCCAGCGTTATTCTGCGTTCTTCAACTTTAATGCTACCATCACGGCGTAGCACATCCAAAACAATATGTCGGGTAATGCCTGGTAGCAGTTGGTTATCCAGCGGCGGTGTGCTGACTACACCCTGCTTAACAATAAAGGCATTGCAGGCACTGGCTTCGGTAAGTTCATTGTCGCTATTAAACAGCAGTGTCTCACCATGACCTTGTTCGTAGCCTTGTTGAAAATGCAATACATTGCCGAGCAATGCAGTGGACTTGATATGGCAACGATCCCAGCGTAGATCCTGGGTAGTGATAACTGTGTAGGGCTTGACCAACGCCTTGTCAGCGACCGGCTCTGGTGCGATTTCAAAGGTAAAGGCAAATACGGTTGGTGCAACGGTGTCGGGAAAACCATGGAAACGTTTATTATCTGCTCCACGACTGACATGCAGGTAGATGCCGAGATTGCCTGCGCCATTATCTTGAATAAGCTGCTCGCAGATATCGGCCCACTGTTGTTCAGACCAGTTCAGATTAATAGCCACAGCGGCGAGACCAGCTTTCATTCTAGCTATGTGGGGTGCAAAACCGACCATCTTGCCAGCGTAGGATGGCACCACTTCATAGATACCATCGCCAAATAAAAAGCCTCGATCCAGAGGTGATATTTTGGCTTCTTCTAGTGGTAGGAAGACACCATCTAAAAACGCGATGCTCATATAGTAACCTTTAAAAATTGACGCGAAATGGTATCAGTGGGCCCAATAATGCGCAAAGTAAATAGAGGTCAAATAAATCAGAATTAGCCTATTATTTAGCGATATTTCTTATATTTACTGTTTATACAGCAAAAAATATCGCTTTTAGCAAAATCCTGCTATTTTTCGTAAGTCAGTAACGAGTCGCTCACTAATACTTGACGACAAACCGTCTTCGGTCAGTGTATTTTTACGGCTAATGCCATCAACGCTGCCGCGCTCACTTAAGTAGTTGAGTATGGCAATATTGTCCCAATCAGCTAGCATATCTTGTTTAGTCAGTATTGATAGCATGGCGATCAAGCCATGAGCGGCCCAGTTAGATACATCAGCGATCAGAAGCTCATCACAGCCTGTTGTAGAGGGCTTTATATCCATATCGGCAAGCGCATTGATCACATTGCCCATACCAATTTCATTGCCACCATCACCGATGGCTATGGTTGGGCAATTGGCCTGCTGAACAAATTGATCAAAATTGGCGCAACGATCACTGATGTCCTCGCCACGCATATTGCGATATTTGCCATCGGCGGTAATACCCGGTCGTTCAATAGAAATAACTAAGCAGGGTTTGTGCTGCAATAACGCCTGCTCGGCCTCACCATGCCGTACTTCGCCAACGCTAATTTTGTGCACGGTAAAATCATCAGCGATTTTATCAGCGAGGGGAGAGCCGGCCACAATGACTGGCCTAGCACCCAAGGATTCAATCGCTTTGTACAGCGCGATTGCCCCCAATGGCCCGTCGGTTTCAAAGGTGTCGTCAACGGGAAAACCTGTTCCGATTAGTACCGTTTTATCTGCAGTGCTACTGGTGGCCTTAATCGCCTTCTGTACCAGTTCAGCGGCACGCAAATAATAACCAGACAATAAGGCTTTCTGCACTGTTTGCATGCCTCGGAGGTTGCGCGCTACCAGCAGGTTTTCGATCTGCGAACTCAAACTGAGGTTAGACATGGATTACCTCGAGCTGAGTATTGAGGAATTGATGCTGGTCCAATAGCAGCGCATTATGTGCCTGTTCAATACTGATAGGTTCGAAGCAGATATTGCTGCCGGGCATCAGTTGTGCCAACTTATCTAGATCAAGAGATAGCACTGAGCCGAGTTTTGGATAGCCGCCAATAGTCTGACGGTCGCTCAATAGCACTATAGGCTGGCCATCTGCGGGCACTTGGATGGCGCCGAGACAGATACCCTCAGACAAAATACCATCGATAGAGGGCTTAATCGCTGCCCCCTGTAATCGATAGCCCATGCGGTCACTATGTTCAGTGATGCTGTATTCACTACTAAAAAAAAGCTGCTTTTGTACTGGGGTAAAGGCATCCTGTTGATATCCTAGTATGACTCTAAGGTTCGTTGCCTGTTCGTTGAACACCGGTACCAGCGCCCTGGGTAGTCGCAGCAGGTGCGATAATTGCCGAGTATCAGAGCAGGGCAGCATATCGCCTGCTTGCAATGGGGTGCCGTCCTGCTGAAGTCCACCCAAACTCTCGCGAGCCACTGTGGCTTGACTATTAAAGCAAGGCTGCCCTTGAAAACCACCAGTCACAGCGAGATAGCCGCGACCGCCATCGGTCGCATAGCCCAGATCAATACGGTCGCCAGGAGCTATAGCGTGACTTTGCCACAGTGCCATCGACTGATGGTTGATACTGAGTGCCATGTTAGGTCCTGTTACTGCAATCTGGCTGTGTACCTGAGACTCCAAACTGAGACCACCAACGGTGATTTCAATCGTTGCGCAACCGGCGGTATTGTTACAGAGTCGATTAGCCCAACGAAATGCATTTCTGTCCATAGGGCCGCCTGTGGTTAGTCCGATACTATGTAGCCCAAATCGTCCTTGATCCTGCACGAGACTCAAAATGCCAGGCTGTATCACTTTTATTCCTGACATGGCAATACCCCTTTGCACTCAATAAACTGCTCCCGACTTATTGCTTTGAAACGGACTCTATCGCCTACCTGAACAGGCATAGTGGGTTCAGCATTGGGATCGAACATAGGCTCTGGGCAGAGTCCAATTAGATTCCAACCGCCAGGTGATGGCGCTGGATAAACCGCGGTTTGACGATCGGCAATGGCAACCGCACCAGCGGGGACTTTATGTCTCGGAGTGGCCAGTCTGGGACAGGCAATGCGTTGGTCAACCTCACCAAGATAAGCAAAGCCTGGTGCAAAGCCTATGGCATAGACTCGATACTCAGTTTGCTGGTGGATGGCGATAACCTCTGCGACAGATAGCCCCTTGCGGTCAGCAAGACTTTGCAGGTCAGGCCCAGATTCCGCACTGTAATAGACTGGCAAGGTAATCAGTGCACCCTGACTTTTCTGTTGCTCAGTACTCGTTTCGCTAAGAGCAATGCGGATGGTTGCACGAATATGATGATGATCGGTCTGTAGTGGATTATAAATGACCAGCAATGAGGCGTAGGAGGGCACCAGATCAACCAGTAGCTCAGCAATAGATTGGCGCAAATACGCGGTGGTTTGCGCAATCTGCTGGGCAATGCTGGCACTGGGTTGGTCGCCAAAATAGATAATTAATGCATTCTCTCCGGCAACAGAGATACTGTGTTTGGTAGAGTTCATTGCTGAATTAATTGGCGAATCTGCTCAATCGCCTTTACGCCTTCCTTATTATCACCATGCACACAGAGTGAGTCAGCTTGTAATTCAAGACAATGGCCACTAATTGTAGTGACTGAACCCTGTTGTTTTAATTGTTGTACTTGGGCGAGCATTTTTTCCCTGCTGTGAACTGCTCCCTCTTTGGCTCTGGATAATAGTGCACCGTTATCGTCATAGCAGCGATCGGCAAATGCTTCAAATAGCACCTCAAGCCCAAAAGCGCTGGCCTCTTGGCGATGGGTTTCCGCTGCTGGCGTGGCTTGTAACATAAATTTCAAAGGACGCTGGCATTCAGCTATAGCTTCCATCACTGCGCTACGGATATGGCCATCGGCCATCATATCGTTATATAGCGCACCATGTGGTTTAACGTATTGTACTTCTACGCCGAGATTATCGGCCATACCGGTGAGTGCGGCGATCTGATATTGCAACAGTGCAATAAGCTCCATAGGCGCCACCTTCATCGAGCGGCGACCAAAGCCGACAATATCTGGGTAGCTGGGATGAGCGCCTACAGTGACATTGTTTTGTTTCGCGGCGAGCAGGGTCTTTTTCATAATCAAAGGATCGCCAGCATGGAAACCACAAGCAATATTAGCCTGATCAATATGCGGCATTACTTGATCATCAAGACCCATGGTCCAGGCACCATAGCTTTCGCCAAGGTCACAGTTTAGGAGTAATGACATTGCAGTTCCTTTGTTAGTCTTCTTGGAGTCATAAATAGTGCTCTTTTAATTCACTGGTGGGCTGTTATTTCCCCTCAGTGATACTTAGTCAAGTGCAACCGCTAGGTCGCTATTTTTCATATCGGTAACCAGCATGGCGCCGGGACTGTGAGTAATGCAAAACGGTGGTTTAGCATTCTCTAGCGCGACTTGCGGTGTAACACCGCAAGCCCAGAATAGGGGATGCTCTCCCTCTTTAATGGTGACGCTGTCCCCGTAATCCGGTTGGTTTATATCAGTAATGCCAATATGCTCTGGGTTGGCATAATGCACGGGTTCGCCGTGAACTGAAGGAAATCGCCCGCTGATCTCAGTGGCGCGTAATGCCTCGGGTGGTGCAAAGGGCCGCATACTCACCACCATCTGCCCCGCAAAGAGGCCCACAGCAGTGCAGTCTATATTGGTGCGATACATGGGTACGTTAACCGCCTCAGTTACATTGCGCACATCGAGACCGTCGGCAATCAGCGCTTCCTCAAACGAAAAAGAGCAACCGAGTAAAAACACCACTAGATCGTCACGCCAGAGATCAGAAATATCATTGACTTCATTGCACAGCTGGCCGTTTTCAAATACGCGGTAGCTGGGAATATCAGTGCGTATATCAATATCAGCACCTAATTTAGCCAGGCTGAACTCTCCTGGTTGAGACACTGCAATAAGAGGGCAGGGCTTGGGGTTGGCTTCGCAGAAAGCTAAAAAATCCTCCGCCCAGTCAGCCGGGAGAATAACCAAATTACATTGCACGTATCCGGCGCAAAGACCGGAGGTATTGCCTTGGTGCGCACCGTTACGGATTTTCTGGCGCAGTTCGGTTGGTGAAATTTCTTCCGACATAGCAGATCTCTCTTGGAGTCAGAGGGAAAGTCTAGCAGAGCTTATAGCCAAACTCACCCGCCATAACCCATAAGAGGTATGCTTAATTCAGTGTTTAATCCTTCCTTTGGGCACTGGCCTTGAAGCGCTATTAAACGGCTTATTCGCAGTCTCGCGGCTTCTGATCAAGACAGACTCAACTGTCAGTATCTACCGGTTGATGGTTTGCGCAATGAAATCATCTAACTGGTCGATGGTGATATGCTGGTTTTCCGCTGCACGGCGATGGCGATATTCTACAGTGCCCTGTTCTAGCCCGCGATCACCAATGACCAAGCGATGCGGTATGCCGATCAGTTCAATATCGGCCAGCATACCCCCCAATCGAGCTTTGGATTCATCCATAAACAATGTCTCGTAGCCTGCCGCAACCAGTTTTTGATACAAGCTTTCGCAGGCATCTTTCACCTGATCCGACTTGTGCATATTAATTGGCACAATAGCGATCTGGAAAGGTGCTATGGCATCAGGCCAAATGATGCCATTATCATCGTGGTTTTGTTCAATGGCTGCTGCGACAATGCGGCTTACGCCGATGCCGTAACAACCCATGCTCATAAATTGCTCTTTGCCATTTTCATCCAGAACAGTAGCTTTCATCGCTTCACTGTATTTGCTGCCCAGTTGAAAAATATGTCCGACCTCAATACCGCGCTTGATTTCCAGCACGCCTTTACCATCGGGGCTTGGATCCCCAGCCACCACATTGCGAATATCGGCGACGGTAAAATCTCCACAGTCTCGATCCCAATTAACCTGATCAAGGTGGTAGCCATCTCGATTGGCACCGCAAACAAAGTTACTTAATTGTGCGGCGCTACGATCAACAATCATAGGTAAGTTGAGGTTTACAGGCCCCAGAGATCCGGGCGCACAGTTTAAGGCATTTTTGATTTGCTCCTCAGAGGCAAAGGAGATTTCAGAGGTCAAACCCAGAGCATGCTGAGCTTTAATCTCATTGAGTTCATGATCTCCTCGTACCATCAAGCCATAGAGTTGAATTTCACCTTGATTATTCTCTGCACTGACGATCAATGTTTTCAGGGTATTTTTTGCCTCTGTGTCGAGAAAATCACACAGATCGTCGATTGTGTGCACACCTGGTGTAGCAATTTCAGTCATATCCTCAAGCGCTATTGGATCTGATCGATCTGCAGTTAAGGCTTCAGCTTTTTCTATATTGGCGGCGTAGTCAGATTCGCTGGAAAAGACAATGGCATCTTCTCCGGAGTCCGCCAATACATGGAATTCATGAGAGTGGCTACCACCAATACTGCCTGTATCAGCCAATACAGCGCGGAAAACCAGACCCGTACGAGAAAAAATGGCACTGTAGGTCTGATACATTAAGTCGTAGGTCTGTTGTAATGATTCACCGTCGATATGAAAAGAGTAGGCATCTTTCATGCAAAACTCTCTGGTGCGCATAACGCCAAAACGCGGCCGGCGCTCGTCGCGAAACTTAGTTTGAATTTGGTAGAAGTTAGCAGGTAATTGTTTGTAGCTACTGATTTCATTGCGAATAATATCGGTAATGACTTCTTCATGGGTTGGACCCAAGCAGAACTCACGACTGTGTCGATCGTTAATGCGTAATAGTTCAGGGCCAAATTGCCCCCAGCGACCGGATTCTTCCCATAGGTCGGCGGGCTGCACCACAGGCATCATTAACTCTAGTGCACCTGCTTTATCCATTTCTTCGCGCACAATGGTTTCAACTTTGCGAAATACTTTCAACCCCAGAGGGAGCCAACTATAGAGACCCGCGGCAACCTTGCGGATCATGCCTGCACGTAGCATTAGTTGGTGACTGATAATCTCAGCATCAGCGGGGGATTCTTTTTTAGTGGTAATCAGGTATTGGCTAGCACGCATAGTTTTCTTACACTTTATGATAATAACAAAGCTAACATTTTACGGGGCCTAGTTGCCGCGGTACAGAGTTAAGGGGAGCAGAGAGACAAATTGTTTGAATTAGATAAAAAATTGCACGCTGACACATCGCTAATTGGAGATTTTCCTCTAAGTCGGTTATTGCTGTGTAACGATGCCAATTATCCTTGGATGATTTTAGTGCCTAGGCGAGTTGGTATAACAGAGGTCTATCAACTTACCTTGGAGGATCGTCACCAGCTTCTCCATGAATCCTGTGTTCTAGCCGGTGCTATGCAAGCGTTATTTGCGCCAGATAAACTTAATATCGCGACCATTGGCAATATGGTGCCCCAGCTCCATATGCATCATGTGGCGCGATTTGAGACAGACGCGGCTTGGCCAAGGCCTGTGTGGGGGGCAAATCCGACATTACAATACAGTAGCGAATCAATGGCCAGTGTGGTGCAGATGGTGCGCCAACAACCGGCCATTAAAGAGATGTTATCGGGCCATTAGTAACAATGGCTGGACTGATATGTGAATCTTTACTTACTGAGCCATATCTACAAGTCCCTTGAGGGGGTGGACCTTGACAGCGGTTCGTGCTGGTTTCGCTTCAAAGGTAATCATTTCACCAGTGAATGGGTTAATCGCTTGGTGTGCTTTTTTAGCGGGTCGTTTCGCAGTGGTTATTTTGAATAGGCCGGCCAATGCAAACTCACCTACAGACCGTTTTTTAATATGCCGACTGATTAAAATAGCTAGCTCATCTATGACAGTGCCGACTTGCTTGCGATTCAAGCCCGAATTTACGGCTAGTTCATTAATGATTTCATTTTTATTGTAACGTCGATTAATGGCGCTGAGTTTGGGCTTTGGTTTGTCTGCTGCTTTGGTTATCCTTTTTGCCTTTGCTACCAATTTGCTCGACGGTGTCTTTTTGCTATCGGGTTTTGTAGATACGGCTTTGCTTGAGGAAGGCGTACCTTTTGCGACCTTTGCAGTTCTCGTGCTTTTTGCGGAGTGAGTTGTATTAACTGATACTGCCTGTTTAGAAGTCCCTTTTTTTACAGCCATTGTTTCGTCCTTTGTGATTTCGATTATCCAATTACAATCAAGTCTTTGGTGGCTCAGGCACCCTCACCAGAGCCTCGCTCTTATATATAGTTGTTTATGTGGAGTTGCGCCACGTAAATCCACAATCTTTGTAAGGTTTATTTGTCATTATGCTGAGTAAGCCGATTTGATTAACCATTCGCCAGATGCGTTGCCTGATGTATAATGCGCGGCGATTTAAAAGCCAGCCAAGCGTTGAAAGGATAGTTGTGCATGCCGATTTATGAGTATCGCTGTGATGCTTGCGGGCATAGTTTAGAGGCTCTTCAGAAAATGAGTGATGCTTCTTTAACTGATTGCCCTGCTTGTCAGCAGCCAGCATTGAGTAAACTAATCTCTGCTGCCGGGTTTCGCCTGAGCGGCAGTGGTTGGTATGAGACTGATTTTAAGAGTGGTAGTAAAAAGAATCTTAAGGACAGTAAAGACTCTGCAGGTGGCACTGCTGCCAGTGTGGAATAAAACGAAAAATGGCCGAGTAAATACGGCATTTGATTATTGTAGGAATTAATGACTGATGTATCGAACAATCTATTGTGGACAAGTTAGAAGCGACCAAATTGACCAAGAGATTACTATTTGTGGCTGGGTCGACCGTCGCCGTGATCATGGAGGTGTGATTTTTCTCGACCTGCGCGATCGCGAGGGTATTGTTCAGGTGGTGTTTGATCCCGATGCGGGTGATTTTTTTGCGCAGGCCGACAAGGTTCGCTCAGAATATGTACTCAAGGTCACGGGTAAGGTGAGAGCACGCAGCGAAGCGACAGTAAACCCCAATATGGCGACCGGTGAAATCGAAGTCTATGGCAGTCAACTTGAAATTTTAAATGCGGCTGAGACGCCGCCGTTTCAGTTGGATGATCATGTCACCGTTGGTGAGGATGTGCGCTTAAAACATCGTTATATGGATCTGCGCCGTAATGAGATGCAGGCTGGCCTCAGGTTCCGCTCTAAAATTACCTCCTCTATCCGTAACTATTTGGTAGATCATGGTTTCTTAGATATCGAAACACCCATTATGACCAGAGCTACGCCAGAGGGAGCCAGAGACTATTTGATTCCGTCTCGTACCCACCCAGGTCAGTTCTTTGCAATGCCTCAGTCACCGCAGCTATTTAAGCAGTTACTTATGGTGGCGGGATTCGATCGCTACTATCAGATAGCCAAATGTTTTCGCGATGAGGATTTGCGTGCTGATCGCCAACCAGAGTTTACCCAAATTGATATAGAAGCCTCGTTTATTGACGAGGAAGATATTATGTCAATCACAGAAACAATGATCCGCGGCATTTTCGCCGAGCATATGAATATTGAGTTCGAACCATTTCCTCGCATGACCTATGCCGATGCTATGCATAAGTACGGTTCTGATAAGCCTGATTTACGCATACCTCTCGAGTTGGTTGAAATTAAAGATCTACTTAAAGATATTGAATTCAAGGTGTTTGCTGGTCCTGCCAATGACCCGAGCTGTCGAGTTACCGCGTTAAAGGTAGAGGGTGGTGTCGAGATTTCGCGCAAGCAGATTGATGATTACACCAAGTTTGTCAGTATTTATGGCGCCAAAGGCCTAGCTTGGATTAAGGTCAATGCCATAGAAACCGGTATAGATGGATTACAGTCGCCAATTATCAAGTTTCTTGGTGATGATGTGACCATGAACATTATGCAGCGCTTGGATGCTAAAAACGGTGATATTGTATTTTTTGGTGCTGATAAGACCAATATTGTCTGCGAAGCTCTCGGTGCGCTGCGTTGTAAACTGGGTGAAGATCTTAATCTTTACACCTGCGACTGGGCGCCAATGTGGGTCGTAGACTTCCCTATGTTTGAAACAACGGATAGTGGTGCATTGACCCCACTGCACCATCCCTTCACTGCACCCGCGTGCTCGGTGGCTGAATTAAAGGCAGACCCAGCCAATGCATTGTCTCGTGCTTACGATATGGTGCTCAATGGCTGTGAGTTGGGCGGTGGTTCGATTCGTATCCATGATCAAGCCATGCAGGAAGTGGTATTTGATGTGCTGGGGATCGATGAGCATGAGCAGCGGGAAAAATTTGGTTTCCTCTTAGATGCTCTAAAGCATGGTGCTCCGCCGCATGGTGGCTTGGCTTTTGGCTTAGATCGTTTGATTATGTTGATGGTGGGCGCTGAGAGTATTCGCGATGTCATTGCTTTCCCCAAAACGCAGTCAGCGGCTTGCTTATTGACTGATGCGCCGGGCACAGTGGAAGCCGCTCAACTACGTGACTTAAACATTAAGCTGCGAGCAAAAGAAAAGTAAGCTCGCAAGTGAGAGTTTAGGCTCGTTAAAGGAGAGTTTTGATGGCAGGTCATAGTAAATGGGCCAATATTAAACACCGCAAGGCGGCGCAGGATGCTAAACGCGGTAAGATTTTTACCAAGCTGATACGTGAGTTGGTGGTTGCGGCGAAAGCCGGTGGGCCCAACCCAGATGATAATCCGCGTCTTAGGGCTGCCGTGGATAAAGCGTTGGGTGCCAATATGAAACGCGACACCGTTGAAAAAGCGATTGCGCGTGGTGCCGGTGCCGGCGAGGGTGAGAACTATGACGAAATTACCTATGAGGGTTACGCGCCAGGGGGTGTAGCAATTCTGGTTGAATGTATGACCGATAATCGCAACCGCACCGCTGGCGATGTGCGCCATGCGTTTACTAAACGCGGGGGTAACCTTGGCACCGATGGGTCAGTAGCTTATCTGTTTAATCGAATTGGCCAGATAAACTATGCTGTTGGTGTTGATGAAGACGCATTGATGGATGCCGCATTGGAGGCTGGCGCTGAAGATATAGTATCTCATGACGATGGCTCGATGGATGTGCAAACCAGTTTCGGTGACTTTTTAATGGTAAAGGATGCGCTGGTAGCAGCGGGTTTAGAACCTGCCCATGCGGAGATAGCCATGGTTGCAGATATTTCCGTACCACTGGATCTTGCCGGTGCGGAGAAGCTATTAGCAATGATTGATAGCTTAGAAGATTTGGATGATGTGCAAAATGTTTATACTAATGCAGAGATTCCGGATGATGTGGTGGAGCAATTAGGCTAGCCCACCAATACGGTTTACAATGGTAAATTACAAACTCAAACGAGTAATCATTAGGAGAAGTAATAGCGATGAAAGTTATAAAAAAAACCAAAGAATACGTTATTTATCAGAAAGCATCTGGCCGCTATGCGGTAAAAGATGCAGATAAAAAGTGGGTTAATGCGGATGAAAAGGTGCGCATTCTTGTCACTGAAGGTCTGATTAAGGCGGCAATGCCTTCGGCACCTGTGGTTGAGGAGGCACCAGTAGTAGAGGAGGTCGCTGAGGCAGCACCGGTGGCTGATGAGGCCCCCGCCAATGAAGCTGCAGAAGAAGCAGCACCTGAAGCACCGGCTGAGGAAGCTCCTATTGCTGAGGCTTCTGTAGCTGAGGCTTCTGTAGCTGAGGCTCCTGCGGCTGAGGCTCCTGAGGAAGTACCCACTGAAGCACCTGCTGAAGAGGCGCCCGTAGCTGAGGTTGTGGAGGAAGTAGCTCCAGAGGCACCTGCTGAGGAAGCGACCGCGGCTGATGTTGCGGAGGAGGCGACTGTAGAAGCGTCCACTGAGGAGGCACCTGCTGAAGAGCTGCCCGCAGTTGAGCCGGCCGCAGATGCTGACACTACTGAAGCCAAGCC
>JBNAAJ010000006.1:0-79119 GCA_049631145.1 Porticoccaceae bacterium
CGGCAATGGAACCATTAGCCCTAATCCAGCATTTCTGCTCTGGTTCCCGAGTGCGCGGATTTTCATAGTCAACTGGTATAACAGAGCGTATTTCCATTGGCCGCAAAGAGGGGCGATGGCGGGCTGCGCGTGCCGCTGAAGCATCAGAGCGGGTCGACATCATTTTATTCCAGCGCTCACTGTCATCTTCAAGCCCTTCGGGGCCAGCACAGTTAGGCATATCAACCTGATGAGAGAGTCCCTGTTCAGGTATTTGGAAAGATAACTCTGTATTAAAAATGGCTTTCTCCCGTTGTGAGGCAACCACTCTTCTGGTGGTGAACGAGCCACCATCACGAATACCATCAACCTGATAGAGGATCGGCAATGTTGGATCACCAGGGCGCAGAAAATAGGCGTGCTGGGAATGCACCATACGCTCGTCTGGGACTGTGTCCTGGGCTGCACGCATTGCCTGCGCGAATACTTGGCCACCGAAGACACGTTCGTTACTTGTTTTCGCTGTATGACCGCGGTAAATATTGGTATCAATTTTTTCTAGGGACAAAATATCTAATAGTTGTCGAAGCGCTTTACTCATGGTGGTAGTCAGTAGTGTCCATCGTATAAATTAACTTTAATCGGTCGATTGCTGTAATGTTTATAACTAAACCGATAAACGCTGCAGTGAGTGAGACTGTCGCTGCATCGGCGATCATTGTACTGCAATATAGGCTGGGGGGTATAAACCAAACGAATACTGTAATTCGGCCGTTCAATACTTGAAAGGCACAATAACATACTGTAAGTTCAATTTTCTATTTTTGCTGAGCTAGATGACATCTCATCTAACTTTTCTGCGATAGGCAAATAATTTAATCATTGACAGTATTTCAAGTATCAGGAGTGTAATGTGAGTGATCTACAAGCGTTTCGGCAAGAAACCCGAGACTGGCTGGAAAATAACTGCCCATTGTCAATGCGTCAACCGGCGAGAGCGGGAGACGATATGTGTTGGGGAGGGCGCAACTTTAAATTTTCTAGCGAAGACCAAAAGTTATGGATGCAGCGTATGGGAGCTAAAGGCTGGACTGCACCGGATTGGCCCGCTGAATATGGCGGCGGCGGCTTGGATCGCGCCCAACATAAAATTTTGAAAGAGGAGTTGGCACGTATTAACGCGCGTTCTCCACTCGATAGTTTTGGCATTTGGATGATTGGTCCAGCGATTCTCAAGTTTGGTTCTGAGGCGCTAAAACAACAACATCTTCCCCCCATTATTCGCGGCGAGATTCGCTGGTGTCAGGGCTACTCTGAACCTGGCGCGGGGTCAGATTTGGCTGGTTTACAGTCAAAGGCTGAGGATAGAGGTGATCATTTTATTGCTAATGGTCAAAAGGTCTGGACTTCCTATGGCGATAAGGCCGATTGGATGTTTTGTCTGTTGCGCACTGATCCAGATGCCAAGAAGCAGATGGGTATCAGCTTAGTACTATTTGATATGGAAACTCAGGGGGTAACCGCCAAGCCGATTAAGTTAATATCCGGTAGCTCACCGTTTTGCGAAACCTTCCTCGATGATGTGCGTGTTGAAAAAGATCAAGTTGTCGGAGAGGTGAATCAGGGTTGGACCATTGCCAAATATTTGTTAACCCATGAGCGTGAAATGATTGGCGGCATGGGTATGGCTGACACTGGTGGTAAGACGTTAAGTCAAATGGCACTAAAGGCCGTGGGTATTGATAATGGACGAATGCGTAATCCTCTATTGCGGGGCGAGGTGGCGAAGTGGGAAATCGATGGTGCTTGTTTTGCTTTGACTGCTGAGCGCGTGACCGATGAGGTTAAATCAGGACATGGTGTTGGTGCCACCTCAGCGATGTTGAAATATTACGGTACTGAACTCAATAAACGGCGCTTTGAAACCCTACTTAAAATCAACGGTAGTGATGCCATGGTTTGGGAGGGCGAGGCTTCCGCAGAGGGGTGGTTACCGCGCACTTGGTTGCGCACCAAAGGAAACTCAATCGAGGGTGGTACCTCAGAAGTTCAGCTCAATGTGATTGCAAAAAATATCCTTGGTTTGGGTTAATCAATTTTTAGGTAAAGAATAATGGCATTAGTGTTAAATGAAGAGCAGCACATGCTCAAAGAGTCAGCTCAGGGTTTTCTGGCCGAGCATGGCTCCCTTGCTGAATTGCGTAAACAGCGTGATGCGGGCAGTGAAACAGGCTATGCAGACGGTCTTTGGGGACAGATGGTGGAAATGGGTTGGGCGGCCATTTTGGTGCCAGAGGCCTATGGTGGACTCGAGTTTGGTCATGTGGGTATGGGTCAGATTGTTGAACAAAGTGGTCGCACATTGACCGCTTCTCCGCTATTTGCCACTGCGGTATTGGGTGTTAGTGCGATAAACAATGCCGCAAATGAAGCGCAGAAGACTGAGCTTTTGAGCGCGATAGCCACAGGCGAAATAACCACCGCATTGGCCGTCGACGAGAAAGCCCATCATGCACCAGCGCAGATTAGTCTGGCCGCAACTCGGCAGGGCTCGAATTATAGTCTTAATGGCACCAAATGTTTTGTTGTCGATGGTAGTACGGCAGACAAACTTATTGTCGCCGCGCGCACCGCTGGTGCCACTGGTGACGAAGAAGGTATCAGTCTTTTTGTTGTTGATCGCAATACAGCAGGTGTTGAGGTTGAGCGAGTTGCCGTAACGGATGGTCGTAACTACGCCAATATAAGTTTTACCAATGTTGAGGTTGCGCAAGAAGCGTTACTGGGTGAGGAGGGCAAAGGCTTCGTTGCGCTCACCGCTACTCTGGATATTGGTAATATCTATTTATCCGCTGAATTACTCGGTATTGCTCAGGAAAGTTTTGATCGTACATTGCAGTACTTAAAAGAGCGCAAGCAGTTCGGTGTATTAATTGGCTCATTCCAAGCGCTACAGCATCGTGCCGCTGACTGGTGGAGTGAAATTGAACTGTGCAAGTCAGTGATACTAAAGGCTCTGCAATCGTTGGATAATAGCGATAAAAAGGTGCCTGCCTTGGCTAGTATAGCCAAAGCTAAATTGAGTGAGGTTGCTGAGTTATCGACTAATGAGGCTATCCAGATGCACGGCGGTATTGGTATGACTGATGAGTATGATATTGGCTTCTTTATTAAGCGGGCGCGTCCAGCGCAGACCCTGTTTGGTGATAGCAGTTATCATATCGATCGCTTTGCATTGCTTAGCGGGTATTAAGTCGTAGTTATAACTCAAGGCTCGTTAGTGACTGCGAGCCACTTTTCATTACAGTGCTGTTTTAATAAATGACTTCATTTGGCACTGTAAATTATTAAATAAAGCTGGGAGAGAATAATATGGATTTGGGCATAAGCGATAAATTGAAACCGATTTTAGAGGAGGTTAAGCAGTTTATTGATAACGAGATTCTTCCTCTAGAAAAAGAGTATCACGCTGAGATTTCAAAAGGCGATCGCTGGACTTATACCGATCGTCAAACCGAAATTCTTGAGGGTCTTAAAGCCAAGGCTAAAGCCAAAAACTTATGGAATTTCTTTCTTACGCATTATGAAGGTGGCCATGGTTTAAATACCGTTGAGTACGCCTATATAGCCCAAGAAACTGGTCGTTCTCATCTAGCGCCTGAGGTATTTAACTGCTCAGCACCGGATACGGGTAATATGGAAGTGCTGGCGCGCTTCTGCACAGAAGAGCAAAAAGAGACTTGGTTGAAGCCATTGCTGGCGGGCGAGATTCGCTCTGCTTACGCTATGACTGAGCCTGATGTTGCTTCATCCGATGCCACCAATATCGCTATGTCCTGTGTCGCCGATGGCGATGAGTGGGTATTAAATGGTGAAAAAATCTGGATTTCGGGTGCCGGCGATCCGCGTTGCAAAATTATGATTGTGATGGTCAATACCAATCCCGGTGGCCCTCGGCATGCGCAGCATAGCCAAGTTTTAGTGCCTTTTGATACGCCCGGAGTTAAAAATCTACGGCCGATGGAAATCTTTAATGTGGATGACGCGCCCCATGGCCATATGCATATGCGCTTTACCGATGTGCGGGTGCCCAAAGAGAATATGATTCTCGGTGAGGGTCGTGGTTTTGAGGTGGCACAGGGTCGCCTCGGACCGGGTCGCATTCATCACTGTATGCGCTCGTTGGGTTTGGCTGAGGCAGCGCTGAAAATAATGTGTGAGCGATCATTAAGTCGTGAAGCCTTTGGTCGTCCACTGGCTAAGCTCGGAGCCAATGGCGATATTATCGCCCAGGCACGAATTGATATTGAAATGACGCGCTTGCTCTGTCTAAAGGCAGCGTGGCTAATGGACCACGAGGGTACTGATGCGGCACAGCCGTTTATCTCAATGATTAAAGTTGCGGCCCCCAATATGGCACTAAAAATCATTGATGAGGCCATGCAAATGCATGGTGGTATAGGTCTCTCACAAGACAGTCCGTTGGCCATTTGGTACGGTGCCCAGCGCACCTTACGCTTTGCCGATGGTCCAGATGCGGTTCACCGTATGGTGATCGCACGTCGTGAACTCAGTCAGTACCGCGCTAAATAATCTCGGGAGGAAAAATGACCATACGATACGATGGGCAGGTGGCAATAGTTACAGGGGCAGGTAATGGACTAGGGCGCTCTCATGCAGTTGCACTGGCCGCTCGCGGTGCAAAAGTACTGATCAATGATCTCGGTGGCACGGTTGATGGCAGCGGTGGCTCTAGCGCAGCGGCGCTGGAAACTGTGGCTATGATTGAGGCGGCGGGTGGTGAAGCCATAGCCAATGGTGCCAATGTGGCCAATAGAGAGGAAGTTGATGCCATGGTCGCTCAAGCAGTTGAGCACTGGGGTCGGGTGGATATTTTGATTAATAATGCCGGTATTCTGCGTGACAAAAGCTTTGCCAAAATGAGTATGGATGATTTCCAACTCGTAGTTGATGTGCATCTGATGGGCTCAGCAAACTGCTCCAAGGCGGTGTGGGAGTTGATGCGTGAACAGGGCTATGGGCGCATTGTGATGACCACTTCCTCAAGCGGCATGTACGGTAATTTTGGTCAGGCCAATTATGGTGCGGCTAAAATGGCCGTGGTTGGTTTGATGAATACGCTCTGTATTGAAGGCGAAAAATACAATATCAAGATCAATTGCCTGTCGCCAACAGCAGGTACGCGAATGCTTGAGGGTCTGATTACGTCAGAGCAGTCCGATATTATGACAGTAGAGTCAGTAACCGCCGGCTTATTGACATTATGTGATAGGGACGCGCCCAATCGCAGCATTCTATGTGCCGGTGCCGGTGGATTTGCACGCACGTATATTTATGAGACCGATGGTATTTACCTGCCTCCAGAACAGCAGACGCCGGAAAATGTGCGAGCTAATATTGATGCGATTGAAAACCCGCAGGGTCAAGAGATATTGGTCGGTGGTTTTCAGCAGACCAATAAATTTGTTGCCAAAGCGGCAGCGCATATGGGTATAAAATAATAAGGTATTTTGAGGGAAAATTATGAAGGCATTAATGTGCAATGAATTTGGATCACCTGACAGTTTGATATTAGCCGAAACTGAGGCACCCACGCCTGCGAAGGGAGAAGTCCTTATTGATATTAAAGCTGCTGGGGTTAATTTTCCTGACATTTTAACAGTGCAAGGAAAGTATCAGTTTAAACCAGAGTTGCCTTTTATTCCTGGTGCCGAAGTCTGTGGCATTGTTACTACTATTGGTGAGGGTGTTACTAGCCGTAAGGTCGGCGATAAGGTTTTTGCCACATTGCAAGTTGGCGCCTTCAGTGAACAATGTGTGGTCAATGAGCACGCTACTGTTGCACTAGGTGCGACTATGTCTTTTGAGCAGGGCGCTGGTTTTGCCATTACCTACGGTACCTCCTACTACGCCTTAAAACAGCGCGCTAATATCCAGCCGGGTGAGACTCTATTGGTGCTGGGCGCTGCCGGTGGTGTCGGTATTGCTACCATCCAGATCGCCAAGGCTATGGGGGCAAATGTGATTGCGGCGGCAAGCTCGGAAGAAAAATTAGATTTTGCCTGTGAGGCGGGTGCAGATTTGCGTATTAACTACAGCACTGAAAATCTTAAAGACAGGGTTAAAGAGTTAACTGGAGGGAAGGGCGCCGATGTAATTTACGATCCTGTTGGCGGCGACTTATCTGAGCAAGCATTTCGTTCAATCGCTTGGGATGGCCGTTTCTTAGTGATTGGTTTTGCCTCTGGCCCTATCCCCGCAATTCCGCTTAATTTAGCGCTGTTAAAAGGTGCTTCGATGATTGGTGTGTTTTGGGGGGCTTGGGCGGCACGATCACCGAGGGAATCGCGTGATAATTTTGATGAGTTGATCGCAATGGTCGATAGCGGAAAGTTCAGCCCTCTAGTCACTGAGGTGTATCCATTAGATGATTTTAAGGCTGCTTTTGCATCAATTTCTGAACGTCGAGCCAAAGGCAAAGTAATACTGTCCAATGATTAAAGCTACTATACTTCAAAAGGCGCCATTACCACACAAAGGCGCCTTTATTGTTGATTCAGACTGTTAGGATAAAATGGGACCCAATTTCATGGCGATACCCATATCACCTTGGATCTTTAATTTGCCACTCATAAAGGCACTGGTGCCATCGAGTTTGCCCTCAGCCATATCCATAAAGTCAGCGATGCTGATCGCCATGGTACAGGCGGCGTCAGCATCATCATTGCTGACCACATTTGGCACCTGCGTTGCGTCGAGTACGAGAATGCCGTCATCGCCAAAATCAAATTTTAAGATGGCGTCTAAGCCACAATCTTCCCCAATCTTATCTTGTAAACCTGCGGTAACTATTTCCAATGACATGGTGATAACTCCTGATTTTGAAGGGCCCATACAGTCGGGCTTGTGTAAGCAATGGTCACTGCTAGTGTAAATTAATAATAATTAAACTCAAGCGTCATAGTAAGCTTTAGCTTTCACAGGTATAAAACTTTTTATGCTTATGGTGGGTGTCGATTTATTTGATTTTATGGCAGGGTGAGCTAGAGCTTGAAATGAATTGCAGCGCTGTTAATAGGATTCACTCAACGACGTGATTTTGTAGCACTTAAATCGATTGTCGTTATTGCATGCCGAGTGACTATTACCGCTTTAAAGATGCTGCCTCGACCTCCATCGAGCATGTCGCTACAACAATGATAAGGGTAATTATGAATCGTCAATCAAGCAGCACGTCGAAAAAGACCAAGGGGCTTCTGCTGTTTTTACTGCTACTCAATATCTTAAATATGGTGGATCGAACACTAATTACCAGCTTTGGTACAGCGATTATCACTGATCTCAAACTAAGCGATTCACAGTTTGGCCTGCTAACAGGCCCAATTTTTGTGTTCTTCTATTCGATTATGGGGCTATTTATGGGCGCCCTCGCTGACCGAGTCCATCGTCCGCGGTTAATTGCCGCCGGATTAATGCTTTGGAGTCTGCTTACGGCGGTATCCGGTGTGGCCAAAAATTTTGCCCAGATAGGTATTGCCCGTTTGTTTATTGGTATCGGTGAGTCGGCGATGGCGCCATCGGCAATTTCAATGATTGCTGACCTTTTCCCTAAGGCTAAACGAGGCACGGCGACTGGCATCTACTATCTGGGTGTGCCCCTGGGAGCAGGCGGTGCCTTTATTGTTGCCGGAGTCTTGGGTCCGATGATTGGTTGGCGCAATTGTTTTATTGTGCTTGGCGTTTTCGGTATTGCCCTTGGCTTATTATTGCTACTCATTAAGGACCCGCAGCGCGGCGGTATGGAAGAGGGCGATGCCAGTACGGTGTCACAGATCACTTTAATAGACGGTAGTTGGAGCAAGGTGGTGGCAGATGTCCTCACTGCGGTTAAGTCGACACCGGCGTTACTGTGGACCATGCTCGGTGCAGTTTTTTTGCATATACCGCTGGGCGCAGGTCAATTTGCTATTGTCTGGCTAGAGCGAGAGAGAGGCTTTGGTGTTGGCGAAATCAGTGCGACCTATGGGCTGATCTATATTGTGTTTGGTACGGCAGGTACGTTTTTGGGCGGTATTCTCAGTGATTGGTATCAGGCTCACTTCCGAGGTGGCCGAGTAAGATTCCTTGCCTTTCTTATGCTTGGCATTACGCCATTACTTATTTCGTTTCGATTCGTATCGCCCTCTTCGGCACTTTTTTATATCGGAATGGCTGCCGGCATGCTGAGTCTTAGCTCTTTTTATGGACCGGCATTCTCCACAGTGCAGGACCTTACTCCAGTGCGATTGCGTGGTGTGATGACGGGCCTGTTATTAGTGGCTTGTAATCTTCTCGGTTTGGGCATAGGGGCATTAATGACCGGTGTTCTCAGTGATATATTTGCTGCTTATGCTGTCTTTGAACCTCTGACTAAAGCGCTTCTAACCTCAGATCTATTGGCTATTGGGGCGCCAATTAGCTTTATTATTGCGTCGATTTATCTCGAAAAATCTAAGACTAGAGTCTGACTAAAGGATCTGAGGATCGGCACGTACATGCAGCGTCGGTGGCTTGGTTACTTAGTAAACTGAATAACCGTTAATAGCGTAGCTAAGATAGCCGACTCAGCAGTCGCAATAAACGATTCTCAATGTCTACAAATAGGCTTTACCATATCGGTTATAGACGCAGAATAAAGCACTATTTTATTTTGGCATATAAAATGCCATAATTAAGTTTGCGTTGAATAAGGGCATTCCAAATTAGGAATTGTCCACATTATCTTTTAGGAGAATATGTCAGTGGATATTAAATTTTCAGCAGACGACCTCGCGTTTCGCGATGAAGTTCGTGAGTTTTTTGCGGCAGAGTATGATGCAGACGCAGCGCGACAGGCCGCTAGTCAAAATAGTGAGGACTACAAGGCGGCAATTGTGGCGTGGCAGAAAAAACTGCATGCTAAAGGGTGGATTGCACCCGGTTGGCCCGTGGAGTATGGCGGTACCGGCTGGACTCCGACTCAGAAGTTTATCTATGAGACTGAGCGCGGTCTGGCGGGTGTGCCTGATGTAATTCCGTTTGGTTTAAAAATGGTGGCGCCAGTAATCTATACCTTTGGTAATGAGGAACAGAAGGCTCGGTTTCTTCCTCGTATCCTAGAGAGTGAGGACTGGTGGTGTCAGGGCTATTCAGAACCCGGCGCAGGTTCGGATCTCGCAGCATTAAATACGACAGCAGACTATGCGGGTGATCACTATGTTGTTAACGGCCGCAAAATCTGGACAACCTATGCGCAGTTTGCCGATTGGATTTTTTGCCTGGTTCGAACCAGTAAAGGTATGCGCAAGCAGGAGGGTATCAGCTTTTTATTGATTGATATGAAAACGCCTGGTATCACAGTTAAGCCTATTGTCAGTATCGACGGTAAACACACCCTCAATGAAGTGTTATTCGAAGATGTTGCCGTGCCCACGGAAAATCTTATTGGTGAACAGGATAAAGGTTGGACCTATGCCAAGGCGTTGTTGGCTCATGAGCGTACAGGTATGGCGGAGGTCGCCGATTCTACCCGTATGCTAGAAGCGTTGAAGCGACGCGCAAGTGAGGAAGTTAATGGCGGGAAAGCAATGATTGATGATCCTATCTTTCAGGCGCGTCTATCATCTATTGAAATGGAGTTGATGGCGTTGGAGTACACTGAGTTGCGTGTATTTGCGTCAATGGCGGCAGGTGGTATGCCGGGACCAGAATCTTCATTGTTGAAAATTAAAGGTACTGAAATTTCTCAGGCAATACATGAATTGCAGCTACAGTTGGCCGCCAATTATGGTGGCGCTCTGCCAGATGACCTAGATGCGCAACAATTGGGTCACGACTTTGCTTTCGAGGCTCGAGGTAAATATATGTATGGCCGTGCCGCAACGATTTATGGTGGTTCTAATGAGGTACAGCGCAACGTTATTGCCAAAGCAGTGCTTGGTCTTTAAACAGGCTCCCTTAGGGTTGAGCGGTTACATTTTTGCAGGAGTTTTAACAGATGAATTTTGAGTTTACCGAAGAACAAACCATGATCAAGGACAGTGTCTCGCGCTTTGTTCGAGATGAATATGACTTTGATACCAGACGCGCAATTGTTGATTCAGATGAGGGTATAAGCCGTGAGTTTTGGTCTATGTTTGCTGAGTTGGGCTGGCTCTCTGTGCCCTTTGCTGAGGAGTATGGGGGCTTCGGCGGCTCGGTTGATGATATTGCCGCTGTGATGGAAGAGCTAGGCAAGGGGATTGTAGTTGAGCCCTACGCCTCGACTGTTGTGGTATTCGGTGGATTGCTATCCGCAGCAGATAACAGTGCTCTTAAAGCTGAAGTGATCCCCAGTATTATCGATGGTAGCTGTATGGGATCTTTGGCCTGTGTTGAAGTGCAGTCTCGTTATGAAATGACTGATGTGGCGACAAGCGCAACAGCGACCGATGGTGGTTATAAAATCAATGGTGAAAAGACCGTTGTGGCCAATGGTGGCACCGCGGATAAATTTATTGTCACTGCTCGCACTAGCGGTGATCAGTTTGATTACGATGGTATCAGCTTGTTTCTAGTCGACGCCTCCGCACCTGGGGTGACTGTTAAAAGCTATAAAATGATGGACGGCCAGAGTGCGGCTACAGTCAGCTTTAAGGACGTACTGGTAAGCGAAAATCAGTTATTGAATGCTGTGGGCAAGGGCATGGATTTGATTGAACAGGTGATGCCACAGATATTAATTGGTCTTAGCGCAGAAGCTCTGGGTATTATGTCGACGCTCAATACCACTACAGTCGAATACACCAAGGTGAGAAAACAGTTCGATACTCCAATCAGCTCGTTTCAGGTGCTTCAACACCGTATGGTAGACACCTTTATGGCTTGTGAGCAAACTAAATCAATGCTCTATCGAGGCCTGTGTCAGGCCGCTGAGGATGATCGCAATGCACTATTAAAAACAGTGCATGCATTGAAGGCAATGGTTGCGCGTTATGGCAAGCTTGTTGGTGAGGAAGCGATTCAAATTCACGGCGGTATCGGTATGACCGATGAATTGAATATAGGCCATTACGTTAAACGCTTGATGATGATTAATGTTAGCTTTGGTGATGGCGATTTTCATCAGCAGAAATTTAATCAACTCAGTTATAGCGTTTGATTTCTGTAGCGTATATTCCTGTTTTATTAGTTGGTTTAACTACTGTATGGCTGATCTATATTGTTTTGCGCAAGGATCCTTTAGCGCAATTCGATAGTCCTAAAGGGCAACAGCTGATCGTTACAAAGAAAGCGGATCAGGTCGCCTCAAAAGCCGCGCTTAAACAGATCAATCAGCGACTTCGTAGTAGTCGGGCGAATAGCAACTCATTATCCTTGCGTCGACGGGTACCTATTATCCGCGAAGTGATGGAGCAGTTTTTTGCTGCCGATGAAGTCAACTGCGTCAGTCGCTTTAGCCCCGTAAATGCCGATGGTGTGTCTGCGGAATGGGTTATTGCGCCTAATGTGGATGCCGATAATAATCGAAGATTGCTGTATATCCACGGTGGCGCCTTTATTGCAGGTAGCCCGAAAAGTCATCGGATTATTACCAGTAAGTTATCTGAGATAAGCAATTGCTCTGTTCTTGCAATTGATTATCGATTGATGCCGGAACACCCGAGAATGGCCGGAATAGAGGATTGTCGCCATAGTTATCAATGGTTGCTCGATCATGGCCCCCAGGGGCGTAAACCCGCGTCGACTATGTTCGTGGCTGGTGACTCAGCAGGTGGCAATTTAACCTTATCTTTACTCGCTTGGCTGCGCGATACAGGTGTTACGCCACCCAACGCGGCGGTGGCTTTATCTCCGATAACCGATCTGCGCATGCGCAGTCCTAGTATTAGAGATAATCTCCAGCTTGATATCATGTTAAAACCATTGGCCCATCGAATAGCAAAACTACCGAGGATCGTGCTCTCTATCGCGGCCAGACTGATGGCGAAACACAATACCAGAGACCCTGTCGTGTCTCCGCTGTTGGGGGATTTGACGCGATTGCCGCCCGTATTAGTTTTAGCTAGTGAGCACGAAATTCTGCGTGATGATGGTCGTCGTTATGTTAATAAGGCGATCGCTGCCGGCACCAATGCTACTTTTCTTAGCAGTGAGGAAATGCCTCATGTATGGCCTATTTTCTATCCGCATTTACCCGAGGCTAGATTAGCCTTTGATCGTATCGAAACATTTCTCAAGCAGCATAACTAGCTCGGTTTAATGACCAAAGAGCGTTTGTGTGAAGATAACTAAGAGGCTAGCCTCGCGGTCTTCTTAACATCAGAACTGGCGTGGCCTCTGTATAGGCAACAAACTCGGGATCGCTGCCCCATTTCTTTTTGGCAAGGCGATCCAGTAAAGGGATACCACTGATTTTGGTAAGTAGCACGTAGACAAAAATCGGCGAGATCAATGTTGCCAGCTGCCAGCCCGATAAAACCGGTACGGCCAGCAGGGCAAGGCCCAACCACAAAAGGATTTCGCCAAAGTAGTTGGGGTGCTGAGACCATGCCCACAACCCCGTGGTGATAAAGCGATCGCGGTTTTCTGGGTCGCTGCGAAAGCGGGTCTTTTGTTGGTCTGCAATCACTTCAATGGCCATACCAAGTATCCATAAGCAAATTGCCAAGTAACTCAGAGGTCCAAGCGCAACGGTTGCATTAGATGTCATAGCTGCTAGCCCAGCCGCCATGGTCACTAATACCCAGAGCCCGCCAAGGGTCCAGGTCATCAGAAACCAAAAGAACTTAGTTTTCATAACAATAAAGCGTATGTCTTGACCGGCCTTCTTGACGCGTGAAAACAAAAATGATCCGAGCCGAACAGCCCAAATCAAAATCATGGCGCAGATTATCAGATCTCTTATATCGAGGTTCGGGTTAAGATACAGTGCTGCGATAATCGTACCAATATAGGAGAGTGAGCCGGTTAGATCGAAATAATGCTCAGTCTTAAAAGCGAAGGATGGCAAAAAAACTATCCAATGTAGTGCAAAGCCAATTATGCCGCATAGCAGGAAAAGCGGCATACCGAAGACATTGACACTTCCTTGGCTTCCCGCCAATAGGATGCCGGCGCCAACAAGCAGAGATAGAATAATGCCGATAATGCTGTTAGTTGTTGTCATTTTTATTGTTCCCAGCAGCTAGTGAATGGCCGATTTACAACAGTATACGCTTAACACTGGTGTTCTAGATCGCTAGCAAAATTATTAATAGAACAGTAGTGGATGACTGAGATTATCGGTGCAAAATTGTGATAGATCGAGCAGTTCATCCTCGGGGTATAGCGTATTGATATTGATGCTGGGTCCTGACATAAATGCGGATGGTCCCATGGTGCTGACTGTACTGAGAACGCTAAAGAATTTTTTAAGCTCACCATTTAGATTGATTTGCATACGAAAGCTAGACATGGGCTCGAGCCTTGCCGCTCGTTGTTGCCAGTCTTGTGGCACATTTTCACGACTGCTCAGTCGTTCAAGCATTTGCTGATCGCGAGAGTTATTACTGAATAACATTTTCTGCTGTAGCGACATTAAAATGACCGATAGCGTATCTTCCCATCCACTGATAAGGTTTCCTGCACCTTGGCGGCTGAACAGGAATTCGAAGTGATTGGTTACATTATTTAACACTGTTTTGTCGATGGTTTGATTGAATAAACCAACCCAGCCACGATTAACCATCAAAATATCATCGGACTCATTGATTACAATAGCTGGGTAGGGGTCCAAAGCTTTAAGCGACATAGTCATCGTTTTGCGCAACCACTTTAACTCAGGCGCATGAAAATCAAGTTCCGCACTGCTAGGTAAAAAACCGGCAGCGATTAACAAGTGGTTAGTATCTCTATGGCCTAATTCCAAGGCCATTGCTATATCTAACGCCATGGCATGGCTTGGGCGACTGCTGCCATTTTCCAAGCGACTTATATGCCGCGGAGAACTGGTGATGCGGTCGGCAAGCTGCTCTTGACTAAGACTATGCACACCGCGCCAAAACTTCAGAAAGCGGCCAAAAGTTGGGCTTGTATCTGTCTCTAAGGTTGTAATTGACTGTTACTCACTTTGGCTAAGGTAAAGGTCTATGGTAGCCATCCATTGCGATAATCACAACGCTATATCACATGATCAAAATTAGTTTTAATGATACTGATTTGAAGCCAACCGGACATAGCATGTCATGGTCTTTAGTGGTTTAGCGAGGCACACTTTATCTATTCATCGTAATGATGATTATCATCGTTACCATTTCCACGTTACCATCACAGTAGAGGATGAGCTCATGCCCCAGGTTATTAAAAAATCTGAAATCGAACAATATATTGGCCATGTCTGCGAGCCAACAGATTGGTTTCAGGTTACGCAGGAGCAGGTCAATGTATTTGCTGACTGCACATTGGATCGCCAGTTTATTCACATCGACCCCGAAGCTGCGGCAAAAACGCCTTTTGGTGGCACCATTGCCCATGGCTTTTTAACGCTATCGATGCTGTCTCACTTTTCTGAGAGCTACAATTTGCTGATTGAAGGTATCTATATGGGTATCAATAAAGGCTTTGACAAGGTGCGATTTGTGGCACCCGTGCGCGTGGGTAGCAAAATTCGCTGTCATGCGACTGTTGTTGACATTAGCGAAAAACGTCCAGGACAGTATGACTTCAAAGTTGAGGTATCAGTTGAGATTGAGGGCGATGATAAGCCTGCATTGGTCGCTGAATGGCTCAGCGTGCAGATGGCTCACTAACCCAGTTAAAGGAAATTTGTTATGAGTATTAGTTTTGTGGGAAAAGTGGCGATTGTCACTGGTGCTGGCAATGGCTTGGGACGATCTCATGCGCTGGCTCTGGCAGAACGCGGTGCCAAAGTAGTGGTTAACGATCTAGGTGGGGCACGAGATGGTACAGGTGCATCATCAGATGCGGCTATGGAAGTCGTCGAGATTATTCAGGCGGCCGGCGGTAAAGCCTTCGCTCATGGCGCTAATGTTGCCGAGTTTGATCAAGTGCGGGCGATGGTTGCTGAAACCATGGAGCGCTGGGGCAGAGTGGATATTCTTATTAACAACGCCGGCATTCTGCGTGATAAATCATTTGCCAAAATGGATCTAGCAGATTTTAAACTGGTTATGGATGTGCATCTTATGGGCTCAGTTAACTGTACCAAGGCGGTATGGGACATTATGCGCGAGCAGAATTATGGTCGTATTGTTATGACCACATCATCCAGTGGTATGTATGGCAATTTTGGCCAGAGCAATTATGGCGCGGCTAAGATGGCTGTGCTTGGATTTATGAATACGCTGGTTCTAGAGGGTGGCAAAAATAATATTCATATTAATGCACTGGCGCCTACTGCGGGTACGCGTATGACTGAAGATTTGATGCCTGCTGAGATGCTGGCGATGTTAACGGCAGAGTCGGTTACGGCAGGCGCTTTGATCCTCTGTGATGAGAAGGCGCCAACGCGAACTATTTTGTGCGCAGGCGCAGGCGGCTATGCTCGAGCTAATATGTTTGAAACCGATGGTATATTTTTGACCAAAGAGCAACAGAATCCAGAGGCAATTGTGGCCAAGTGGGATGAGCTTAGTGACATCAGGGATCAACAAGCATTGGAATCCGGTGGTAAGCAAACAGAAAAGTTTTTGATGAAGGCGATGGTAGCACTTAAGGCCTAGTTACGAAAAGCGAATTAAATTAAAACTAATTAACCAAGGATATATAGTATGAAAGAAGCAGTAATTGTTTCAGCCGCTCGCACACCTATTGGCAGAGCATTTCGTGGTGCATTTAACGACCTTGAATCACCTTCCATGAGTTCATATGCCATTAAGGCTGCAGTGTCGCGCGCGGGCGTCGATCCTGCTGAGATTGACGACTGCATTATCGGTGCCGCCATGCAACAGGGCACGCAGACAATGAATCTCGGTCGTCAGGCGGCAATAGCCTCTGGTCTGCCAGTTACGGTCTCTGGTATGACGGTTGATCGTCAGTGTTCGTCTGGTCTGATGGCTATCTCAATTGGCGCCAATAATATTACCAATGATGGCTCGCAAATTATTGTTGCCGGTGGTTGTGAAAGTGTTAGTTTGATCCAGAATGACAAGTTTAACGCCCATCGTGTGGCTGACCCATTAGCGATAAAACATTCACCATTGATTCATATGCCAATGCTCGATACCGCAGAGACTGTGGCAAACCGCTACAGTATCTCTCGTGAAGTGCAAGACGAGTATGCGGTTACTTCTCAGGCGCGCACAGCGGCGGCGCAGCAAGCGGGTCTATTTGCTGATGAGATTGTACCGGTGACGGCAACTAAGCTAGTGACTAATCGTGAGACTGGTGAGGTAACAAAAGAGGAGGTGACATTGTCTTTAGATGAAGGCAATCGCCCCGGCACTTCGATAGAGAACTTGGCCGGTCTTAAGGCGGTTCGTGATGGTGGCGTTATCACCGCTGGTAATGCGTCACAGTTATCCGATGGTGCGGCGGCAGTGGTGCTGATGGATAGCACTTTGGCTTCACAGCGCAACCTCGAGCCATTAGGTGTGTACCGTGGAATGGCGGTTGCTGGATGCGAGCCGGACGAAATGGGTATCGGACCCGTGTTCGCCATTCCTAAGCTGTTGCAGCGCAACGGTTTAAAAATGGATGATATTGGTTTGTGGGAATTAAACGAAGCCTTTGCCGTACAGGTGCTGTATTGCCGTGACAAACTGGGTATTCCTATGGAGCGCTTAAATGTCAATGGTGGTTCCATTTCGATTGGCCATCCTTTTGGTATGAGTGGCGCGCGTATGGTGATGCATGCGTTGATGGAAGGTAAACGTCGCGGTGAGAAGTACGTTGTAATTACTATGTGCGTCGGTGGTGGTATGGGCGCAGCGGGTTTGTTTGAAGTGTTGTAAAAAGCAACCCACTCTTGAGGTTCGTCAAAGCGCCATTGATTGCAGTTTAAATCGATGGCGTTTTTACGTTAGATTACTCTTTGCGTAACCGGTTATGCGATTGATAGGCTATGAAAATCAAACTTGGCGATAATAATGGGAATGAAGCGATGACAGTTGGACTCGATAATAGGGTAGTAAAATGGTTCGTCTGTTTTATATCGGCAGTTGCTATAACCAGCTGCGATCAATCATCAGTCTCAGTTGAGCCTAGTGCCGACCGCTTTGCCGCCAGTGAGCACACCATTGCCCGCAATAGAGCGCTTGCAGATAAACTTGAGCTAGCCAATCAGCAGGATTTTGACGATGCCCGTCGCGGTATGATTGCTCAGGCACCTAATACTCCAGTGAAAAGTGATTCTGGCGTGCAATTATGGGACGCCAGTGACTACGATTTTGTTCAAGGTGAAGCACCGCAAACGGTTAATCCGAGTTTATGGCGACAGGCCAAGTTAAATAATATCCGCGGATTGTTTAAAGTGGATGAGCGGATCTATCAGTTGCGCGGTTTTGATCTTGCTAATACCAGTCTAATTAAAAGTGACTCGGGTTGGATTCTGGTTGATCCTCTGACCACGCTGGAAACCACTCGCTCGGCAATGGCATTTGCCGAGCAGCATCTGGGTGACATTAAACTTACAGCAGTTATTTTTACTCACAGCCATATCGATCATTTTGGTGGGGTGATGGCTCTTTTAAACGCCGAGCAAGCGTTAGCCAATAATGTGCCGATAATCGCACCGGCCGGTTTTATTGAAGAGGCCACCAGCGAGAATGTTATTGCTGGCCCGGCTATGACACGCCGCAGCGTGTATATGTATGGCAATAGTCTCGAACGCTCACCGCTGGGCCACGTTGATACAGGGTTGGGTAAGCAACCAATCTTTGGCAGCACCTCAATTCTTCAGCCAACAGTAGTGATCGATCAGCCGTCTAAGGCGATGACTATCGATGGCGTCGAGTTTGAATTTTATAATATGCCAAACTCTGAGGCACCCGCAGAATTAACTTTTTACCTGCCTCAGTTTAAAGCATTCTGCGGTGCCGAAATAGTCTCTCATGTGATGCACAATATTTTGACTCTGCGGGGCGCCAAGGTGCGTGATGCTTTAGCATGGAGTGACTACATAGGAGAGTCCATTAAGCGTTTGGACAACGTGGAAATATTTTTTAATAGCCATCACTGGCCCACTTGGGGGCATGACCGGATCATTACCCAGATGGAACAGCAGCAGGATATGTATAAATTCACCCATGATCAGACTCTGCGATTGGCTAACTTGGGCTATACCCCAAAAGAGATTGCAGAGCGCTTAACATTGCCACAAAGTCTTGCGGGCAATTTTCATTTGCGCGGCTACTACGGTACCTTAAGTCATAATAGTAAGGCGGTCTATCAGCACTACTTGGGTTGGTATGAGGGAAATCCTGCGCATCTGAATCCTCTGCCGGCAGAACGGTCATCGCGGCGCTATGTCGAGTTTATGGGAGGTGCCGCCAATATTCTTGAAAAAGCCGCGCAATCGATGGCTAAGGGTGAGTATCGCTGGGTCGCTGAGGTACTTAATCATTTGGTCTTCGCGCAACCCGATAATAATGAGGCTAAACAATTGTTAGCTGACGCCTATCGTCAGTTAGCCTATCAAGCAGAGTCTGGTCCCTGGCGAGATATTTATTTAACCGGTGCGCAAGAACTCGATATGGGTAAGCCGGATCAAGCCCATGACCTATCGTTGGCCAAAAACTTTTTGCTACAGGTGCCTCTGATACAATTTATGAAGGCACTGTCTGTGCGGCTTGACGCGGAAAAAGCAGCGGGTGAGCGACTAGTACTAAATATACTATTTACTGATCAGCAAGAAAATTTTGTGCTTACAGTGCGCAATTCTGTTTTACATTACCAGCAGTTGCCGCCCGCAGCCGATGCTGATGTCAGTCTTACACTTACTAAGCCACTATTTGTAGATATTATGGTGGGTCAGGCAGGGATTCAACAGTTGCTCAGATCCGATTCACTACAGGTTGATGGCAGTGTGCTAGCTCTGCTGAAATTCTTTTCGCTACTGGATGAATCGAATGATAATTTCAATATCGTCACGCCATAATCGGTTACAAGGATATGGCGCTGTTTAACTCGCGCTTCGCACTGCTGCGGTGGACTCCAGTGCTACTGCTGGTAGGTTTGGTTTTGTTGACAGCAATTTTGTGGCCGCGAACTGATTATCTACCGGCACAGCAATTACCTTTTAGCGCCCAACGTCTGGCCGATAGTCCGATAATAACCGTTGATAAGAGCCCGAGATTAGCGGCACTAGCAGAGGCTCAGGGGTATATCAATATCAATGGTCCAAGCATGATTCGCGTGCCGAGCTGGATTGAGCAACCACTGGGCAAATACTATCTATATTTCTCTCACCATAAAGGTGAGTTTATCCGTATGGCCTATGCTGATATGCCAGAGGGCCCCTGGACAGTATATGAGCCGGGTGTTTTGTCATTGCAACAGTCCGGTTTTCCCGTGAATCAGATCCCAACCCTGTCACCACAGGAGGGCTTGGCCGAATTATGGGATAACTTTTCGATTTTTATTGTGCGAGATAGTATTGTTGCTATCTACAAAGCATTGGTTACTGATCAAAAGCGACGCAGAGATCGGGGGTTAGAACTTAGTCAAACCAAGATCCCGCATATTGCCAGTCCCGATATCGTAGTAGATAACAACAATCAGCGCATACTTATGTTTTATCACGGTCAACGCGACAGTCTGTCGCAGATAACAGGTATCGCCAGTTCGGGCGACGGCGTTAACTTTACAGCGTCCGAGAACACTGTCAGTGCGGTCTACACGCGTTACTTTGCCTACGGTGAAAAGCATTACTTATTGAGCTCGCCGGGTATTTTATTTCGTAGCAACAGTATTCTAGGCCCCTACATACCGAGAGATAAATCATTGTTCGAGGTTAATTTTCGCCGAGCTGCTGTGATGCTGGATGGCGATCGTTTGACGGTTGTTTGGTCGAAAGTGGGAGAGGCGCCAGAGAGGCTACTTCTGTCGCAGGTAGATTTATCTGCACCTAACTGGGATCGCTGGCGGGCTTCAGAGGCGGTTGAGCTTCTAGCTCCCGAGCTTCCGTGGGAAGGTGCTAGCTTGGCACCAATGCCATCACTGCGCGGGGAATTAGTTTCAGTAGCTAATGAGTTGCGTGACCCCTATATATTTACGGATAACCACAACAAAAAATATCTGCTGTATGTTGGGGCAGGAGAGCAGGCAATTGGTATTGCTAGCTTGGAGTAGCCCGTATCTACGGTGACAAAAAGCAGTTGGTATAGCAGCTGACAAAATAGCTGAACGATTGGTATATTTTGACCTACACTGGCGCTACATTTTTATTGTGATCTGTCGCCACCTAGAGCAAAAACGCTATTGTATAGGGATTATAAAATGACCGAGTCGAGCACGAAATTTCTCCACTCTAATGGTCTCCGTATGGCCTATGAGGATTATGGTGATCCCGCCGACCCAGTAATTCTGCTGGTCGCTGGCCTCTACAACCAGTTGGTGCGCTGGCCAATGGAACTGTGCGAGCTTTTGGTTTCCAAAGGTTTTCGTGTTATTCGCTTTGATAATCGTGATATAGGCCTTACAGATAAAATGGAGGGCGTGAGGGCACCGAGTATTCTGCGTCTTTTCCTGCATTATTATTTACGGATTCCTGTTACTGCACCCTACAGTCTCAATGATATGGCGGCAGATACAGTGGGCGTTCTCGACGCCCTCAATATTCAACAGGCGCACATTGTAGGCATGTCTATGGGCGGTATGATAAGCCAGTTAGTGACGGGCTTATACCCTGAGCGAATACTGTCTCTTACCTCGATAATGTCGACCAGTGGTGAGCGGGGTAAAGGCGTGCCTTCTCTTAAGGTGTCTCGACAAATGACTCGGCCGGTATCCAAGCATCGCAGTGCTCTTGATAATGCCGTAGACACTTGGCAGATGATCGGCAGTCCAGCTTATCCGATGACTGATAAAGCGGTTCGCGCGCTGATCAAAGCGGAAACGAAACGCTCGACTAACCCTGCGGGTTATATGCGTCAGATTGCTGCCATTCGTACAGCGCCGAGTCGCTCTGCGTTGCTAAGAAAGATAAAGGTCCCTGTTCTCATTATTCATGGTAAGCAGGATTTATTGGTACCAGTGAGCGGCGGTATCGATACCGCCAAGCATATTGCGCATGCCGAATTAGTTATTTTTGACGGTATGGGCCACACATTGCCTAAAGCCCTTTTGCCGACGTTCGCCGAACTTATCGACAAAAATGCCAGAAAATTGGAATTTTAAGCGAGTTTTTATAATAGGATGCAATTATAAAAACTGTCATTCGCTGATAACATAATACATCGGCAATAAAATACATCGGGAATAAAATACATCGGGAATAAAATACATCGGGAATAAAAAAGGGGCCCCACTTTGACAAACGTAGAGCCCCTAGGGGGAGAAAACCGGTTAGCGTGCTAGCGATCGCCTTTGGTTTCCCTTGGTTGTTGGGCGATTACCTCTCTAGTATCGCCGTCACTCCTTGACCGCCAGCAGCACAGATAGAAATAAGACCACGGCCGCCCCCTTTTTGTTCCAATAATTTTGCTAAAGTTGCCATTATTCTTGGCCCAGTCGCGGCAAATGGATGTCCTGTAGCGACACTGGAGCCGTTTACATTCAGTTTTGCTCGATCAATACTGCCGAGTGGCGCATCAAGACCGAGTTTTTCCTTGCAAAAAGTCGCATCTTCCCAAGCTTTCATTGTACATAGCGCTTGAGCCGCAAAGGCTTCGTGAATCTCATAGAAATCAAAGTCCTGTAAGCTTATGCCTGCTCGAGCGAGTAACCTCGGCACAGCGTATGCTGGCGCCATTAGTAGGCCTTCACTCTGTTCACCCTGGCTATAGAAATCCACTGCGGCTACTTCACTGTGAGTGAGATAGGCTTGAACAGGCAGATTGTGCTGGCTGGCCCATTCTTCGCTGGCCATTAGCACAGCGGCTGCGCCATCCGTTAGGGTGGTGGAGTTAGCCGCAGTTAAGGTGCCATTTTCGCGGTCGTAGGCAGGTCTTAGTTGAGCCAATTTCTCCAGCGGTGTATCACGCATAATGCCGTCCCGCTCAACCCCATTAAAGGGACTAATCAAATCATCAAAAAAGCCTCGTTGGTAAGCGGCCATAAGATTTTGATGACTGTTAAAAGTCAGTTGATCCTGATCTTCGCGACTAATATCCCATTGTTTAACCATCAGTTCGCAGTGCTGACCCATTGATAGGCCTGTGCGAGGCTCTGCATTGGCTGGTAGTGCTGGGATCATAAAGCTGGGTCTAACTCTGGCGAGAGCCTTTAAACGCTGACCTAAGGTTTTGGCGCGATTTAAACTCAGTATCATATGGCGATACTTTTCATTAAGTGCAATTGGTGCATCGCTTGCAGTATCGGTACCGGCAGCTATGCCAGAATCAATTTGCCCCAGCGCTATTTTGTTGCCGACCAAAATCGCGGCTTCCAGTCCAGTGCCGCAGGCTTGTTGCACATCATATGCTGGTGTTTGTGGCGACAAACCTGAATTTAATGTCGCCTCTCGCGCAAGATTAAAATCACGGGAATGCTTCATTACAGCACCAGCGGCAACTTCTCCAAGACGCTCACCTGCTAGGTCAAAACGTTGTACAAGCCCCTGAAGGGTGGCGCCGAGCATATCCATATTACTGGCATGACTGTAATGGGTATTGCTGCGTACAAATGGAATGCGATTGCCACCAATAATGGCGACCTTGCGAATAGTTGTCATAGCGATTATCTCGTCGTTATAAATTTTAGTGGACAATAGTAACAGTTATCGTAGAGAGACTCGGTATAAAAGCCATTGACTGCCGTCGCGGATTAATTGTCATTTTGGCCAATCATCATGGGTTGTCTAGGGTTAAAATAACCAACTCGTTAGTTAGAGATTGTTTTTGGAGTAGCACAGCTATGTCAGATAAGTATCTAGAAATCGCCAACTCACCTTTGGGTAAAAGAATATTCAGTGCTGTTGGTCTTCCTGATCCAGTGCCTCTGCGCCGCGAAGATCCTCAGCAGCCACACAAACTAGACGGTCAAGTGCTATTGGGTGCGAGTCAGGGCGCCGCGTTTGCTAAGTCCATCGGTGCTCTTATTGAAGCCGCGGGGGTCACATTGTATGACCAGGCGATGGAGGGTAGGGGCGATTTGCTTTTTGACGCCTCGGGTATCAGCTCCGCTCAGCAGACTGAGGAGCTCTATAGCTTCTTCAACCAACATTTAAAGTCTGTCGGCGACTCGGGACGCGTCGTTGTGATCGGACATAAACCCAGCGCTTTAGATAATACTGAGCATGCAACTATCCAGCGAGGTTTGGTTGGCTTTGTTAAATCAGTGGCTAAGGAGATTGGTCGCAAAGGTGCGACAGCCAATTTGGTGCTAGTTGATCGCGGCGGTGATCAGGGGCTTGAGGCACCGGTCCGGTTCTTGCTATCTGCAGGATCAGCCTTTATGAATGCTCAGGTATTAACGGTTGCTGCACCGGTTGCCGCTGTTGAAGCAGATTGGACTAAGCCGCTGTCGGGTAAGACCGTATTGGTAACCGGTGCTGCACGAGGGATTGGTTTGGCCATAAGTCAGACCATGGCGCGAGATGGTGCTGTGGTGATTGGTGTCGATGTGCCTCAGTCACAGGATGATCTGGCGGCGGCGATGGAGGCTATTGGTGGTCTAAGTTTGCCATTGGATATTACCGATGCTGATGCGGCTGAGAAATTGCGCGATTTTTGCTCTGCCCATAGCTCAACATTACATGCTGTTGTGCACAATGCCGGCGTAACCCGTGACAAAATGTTATCCCGAATGACAGCGCATCAATGGGATTTACTTATGCAGATAAATCTCGGCGCGGTGCAACGAATTAATAGCGCGCTACTGGAGACTAATCTTCTCGATAGTGGCGGAAAAATTATTGGTGTAGCCTCAATTAGCGGTATTGCTGGCAATATTGGGCAGACAAATTACGCGTTTTCCAAAGCCGCCATTATCGGAATGGTCGAGACGCTTGCGGCACAATGTGCAGCGCGCGGTATTACTATTAATGGCGTTGCCCCGGGATTTATTGAGACACAGATGACTGCAGCTATTCCCTTTGTCACTCGTCAAATGGGCCGCAGACTTTCCTCTCTAGGGCAGGGTGGTCTTCCGGTTGATGTGGCCGAGGTGATTGGGTTCTTTGTCAGCCCACAGGCGGCGGGTATTAATGGCAATATGGTCCGCGTATGCGGTCAGAGCTTATTGGGTGCCTAAGCATTGGGGAGCAGGGCTCCCCGTTCATTGGTTAGTTGCTGCTGTGCAGTGATTCATTGAGCTCAACAGCGCTCTTATTGGTCAGGCATTCGACACAGCCGCTAACAGAGTTACGCCGAAATAATAGGTCATTTTTACCCGATAGCTCACGTGCTTTTACTTTTCCTGTGGCCTGCTTTTGATCATCTAGCATGGTGACCACAGTGCCGGCGGTGATATAGAGTCCAGCTTCTAATGTGCAACGGTCGCCCAAGGGAATACCTAAGCCCGCATTGGCGCCCAGCAGACATTTTTCGCCCATGGAGATGACCATGCTGCCGCCACCGGACAATGTTCCCATAATTGACGCGCCGCCACCGATATCACTTCCCGCGGCACAGAAAACACCAGCAGAAATTCGGCCCTCAACCATATTGGGACCCTCAGTGCCGGCATTAAAGTTAATAAAGCCTTCATGCATCACTGTAGTGCCTTCTCCTACATAGGCTCCTAGTCGCACTCTTGATGCGTCGGCAATACGAATGCCGCTGGGCACAATGTAGTCCACCATCTTAGGGAACTTATCGACACAGTCGACGGTGAGAGGTTGACCCTCTAGACGGGCTTGCAGCAACCGCTCCGGTAGCTCTTCAATATCAATGGCCCCCGCGCTGGTCCAAGCCACGTTTTTCAGCACACCAAAGATCCCGCTTAGATCAGTACCATGGGGTCGTACCAGACGGTGACTGAGTAAGTGTAGTTTTAGATAACCCTGTGGCACTGACTTTGGTGCCGAATCGCTGGTCAGCATCACCGCAACAGTGGGGCGCTTAGAGGCTGCCAATTGAGCCACAGAGGTGGCCAGTTCACTGTGGCCATTTTGCTTGAGCGCTGACTCAAGGGCTGCCATCTGTGCGGCGTCGGGCTCCACTTCGTCAGTTGTGCCGAGACAGGTTGTAACGATATCGCACAGGGCAGGATCTGGTTGTAGTAAGGGGGCAGGATAATAGACTTCCAGCCATTCGCCGCGACTATTTTTGCTACCAACACCGATGGCGAAACTGTATAAATTGCTCATATTTTTGCTCTTGCTCTAAATAAAGGGTTAAAGGTTAAAAATTCGCTGATAGAGATCCGGCTTAAATCCGATGGTAATCTCGCCATCGATATCCAATACGGGACGTTTAATCATTGCTGGGTGCTCAAGTAACAGGGCGGTAACATTGTCTCTGTTGGTTGTGGCTTGCACTTGGCTATCCAATTTACGCCAAGTCGTGCCGCGACGATTAAGCACGGTTTCCCAGTTGCTCTGCTCAATCCAGTACTCGATAGTAGCAGCTTCAATACCATCTATTCGAACATCGTGAAAACTGTAGTCAATGCCTTGTTCTGCCAGCCATTGGCGAGCTTTTTTAATCGTATCGCAATTTTTGATGCCAAATAATGTAATCACGGTAATCGTTCCTTGGAAAGTAGCCGGCTAGCATAGCAAAACCACTAGGGTTTGTGCGCTTTAAACGGATTTTTGCGGTTGGGATAACAGGCTGTACAAATATCGCAGACACGACCATCGCAACCGCGGGCCGAGCAGAATTCACGACCATAGAAAATAATCTGTAAATGCAGTTTATTCCATTCTTGCCGAGGAAATAGTTTTTTTAAATCTCGCTCTGTCTGGACGACGCTTTTGCCTTTGGTCAGTCCCCAGCGCTGTGCTAAGCGGTGAATATGCGTATCCACAGGAAAAGCGGGGTGACCAAAACCTTGAGACATAACCACGCTGGCGGTTTTATGGCCAACACCGGGCAACGTTTCCAGTGCCGCCATATCCTCCGGTACTTCGCCATTATAGTCGCTCACAAGTATCTTTGAGAGTGTAGAGATGGCTTTGGATTTTTGTGGAGCCAGGCCGCAGGGGCGCACAATTTGGTACAGGGTATCCACAGGCACATGTTGCATATCAAACGCATTATTGGCCTCAGCAAATAATGCAGGCGTGACTTTATTGACCCGTTCATCAGTGCACTGTGCACTCAATAATACCGCTACTAGCAATTCAAAGGTATTGCTATGATCCAGAGGTACTGGCGTCTCTGGGTAGAGTTGATTTAATCGTTGTAAGATAAAGGCGGCCCGTTCTTTCTTCAGCATAACTAATTCAGGCTCTCCACATACTGTTTGATGCGCTGCGCAGCCTCAATGCATTGATCTAACTCTGCTACCAGTGCCATACGCACACGATTGTTACCAGGATTGCCGGTGTTAGTTGTGCGTGATAGGTAACTACCGGGTAGCACCGTCACGTTTTGCTGTTGATAGAGTTCCTGAGCAAACTGTGCGTCATCAATCGGTGTTTGTGGCCACAGATAGAAGCTGGCGCTGGGATCAGTGAATGCCAATGTGCCGCGTAATATATCAGTCACTGCAGCAAATTTTTCTCGGTAGAGCGCGCGGTTGGCGATTACATGCTCTTCGTCATTCCAAGCGGCAATCGATGCTGCTTGCACCGGCATGGAAAGCGCACAGCCATGGTAGGTGCGGTAGCGTAAAAAAGCTTCAAGAATACTACTGTCGCCAGCAATAAAGCCCGAGCGTAACCCCGGAAGATTGGAGCGTTTTGATAGGCTGTGAAATACCACGCAGCGAGCAAAATCATCGCGGCCTAATTGGCTGCACGCCTCGAGTAGACCCAGCGGTGGATTGTCTTCATCAAAGTAGACCTCGGAATAACATTCGTCACTGGAGACAATAAAGTCATATTTATCGGCCAACTCAATAACCTGCTGATACTGTTGCAAAGACATCACTGCGCCTGTGGGATTGCCGGGCGAGCACAGTTGCAGAAGTTGGCAACGCTGCCAAATAGCCTCGGGAACCTGACTGACGTCGGCAATAAAATCATTCTCAACCAAGGTGTCGAGGTAGTGCAGTTCAGCACCTGCCAGTATCGCTGCACCCTCATAGATCTGATAAAAGGGATTGGGCGATATAACCACAGGATGGGGAGCGCCAGTGTCGATTACTGCTTGGGTAAAGGCAAACAATGCCTCTCTGGTGCCGGCGACAGGCAATATATGACGCTCCGCATCAACCTGCTCAGCGCTGAGATTAAAACGCTGTTGTAACCACTGCCCTATGCTTTGACGCAATGGCAAACCACCCTTGGTGGTGGGGTAGACTGCTAGCTGGTCAATATGGTCACAGAGAGTTTGCTTAACAAAATCGGGCGCTGGATGTTTGGGCTCGCCAATTGAAAGAGCGATATGGGCTAGTTGCGACGGCGGCTCGATACCGGCTTTTAATTGATTGAGTTTTTCAAATGGATAGGCATGTAGTTTAAGTAAGTGAGTATTCATAAAGTATTCTGTTTTTTTTAGTGCCAGACTTTTGCTTCAGGCATCTCTGCGTCGAGAACATCCTGCTGATTGCGAGAGTCTAGTTCGGTACAGATGCTGTGTTGTATTTCCTGACTTAGTTTATAGTCCGTCAGCGGCTTATGCTGCTGATCAGTCAGATAAAATGTATCCTCGACCCGTTCGCCCAAGGTGGATATTTTGGCGTTATATAGATTTAAATTGTAGCGTAAAAAGATAGTCGCCAAATGAGCCAGTAGGCCGGGCCGATCCGGTGTAATGACCTCAATCACGGTGCTATTGGTTTCCGCATCATTACGCAGTGAAGCGACAGTCTTAAGGGTGAAATTTTTTAGCTGACGCGGCGTTCGACGACTAATGTCAAAGCTTACGGTATCGGGGGCAACAATGCCTTTGCGCAATGTCTCTGTAACCACTTCACAAAGAGCATGGTTGCTACCAATGGGGCGGTCGGCTTCATCGAGAACATAAAACACATCGAAGGCCCGATTGTCGCTGGTGGTATGAAGCCTCGCGTCCTGAATATTAAGTTGGAGCTTGTCGAGTACCGCAGCAATAATGGCGAAAATATTTTGCTGCCCTTTGCTATGAACAAAAATTTGAGTCGCCACCGGTATTTCCACGCCCACATCGCACAGCGTTATGACTGGCTGAGAGGGCTCTGTGTTATCAATAATTGCTCGAGTAAATGCGGCAATATCCTCGGCTCGTTCACGCAGGAAAAATTCTTCATCTACATCTGACCATACACTCAGCGCCTGCTCTTCACTGATATTTTTCTCCAGTAACAGACGAGTAACAGCGCTTTTTGCCTCTGCAATCCAAGCGGATTTATCTGCGGGAATACCCAGGCCCTGCTGCAATGCCTGTTTGGTTTCAAAATACAGATTGCGCATGAGTGAGCCTTTCCAGTCCGTCCACAGCCTTGGATTAGTGGCGTTAATATCCGCAACAGTCAGTACATATAGGTATTCCAGATGCATTAGATCACCGCAATGTTTGGCAAATTTGTAGATAACATCTGGATCTGAGGTGTCTTCGCGCTGGGATACTGTTGACATTAACAGATGGTTTTCTACCAGCCACTGCAATAGTTTTATCTCTTGGGGTTGCAGACCATGACGCTCGGCAAAGTCGGCGATATCCGCTGATCCAAGTAACGAGTGATCGCCACCACGTCCTTTGGCGATATCATGGTAGAGAGCTGCAATGATAATTAACTCGGGCTTGGGTAGATTTTTGTATATGTGTGCCGAGACTGGAAATTGCTCAGCGATCTCTGGTCTTGCGAGACGGCGGATATTACGCACGACCTGTAAGGTGTGCACATCGACTGGGTAGATATGAAACAAGTCATGTTGTGTTTGGCCGACAATTTTGCCAAATTCCGGAAGGTAGCTTCCCAGAATTCCGTATCTGTTCATACGTTGGAGTTGTGCTGAAAGGCTATAAGGCGCCTTAAGGATACGCATAAATAAGTCGCGATTGATCTGGTTTTGTCTAAATGCATCATCGATGAGGTTTCTGTGAAGACGGATCTGCCGGATAGTCGAGGCGCGAATACCTTTAATATTTTCGTTTTCACCCATAATGGCAAATACTTCGAGCAGGGCAGAGGGGTTGTTGATAAAAACATTGGTGTCAGTCGTGTCTAGATATTTGTCGCGGATAACAAAATCCCGATTAATGGGGGTGATAATCTTGGTCTTATTTTTGCGGTAAATGGCTTCATCGAGATACTGTAGTAACACATCATTGAGTTCACGGATCGACAACACCACTTGATAGTAGCGCTGCATAAACTTTTCCACGCCTAGACGACTTTTACTGTCGGTATAGCCAAACATGCTCGCCAGCTTGCGCTGGTAGTCGAATAATAACCGCTCCTCTGGTCGACCTGCTATTAGATGCAGTCCATAGCGTACCTTCCACAGAAATTCCTCGTCCCTGCGCAAGGTTAGGTACTCTTCTTCCGAGAGAAAGCCAGCATGCACTAGTTGCGAGCGACGATGCACATCAAAATGACGTTTAGCAGTCCAGTTAATTAGCTGGATATCGCGCAATCCACCGGGCGCCTCTTTGACATTGGGCTCTAAGTTGTACTCGGTATCATCATGCTTAAGGTGGCGAGCGCGCTGCTCATCTATTTTGCCCTGATAAAAAGTACTCGATGACCATATTTTTTTGGGTCCGGTCTTTTTGAGCATGGTCTGACGCAGAGATTGATCGCCGCAGAGTAGTCTTGTTTCCATCAGATTAGTCGCGACGCTGATATCCGCCCTGGCCTCATCAACACATTGCGATAGCGAACGCACACTATGACCAATCTTGAGTTGAATGTCCCATAGGAAAGTTAGAAATTGTTCGATGCTCTGGCGGTATTTCTGCGGACGATTGCGACGCATTAGTATCAGCAGATCAATATCTGAATGGGGATGCAATTCTCCTCGACCGTAACCGCCCACTGCGATTAGGCTAATATCCTTGTCCCATTGAAATCGGCTCCAAGCATAGATCAAAATAATATCAGCAAATTGCGCTGCTTCATTGACCAGTGTGTGAACTTCCTCGCCCTCATGGAAGCGATTATCAAAATGATTTTGAGCCGCACTCAGGGCATTGCGAAATACTGTTACAGAGTCCTCTTTGAGTAGGCTTGCTGCGAAACGTTTTTCATCAAAAAATAACGGTACAGCCAGGCCGGGAGGTAGCGTTATAGCGTTGAGTTGCGACGACATGGGGCAAATTTCTCTTGCAGTTGCTAATTTAGAAGGATTCTTCGTTGCGTGCGGTGAAAACCTCTACGCCATCGGCGGTAACCAACATTGTGTGTTCCCACTGTGATGACAGTCGGCCATCCTGTGTCTCAACGGTCCAGCCGTCGCGTTTCAATTTGGTGCCATGCTTACCGGCATTGATCATCGGTTCAATGGTAAATGTCATGCCTTCGCGCAGTTCCAAGCCAGTGCCGGGAACTCCGTAGTGCAACACCTGCGGTTCCTGATGGAATTCATCACCAATCCCATGACCGCAGTAATCGCGAACAACGGAGTAGTAGTTGGCTTCCGCATGAGTTTGAATCGCGTGACCAATATCGCCTAAGCGCGTGCCGGGACGCACCAACTCAATACCTTTGTACAGACATTCTTGGGAAACATTTATCAGGCGCTGGGCATGGCTGGGAATCTTGCCCACGGCATACATTTTGCTGGTATCACCATACCAGCCGTCTTTGATAACGGTGACATCGATATTGATGATGTCCCCTGATTTAAGAATTTTTTTGTCCGCGGGGATGCCATGGCATACCACCTGATTGACAGAGGTGCAGACAGACTTTGGGAAGCCGCGGTAGCCCAAACAAGCTGGAATAGCCTGTTGGATATTGACAATATGCTCATGACAAATGCGGTCGAGTTCTTCGGTAGTCACGCCTGGCACGACATGCTCGCCAATGAGTTCAAGTACTTCCGCGGCCATTCGGCCTGCCACACGCATCTTAGCGATCTGATCTGGGGTGCGAAGTTCTACGCTCATCGATATTCTCAAGGGGTTTGTTAACAACACTATTGTACCTGTCTCGACGCTATTGAGGGAGTATATCTAACGATATTTTGTCAATTAGCGCGTAATTGCCAGTTTGATCTTTCGATGACGCTGACCAGTGCCTATATTTTGTCGGCATTTATGCTTTATATAAAGTTGCCATTATGGTATAAAGCGCGCCGTTGCGACGATGTCCTTGCAGCGGTAATTTAAAACTTAACGACACACACATTCCGACACGATGGTCTGGGTGCCTGTAAGGCGAGAAATGCTTGCTAAACGGGTTGATCATTGGGGGATGTGGAGGCTTAACCCCAAGAGGAAATCTTATGTCTACTGTCAGTATGCGTGATATGTTGCAGGCTGGTGTGCACTTTGGCCACCAAACCCGCTTCTGGAATCCCAAAATGAGTCAGTATATCTTTGGCTCTCGAAACAAAGTTCATGTTATTAACCTAGAACACACCGTACCAGCGTTTAATGAAGCGCTGGAAATTCTGCGCGTCGAAGCTGCTAGAGGTAATCAAATTCTCTTTGTTGGCACCAAGCGTGCAGCGCAGAAAATTGTTAAAGAGCAAGCTGAGCGCTGTGGCATGCCTTACGTCAGTCATCGCTGGCTGGGTGGGATGTTGACAAACTATAAAACGATTCGCGCATCGATTCGACGTTTCCGCGATCTGGAAACACAGGAAGCCGATGGTACCTTCGATAAGCTGACCAAAAAAGAAGTACTGATGCGCACTCGTATGAAAGAGAAGCTGGAAAACAGTATCGGTGGTATTAAGGATATGAACGGTTTGCCCGACATCCTGTTTGTGGTGGATGTTGATCATGAGCGTATTGCCATCAATGAAGCCAATAAACTGGGTATTCCCGTGGTAGGGATTGTCGACACAAATAGTGACCCCGACGGTGTTGACTATGTTATCCCTGGTAACGATGACTCGATTCGCGCGATAAAACTGTACGCTGCCTCTGCAGCTGACTCAGTGCTTGAAGGTAAGGCGCAATCTGCAACGCTCACTAGCAAAGATGAGTTTGTTGAAGAGGTTGCAACTGATGCTCCAGTAGCAGAGGCTACACCAGCTGAGGAGCCAGCTGCGGACGTCACAGCAGAATAGCTTCAAACTAGCCAGAAAGGGCAAAGAGCTGAGCTAAATAACTAAAGGGGGCCACTGCCCCCTTTTTTCCAACTGATTAAATGGTTTAAAGAGAGGAATACAATGTCACAGGTAACAGCATCTTTAGTGAAAGAGCTACGAGATCGCACCGGTTTAGGCATGATGGAATGCAAAAGAGCACTGAATGAAGCAGGTGCTGATATAGATAAGGCAATTGAAGAATTACGTAAGTCCAGTGGTATGAAAGCTGCGAAAAAGGCGGGTCGCACTGCTGCTGATGGCATTGTGCGGTATAAAGCTGAGGGTGGTTACGGCATGCTATTAGAGGTCAATAGTGAGACCGACTTTGCAGCTCGCGACGAAGGTTTTCAGGGTTTTGCCGATCAGGTTCTCAATGCCGCTTACGCTGGTAAGGAAACGGATATTGCCGCTCTTATGGCCGCTGGGCTTGAGCCCGTTCGCGAGGCTTTGGTGCAGAAAATTGGTGAAAATATTTCAGCCCGCCGAGCAGCTAGCGTTGAGGCCCCTGTAGTGGGTGGATATGTGCATAGCAACAACCGAATTGCAGTATTAGTTGGTTTATCTGGTGGCAGTGAAGAGCTAGCTAGAGACGTTGCCATGCATGTTGCAGCAGTTAACCCTGCGGTTGTTAGCTCAGATCAAATGCCCGCTGAGGTCGTTGCTGCGGAGAAAGAGATCTTTGCCGCGCAAGCGCGGGAGAGTGGTAAGCCTGAGGAAATCATTGAGAAGATGATTGGTGGTCGAGTCAGCAAGTTCTTAAAAGAGAGCAGTTTGGTTGACCAGCCTTTTGTTAAAGATCCAGATACCACTGTAGGCAAGCTGGTTGCAGCTGGTGGCGCTGAAGTTATTTCCTTCGTGCGCTTTGAGGTCGGTGAGGGAATTGAGGTGGAAGAAGTTGATTTTGCCGCTGAAGTCGCCGCACAGGTTGCTGGAGTAAGCGAATAATAAAAAACAGGAGCGTTTATGCCAACCACCGGAAAAGAGAAAGCTTACAAGCGAATTCTGCTTAAGCTCAGTGGTGAGGAGCTAATGGGTGAAGAGGGCTTTGGGATTGACCCTAAAGTCCTCGACCGTATGGCATTGGAAATTGGCCAGCTTGTCGGTATTGGTGTTCAGGTGGGATTGGTGATTGGTGGCGGCAACTTGTTTCGTGGCGCTGCACTCAATGCGGCGGGTATGGAGCGCGTCACTGGTGACCATATGGGTATGTTGGCCACAGTAATGAATGCACTGGCCATGCGAGATGCTCTTGAGCGGACCAATATTTCTTCCCATGTTATGTCATCAATCCCCATGAGTGGCGTGGTGGAGCATTACGATCGTCGTCGCGCCCTGCGCTACATTAAAGACGGAGACGTGGTTATATTTGCCGCAGGTACAGGTAATCCCTTTTTTACGACTGATTCTGCTGCCTGTCTCCGAGGCATTGAAATTAATGCAGATGTGGTATTGAAAGCCACCAAAGTTGACGGTGTATACTCTGCCGATCCAATGCTTGATAGTGACGCCGAATTATACACTCATCTCACTTATGATCAGGTGCTTGATAAAAAGCTTGGGGTGATGGATTTGACGGCGATATGTCTCTGTCGTGAACATAATATGCCTCTGAGAGTGTTCCGTATGTCCAAGCCGGGGGCGTTATTAAATTTAGTTGTCGGTGGTACTGAAGGCACGCTTATTGAAGAGGGATAGGAGGTCATTTAATGATTGATGATTTAAAGCAAGATGCAAAAGAGCGGATGAGCAAGGCACTAGATGCCTTGGGTGGTGCGTTTAATAAGATTCGCACCGGCCGTGCACACCCCAGTATTCTTGATGGTCTGTCTGTGGACTATTACGGGGTCGATACACCGCTGAGTCAGGCCGCCTCCATTGCTATTGAGGATGCTCGAACACTTTCCGTAACGCCATGGGAAAAGTCATTGGTGCCAGAAATTGAAAAAGCCATTATGAAGTCGGACTTAGGACTTAATCCTTCGACGGCGGGTGCGGTGATTCGTGTGCCGCTTCCAGCATTAACTGAGGAAACGCGCAAGCATTACGGTAAGCAGGCCAAAGCCGAAGCTGAGGGCGCGCGTATCTCGATTCGTAATATTCGCCGCGACGTTATTTCTGATATTAAGGAATTGCAAAAAGCAAAAGATATAAGTGAAGACGAAGAGCGCAGAGCGCAGGATGATGTGCAAAAGATTACTGATAGTTTTGTTGCTCAGGTAGAAGAGGCACTGGCAGCCAAAGAAAAGGATTTGATGGAGATTTAGTCTCCTCAATTATATCCGTTATGGTTGATGCAGCGCAGTTAGATACCGCTCACCCTCTCAAGCATGTTGCCGTGATCATGGACGGTAATAATCGCTGGGCTAAGCAACGGGGACTCAGCGGCGTAGCTGGTCATGAGGCTGGTGTTGAGCAAATTCGCGATATCTTGAAAGCGGCCAAAAGTCACGGTATCAATACCGTTACGCTATTTGCTTTCAGCAGTGAGAACTGGAAGCGACCTGAAATTGAAGTTCGAGGCCTGATTTCACTGTTCTCATCTTATTTGAAAAGAGAAGCCAAAGCTCTGCGCGATGATTCAGTGCGACTCAAAGTAGTGGGTAATCGCAGTCATTTTAGTGAGCGTTTACGAGGGTTAATCAGCGAGACTGAGTCCCTGACGGCGAGTGGTAGTTTTACCCTGTATCTCTGTGTCGACTATGGTGGCCGTTGGGAAATAGCCAAAACTGCCCAAACCATGGCAGCAGAAGTACAGATGGGGCGTTTGCGTTCGACCGATATCGATGAAGCGCTTTTTGACAAATATCTTCATCAAGACGGTATTCCAGACCCTGACCTGTGCATTCGTACCGCAGGTGAGCAGCGCATCAGTAATTTTTTGCTGTGGCAACTCGCCTACAGTGAGCTTTATTTTGCAGACTGCTACTGGCCAGATTTTGATGCTAAGGCTTTCGAATTGGCTATTAAAGAGTATTATCGTCGACAGCGGCGTTTTGGTTTGCGCATTGATGGTGAAACAGATGCCGATGTTGAGCTTGAGCATAACAAAGACGGTAACGCCCATGCTTAGGCAACGGATTATTACAGCGCTGGTATTAGTCGCAGTATTTGTTTGGCTTCTGGTTAATCTGTCTGCTCCCGAGTTTTCATTGGTACTGTTATTGCTTGTGATGGTTGCGGGCTGGGAATGGACTAATTTATTACGCCTTAATAGTAGAAGCAGCAAGATTGGGTTTCTCGGATTATTGCTATTCAGTCTAGCCGCTGTTGGGTTTAATATTGGCTTATTTACGGAGTTTAATTTTGCTCTTGGCGAGCAGATTAGCACGCTAGCTGTTGGCCTTTGGGCGATAATTTTCCTTTGGCTGCAAGGCTATCCCTCAAGTTCCATTCTTTGGTCACCAAAGCCCGTGCTAGGCTTGATAGGGCTGCTATTATTGGTAGCGACTTGGGTTGCGTTGACGTCTATATTGCACCGAGAAGCTGGCCGCTATTTGCTGTTTTTAGCAATTGTGATTGTCGCGCTGGCAGATATTGGCGGTTATATAGCCGGAAGGCTATTTGGCAAAAACAAGTTGGCTCCGATTATCAGCCCCGGTAAGACCTGGGAAGGTTTTGCCGGAGGTATGTTTCTGCAAGTACTACTCATCGTCGGGCTGATATGGCTGATGCCGCAACTAAGGTTGGTAGAGGTGATTATTTTAGTTATTCCTGTGGCGCTTTATTCGGTATTGGGCGATCTTTTCGAGAGTATGATTAAGCGTCATAGTGGTGTTAAGGACAGTAGCCAACTGTTACCAGGCCACGGCGGCGTACTTGATCGCATTGATGGCTTTATGGCCGCATTGCCGCTGTTCAGTCTTTTGCTCGCCAACTCAAGTTTCGCCTGATCTATGCAGTCCATAACAATTCTTGGTGCGACGGGTTCGATTGGGGAGAGCACTCTCGATGTTATTTCCCGTCACCCAGATAAGTACTCCGTCTTTGCCTTAACAGGTAATCAACAAATTGAGAAGCTCGCAACACAATGTCAGCGTCATCGACCTGAGTTTGCCGTAGTAAATGACGCGACGGCGGCGTCGCGATTACAGGCGCTACTGGTAGACGCCAAATGCAATACTGAAGTGTTGTACGGTGCTGAGGCTTTGTGCCAGGTCGCAAGTGCTGTTCAGGTGGATACGGTCATGGCGGCCATAGTTGGTGCTGCTGGATTGTTGCCAACCATGGCGGCAGTCAACGTGGGTAAAAAAATACTACTGGCTAATAAAGAATCTCTGGTTATGGCTGGAGGTCTATTTATGGAGGCCGTAAGGGCCTCCGGTTCGGTGCTGCTACCGATCGATAGTGAGCACAATGCTATTTTTCAATGTCTTCCGGCTAACTATGTGACATCAGAATCAGCTGGTATCAGTAAATTGCTACTGTCGGCTTCGGGTGGCCCATTTCGTGGCTGGTCAGCAGAACAGATGATGACAGTGACGCCAGAGCAGGCCTGTGCTCATCCAAATTGGTCGATGGGACGCAAGATATCGGTTGATTCTGCCTCATTAATGAACAAGGGTCTCGAGCTAATTGAAGCCTGCTGGCTATTTGCTGTCACACCGCAACAGATTGAAGTGGTGGTACATCCGCAGAGTGTGATTCACTCGCTTGTACAATATATTGACGGCTCTGTGCTAGCGCAACTGGGTAACCCTGATATGAGGACACCCATTGCACATGCCTTAGCATGGCCCGATCGAGTTGAGGCAGGGGTGTCAGATTTGAACCTATTTGAAATCGCTCATCTCGATTTTGAGCCAGCGGATACTGCTAATTTCCCCTGCTTAACTTTGGCATCACAGGCAGCTGTTGCCGCTGGGGATGCGCCGGCTATTCTCAATGCCGCCAATGAGGTTGCCGTGCAAGCATTTCTTGATAGACGTATTGGCTTTACTCAGATAGCGGAGGTTGTAGATAATGCGCTATCTAGGCTTACAATAAGTGAACCAGTTTCACTGGAGGCAGTCCAAGAGTCCGATAAAAAGGCCCGCAGTCTCAGTGCTGCCTACATAACAGAGTTAGAGTCTTAAAATATGGAGCTGTTACAGACAATTTTTTATACCTTTATTGCCCTCGGTGTTTTGGTCAGCTTTCATGAATTTGGCCATTTCTGGGTAGCACGTCGTTGTGGCGTCAAGGTTGAGCGATTCTCCATTGGATTTGGTACGCCACTATTCACATGGCGAGATAGGCATGGCACGGAATTTATTTTGGCACTGCTACCACTGGGTGGCTATGTAAAAATGGTTGATGAACGCGAGGGCACTGTGGAAGCTGAAGATTTGCAGTATTCTTTTAACCGCAAGTCAGTATGGCAACGTATCGCCATCGTAAGTGCCGGCCCCATCGCCAATTTTTTACTGGCAGCCGTCGCCTTCTGGTGGGTGTTTCTAGCTGGAGAAAAAGGGCTTGCTCCGGTAGTGGGCATGGTTGAGGAAAATTCTCTGGCCGCGAATGCCGGCTTCGAGGTTGGTATGGAAATTACAGCTGTGGATGGCGTCGCCACCGATACGTGGAATGCTGTATCAAGGCAACTGTTTGGTTTTATTGGTAACACCGGTGAAGTCCCTTTTACCGTAGTCTATGCTGATTCGACTCTGAGCACTGAGCTCAGCGTATCGGTCGACAGTTGGTTGCGTGACGCTCAGGAACCCTCACCATTGCGCGATCTTGGTATTAGCCCTCCGTTTGAACTCGAGAGTCTTAGCCTTGCTCATGTATTTGAGGATGGTGCTGGCTATGAGGCTGGCTTGCGCACTGGAGATCAATTGCTGGCAATCAATAATCAAACTATTAAGCATGTTGGTGAGTTTGTTGATCAGGTCGCCAACAGTGCAGGTGTCGCTGTTGTGCTTGATGTGCAGAGGGATACAGAGTTTCTATCTATTCGCGCAATTCCCCGTGTTACGGAAAGAGAAGGCCGCGCAGTAGGGCAGTTGGGTGTGCAGCTGGCGTCAACCGGTAAGTATCCTGATGAGCTGTTGCGTGATGTTAGTTACACTATATTTACTGCTGTTCCGCGCAGTATTCAAGAGACCGCCAACACCAGCATGTTTGTATTGAAGTCCATTGGTAAGCTTATTGTCGGTGATCTTTCACCGAAAAATCTCAGCGGGCCCATAACTATCGCTAAAGTTGCAGGTGATAGTGCGCGCACAGGAATTGACAATTTTATTCGCTTTGTCGCTATTCTCAGTATAATGCTCGGCGTAATGAACTTACTGCCTGTGCCTGTTCTCGATGGTGGGCACCTTATGTATTACTTGATTGAGGTGGTAAAGGGCTCTCCTGTATCTGACCAAGTTCAGATTGTCGGATACAAAGTGGGGTTTGTGATGTTGATAGGGTTGATGATATTCGCTACCTACAACGATTTAACGCGGCCATTTTGAACCGCAAAATATAACTTATAATCGGGTTTGATTTACACATGAAGCGAGTTTTAACCGGCCTCTTATTTGCTCTACTTTCGTTTGCCTCGACTAGTTATGCGGCGGTCTTCCAAGTTGCCGATATTCGTATTGAAGGCTTACAGCGGGTGTCGGCAGGCACGGTGTTTGCTGCCTTGCCTATCAATGTTGGTGATCTTGTCGATGATCCAAGCATTCGTGAGGCGACGCGCTCTCTATTTCGTACGGGGTATTTTTCTGATGTGGTGATCGCGCGAGATAATGGTATTTTGGTTATAGGCCTAGCGGAGCGTCCGGCGGTAACTGAGATTAATCTCGATGGTAATAAGGCGATTGAGACGGATCAATTGCTCGACGCCCTGCGTGATAACGGGCTTGCTGAAGGGCAGATTTTTCGTCAGGTTGTGCTTGAGGGAATGACGCAAGAGCTACAGCGTCAATATGTATCACAGGGCCGCTATGGTGCACTGGTAAAAACAGAAGTTGAACCACTGCCGCGTAATCGCGTGGCGATTAATATTGATATCGATGAGGGCGACGTGGCCAAGATTCGCCATATCAATATCGTTGGTAATAAAGATTTCTCTGAAGAGGAGTTGCTAGAAAACTTTGAACAAAATACCACCGGCTGGCTGTCTTGGATTTCGAGTAATGATAAATACAGCCGCGAGAAACTTACGGGCGATTTAGAGACGTTGGAGACATGGTATCTCGATAGAGGCTATTTAAAATTTGCGGTACAGAGCACCCAAGTGTCTATCAGTCCCGATAAAGAATCTGTTTATATCACCATTAATATCGATGAGGGCGACATCTATAAAATTAGCGCAGTGGAATTGTCTGGTGAGTTAAAAATTCCAGAAAATCAAGTTAGAGCGCTTATTATGATGCGCGAAGGCATGACGTTCTCTCAGGCCTTGATGACCTCTTCAAGTGAGTATATTACCCGTACTCTAGGCAACAGAGGGTACACTTTTGCTGAAGTCACGGGTTATCCGGAAGTCGATGAAGATGAAAAAACTGCCACTGTCACTTTTGTCGTTACCCCGGGCATGAGAGCCTATGTAAGGCGTGTCGAATTTCGTGGTAATACTAAAACCTCTGATGAAGTCTTGCGCCGTGAGATGCGCCAGATGGAAGGTGGGTCGGCAAACAATGCCCTTATTGAGCACTCCAAGGTACGTCTTGAGCGACTCGGTTTCTTTAAAGAAGTCAATGTAGAGAATATACCGGTGGCCGGTAGTAATGACCAAATTGATGTAGTCTACACGGTTGAAGAGCAACCATCAGGGTCCGTCGGTGCGAGTGTTGGTTATGCTCAGGGTACTGGGCTTATTTTGGGCGCTAACCTTAGCGAAAATAATTTCCTTGGTACCGGCAAGCAGGTGGGTGTTGGTATTAATAAAAGCACCTACCAGAGTTCATTGAGTTTTAGTTATTCCGAACCCTATTTTACCGTCGATGGGGTAAGTGTAGGCTATAGCATCTATGGGCGTGAGACTGACTATGATCGTATTAATGTGGCCAGTTTCTCAACCAATACCTATGGTGCTAATGTTAACTGGAGCTACCCAGTGTCGGAGGTGGAGCGTATTGGCTGGGGTCTCGGTTATGAAAATCTAGACCTTAAAACCGGTTCATTTGCCTCTAAGGAAATTAGCGATTTCGTCAATGAAAATGGCTATAACTTTGATGTGGTTAGCTTTAATGTCAACTGGATAAGATCGACGCTAAACCGCGGTATATTCGCTACCCGCGGTAGTTCGCAGCGTCTGGGACTTGATATTGCCGTACCAGGGTCGGGGCTAGAGTATTACAAAGCGACGTATAATCATCAGTTTTTACGTGGTTTAACGCGCTCCTTAACCCTCAAATTGCGCGCAGATCTCGGCTATGGCGAGAGCTATGGCGATACAACTAGAATGCCTTTCTTTAAAAATTTCTATGGTGGTGGTTTTGGTTCAGTACGCGGTTTTAAGCGCAATACTCTTGGGCCTCAAGATACGCCATGTCATCTGCTGGACCCTCCTTGTAACACCAGCTACATCGATGATCCAGACCCTATCGGTGGTAATGTGCAGGTTGAACTTGGTGCGGAGGTGATTTTTCCACTGCCATTCCTCAAAGATCAGCGCTCAGTTCAGTCTAGCTTTTTTGTTGATGGAGGTAATATTTTCAACACCAAATGTGGTGAGACGCAGGTCAATTGCTTTAAGCCGGATCTAGGCGAATTACGCTATTCGGTGGGTATTGGAGCAACTTGGTTAAGTGGGTTTGGGCCGATTACGTTCAGTGTAGCCAAGCCGCTTAATTCAAACGAATTTGATGAAACTGAAGTTTTCCAGTTTTCATTGGGTAATCAATTTTAAATAACATGTTGGGAGAAGTATTGTGGGTAATGTAAAAACACTTGTTTTAGTTTTGGTTGCTAGCTTTTTTGCGGCGGCGCCTATGGGTGCGATAGCGGCGGATAAAGTGGCGGTTGTGGATATAGCGCGAGCTATTTTTGGCTCTGATGCAGCGCAGGCCAAATTAAAGCAAGCAGAGCAGGGTGCTGATTTTGTCAGCCTTAAGGCTAAATATGAAAGTTCAGCGGCAGACCTGCAGGCATTAGCCAAAGAAGCAGAGAGCAAGCGTTTGACCTGGTCGCAGGAGCAGGCAACTGAGCATCAGAAAAAGATGGAATATGCCAAAGCCGATGCTGAATTAGCGGGGCGCAAAATTCAGGCCGAACAGCAGCAGTTACAACAAAGCATTTTGCAAGAGCTCGGGCCAAAAGCTCAGGAGGCTCTGCAGGAAGTGGTTAAGGAGGAAGGTGTAACAATTCTGTTACGTGCTGAATCAGTAATGATCGCTAGCCCAGAGAGTAATCTAACGGCTAAGGTAGCAGATCGCCTGAATCAAAAAACTAAATAACAGTTGCTTTACCTGTCTATCTGAGTATGAAGCAGGATTACACGCTGGTTGATATCGCTGCGTTTCTCAATGCTGAGTTGCGCGGTGATCCAGAGGTTCGCATCTGCGGACTTAACAGCTTGGCAGGTGCACAGCAAGGGGAATTGGCGTTCCTTGCTAACCCCAAGTACAAATCACAGTTAGCCAGTACCCAAGCTGAAGCTGTTATTTTGTCTGGCACTGAGGCTGAGGGTTTTGTGGGTAACTGCCTGATTATGGACAACCCCTATTTGGGTTACGCGAAAATCAGCGCTTGGTTCAATCGCGCACCAGTGACGTCCGCTGTGATTCATCCCAGCGCAGTTATTCACCCCAGTGCGAGTTTGCCCGAGAGTGTCTCGATTGGCGCCAATGTAGTTATCGCCGAGGGAGTGGTTATCGGTGATCGCTGCGAAATAGGTGCCAACACCTCAATCGGTGTTCGTTCAGTGTTAGGCGATGATTGCGCGGTTGCAGCCAATGTATCCATTTACCATGATGTGGTTCTGGGATCGAGAGTCAGACTGCACAGCGGTGCGGTAATAGGGGCCGATGGATTTGGTTTCGCGCCCAATGGTGAGGGCGGTTGGCAGAAAATATACCAACTTGGCGGTGTACGCATAGGCGATGATGTTGAGATTGGAGCCAATACCACTATCGATCGCGGTGCTCTTGAAGATACGGTTATCGGTAATTCAGTGATTATTGATAATCATGTCCAAATTGCTCACAACTGTGTGATTGGCGATGGTACTGCAATGGCAGCGTTTAGTGGCCTTGCTGGGAGTGTTACACTTGGCCGCAATTGTGTACTTGCAGGGTCAGCAACGGTAACGGGTCATCTGTCGATCTGTGATAATGTGACCTTAACAGCTCATGCCTTCGTTACTAAAAGCATTGCAGAGCCTGGTTCCTATTCATCTAACACCACGCCATTGATGGCGTCACTGCAATGGCGTAAAGCAGCGGTTCGAATAGGTCAGCTCGATAGTATGGCTCAGCGGCTAAAAAAATTAGAAGAGAGAAAAGACTGAATAATCTTCAGTCGCAAAGCGTTTTCGATGATTAGCATTAAGTGGATATTGTAATGAATGTAAATGAAATAATGGATCTGCTACCTCATCGCTATCCATTTCTTTTGGTTGACCGTGTCACCGAGATTACACTTGGCGAGCGTATCGCTGGATATAAAAACATCAGTATCAATGAAGATGTTTTTAATGGACATTTTCCCGGTGCACCGATTTTTCCGGGCGTTATGATCATCGAAGCTATGGCTCAAATATCGGGTCTTTTGGGGTTTGCAACCACTGGTCTGTCGGCTGATCACGATAAACTTTATCTGTTTGCCGGTGTTGATAAGGTGCGATTTAAGCGTCCGGTAGTGCCAGGCGACCGATTGGATTTGACCTCGGAAATCGAAACGGTGAAGCGTAATATCTGGCGTTTTCGTTGTACCGCCAGCGTTGATGGTCAAACAGCCTGTGAGGCAACAATACTGTGCGCCTACAGAGACAAGGATGAGGTGGCATGATTGATCCTCGTGCCATCGTTGATCCCTCAGCGGTTATTGGCGATAACGTCAGTATTGGCCCCTGGTCAATTGTTGGTCCAGAAGTCGAGATAGGCGACGGCTGTGAGCTGGCTTCGCATGTCGTGCTTAAAGGTCCCACAACCTTGGGCCGCAATAATAAAATCTTCCAGTTTGCCACCGTGGGCGATGCGACTCCTGATCTTAAATACCAGGGTGAGCCAACTCGATTAGTCGTTGGCGATAACAATGTTTTCCGCGAGGGTGTTACTGTGCATAGAGGCACAGTGCAGGGCAATTGGGAGACCCGTATTGGCAGTGATAATCTGTTTATGCCCTATGTCCATATCGCGCATGATTGTGTTGTTGGCAATCATGTTATTTTTTCTAATAACGCGACCATTGCTGGGCATGTCCATGTCGGTGATTGGGCTATTTTGGCGGGATATGCATTATCCCATCAATTTGTTCATATTGGCGCACATTGTTTTATTGCCACTGGTGCGTTCTGCTACCACGATGTGCCCGCGTTTGTTACAGCCTCTGGTAATCCCGCTGAGCCACGCACGATTAATCGTGAGGGGTTAAAGCGCAGAGGTTTCACCACAGAGGAAATGGCATTGGCTAATAAGGCTTATAAGTTGCTCTATCGTCGTGGGCTGCAAATTGATGAGGCGCTTAAGGCTATTGCGGAACTGGGTGATAATAGGGTAATCGCGTTATTTTTGTCCTCAATTGAAAATAGTTCTCGCGGTATTATTCGCTAACTTATGACTGTGCAATCGCCAGTCTTTGCTATGGTTGCTGGAGAAGCCTCCGGCGATATTCTTGGTGCAAATCTTATACGGGCGCTTAAAAAGCGATTCCCCAATGCCAGTTTTGAGGGTATTGGGGGGCCTAAGATGCAGGCTGAAGGCTTCCACTCTTTGTACAAAATGGATCGCCTATCGGTGATGGGGTTGGTAGAGCCTCTTAAGCGATTACCGGAACTTTTGCGTATTAGACGGGCTATAGTCAAGCGTTATAGCACCGAGAAACCTGTAGCTTTTATTGGCATTGATTCCCCTGACTTTAATACTAATATCGAATATAAGTTGCGCAGTGTCGGTGTAAAAACAGTGCACTATGTAAGCCCATCAGTGTGGGCTTGGCGGCAGGGTAGGATCAAAAAAATCAAACAATCAGTAGACCTTATGTTGACACTGTTGCCGTTTGAAGCTGATTTTTATCGAGAACACCGAGTGCCGGTACACTTTGTGGGTCATCCCTTGGCATCAGAGATGCCAGAACAGCCAGACAAATCTGCAGCTTGTTTCGACCTACAGTTAGACCCGCAATCTCCTGTGCTCTGTATTATGCCCGGTAGCCGTGCCAGTGAGGTAGAGTTGCTTACCGCTTTATTTCTCGATACAGCTCAGCAGGTTAAAGAGGCTGTTTACGCTGATCTTCAGGTGGTTATCCCAGCAGCTAATGAAGCGCGTTACCAGCAGATACAGTCTATTTTAACTGCAAAGTCGAGGCCTAAAGTGCGGTTAATCATGGGGCAATCACATCGTGCGATGGAGGCGGCAGATACTGTGCTGTTGGCTTCTGGCACGACTGCATTAGAAGCCATGCTGTTAAAAAAACCCATGGTGGTGAGTTATCGATTTGGAGCATTAACTTACGCCCTGTTATCGCTTCTGGTTAAAACGCCATTTGCCTCTATCCCCAATTTACTCGCTAACAAAATGTTAGTTCCGGAGTTAATTCAGAGCCAAGCATCAATTGAAAATCTGTCTGCGGCCGTTACCGAGGCACTTGATCCTGCTAGTAGAGAGCGGTTGTACACTGAGTTTACCCTTTTACAAAAACAGTTGGCTGTAGACTCAGGTAGTAAAGCAGCCAATGCGATCGAGGCTTTATTGTGTCAATAAAACCTTGGGTAGCGCCGCTCGATGTAACTTGTTTAGCTGGTGTTGATGAGGTTGGCCGAGGCCCATTAGCTGGCGATGTAGTGACTGCGGCTGTGGTGCTACCGGAACAACATCCGATTGAGGGGTTAGCTGATTCTAAAAAGTTATCAGCGCGTCAGCGAGAGAATCTATATCAAGAAATCATAAGTCATGCGCTCTGCTGGCATGTTGGTCGTGCGTCGGTGTCCGAGATTGATCGCTTTAATATTTTGCAGGCTACCTTGATGGCGATGCGGCGAGCAGTGATGGGCTTGCGGTTACAGCCAGATTTTGTTGCCGTCGATGGCAATCGCTTACCACAATGGGAATATCGAGGTGAAGCGGTCATTAAGGGGGATGGGCGTGTAGAGGTGATCAGTGCCGCATCGATTATTGCGAAAGTGGTACGCGATAAAGAAATGCGCGCAATGAATGACAAGTATCCAGGTTATGGCTTTGATAGTAATAAAGGCTATGGCACTGCACAGCATCTTGAAGCACTGGAACGTTTGGGTCCCACGCCGATACATCGACGTTCCTTTGCACCGGTAAGCAGAGAGTTAGGTCAAGGGCAGTCGCCGCTATTTTGAAGTGAGTATAAATATCAGGGAAACACCGCGCTTGAACGCTAAAACAGCAGTTTATGCTTGAGTTAAGGCGTACTAGGCTTTACATTAAATAAAAAAATAATGATCGTTCTGAGGTTGCATTGGTGAGTTACGCACAAATTACTGGGTGGGGTAAATATGCTCCACCATTATTAATGACCAACGATGATATGGCTAAGATTGTTGATACCAACGACGAGTGGATTTTCTCGCGTTCTGGTATTCGTCAGCGTCATTATAGCCATATCTCAACTGGAGAGATGGCTTGGTTAGCCGGAGAGCGTGCCCTCGCTGCCGCAGGCCTTAATGCTGAAGATCTTGATCTAGTTATATTGGGGTCGACTACGCCGGAGGAATATTGCCCAAATACTGCGAGTTTGGTTAAAAATAAATTGGGTGCAACTAAGGCAGCAGCCTTTGATTTAAACTCAGCCTGTACTAGTTGGCTTTATGGATTGAATGTCGCTTCAGATATGATTAAGTCTGGGTCCATTGGTACAGCATTGGTGATTGGTTCAGAGCGTATTTCTCTGGCGATGGATTGGAGTAAGCGTGAGTCATGTTTTCTCTTCGGTGATGGTGCCGGTGCTGTCGTACTAGAAGCCTCTGAGGCCAAAAGCGGATTGCTGGCGGCACATATGAGTTGTGTGCCAGACAGCCGTGAATGTCTTCGCCTGCCCACTTGGGGTCTTACCCCTGCTCATTTTACTGGTGACTTGCACGTGTCATTAGACTTCGAGGGTCAAGAAATTTTTAAAAGTGCGGTTAAAGGCATGGCCGACTCTATTGCTACTGTGCTTGAGAGAGAGGGGCTCGAAGCCGAAGATATTGATTTTTTTGTGCCCCATCAGGCCAATGTGAGAATTATCCAAACATTGGCTAAACGGCTTAATTTTCCTATGGACAAAGTGATGGTCTGCATAGACAAGTACGCTAACACCAGTGCTGCGGCAATTCCGCTGGCGCTTTGTGATGCTCTGTCAGAGGGCAGAATAAAGCCGGGAATGAAAGTCTTGATCGCATCATTTGGTGCTGGGCTGACCTGTGGTGCAGGTGTTATCCAGTGGGGTGAGCGCGTTGAACCTCTGGCGCAATCTGATGCCTCGGTGCCCGACTATAAGGGCACGGTATTTGATTTGATGAAAGATAGTTTCGCCTACTATGGCGTGGATGCGGGGCATCTGTTATCTAAATGACCGCACCCTTTGTTCACCTCCGGCTGCACTCTGAATACTCATTAGTTGATGGGTTAATTCGTATTAAACCTTTAGCAGCCAAGGTGGCTGAAATGGCCATGCCTGCCGTGGCGTTGACGGACTTCAATAATTTCTTTGGTCTGGTCAAGTTTTACAAAGCCTGCCAAGCCAATGGCATAAAGCCTATTCTGGGCGCGGATTTATTAGTGCTCAATGAAAATGGTGAGGGTAAGGCTACACAATTAGTACTTCTGGTAGCCGACCAAACGGGCTATCAAAATTTAACCAAACTTGTATCAAAGGCCTATCAAGAAGGGCAGCGACAAGGCGTGCCGACTATTAAGCGATCCTGGTTGGCCGAGTCTAGCGACGGTTTGATTGCGTTGTCTGGTGGGCGTGATGGTGATATTGGTGTGGCATTAATATCGGGTCGACGCGCTGAAGCAGAACAGTTATTACTTGACTATATGCAGATTTTTTCCAATCGTTTTTATTTGGAATTGCAACGCACTGGTCGCGCAGATGAGGAAGATTATTTGCATGAGGCGGTGGCATTGGCATCTCAGTATAGCTGTCCTGTTGTTGCCACCAATGATGTCCGCTTTACTCAAGCAGATGAATTTGAAGCTCATGAAGCTCGAGTCTGTATTCATGAGGGTCGTGCGCTCGATGATCCTCGTCGCGAGAGACGCTTTTCCGAGCAACAGTATTTGCGCAGTGCCGAAGAAATGGTCGAGTTATTTGCCGATATTCCAGAAGCGTTGCAAAATAGCGTAGAAATTGCCAAACGCTGCACACTGGACTTACGTCTAGGCGAATATTTCCTGCCAGATTATCCCATTCCTGACGGCATGACTATCAATGAGTTCTTTATTGCTGAGTCTGAGTCAGGTCTAGAGGAGCGTTTATCGGTGTTGTTTGATTCTCAGGCTCCTGAGTTTGCTGAAATACAGAAGCGCTACACCGAACGGCTCAGGTTCGAATTGGATATTATTATTCAAATGGGTTTTCCGGGCTACTTTCTGATTGTGATGGATTTTATCCGTTGGGCAAAAAATAATCAGATACCTGTTGGTCCTGGTCGAGGATCTGGTGCGGGGTCTCTAGTGGCCTATGCGTTGAGGATTACCGATCTCGATCCCATCGAATATGACTTGCTGTTCGAGCGTTTTCTCAATCCTGAACGGGTGTCAATGCCCGACTTCGATATTGATTTCTGTATGGAAGGGCGAGACCGTGTTATCGCCTATGTGGCAGAGCAATACGGCCGTAATGCGGTATCACAGATTGTTACTTTCGGTACTATGGCTGCCAAAGCCGTAGTGCGCGATGTCGCACGAGTGCAGGGTAAGTCCTATGGCTTGGCCGATAAGTTGTCAAAGCTAATACCATTTGAAGTGGGTATGACGCTTGAAAAAGCAGTGGAGCAAGAGGAGGAGTTGGCAGAATTCTTAGCGCAGGACGAAGAGGCGGCAGAAATTTGGAGCATGGCGTTGCAACTTGAGGGCGTGTCGCGTAACTGTGGTAAGCATGCGGGTGGTGTGGTCATTGCACCGACCCAGATTACCGATTTCTCGCCCATTTACTGCGATGATAGTGGCGGTGGCGTAGTTACCCAATTCGATAAAAATGATGTGGAAGAGGCGGGCCTAGTCAAATTCGATTTTCTTGGACTACGTACATTAACCATTATTGACTGGGCTGTGCGAATGATTAATCGAACCCGTTTAGCCAATAATGAAGAGCCCCTCGATATTGAAAAAATACCGTTAGATGATGGTCCTACCTACGAATTAATGCAGAGGGCAGAGACTACTGCCGTTTTTCAGCTCGAATCGCGCGGTATGAAAGAGTTGATCAAGAAACTGGGGCCAGACCGCTTTGAGGATATTGTCGCGTTGGTTGCGCTGTTTCGTCCTGGTCCCCTGCAATCAGGTATGGTTGATGATTTTATTAATCGTAAAAAGGGGCGCGCTGAAGTGAGCTATCCCCATGTGCAGTATCAGCATGAATGCTTGAAGCCAGCACTTGAACCCACCTATGGCATTATTCTGTACCAGGAGCAGGTTATGCAGATCGCTCAGGAAATGGGCGGCTACACGTTGGGCGGAGCAGACTTATTGCGTCGCGCAATGGGTAAGAAAAATGCTGCAGAAATGGCCAAGCAGCGAGAATTATTTACCCAGGGTGCCGTTAGCAAAGGCTTTGCTGAGGACCTAGCCTCTAATATCTTTGATTTGATGGAAAAATTTGCTGGCTATGGTTTTAATAAATCTCATAGTGCGGCCTATGCCTTGGTGGCTTACCAGACGGGTTGGCTAAAGGCGCATTATCCCGCAGAATTTATGGCGGCTACGATTTCGTCAGATATGGATAAGACCGACAAGGTGGTCACCTTTATCGATGAGTGTCGCGCTATGGATTTGGTTTTGTTGCCGCCAGATGTAAATCATGGTCAGTTCCATTTTAGTGTTGATAATCAGGGGCGGATTATCTACGGGCTTGGTGCGATCAAGGGCTTAGGTGAGGGGCCAGTAGAAAGTATTATTGCCGCGCGATCTGAGGCGGGACCGTTTAAGGATCTGTTTGATTTTTGTGCTCGCGTGGATGGTCGCAAGGTCAATAAGCGTGCATTAGAAGCACTTATTCGCAGTGGAGCGCTGGATAGTATTGGTCCTGAAGCCGAAATGGGCTACGGGCGCGCAGTAATGCTGGCCGCTTTGGATGAAGCGGTGAAGTTAGCTGAGCAGCATGCGCGTAATACCAGCAGTGGCATGGGTGATTTATTTGGTGATTCAGTTGTCGACAGTGCCTCTGATATAAATTACAACAGCTACAACGGTGCGCGGGCACTGTCAGTGCGGGAGCGGCTCAATGGCGAGAAGGAGACATTGGGTTTATTTCTTACCGGCCATCCGATTGATGAGTATGAAGATGAGTTGCGTTCAATGGTGGCTAATCGCATTGTTGATTTGCGGCCGGGTAAAGATAACATCACGATTTCCGGCATGGTGGTGGGTATGCGGGTGATGAAAAATAAACGTGGTGATAATTTTGCCTTTTTAACGCTCGACGATAAAAGTGGCCGTATAGAGTTATCGGTTTGGGCGGAAAAATTTAATGCCTACCGAGATATCCTCACCAAAGATGCTCTGCTGGTGGTTCAAGGGGCAATATCTGAAGATAATTTCACCGGTGGTCTCAAAATGGTTGCTGAGTCCATCCAATCTATTTATGAAGCCCGTTGTAGCAAGGTTAATAGGCTGCAACTAACGATTTCGCAATCGCAGGTGGCAGAAGATTGGGTGGAACAGCTACATGGTATTGTCAGTGAGTTTAAAGACGGGAACTGTCCGATTGCCTTGGAATACACTGTGCCCCGTGCTGTGGGGCAGTTAAATTTGGGTAAGCAATGGTTGGTGCAACCAAAAGACGAACTTATTGCTCGATTACGAGAAGATTTTGGAAAAAATAACGTTAGCCTGCAGTATCGTTGACGATTACGACCATAACAGGCTGGCAGTCGCGCGCAGAGATGTTAAAATGCCCGCCAGTCCGCCGTAGAGATACTTCAGCCATGAATTTAAATTACCTTTCTTTTGAGCAACCAATCGCTGAGTTGGAAGCAAAAATCGAAGAATTGCATTTAGTTGGCAACGATAACGAACTGAATATTGCGGAAGAAGTTGCCAAACTGCGCGATAAATCACGCAAGCTCACTGAGAGTATTTACGCTAAGCTGAGCCCATGGCAAGTTGTTCAAGTTGCCCGTCACCCCCAACGTCCCTACAGCCTAGACTATATCCAGCGTATTTTTACCGATTGGGAAGAGATGCACGGTGATCGACATTTTGGTGATGATAATGCCATTGTTGGTGGTGTCGCACGACTTAATGGCAAACCAGTTATGGTTATTGGTGAAGAGAAGGGTCGCGGTGTTAATGAAAAGGTCATGCGCAATTTTGGTATGCCAAAGGCTGAGGGGTACCGCAAGGCATTGCGACTGATGGAAACGGCTGAGCGTTTCAAGATGCCTGTTCTTACACTTATTGATACCCCCGGAGCCTATCCTGGTATTGATTCGGAGGAGCGTAATATATCTGAAGCCATTGCCCGCAACTTGGCGGTGATGTCACGTCTAAAAACCCCCATTATTTGCACTGTTATAGGTGAAGGTAGTTCGGGTGGCGCACTGGCTATTGGTGTGGGTGATAAACTCAATATGTTGCAGTACAGCACCTACTTTGTTATCTCGCCAGAAGGCTGTGCCAATATTATTTGGAAGACCAGCGAGAAAGCGCCCCAAGCTGCCGAAGCAATGGGTGTAACCTCTGATACCCTACAAAACCTAGGGATTGTAGACGACACCATCCCCGAGCCTATGGGTGGCGCTCATCGCGATATCGACGCTATGAGTGCAACAATAAAAGATCATCTCAGTGCCCAGCTTGAGGAATTGCAGGCGATCCCAATGGATGAGCTATTGGAGCGTCGTTACCAGCGCTTAATGTCCTACGGAAATTCTGATTAGCTTAGCTTTCCTCCAATAGTGCTATCGCTGCCATTGCCTCCGGATTCTGCGACTTTAATTGGTTGGCGATATGATGCTGGAAGAAATACTTGAAATCTTCGTTTTTGTCCGCCACGTACAGGCAACTATCACCCGGTAGTACTGGTGTGTTGACCACCTTGTCCTCATCGATCAGCATAGCTTGAATACAGCCATTCTGAAGTAGTCGCCAACTGACAACTTCCTTAAGCGTGATACTGTGGAAACCGTCAGTCGAGAGTACGGCGTGGGTTCCTATACTGTCCGGTACTTCCTGAATAATTTCTCGGTCAGAGTCACACTGGTACTCGTAATAATCAGCTGCGGTTTCCAGCTCGACAACTTTGTGCAAAGGCGCGGCAAAGAAAAGCTCATCGACACCTTGATCATAATATCCCTGCCATTGGCCATTAAGAGGGTCATTGATTTCATCACAGGCAACCAACTCATCTAGCCATGGGACCAGACCAACGACTTCTCCGCTAAGGCGTAAGCCCCAGGCTAATATTTTGATTGAGAATAGTTTTTGGGGGTTCTCCGCATTGCTGTATAGCATTTCTAAGCCATCGAGTTCTGGAGCAATACGAATGAGTTTATTATTAGAGAGTTCAGAGAGGGGTTTGCGTGTAAAGATATCAATCACATTGTCTTGCGGGGAATCAAACGCCATATTGGGCATAGATAAATCTCCTAGGAGCAGTTGACAGCACAAATCACTAACACTACATAAGGTACTCTAGAATTTAGCAAAGCACAACAATTAGTGTTTTTTCTTATAATAGTGGTGTTGCGGCAATTGAGATGCAGGGTTATAGGGATGATCACAATTGTTGTAAACTATCCTGTAACAATCCTGATATGAGTATCTCCATTGAAAAATAATTCCCCAACACAGTTCTACTTTGCTTATGGTTCAAATATGAATCAGGAGCGTATGCAGGGCCGAGATATGCAGGTACTCTCCGCCACCAGAGCTTGGTTAGATGGCTTTGGCTTGCGTTTTAATAAACGTTCGCGGCGTGATGATAATTTGGCTTGTGCCAATATGGTTTGGGCTCGGTCTGAGCGCATTGAGGGAGTCTTGTATGAGCTGATGTCATTAGCGGAGATTATTAAGCTGGATCCTCATGAGGGAGCTCCATGGCGTTATAGCCGAGAAATTTTTAATGTTCAAACTGACCATGGTTTGCAACCAGCATGGATTTATGTAGCCAATCCTGCAGTACTGGACGATCATATTTTACCGGCACGTTGGTACCTAGACCACCTATTAGCGGGTCGTGACTTTCTAAGTGAGGACTATTGGGAGCGGATTAATCAGTCGCAATGCCTCGCCGAATCGGTGGAGTGGTCTTGATCGCTTTCGATTCGGAAAATGCGCCACTAACTATTTTGGTGAATATATTTGATGGGTTATTTTATGCATCCTATCAGACTCGCCTAATTGCCGGCGCCCCAGAGCCGATTTATCTACCGGCACAAGTGGGCGATGGTGGTTATGACTATCATCGTCTGTGTTTTCGTGAAGACTATCTGTCCAGTGCATTACATGAAATAGCCCATTGGTGCCTTGCAGGTCAGCGGCGACGCCAATTAGAGGACTTTGGATACTGGTATGAACCAGATGGCCGCAATGTAGAGCAACAGCGACTATTTGAGGCGGCAGAAGTCAAGCCACAGGCTTTGGAATGGATGTTTTCGGTGGCTTGTGGACAGCCATTTTGCCTTAGTGTAGATAATCTCAGTAGCGGCCAGTTGTCGCCAAGCAATGAGTTTGCTAAGTCGGTGAGTAAACAGGTTGAGTTATGGTGTGGCCCTGACGCATTGCCCATTAGGGCACAGCAAATGTTGGACGCACTAGCGGAGACATTTGGTGTGGCTAATCCCAAAGACCGAACATATTATCAATAATCAAGACAGACCTTATGCAAGCTTTTTTAATTGATTCCTCGATTTATATTTTCCGTAGCTATTTTACTTTGCCGGACAATTGGCGAGCACAGCAATCGCGATATCCGACCAATGCTATCTATGGTTTTACTGCCTTCCTATTGGATATATTGCGGCAAAAGCAGCCGGATTATCTATTTTGTGCTTTCGATGAAAGCCTGGGGTCCGGTTTCCGGCACAAGCTGTGCGGCGATTATAAAGCGAATCGAGAGCTGCCGGATGATGCATTGGCATTTCAGCTCAATGCGTGTCGACAATTATGCCGGGTTCTCGGTGTTAGTGAGATGGCATCGACGACTTATGAGGCCGATGATTTGATTGGTGCTGTTGCCGCCAATGTTAGGGAGGCAAATGGCCAGCCGGTTATCGTCAGCCGTGATAAAGATCTTACCCAGCTTATTCAACCGGGCGATCTATACTGGGATTTTGGAAAATTGCCACCTCAGACTTGTGAGCAGGTTGAGTCTCAATTGCAATTAGGCTGTGGGCAAATGGCAGATTACCTAGCTCTAGTGGGTGACAGTAGCGATAATATCGCTGGTATTCCGGGTGTGGGTGCTAAAACAGCCAAACAGTTACTGTCTCATTTTCGTTCGGTTAATGATATTTTGGCGCATCTTGACCAGTTACAAGACTTGCCTATTCGTGGAGCTAAAAAGCTAGCAGATAAATTTAATGATCATCGTGACCAGCTATTGTTATCGCGCAGGCTGGCCACTATTGTGACTGATATTGAAGAAGCACCCAATGCTAGCCAAATTGGTTGGCGAGGAATTTATTGTGACGCGTTTGATATTTTCTGTGAGGAGATGGGTTTTGCAACCGCTTTTGTATCGAAAGCATCCCAGCTAAAGCAGCGCGACCTGAGCTCTTCGGGTTACAGTTAATCAAATAGGCGAGTGGATATGTTAAATATTGTTGCTGATCAGAATATGCCTTTGGTAGAGGCGCTTTTTGCGCCCTTTGGCAATGTGAGCCTTCTGCCTGGCCGCGAGATCACTGCTGCTGATGTGCGTGAGGCTGACGTGTTACTGGTGCGCTCTGTCACTGACGTTGACCGCCATTTATTAGATGGTAGTGCCGTGCGTTTTGTCGGTTCAGCGACTATTGGTACCGATCATATCGACACAGAGTATCTAGCAGAAGCTGGAATTGAATTTACTTATGCTCCGGGCTGTAATGCAGAGGCCGTGGTGCAGTATGATTTAGCGGTTATGAGCCATTTGATGCCCGATTGGCGCCAAAAGACTGTAGGTATTGTAGGCTGTGGTAATGTCGGTGGACGTTTGTACAGACGGCTTATCGATTTAGGTGTGAGTTGTGCCGTCTATGACCCGTTTCTAAACATTGATGATATCGTTGATCTGAGTGATTTAACGGCTGTAACCGCCTGCGATATTATTTGTCTACACACACCACTGACGGTTGATGGCGACTACCCCACTTATCATTTATTTGATGAAAATATTCTGCAGTCCCTTAATGCAGATGTCTTGTTGATTAATGCCGGTCGTGGCGCTGTTATTGATAATCACGCGTTGCTAGAGGCTTATAAACAGGGTTTTGCGGGGCAGGTTGCACTGGATGTTTGGGAGTCAGAACCTCAAGTAGATAGGGACCTAGTGGGTCTAGTGGCCTTGGCTACGCCGCATATAGCGGGTTATAGTCTTGAGGGTAAAATTAACGGCACCGCCATGATTCACAGAGCATTTCATCACTGGATAGGATTGGGTGAACCAGATAACCAACAACATAGTGAAGGAGCTTTATCACCCATTGATGTGGATAACTTAAACCAAGCTATCTTACACAGCTATGATATCGCTCTTGATGATAAACGCATGCGTGTTGCTATCAATGATAGCAACACACCAGTATCAAAAAGCTTTGACCAACTGCGTAAAGACTACCCAGTTAGACAAGAGTTTACGCACTACGCTGTTACGCGAGATAGTGCGTATGCAGCAGACTGTGAAAAATTAGGCTTTACCATCCTCGACTGAATCGCAGGCATCTCTAATCATTTCTTCAGTAATTAGCGTTTCCTTGCCATGTTCATCAATAATGGCTGCACCATTAAAGTTGGGTTCCGGTCGCTTTTCTTCCGTGTCCTGTTGGTTGTCCTTAGCCATAGGTTAACTCCATTTGTGTTCAGATAATTTGACGATTAAGCGCGTAAACGCGCTAAAAACTGGGCGAATCGGTCAATGGATTCAGTTAACTGATCGGCAGCAGGCAAAAATACAATACGAAAATGTTGTGTATCTGCCAAGTTAAAGGCCGAGCCCTGAACCATTAGAATACGCTCTTCCCTAAGTAAGTTAAGCACAAATTGCTCATCATCGACAATCGGATATATTTCTGGGTCGAGTTTTGGAAATAAATACATCGCCGATTGCGGCTTGACGCAACTTACTCCCGGTATTGCAGTAATTAGCTGATGGGCTAGATTGCGTTGCTCATAGAGGCGGCCTCCGGGGGATATTAAATCATCGATACTCTGTCGACCACCCAGTGCCGTTTGCACAGCCAGCATAGCAGGAGCATTAGCGCACAAGCGCATAGATGCGAGCATTTCCAACCCCTCAATATAATCTCCAGCGCTTTCCTTGGCGCCACTTATCAGCATCCAGCCCGAGCGAAAGCCAGCCATTCGATAGGTCTTAGATAAGCCATTAAAGGTTAGGCACAGCACCTCATTGACAAGCGAGGCAAGAGGAATATGCACGGCATCATCATAAATAATTCGGTCGTATATCTCATCGGCAAATACCACGAGATTATTGTGCTCAGCGGTGGTTACCAATTGTTTTAAGATTGTCTCAGAATAAACGGCACCAGTGGGATTGTTGGGATTGATAATCACTATGCCCTTGGTGTTTGAGTTGATTTTTGACTCGATATCCTGCATATCAGGTTGCCAGTTATCTTGCTCATCGCAACGATAATGGACAGGTGTTCCGCCAGCCATTGAAACGGCAGCAGTCCATAGCGGATAGTCAGGGGAGGGGATTAATATCTCATCACCAGGGTTAAGTAGCGCCTGCATAGCCATTACAATCAGCTCGCTAACGCCATTGCCCATAATCACATCTTCTACAGTAACGCCCTCAATCCCCTGCGACTGATAACGCTGCATCACTGCTTTTCGAGCAGAAAATAAGCCCTTGCTATGGCTATAACCCTGCGCCTCGCGAAGATTTTGAATTACATCTTGGAATATCTCATCGGGCGCATCAAAGCCAAATGCACCAGGGTTGCCAATATTAAGTTTGATCACCTTCTGGCCCTGATCTTCCAGCCAATTGGCGTGATCGAGCACGGGGCCACGAATGTCATAACAGACATCTGCTAGCTTGAGGGATTTTAATAAATCGGTCATTAGTTAACTACGCATGGTTATCGTTGGTTTATCGGCGCATTGTAGCTAATCCCGCGGCATTTGGGCACGATGAAATGAAAATAAAGTGTTTGCCGAGTCCCGAGCTTTGTAGTCAACATCTATTACTCAGTTGTCGCTGTAAATAGAATATTAGCAATAGAGTATCTGCTTATTTGATGGTTTTTCGATAAACCTTGTATGCTTGTTATAAAGATGCAAGAGCCCCAATGGTTATATTGCTCAGCATAAATCATCCATTACACGAACGCGCTAAAACCCATTAATCATGTTGCAACCCAAAAATATAGCCTTAAGATTTTTATTTAATCATATACTGGATAGGCGAAGACCATGCACGCTCCTGAATAGTGGGCGCTAAATCGGGCCTTGGTGCGAAACCTTCACGAATGGCATCCCAAGTCGACCATCGACAGGTTGGGTTTTCAAGAACACGGGCATAATAAAATGCACGTTGATCTGGCTTGAAGTTTGGGTCGTGCCACAGGGCTGATAACTCTGTGGCACCAGTAGCAGGGCTAATCATGCAATTAGAGATATCAACTCGGGCACCATTATCCGGGCAGCGATTGGTTTCAGCGTTGACCGCAGCGCCACCGCCACAGGCGATATCAATAACATCCTCATGGGTAGTGCCATCTGCATCTATCCAGCCTTTGATTATTTGCAGGCGTTGCAAGGGTGCGCTGTCTGGATCAGCTGAAGCCATGACCAGAAATCCTGGCGACAGCATATCGTTGAGTGCCGTATCTTGTGCCAATAGAGTGCCTCCCATACTCACACCTTTGCTGTAGGCCTGTTCAATGCCATCCGGCGCTGTGAGCATAGTCTGATCAAAATCGTATCCGGCGAATAAACGAATTCTTAATCGAGGGCCTGATGTTGCAAATACCTCTTTACGACGAAAGGCACTGTATATAGCGTCTCTGGTGTTTTCCTCAGCCCATACTGCGGCTAAACCAGAGGCTCCATATGTAGGGGCAGACGCACCAGTATAGATATTGCCGTCAATCTTAACGTACATATTTTTACCAAATGGCGAGGGGAAAGCCGTCGATAATAATTTATTACCGTAATAAGTAAGTTGGCCATTGATTCCTGTTATCGGCGTAGAGCCTCTTTGCCATGGTTGGCCTGACAATACGCCAAGTTTGGAAACAAATGCATCTTCATCATTCTCGGTGCCCGCTTGATGGGTGTCGCTAGAACCAATAAAACCAAATTGGTAAGGATTGCCAACACCTTGTAGCTCAAGTTTTAGGCCATTCAGCATTGCTTGCCGTGCGTAGGAGCCATCGATTTTGCTAAGGGCAGCTGCTGCAACTCGGTAAGGCGCAATTTCAAAACCGGCCCATTCATCACGTGTTGATAAAATAGGATGTGTTTCAGAGGTTCCTTTTATTTGGGTTATCTCTATGATTGGTTCATTTCTAAGGCGCTTCTTTACGTAAGCCTCATTAAAGGGTTTATCATTCCAGTCGGTAGCTTTAAACATCTCGCCATTAGATGCATTTGAGTTATGGGGTATAGCCAAGCTCTCAACGCCCTTACTCCTAAGTTCATCCATCCAGCTCCAGAGGTCTTCTGGATTAGGCGAGTGGGCCCGAGAAAAGGGCTCACGGGGCAGATTTTCTGTTCCCTTAAAGATAACGTTGCGGTGTAAATTACCCATATCAGCAGTAGACGTTGTATATTCATAGGCAGCGAAGGTGGTGAAACGTCCGGGATCGTTAAATTGATCTGCAGCATTCACCGTATCTTCCCAGGCACTTCTCACTACCCCGAGAACTTCTTCACGTCTTAAACTGCCGTCGCTGATGCCTTTGATAGCATTGGGAGTAAAGCTTGCAAATGTCACAAGCCGCTTGGTTCTACTGAAAAAATCGGTGTCAAAGTTTTCCGGCGCATTGAAGTTATGGAAGGGCTCTGCGAATGGGTTTTTAGAAAAATTATTAGAAGTATCTGCTGCTGCTTTTAGCAAACCCAAGAACACGGCATGATCAGTAACGGCGTAAAAGTCCATTGGTTTAGTGAGCTGCATATTAAAGCCTGCAGGGTTTTTAATAACTTCTCCTTTGGCAAAGCGATAGGCGTCATAGGGTGTTGCTAGGGTTCCAAACGCATAGCCATCGAAAGAGTAGGCGGTATGTACATGCATATCGCCGTAATAGGCATTTCGCTCTTGAATCTCTGGCTCTGAAATCGCTCTGGGCGCGGCTATGGTTTGACGATCTAATAACTCGGTCTCAGTTTCGAAAAGAACATTATTGCCGCCCAAGGCGCCAGCGTTGGAGGTGGCTAAGATTTTGTCTATGTCAATGGTTTCTTGAATAACGGTCTTATCTAGGTGAACATCTGCGGCGGCACTGAATGAACCAGTATATGATTGACTGAATGACCCACTAGATGACTCCATTGTGGTATCAGAGCAAGACATCAGACCTGCGCTTAACAGCAATACGCACACAGATTTATTGAAATTAGACTGTTTTTTATTGTTATTCATGCTGTTGCCGTTATAGTTATGACACAGATAGTGCAATATTATATGGTTTTTTCGGCTCCACTTCGAACGGTCATTTGTGTCTGCCTTGTCAATGTAAAGAATTTCCTCGGCGAATATAGTGAATCCAGTGGTTTTCAGGCGCTTATTAGAAATGATTATGGTACTCATTGTTGAGGGTGATACTGAGTGATAGACCTTCATGGGTTGTGTCCGCGACGCAATTAATTCGATCAGCAATCAACTCGGAGCAACAGGCTGAAATAGGTCTGTAGCCGTGGAGAAGTCTCACTTTTGATGCTTTTTATTGTCTATTGTTTTTATTTGCCAAAAAGACTTGAGAACCAACAAACTTTGTTTATAATGCCGCCCTCGCTTAAGTGAAAGATAAGTGAGAGGGTAGATAAGATTTTGAAGTAAGATTTGATTTCCTTGAGATCGGACTTCAATTAAGCATAAAAGGCTAGCGTCTGCTGCCCCTTATGCACTTTCTAGTCGTAGTTACAGCCTACGTCCCGTTCGTCTAGAGGCCTAGGACACCGCCCTTTCACGGCGGTAACAGGGGTTCGACTCCCCTACGGGACGCCATTTTATTTGACGCCAGTGAAGGCATCTGCGGGAATAGCTCAGTTGGTAGAGCGGTACCTTGCCAAGGTACAGGTCGCCGGTTCGAACCCGGTTTCCCGCTCCATATTAAAAAACGCAAAACCTCGGTTTTGCGTTTTTTTTGTCTTGCATAATTGATTATGTGATATATCTGTAGCGTCTCGTTGTCAGCAGTTACCTATCGCTGAAAAATTGTTCGATATCCGCTTGCTGGGCTAAAGCATCTTGAAAACCTAACTCTATCAGTTGTCGACAAAAACCAGGTTCGAATAATAGATAGCTTGCGGCACTAGTGCCTCCGCCCTGAGCATTGGCGCCAGTGAGACGCAGAAATAGTTTAAGCGAGCGAGGCAACTCATCAATATGATCCTTGGCAATTTGATCAATCGATTGCGTTGGCGATATGGACAGTACTTCTATTGGATTGAGATCCGTAATCCCATTATTGACTCGCAACGACTCGGGTACCGCATTGGCGAGTCGGTTGATGGAGCGTAGGGTTTCGAGATCACTTTCTACTGAATCAATAAACGCGCTATTAAACATATGACCAACGATTTGCGCAATGGAAGGTGAATGGTCGGCAGTGTTTTGAGTGGGTTTACTGGTGGCATTATCGCTAACGCCGATTATCAATAGCTGTCTGGCCCCCATATGTAGTGCGGGGCTGATTGGTTTAAGCTGCCGTACAGCGCCATCACCGTAGTAACTATTATCGATACTAACGGCAGGGAAAAGACTGGGTATGGCGGTGCTCGCCATAAGGTGATCAATAGTAATCGTGGTTTTTTCGCCGCGGCGTCGCGCTCTTGTCCAAGGTTTAATGCTGTCCTGACCTTGAAAAAAGGTTACAGATTGGCCAGAACCATAACTCATGGCACTGATGGCAATTGCCTCGAGTTCGCCGTTGGCGACCGCAGTATCTAGATAGTCAAATCGAACGTAGCTTTCTAATAAGTGGCGCAGAGGTGCGTTGTCCAGCAATGAGATGGGTCGACCGATACCATAACCACTGTGAAGAAAGGAGGCGAGAACATGGAATACATTGGCAGTCACGCCCCAAAAGTCAGTGCGGTACACGTCGCTTGCGTGCAAATTGTGCCAAATGGCCTCCAGTTTTTTAGTGCGCAGTCTAAAGGGCCCAGCGCGCCCCGCAATTGATAGCGCATTGATGGCCCCAGCACTGGTACCGCAAATAATCGGGAAGGGATTGTAGACAGATCGCGGTAAAATCGAGGCAATGCCCTTGAGTACGCCCACCTGATAGGCTGCGCGCGCGCCACCGCCGGTTAATATTAGCCCCTTAGACATAAATTTACATTTCTCTGTGACATTTCGCCATAATTAAAAAATCCCCAATGCCAAGCCCGCCGCCATACTCAGGCCGAACTCTTCCGCTGTTTGAAGGTGCGTACCGTCAATGGTGCCCTTGACTATCAATGGTTCGGCTATTTTACGCAGAGGGTAACCTTTGGCGATTCGATCAATATCTCGCACCGCGCCAGTACCATCGTTCTCGGCACTGATAAATAGGCCATAGGGCAGATTCAGTTCATGGGGTTGTGCAGGATAATAAGTGCGGTCAAAAAAATCCTTAAGCGCACCACACAGAGTGCCGAAGTTTTCTGGAGTGCCAAAAAGTAATCCGTCAGCCCATAGGAGATCATCCAGTCCGCTGTCAAAGGCGCGCTGTAGTCGAACATCAATATCGGGTTCCTGCTGGCAGCCGACTAATACGGCTTGCGCTAGCTTTTCTGTATTGCCAGATTGACTGTGATAAATAACAAGTAGGTTTTTCATCACTTTGTGGTGGTGATTATCATTTGTAAATTTCGCATTCCCTACAATAAACCAATATCGGCCTCAATAGGAAGACTGTAACAGGCTGATTTTTATCTGCAAGCAGGGACACAGCATGCGCTTTTTGCTGGCAATAAGTACAGGGATATTTTCGGTTGCATGGTGGCCACAGTTGCCAGACTTTATCTGTTATTTTGGTCTGATATCAGTGCTATCGCTGATTATTGGCTGTAGTTTTTTGCGCTGGCGGTTAAACAAATTATTGCTCGTTATTCTGTGTGTTGCCTGGGGTAGCCTGTGGGGCGTCTGGTCAGGCTATCGTCTACTGGATCATCAACTGCCCGCACATTTGGATACTGCAGTGTTGTCGTTGACAGGCACGGTGATTGGCTTGGTGCAGAGCGATGAGCGCCGCAGCCGCTTCACAGTGGCGGTCGATAGCGTTGAGCAACAGCCTCATTTACACCGCGTTCTGTTAAGTTGGTACAGTCAAAAAGAGTTACGGCAGACGCTTCGGTCGGGGGATTATTGTCAATTCTCGGTGCGTCTTAGGCGGCCCAGAGGGATGCTCAATTCCGTTGGGTTTGACTACCAGAGCTGGCTATTGCGTCAGGGTGTTTCGGCGACGGGCTCTGTTACTGAACCTGTGCGCCATTGTACAAAGAGCCGCAGCTTATTGGGCAAGCTAGACTATTGGCGAGCCACTATTGTCCAGCGAATTAATCAATTGGAACTGCACAATACCGGCGTTATCTTGGCGCTTAGTGTTGGTGACAAGCAGCAACTCACACAGCAATGGGATAATTTAGCCCGCTTAGGTATCGTGCATTTATTGGTGATTTCCGGTCTTCATATCGGTCTGATAGCGATGCTGGGGAGTGGGTTGGGTTCAATAATAGCTCGGTTATCTGGGTTGTATGGTCAGTCGATGCTCGGTCACTGGCTACCACCACTGAGTGGTTTTTTTATCGCAACCTATTACAGCTTGCTAGCGGGTTTTTCTCTGCCCAGTCAGAGAGCATTAATTGCTGTGACATTGGTTATGTTGGCAAAATTACTTTACCGACGCATAGTCCCATCCAGTTGTTTGGTATGGGCACTGTGTTTGATCGCATTAGATCAACCTCTAGCGACTCTTGATGCGGGCTTCTGGTTTTCTTTTGTAGCAGTCGGGTTGTTGTTATTTTGGTTTCTCCCTTGGTATCCAAAATCAACGGCAGTGTCGCTGCACTCAATGATCGCCGCTCAAGTGGCATTGATGCTAGTGCTACTGGTGCCGAGTCTGTTATTTATGGGTAAGGCCTCATGGCTTGCGCCATTAGTCAATGTGCTGGCGGTACCTTGGGTATCTTTTATTACCGTGCCTATTTGTTTGCTCGCCAGTCTGGCGTTTTTTTTCACTCCCGAACTTGCCGATGCACTGTGGCGACTAGCTGATACATCGATTGCCGTACTATGGTGGCTTCTGCAGCAAATTCCTCAGTCGGTGGGACTAATTACCTCTCCGGTAGCCATCGGGCCTCTGTTGCTATTGGCGGCCATATTCGCTGTGATCGGATTATTGGTACCACGAGGTCTGCCGGGTAGGATCTTATGCTGCTTGCCGCTGTGCTCAGTATTGTTGGCGCCTGAGCGAAAGCCGCCACTGCGTCTGACAGTACTGGATATGGGGCAGGGGCTTGGAGTTGTTGTGGAAACACAGACACGCACACTGGTGTATGATACCGGCGCCCGCTACAGTGCAGCATTTGACGGTGGCTCCGGTATTATTGCGCCCTACCTACGATCCAGAGGGATCGATCATATTGATCTGCTGGTGGTCAGTCATGATGATGGCGATCATGCTGGTGGCTATCAGGGACTTATAGACTCTGTAGCAGTCGAGCAAGGGGTTTATGGTGTAGATTTCACTCCACCAATGTCTCATGGGCCTCGGCAGACCAAATGCCGATCGGGTCAGCGATGGACATGGCAACATCAATCGCGAGAATTTTTATCGTTAAAGACAATTACTGATACTGTTCGGCTATCTATTCTCAGTCCCTTAAAAGACAGTCAGTTATCCGGCAATAATAGCTCTTGCGTTATGTTAATTGAATGGCGTGATCAGCGTATTTTACTGCCCGGTGATATTGAGGCCACAGCTGAACCGCTTATAACTGCGCAAGTAAGTCAGCCAGTGACAGTATTGGTGGCACCGCATCATGGCAGTAAAACATCATCCACCATTGATTTTGTCGATACTATGCGTCCCAAGCATGTGGTCTTCTCAGCGGGTTACCGGCATCATTTTGGTCATCCTCATAGTCAGATTGTTGCGCGTTATAGCGGCGTGGGAAGCCGGCTGTGGCACACCGCTGAGCAGGGCGCATTAAGTTTTCGTTGGCAGTCATCGGGTAATTTGCAGATCACTAGTGCTCGCGATGATGGTTGGCAATTTTGGTGGCGCTAAGAGCAGTTCAGGAACATGTTGATCTGAGATGGTTTATGTTAAAGTTGGCAATGAAAATGGGCTTAAGGATTGAGCATAAACATAGGCTGATGGCTTTACTTGATAAACACCCTACAGCACACAGATCGACACCACAATGATCGTTGCCGCAGCCATAGAAAGGCGGCATTTAGCAGCGAACGGTTGGTATTTAAGTGGATATATATCGTTACTCGGTAACGAAAGAGCATTAACTTTATGTCACAGCACAAAGCCCCAAATGGGGCGAAAACATACGCTAGGCTGATTGGTTATGTCAGCCGTTATTGGTTGGCATTTTTAGTAAGTGTTCTGGGCCTTGTAATGCACTCTCTTGCCGAGGTGGCCTTTGTCGATTTGCTTGGCTATATCACTGATACTGTGGGGGCTATGACCGGTGCAAACGCTGATCTCGGTGAGCTCCCCAGTTCCGGTATAACGGCATCAGTGGCCCACGCTTTGTTAGGCGATTTGCTAGTGGGTAATCAATGGTTGGTAATACCTATTCTTTTAGTGGTGGTCAGTGTTGTGCGTGGTATTGGCTACTTAATCGGCAGTTACGGTCTCGCCTATGTTGCCAGCTATTTGGTGCATGAATTGCGCACTGAAATAATGCAAAAGTATCTAAAGCTGCCGTTCGAGTTTTTTGACCGCTCCATGTCAGGTCACCTAGTGTCGGTGATTACGTTTAATGTTCAACAGGTTACTGAAGCCGGCACTAAAGCAGTGAAAACACTGTTGCAGCAAGGTAGTTTAGTTATTGGTTTGCTGGCTTATCTGTTCTATGTAAACTGGAAGTTAACGCTGTTTTTTATTGCGGTGATGCCAGTTATCGCATTTATTGTGGTGGTGATCAGCAAGCGCTTCCGTTTAATTAGCTCAAGGATTCAATCCGCCATGGGTGATGTAACCCATGTTTCTCAAGAAGTGGTCAATGGCTATCAAGAAGTACGCATGTTTGGTGGTGAAGAAACTGAGCGTCAGCGTATGGAGACAGCGAGTCATAGCAATCGCCGGCAAATTATGAAAATGGCCTTAACCGAGGGCTTAAGTAACCCTTTGGTCATGTTGATCGTGTCGTTAACCTTTGGTGCGATTACTGGTTTTATGCTTAATCCAGTGATTCTTGAGACCATGACTACTGGCAGTTTTATTACCTTTTTGGTTGCCTCTGGCATATTAATTAAACCAATTCGACAGCTGACAGAGGTTAATAGTGCGATTCAAAAGGGGATTGCTGCCGCGGAGTCGATTTTTGACATTATTGATAGTGCGCCTGAGGTTGATCAAGGGTCGGTTGTCCGTGAATCGGTGCAGGGTCAGTTTGAGTTTCGCAAGATAAATTTCAGCTATCCTGGCACAGAGCGGCAGGTGTTAAAGGATATTAATTTTTCGGTAAAACCTGGTGAGACCATTGCTTTGGTGGGTTCTTCTGGGAGCGGCAAGACAACATTGGTTGGCCTTATACCGCGTTTTTACAATCATGCTGAAGGCAGTATTTTGCTCGACTCCACCGATGTTAATGATTTTTCTCTAAGTAATCTGCGCCGTCATATTGCTATCGTGAGTCAAAATGTAACGCTATTTAACGGCACTGTCGCCAATAATATCGCTTATGGAGAGCTGGCTGGAAGCTCTAATGAGCAGATACAGGCGGCCGCCGAAGTTGCTCATGCCCATGATTTTATTGAGCAGTTGTCCGAGGGTTACAGTACCTGTATTGGCGATGATGGTGTCATGTTGTCGGGAGGACAGCGACAGCGTATTGCCATTGCTCGGGCGGTGTTAAAAAATGCACCTATTCTGATTCTCGATGAGGCAACATCAGCGCTGGATACTGATTCCGAGCGCCATATACAGGCGGCGCTTGAGCAGTTGATGAAAAACCGTACCACATTTGTTATTGCGCACAGATTGAGTACTGTAGAAAAAGCGGATCGGATTTTGGTTATGGAGCAGGGCAGTATTATTGAGCAGGGCAATCACGCTGAGCTATTAAGCCTTCAAGGCCGCTATGCTCAACTTTATCAAAATCAATTTGATGAATCGGTAAACTAACGTTGTCGATGAAAGAGTCACTCTCTCTCGAACGCAAGCTGGTCGGCGCCTGGTATAGCAATAGCGCTTGGTTGTGGCCATTGGTGCCGATCTCTTGGCTGTTTGGCTCTCTAGCGCACCTTAGGCGAGCTTGGCTGCAATACCGCTTCCAAGGCAGTCCTTATACTGCTCCCGTTGTGGTGGTGGGTAACATCTCTGTGGGGGGCAGCGGTAAAACACCTTTGGTTATCGCGCTGGTAAAGGCGCTGGCTGAGCGAGGATTAAAGGTCGGCGTAGTCAGTCGTGGTTACGGTGGTCAGGCCATTGATTATCCATTATTGGTATGCCCAGATACCTGCGCCAAAGAGTGCGGTGATGAGCCGTTACTTATCGCGCGTATGACCGCGCAGTTCGATTGTCCAGTGGTGGTAGATCCTGATCGAAACCGCGCTGTTGAATACTTATTAGCAACTTATCGCGTGGATGCGGTGCTAACTGATGATGGTTTACAGCATTATCGCTTGCATAGGGATGTAGAAATTGCTGTAGTCGATGCGGCTAGAGGCTTGGGTAACCAACGCTTATTGCCCGCTGGGCCGCTGCGAGAGTCAATGCAACGATTGCATGAAGTGGACTTTGTGGTGGCCAACGGAGGCACCGCAGTGACCACTGCCGATGCGCAGATTCAATTGTTACCGCAACGCTTCCGTCATCTCGCTTCTGGCCGTGAGGTTGTCCCAGAACGTTGGGCTGAGGGCAGTGCTGTTAATGCGGTGGCCGCGATAGGCAATCCACAGCGATTTGCCGCTACGCTTGAGTCATTGGGTCTTAGTGTAAAGCTTCATGCGAAAGATGATCATCGATCATTGCGCCTGTCCGATGTAACCTTTGACGATAATAAACCGGTAATTATTACCGCCAAAGATGCGGTAAAACTGATTGATGTAGTGACCGATAATCTGTGGGTGCTAGATGTGGAAACTACTTTGCCGAGCTCATTTGTCGACCAGTTATTGCTGCGACTTAAATCCTTGGAAGGGCCGCAGGCCTAGGGCACTATTATGTCGTTTATTGTTGTGATACCAGCGCGCTTTGCTTCAACTCGGTTGCCCGGTAAGCCACTCAGAGATATTGCTGGACTGCCGATGATTCAGCATGTCTGGCAACAGGCTCGAAAGAGTCAGGCAGCTCGTGTGGTCATTGCGACCGATGATGAGCGTATATACAGCGCCGCAACTGATTTTGGCGCTGAGGTGTGTATGACCAGAGAGGATCACGTTTCTGGTACTGATCGGTTGCAAGAAGTAGCCGAGCTATTAGGCTTGGGCGACAAGCAGGTTATTGTCAATGTGCAGGGTGATGAGCCACTAATTCCACCGCAGGTGATAGATCAAGTGGCAGGCAATTTAGCCTCCGCAACCACGGCCGGTGTGGCGACATTATGTGAGCCGCTGGTTTCTGCAGAGGAATTACTTAATCCCAACATTGTTAAGGTGGTCGCTAATCAGCAGGGGATGGCGCAGTATTTTAGTCGCGCGCCAATACCTTGGCCTAGGGATCATTTTCAGCGCTCGCAGAGCTCGTTGCCTGAGCCGTTTATTGCGCGCCGGCATATAGGCCTCTATGCCTATAAGGTTGCTGAATTGCGACGCTTTGTCGCATGGCCGGCCGCTGATTTAGAGCGTTTTGAGAGCCTTGAGCAATTGCGTTTTATGGCTAATGGTGTGGGCATTCATATTGCGGATGCCTGCGAGGTTGTGCCAGCTGGTGTTGATACCGAGCAGGATTTAGAGGCGACAATAAATTTTATAAAATCACTATAAATCAATAGTTTGTAGTAATTATCTATAAATAGAATTAAATAATTTTGGTTTTGCGATGAGTAAACTATCAGTGCTATTTGTCTGTCTTGGCAATATCTGCCGCTCACCCACTGCACATGCAGTGTTTCAAGCATTGGTAGACAACAGTGGCTTAGCTGAACACATTGAGGTGGACTCTGCGGGTACAGGAGATTGGCATATCGGCCATGCACCTGATCAACGTACCTGCGCTGTGGCGGCACAGAGCGGTTATGATATGTCCTCCCTGCGCGCGCGACTGGTAACTCCGGATGATTTTGATCACTTTGACTATATTCTGGCTATGGATCATGACAATCTCGCTAATCTTCAAGCAATGTGCCCTGCAGCATACAGCGGTCACCTCGGACTGATGCTCGACTATACAGTGACGACATCATTTGCCGAAATAAACGAAGTGCCAGACCCCTATTATGGTGGCGACCAGGGGTTCTCTCTGGTGCTGGCATTAGTTGAAGATGCCTGCGGAGGTCTTCTTGATCATATTAGGATGCGATTGTGACAGTACCGCAAGGGCTAGAGATTATTGAGCAGGCTAATTTACAGGCATTTAATAGCCTCGCGGTACCTGCGCGAGCAGAATTTTTTTGTACAGTGACGACCACCGAGCAGCTACAGCGAGCTCTTGCCTACGCTCGTGAGCGGCAGTTGGTAGTGACGGCGCTCGGTGGCGGCAGTAATCTGGTGTTAGCGGGTGATATCTCTGGTTTGGTCATATACCTTTGCTTACGTGGGATTTCACATCAACCACTGGACTCTGGGCAAGTGCATGTAAGCTTTGCTGCTGGTGAAAACTGGCATCAGGCGGTGCAATATTGCCTCCAGAAGGGTTGGTACGGATTGGAAAATTTATCTCTTATACCCGGTAATGTCGGCGCAGCACCAATCCAGAATATTGGTGCCTATGGTGTTGAGTTATGTGATGTGTTTGTGAGTTTGCAAGCGATTGATACGCAGTCTGGCGAAGTGTTGTTGATGGATAGAAAGGCCTGCCAGTTTGGCTATCGCGATAGTATTTTCAAACAAGCTGAGGGTCATCGCTACCTTATTACTGAGGTCACTTTGCTATTATCGACAACGGCTGATGTGAATATTCAGTATCCAGCGCTTGCCAGTGCACTACAGGGCACTGAGCCAACGCCAGAATCGGTGAGTGCCGCGGTCTGTCAAATTCGTAGAGAAAAGTTACCCGATCCAGCAGTAACACCTAACGTCGGCAGTTTTTTTAAAAACCCAGTTATCAGTAAATTATTGTGTGACAGCTTGTTAGAGCAGTACAGCGATATGCCGCATTTTGAGCAACAGGATATGGCTATAAAAATTCCTGCGGCCTGGTTAATTGATCAATGCGGGTATCTTGGGCTGCGTGTGGGTGATGTTGGGGTGCATGAAAAACATGCGCTAGTGCTGGTCAATTTTGGTGGTAGCGGGTCAGATATTTTAACGCTTGCAGCAGAGATTCAAACTGCGGTGGCGGTGAAGTTTAATATTCGGCTCGAGATTGAGCCTCGTGTTTATGGCCGATCAACAACGTAGCGAGTGATGCTCAATGGAGCTATTTGACAAGCAAATTATCCCATTACACCTCAATGCGGAGCTAGGCTCAGCAGAGATTGTATTTTGGCCTAATTGGCTATCACAGCAGCAGGCAGACGATTTATTAGATACCGCGATAAACCAAACTGCTTGGCGGCAAGACAGCATTAAAATAGTCGGTAAGACGATACCCATACCGCGCCTACAAAATTGGTTTGGAGATCCGTCCACCAGTTATACTTACTCGGGTATTCGGATGCAGGCTTTAAGGTTTCCGGATTGGATGGATAAGATAAGGTTATCTATTGAGCAAGTCACCGAACAGCGATTCAATCGGGCCTTGGTGAATTACTATCGCAATGGCCGCGATAGCGTGGATTGGCATGCGGATGATGAAAAGGAGCTTGGTCCAGCACCGGTTATTGCCTCGCTGAGCTTGGGCGTTGAGCGGGTGTTCCAGTTGCGTCACAATGAGACTAAAGAGCGGCTGTCTATCAGCTTGCCCCATGGCTCTCTGCTGTTGATGGGGGCGGGAATACAGGCTTATTGGCAACATCGAATTGCCAAGGTTAAAGCGCTAGAACAGCCTCGGGTAAATTTTACCTTCAGGTATATGGAGTAAGACTAATGACAACAGGGAATCTATTGTGAAGTTATCGAATTTTGGTGAAAAGTTTACCGCATCTACCGGTATTGTTGAGTTAATGGATGACTTGGGTACTGCGCTCAATGAAAATCCAGATATGATTTTTATGGGCGGCGGCAACCCCGGACGTATTCCCGAAGCCGAGGCGATTTTCAAACAACGGTTAGAAACGGTGTTGGCAGACCCAGATCAGCTACATAGTTTGATGGGCATTTACCAGTCACCACAGGGTGATAAGCAGTTTCGCCAACAAATAGCTAGCCTGTTAAAAAAACAATTTGGTTGGACTTTAGGCGCAGACAATATTGCCATCTCCAATGGGAGTCAGTCGGCCTTCTTTATTCTCTACAATATGTTGGCGGGTGCGATGCCGGATGGTAGTCATCGCTCAATTCATCTGCCGTTAGCACCAGAATATATTGGCTATGGTGAAATAGGGCTGACCTCTGATTTCTTTACCGCCACCAAACCGGATATAGAATTACTCGGCGACAATCTATTTAAATACCATGTAGATTTTTCAGAGCTTGATGTTTCGGCTCAATCCACGGGTGCACTCTGTGTGTCGCGCCCAACCAATCCAACAGGTAATGTGTTGACCGATGGTGAGATCGAGCATCTCGATGAGATTGCGCGCCAAGCCGATATCCCGCTGATTATCGATGGTGCCTATGGTCTACCGTTCCCAGGTATTTTATTTAATCAGGCTAAGCCGCACTGGAATAGCAACACCATACTGGTACTAAGCCTATCAAAACTCGGCCTTCCCGGAGTACGCACGGGTATTATTGTGGCGCGTGAGGACATCGTGCAGGCCTACAGTAATGCCAACACTGTGGTTAACTTGGCTTGTGGTAACTTGGGCCCGACTATGGCCCGAGAGTTATTCCGTTCTGGTGATATTCTCAGCCTTAGTCGCGAGTTGGTCGGTCCATTTTATCAACAGCGTGCTACTCAGGCGGTCGATTTATTTAGAGCATCATTAGGTGATATTCCTTATCGAATTCACCGACCTGAGGGTGCGATTTTTCTGTGGCTGTGGTTTCAAGATTTGCCGATCACTGGTCAGGAACTGTATGAGCGTCTTAAGATGCGCGGTGTACTCGTTGTGCCAGGGCATAATTTTTTTCCTGGTATGAATTCAGACTGGCAACATCAGCAGGAATGTATTCGGGTATCCTATGCGCAAGATGGCAAAATAGTCGAGAAGGGTATTCAGATTATTGCCGAGGAGGTCATCAAAGCCTATGAGTTTGGTAACCATTTATCGAGTGATGATTGACCAATATGACTGCTGAGCGTTTTGCACGATTGGTTGAGGTGCTCAATTTGCGCCAGCCAGATCTCACGGTGGTGAGCGACTCAGTGCATAAAGGGCAAAATCTTTCGGCCATTGTCCGTACCTGCGATGCCGTGGGTATTATGGATGTGCATTCAGCACTTGATGAGGCGACATTTCGCGCTCATACCGGCACTACCATGGGTACACATAAGTGGGTTGAGACCCATGTTTATCAGGATGTGTCTCAACCACTGACTAGGTTGCATAACGAGGGTTATCAGATTGTGGCAGCGGACACATCAGGAGATGTTGTCGATTACAGAGAAGTGGACTTTACCCAGCCAACGGCATTATTACTGGGCGCTGAAAAATACGGTATCAGTGACACTGCAGCCCCCTTTATCGGTAAAAGAATTACCGTACCGATGTTGGGCATGGTGGAGTCGTTTAATGTGAGTGTTGCCTGTGCGATTATTTTGGCCGAAGCCAGACGTCAGCGCGAGCAAGCCGGCTTTTATCAACAGCGGCGTCTCGACAATGGTCGCTATCAGCAACTGCTGTTTGAGTGGAGTCAGCCGCTACTGGCCAAGTACTGTCAAAAGCACCAGCTGTCATATCCTGCACTGGATGATCAAGGAGAGATAATTGATGCTAATTGGCGCAGCGCTCACTCTGTGTAATATTTTGGTTATAAGTTTTCGAGCGTTTCGAGTAGCAAACGAATCTTATTCATAGACTCGTCAAATTCCTTATCAGCTTGTGAGTCTGCAACAATACCGCCACCGCCCCAGCAATGTATCTGATTGTTGTCGGCGAGCAGTGTACGAATGGCGATATTTGTGTCCATATGATTGGACGCACTAATATAGCCAATACTGCCGCAGTAGACTGAGCGTCTAATAGGTTCGAGCTCATCAATGATTTCCATCGCTCGCTTTTTTGGCGCACCAGTGATAGATCCACCGGGAAAGCTATCGCGCAGTAGCTCGGTCAGCGTGCGGTCTGGATCCAGCACGCCGGTCACTGTACTGACCAAGTGATGAACGTTAGGGAAGCTCTCTAAATTAAATAACTTGGGTACGCTGATACTACCCGGCAGACAGTTTTTGCCTAAATCATTGCGCAGTAAATCGACAATCATAAGGTTTTCGGCTCGGTCTTTGCTGCTATTGAGAAGCTGTTCGGCATTGTGCTGATCCTGTTCGGCCGTTTCGCCGCGCAGAACAGTGCCTTTTATTGGTTTGGTCTCAACATTGATCTGTCCATCACTGACTTCCCCTCTAATAAAACGCTCGGGAGACAGCGACAAAATAGCCTTTTCAGCCCACTGCCAATAAACGGAATAAGGCGATGGAACCACATTGCGCAGTGTAAGATAGGCCTGCCACAAATCACCCTGATAGTGGGCACTGAGATGTTGAGTAAAATTGGCCTGATAGCAGTCACCACTGAGGATATACTCTTTTATTTGGGCTATGGCGTGGTTGTACTGAGACCGACTGAGCGTAGGGCTAAAACCATTTAGCAGTTTGAAAGCTTGGCCGTTTGACGATTGCTGTTGCGATTGTGCGGTCACTGACTCTAGCCGTTGGCATATATCATAGCGCAGAGCAGTCGCACATAGTTGATGAAAATAGAGGTGAGTGCATTTATCCTGATGATCGACAACTAAACTCCACAGATAGCGACCCAAACGCATATCGGGTAGCGTTGTAATACTGGTATAAGCGGGCTTGTTATCAGTTGGTTTACGCCCTAGGTCGTAACCAAAATAACCGAGTAGTCCGCCAACGAAGGGCGCATCGATACTAGGATCAATCGGTCGCATTGGTGCGATAAGTTGATCGGCTAAGACAAAAGGGTCTTGGTCTGAAGTGCAAGTGCCGCTGTGGTCGGTGATTGTTGAGAGCGCATTATGTGTTTCAATCAGACTATCTGGGCTTGCCGACATAATGTCAAAGCGACCTTGGGCGCTCAGTGGTTTCCCACTGTCTAACCAAATTGCGTCCGGCAGGTCGCGGAGCGCATCAAATAAAGGAGCGCTGTCTGTTTGATAGGGGATTTTTTTACTTTTAATTGTCTGCATTCAATCTGTAGCTTAGGTTAAGTAGCAATCTGCATACATAATGGAGTAGCCTAGTAAAAACTCCGTCACTTTAGGCGCAACAGGGCGGTTACGCAATGATAAAAATATAGGATCATTGGTTTAATTTAATCCGTAGCAATAGCAATACTTTAAGGAAACTGATTATGCTAACAATACGCACCGCTACTGTTGAAGATAGCAGGCTATTAACCGCGCATAATTGCGCCATGGCTCTCGAAACAGAGAATAAGGTGCTTGATCCAGATAAAGCGATTATGGGTGTAGAAGGGCTCTTTGAGCGACCGCAATTTGGTTTCTATCTGGTGGCAGAAAAAGCCGGATCAGCGGCGGCGACGTTAATGGTTACCTATGAATGGTCAGATTGGCGCAACGGCTTAATTTGGTGGATTCAGTCGGTGTATGTAAAGCCAGAGTATCGACGACAAGGAGTTTATCGAGCGATGTACGAGCAGCTAAAGGCAATGGCAGACGCGTCCTCAGTACCGGTCTGCGGATTCAGGCTGTATGCCGAAATAGATAATGCCAATGCTCATATGACCTATAATGACTGCGGTATGAGTCAGTGTGACTATTTCATGTTTGAGGAAATGATGGATTAGTATCTAGGTTATAAGCTCAACCAGATGAAAAACAGCGAGCGCTGCGATATAGGCAAATAGACTGTAACTGATAAATAGTTGCACCGGTAGCCGCCAAGAGCCAGATTCACGCTGTAGTACTGCAAGAGTGGAGACACATTGCAGGGCAATAGCAAAAAACACCAATAAGGCGGCACCGGACCCTAGTGGCAGGTCGCTGTCCTGAATTTGCTGAGCCAAAGAAGTGAAGTTCTCTTCAGCGCCAGCAATACCAAACAATGTCCCCAAAGTGCCGACAAAAACTTCTCGGGCGAGAAACGAAGTCAGAATAGCGACACCGTAGCGCCAGTCGAGGCCAATAGGAGCAAAAATGGGTTCAAACCATTGCCCCATAGTGCCCAGCCATGATTCACCTAGCGACTCACCATAATTGGGGAAATAGCCCAATACCCAGATGATAACGGTAACTAAAAATATTACCTTGCCGGCTTTGGTTACAAAATATTTACTGCGACCCCAAGCATTGCGCAATAGTGGTTTCCATGATGGCAGACGGTAGGGCGGCATTTCCAAAACAAAGGGCAAGTCATTCCGCAGATTTTCATTGACGCGAGACACTGTGGCGGTCACCAGAAGGGCGCAGAATATGCCAAATACATAGATGCTAAACATGGCTAAGCCCTGCCAACCGATCAGGCCTCCCAATGTCTTTTGCGCGGGTATAAACGCCGCAATTATCAGGGTATACACCGGCAGACGCGCAGAGCAGGGCATTAATGGAATTGCTAAGTAGGTCAGCCAGCGCTTGCGCGTAGAATCAACTGTTCGCGCTGCATAGATGCCGGGAATGGCACAGGCGACACCAGAGAGCATGGGAATAAAGCTTTTTCCAGTGAGACCAAAGAAACGTAGAGGTTTATGGCAAATAACCGCAGCCCGAGCGAGATAGCCACTATCCTCGAGAATCCCTACCACAAGGGTGAGAACAAAAATCTGCGGCACAAAGACCAAAAAGGCGCCAATGCCGCCAAAGATGGCATCACTGGTAAAATCACTGGCAACACCAGAGGGAATATGGGGCAGAACCATGGCTGCCAGCCATTGTATTGCGAGCTCAACAGCGTCCATCGCTGGGGCAGCCCATGTGAAAATGGATTGGAATAGCACATACATAATGACGAAGAAACTTAGGCCGCCAAACCAAGAGTGCAAAAAGAAGCTGTCCAATCGAGTTTGCGTAGTGATTAATAAATCGCCTTTCGGGCCATACTGCTGTGCAAGTTGCTGTGCATTGAGATGGTTGATTGATTCATCACTAGCGATAATATCGCTTTCAAACTTTTGCGCTGGCACAGTGGCTGTGGCGATTGCATCCGTTAGCTGAGATAAGCCGAGCCCAGTTCTAGCGGATATTGGTAATACAGAAACCTTCAAGGCATGTGCTAATTGCTGTGGCTCAAACTGCATATTATGCTGATCTAATACATCGACCATATTGGCGGTAATAAGCATCGGCTTATTGTAGCGATGACAGATTTCTAGGACTTGTAGCGCTAGAATCAAGCCCTTTTCCAATCGGGTGCTGTCAACTACGCAAATCACAGTATCGAGGAGGTTATCCTCAAGCGCGCGGGTAAATGCGTTAACAGCGACCTGTTCTTCGCCGGAGATAGCTTGAAGTGAGTAGATGCCAGGAAAGTCTAGAAATTGTAGGCTGTCATTATCAATGCTAGCACCAGAGGCAATGTCGACAGTAATGCCGGGGAAGTTGGCGACCTTCTGGTTAAGGCCCGTCAGGCGATTGAAAAGCAGACTTTTACCTGAGTTGGGACTGCCAATCAGTGCGACCTTGGAAAGACAGTGATTAGGCATAAAAGCGCCTAGCTTAGGCGACTTCGATTAATGATGCGATACTGTCATCGAGAGAGTAGACAGTGTTATTGACAAGGTACAATTTCGGTGCGCCCAAGCGAGGCGATAGCACACAGGCGATTTGTTCCCCTGGATGAAAACCAAGTTCGCTCAGTCTGGTGCGATAACCATTTTCAATGTTGGTTTTGAAGCGACTGACCTTGGCGCTGGCGCCCTGTGTAAGATCCCAAAGAGTCATCTTATGCCTTATCTGCGAGTTTTAGACAGTATACGCCAGATACATTCTAAATGTTAATAATATTGATTCTCATTTGCGCTGTGGTATTGCTCAAGGGCTATCTGTGGAGCGATTTATGACTTATTGTGATTATAAATCGGCTACAATGCCGCACCATACGACATCAACCTGTTATAAAAGTGTATTTCTGCTATGACTGCATTCTCAGGCGAGCCCAAAGCGCTGTATGACTACCCGAAATATTGGGCGGAATGCTTTGGCCCTGCGCCATTTCTACCCATGACCCGCAATGAAATGGCGCAATTGGGCTGGGATAGTTGCGATGTTATTTTGGTTACTGGCGATGCCTATGTTGATCATCCCAGTTTTGGCATGGCGGTTATTGGTCGTGTGCTTGAATCACAAGGCTATCGGGTGGGTATTCTGTCGCAACCCGATTGGCGTAGTAAAGAGGCGTTTCGCGCCCTCGGTAAACCGAATCTCTATTTCGGTGTGACCGCCGGCAACATGGACTCAATGATCAATCGCTACACGGCTGATCGTCGCTTGCGACATGACGATGCCTACACCGCGGGTGATGAAGGCGGTAAGCGCCCGGATCGCGCGGTTACCGTCTATGCACAAAAATGTCGCGAGGCGTACTCTGATATACCCGTGGTCATAGGCGGTATTGAGGCTAGTCTGCGCCGACTGGCGCATTATGATTATTGGTCAGAGACGGTAAAACGCTCTGTGCTGATGGATTCCACAGCGGATATCCTGCTTTATGGCAATGCTGAACGCGCGATGGTGGAGCTCACTCATCGTATGGCTAATGGGGAGCCTATCCGCCAAATCACCGATCTGCGAGGCAGTGCATTTTTATGTCGCGAGATACCTGAAGGCTGGCGTGAAATAGATTCAACCTCTGTAGATCAACCCGGTCGAATTGAGCAGCAAAAGAATCCCTATGAGGGTGCTCATCCCAGCCAATGCGATGATGCTAAAGATATACGTATCAAGGCGGACAAAGCATTGGCTGAGGCTGAATCTGAGGTGGATGCTAAGCCGCTGTCGATTATTCCCGATACGCAAGCGATCAAGACTGATCCGAGCACGACGTATATCCGCATGCCATCCTTTGATCAGGTGGTCGCAGACCCTGTACTCTATGCCCATGCCGACAGAATTTTCCATCGCGAAACCAACCCCGGCAATGCACGGCCATTAGTGCAGAATCAGGGTCGCAATGATATCTGGGTTAACCCACCGCCGATTCCGCTAGCCACAGAGGAGTTGGATTGGGTATTTGAGCAGCCCTATAAGCGCGTACCTCACCCATCCTACGGTGAAAGCAAGATCCCTGCTTACGATATGATTCGCTTCTCGGTTAATATCATGCGCGGTTGCTTTGGCGGCTGTACATTTTGCTCAATTACCGAGCACGAAGGACGGATTATTCAGAGTCGCTCAGAGCAATCGATTCTTGATGAGGTGGAAAAAATTCGTGATTTAACCCCAGGTTTTACTGGTGTTATCTCTGACCTCGGTGGGCCCACCGCCAATATGTATCGTTTAAATTGTAAAGATAAAAAGATTGAGGAGACTTGCCGCAGACCCTCCTGCGTGTACCCAACAATCTGTGTCAATCTCAATACCGACCATAGCCATACAACGCAGCTGTATCGAAAAACGCGTGAATTGGATGGCGTAAAGAAGGTCGTTGTCGCGTCCGGCTTACGATATGACCTTGCGGTTAAGGATCCAGACTATGTTAAAGAGCTGGTAACCCATCATGTTGGTGGCTATTTAAAGATTGCGCCTGAGCACAGTGAAGATGGTCCGCTGACGAAAATGATGAAACCGGGGATGGGCAGTTATTATGAGTTTAAAGAAATGTTTGAGCGCTTCTCAAAAGAAGCAGGCAAAAAACAGTATTTAATTCCCTACTTTATTTCCGCGCATCCGGGCTCGACTAATGAAGATATGATGAGCCTGTCATTATGGTTAAAAAATAATGGCTTTCGGGTTGATCAGGTACAGAATTTTTACCCCTCGCCGATGGCCTCGGCGACCACGATGTACTACACCGAGAAAAATCCATTAAAGCCGCTTGGGCGCAATAATGATGAGAAAATATTTAGCGCGAAAAGTAAAGAGCAACGAACCTTGCACAAGGCGTTTTTGCGTTATCACGACCCAGAGAACTGGCCTATGCTGCGCAAGGCATTGCGACGTATGGGCAGGGCTGACCTTATTGGCAGTGGCGATGCGTTTTTGGTGCCGGCAGAATCTCGTCGAGAAAAAGAGATGAAAAAGCGCGAGGCTAAGAAAATACGCCCTCAGTCAAGGTCCTCTCGCTCGGCACCGCGCAGGCGACGTTAGGCCACTGCGTTATAGTGGCTTCACGCAGGATAGAGGCGGGCTATCAAGGCGGGCACTGCGTTCTCAACACGCAGTATTCGAGGCCCTAGATGAACGGATTTAAAACCTACCTGATTTAACTTTTCGATTTCATAGGGGATAAAGCCACCCTCAGGGCCAATCACCAAACTAATTGGCTCGTCACTGTTTACAGGACAGCCAGATTGACTTGATGGGTGAGCGACAAGTGGGGTGGTTTCAGCAATAATCTCCGCCAGTTCATCTTCTACAAATGG
>JBNAAJ010000007.1:0-77769 GCA_049631145.1 Porticoccaceae bacterium
AGCTATCTAGCGGAGGTATGGGGCGCCAGCCTAGAGTGTATGGGTGATGACGTGATTATTTTTCGCAAGTAGCCTCTCTGGCTGCAATAAAAGCTACGACAGAACGGCTGATATCCTCTGCGCTGGTTACCCAGGAGCAGACACTGACACGAATAACTTTTTTACCCTGCCACATAGAGCTACCCACCCAGCATTCGCCAGACGCCTGAATATGCTCCAAAATAAGCTGAGTGACCTCGTCATCATCGCTCGGGGACACAATAACCTGATTAAAGACAACATCATTGAGAACAGTAAAGTGAGCTGCAGATAGCTCCTTGGCGAATTGCGTGGCGCGCTCATGGAGGCCATACACCAACTCATCAACCCCCGATTTACCCAGATATTTAAGCGCTGCCCAGAGTTCAATTGCACGGGCTCGTCGTGACATTTCAGGGGTATAAAGCATGCCATCGCGCTTGTCGCCAAAACTCTGCGGTAAATAGGCACCCGAGCTTTGAAGAGCAGTCACCAGTGCCTCCCTGTCTTTGCAGAGTAAAATACCGCTATCATAGGGTGTATTAAGGGTTTTATGACCATCTACCGACCAAGACTGCGCTTTTTCAATACCTTGGCAAAGATGTTTAAGCCGCTGCGTACCTGCAGCCCAAAGACCAAACGCACCGTCAATATGCACCCAGGCGCCAGCAGCATTGGCGATATCACAAATATTGTCAAAGGGGTCAAAGGCGCCAGAATTAACATTACCTGCTTGCAGTAGAACAATACAGCTGCTGTCTAAGGCTGGCATATCGTCAGCAAGAATACGGCCCTGATCATCTGCCTCAACCCATTCAATATTGTCCAGCCCAAAGCCCAGTAGAGCCAAAGCTTTGATCACAGCTCCATGAGTCTGGCGGCCGGCAATAATCCGCATTGGTGGGGCGCCATTGTGTCCCCTAGCATTAAAGTCCCAGCCTTGATTGGCATAAAGGCGCCATCGCGCGGCGGCCAGAGCGCAGAATATCGCCGAGGAAGTGCCGCTGACAAATCCCGCCGCAGTGGTTTCCGGTAAGCCCAGTAATTGTTGTAGCCAGCGCTCACAGATTTCTTCCAGCTTCGACGTAATCGGGGACATCAGGTGAAGAGCGGTGTTCTGATCCCAAAAATCGGTCAACCATTTGGTCGCCAGTGTCACTGGAATTGCACCACCGTTAACAAAACCAAAATAGCGGCCACCCGTCTGCGCCACAGAGGCGGGCGAGCCATATTGATGCAGTAACTGAAGAATACTGCCGCCATCGTCACCACTGCTCGGCATATTTTCAACAAAGTTATCCAGATCTGCTACGGCTTGCTGGGTTGGAAATACGCGACGATCAGTCACTCCCTCGGCGTACTCAAATGCATAGCCCCGAGCCTGATCATAAAGGGCCTTTAGTTGCTGTTCAGCGTGCATTGTCTGACGCAAATTCACGATAAATTTATCCTACTATTTTTGATACTGGTTATTCATCGGCAGTAAATCATAGACTAAAGTTTTAACAAAGCTAAAATGCAACGCATAACAAATAACTGTCAAATGGAAAAGTCTATGTACAAAGGAAAAACCTTAAGCCTGAAAGCTATCGACAATGGATTTGTCGAAATTAACTTTAATAGTCAATCCGGTTCAGTCAATAAGTTTAATCAGGAGACTCTGGGTGAGCTTCAGGAGGCAGTGAATATTGTGGAGGGCACTGCGGATATTCGTGGCCTGTTGCTGACTAGTGGTAAGTCAGTATTTGTGGTGGGTGCGGATATTACGGAATTCACCGATATGTTTGCTGCCCCCAAGCAGGAATTTTTACAAGGTACTCAGCATGTTAATGGGATTTTCTCGCAGATCGAAGATTTACCCTTTCCCTCTGTGGCCGCTATTAATGGTTTTGCCTTAGGTGGTGGTTTTGAAGTCTGTCTGGCCTGTGATAGCAGGGTAATCGCCTCAAATGCTGCTGTGGGCTTACCAGAAACTGGCCTAGGTATTATACCCGGCTGGGGTGGCACAGTGCGTTTGCCGCGTCTCGTTGGCTTTGCCGCTGCGGTGCAATGGGTAACCTCAGGCGCTCAGCAGAAGCCCGAGGCCGCCTTGGCTGCAGGTGCCGTTGATACTGTTGTGGCTCCTGAGTCACTGCGTGACGCGTCACTGGCGCTACTGGCAGAGCTAGCTGATGGCAGCCGAGATTACAGTGCCCGTCGCAGTCAAAAGCACAGCCCGCTACCTGAGGCGCCTGAGGAGCTAAGTGGTCTATCAGAGAAGTTTCAGGGGATCATCCAGAGCTCAGCAGGCAGCCATTATCCAGCGCCCCTAAAGGTGGTTGAGCTGATGACCAAGGCGGCGACTGTGGGTCGCGATGAGGCCATTGCTATGGAGAATCTAGCTTTTTATGAGATTTCACAGACCCCGCAGGCACGGGCCTTGGTAGGTCTATTCCTCAATGATCAGTTTATTGCTAAAACGGCTAAGGGCTATGCTGCCTCGCTCGATGAGAAACTATCGCCTGTTACTCAGGCTGGCGTGATAGGCGCCGGTATTATGGGTGGAGGTATTGCCTATCAAAATGCGCTCAGAGGCTTTCCGGTAGTGATGAAGGATATTGCCGAGCCTGCGCTGGATCTGGGTATCAGTGAGGCCAATAAGCTGCTTGCTAAGTCAGTTAAACGGGGCAAGCTCAGCGAACAGAAGGCTGCTCAGATTGTCAGCAAAATTACTCCTACCTTGGACGATAAGGCTATTGCTAACTGCGATATGCTGGTAGAGGCGGTAGTAGAACTTGAATCGGTGAAAAAACAGCTGTTGCCTGCAATTGAATCTCAGGTGTCAGCGACGACTACCATCACCTCCAATACCTCAACCATAAGTATTAATCGTTTGGCTGAGTCATTGGCGCGCCCAGAAGATTTCTGCGGCATGCACTTTTTTAACCCAGTTCATGCGATGAAACTGGTGGAGGTCATTCGCGGTGAGAAGACCTCAGATAAAACCATTGCCGCAGTCTGCAACTATGCTTTGGCTCTGGGTAAAAAGCCGATCGTGGTTAATGACTGTCCTGGATTCCTAGTTAATCGCGTACTTTTTGCCATGACCTTTGGTCTTGAGATGCTGCTGAAAGAAGGCGCCGATTTTCAGCAGGTTGACAAGGTTATGGAAGCCTGGGGCCTACCAATGGGGCCGGCTTATTTAATGGATGTCATTGGTATTGATACCATTATCCATTGCTACAGCTCTATGATTGAGGGCCTGCCTGAACGCTATATTAAGGGCGATAACTGGCCCACAGAAACTATCCACAGTGCTGGCCGTTTGGGTCAGAAAAATGGTCTTGGCTACTATAAATACGAACTTAATGAAAAGGGCAAGCCCGCCAAATTGGTTGATCCTGAAACAGTATCTCTACTCGAGTCGATCGCTGGTCGCGCCAATCAGGTTAATGCTGATGAGATTGTCGATCGTCTATTGATATCGATGGCTATGGAGATGGTGCGCTGTTTGGAGGAGGGTATTGTGGCGTCGCCGGCCGAAGCGGATATGGCGCTAATCTATGGTGTTGGGTTTCCTGCCTTTAGGGGAGGTATCTGCCGTTGGATGGATGAGGAAGGGCTACAGTCAATAGTAGACCGTGGCGATAAATACACGCATCTGAGCGAGCTGTATCGGCCCACTGAAAAGCTACGTCAGATGGCGGCGGATGGCCAGTCATTGTTTGCATAGGATAGCGTTGGAAGAGAGTTAAGCAATGCGCTCAGACCTGCAAGGCAGGGCGATTAGATTTAGCTCTAGCAGGAAGATTAACCGGCGTCTGGTCTTGCAGGGGAGCCCTGAAGAAAGGGCCCGTCTACACAGATACGTTGACCATCGGGTGCTGCACAGGCACCACAGATGCCAACACCACATTTAGTCAGATAATCAATGGCGCTAAAAATTTGGTCATCGCTGCAGAATTCCCTCTGCACAGCCGCGGCTGCATGCACCATGGGTGCGGGCCCGCAGTTATAAAATACGAGTTTATCTAGCTCAGTCTGACTCATCTCTTGGAGTCGTGCGCGCAATAGTTCGGTAACTACGCCTTTAAAGCCCTGACTGCCATCATCTGTGGCCACATGTACTTCAGCTATTTGCTGACATTCTTCAAGGTAGTAGAGGCGCTCAGCGGTACGAGCGCCAGTGAATACTTCGGCATTACCAAAGTCTCTGGCTAGCTGATAGACAGCGGCCAAACCTGTGCCGCCGGCCACCGCCATAATCTTGGCATCTTCGGCTGGGGAGACGGGTATACCATGGGGACCACGGACATAGACTTCAGTGCCCACGGCAAGATCCATGAGCTCATGGGTAAATAACCCGACATCGATAACCGCTAATTGGAATGGGTCATCGGATAATGCTGAAAAAGGTTTCTCGCCAACACCAGGCACCCATAGAAAAACAAACTCACCGGCTTGAATATTAATTTTGCGATCGAAGGTCAGCACACAGATATCATCACAGACACGCTTATTGTCCACTAGCACGACAGGCTCAAAATCCATATCGATATCATAGCGAATATGGCCCTCAGCTTTGTTGGAGTCAAAACAGATATCTGATTCGAGTTGATTGAAGTAGCTGGCCATATCTTCAGTTGTCATGCCAGTAAGTGCGGAACCAACACCAACAATTGTTGATCCGGCATTGATAAATTCACGGATATCCGCAGCACTGCTAGCGCCACCACAGCCAATAATAGGCAATTCGGTAACCGCAGAGATCTCACGCACACATTTTAAAGCGATTGGCAACACGCCTTTGCCTGACATACCCCCAGCACCATTACTGAGCACAGCATGACCATGAGATGAAGTGTAGCCGGGGCCCACGGTATTAATAGCACAGAGTGCATCTGCACCACCGGCAGCGGCGGCCAGCGCTATCTCCGCGATGTTAGAGGTGTTGGGGGTTAGTTTGGGAATAACCGGAATATCGACAACCGCTTTCACCGCCGCTGTCACCTCGCGAACAAGCTCGGGGTCTTGGCCCATAGCCATACCATAGCCTTTGGCATGAGGGCAGGATAGATTGAGTTCGAGTCCATTGGCCACCGGTGCCATAATCTTGGCCACCTCCACGAACTCTTCAACACTGCCGCCAAAAATCGACACCAATAAAAACCTATCTTCTGGGATACGCAGTTGCGCCATAGCTTCAGCGGCGGCGTGAGCGCCTGGATTGGTCAGACCGACCGCATTAACAAAGCAGCCTGGCGCATATTGGCTATAGACCGGCTCGCGATTACCCGCGCGCACATCTGGGCCCACACTCTTGGTGGTGAGAACTCCCACTTGCGGCATATGATCAAATACATACTGAATAATGGAGGTGGCTGTTGTAACAATACCCGAGGGAATTGTGAATGGGCCTGAAAGGGTCTTGCCAAGAAAATCTGTGTTCAAGATAGTTTGCTCGAAACTGGTTGTAATGGGAATACTACGCAGTCGATGATTATACCGATTTTATAAAATTAATCTGCTTCCATTTAACCCTGAACTGAGTTTATTACAGGCGTAAAAAAAGGTGGAGAAAACTCCACCTTTTTATTTGGAATATACCTAGAACTGATTCATGGTGTTGTCTTTACCAGAGGCTTTAAGAGCAGCATCGCCGGCAAAATATTCCTTATGGTCATCACCCATATCCGAGCCAGCCATATTCTGATGTTTAACACAGGCGATACCCTGACGGATCTCCTTACGTTGCACCCCAGCAACATAGCCCAACATGCCCTGATCACCGAAGTATTCTTTGGCTAAGTTATCCGTAGAGAGTGCCGCGGTATGGTAGGTAGGCAAGGTGATTAAGTGATGGAAAATACCTGCTTGTTGGGCCGCATCAGCTTGGAATGTACGGATTTTATCGTCCGCCTCGGCAGCCAGTTCTGAATCGTCATAGCTGGCGTTCATTAGATCAGCGCGATCATAGCCAGTGAGATCCTTGCCCGCTTCAGACCAGGCATCAAACACTTGCTGACGGAAATTTAGTGTCCAGTTAAATGAAGGAGAGTTGTTGTAAACCAATTTGGCGTTAGGAATTACCTTACGGATTTCATCGATCATGCCGCCAATTTGGCCAATATGCGGTTTTTCAGTCTCGATCCAGATCATATCAGCGCCATTTTGCAAGCTGGTGATACTATCAAGAATGCAGCGTGCCTCTCCGGTACCGGACTTAAATTGAAACAAATTACTGGCCAAACGCTTTGGGCGCACCAACTTGCCATTTTGATTAATCACTACATCACCATTATTCATATCTTCAGGCGCGATCTCCTCAACATCAAGGAAGCTATTGTACTGATCGCCCAGATCACCCGGCTCATGTGTTACAGCAATCTGTTTGGTCAGACCAGCGCCCAGAGAGTCGGTGCGCGCGACGATTACACCGTCATCTACACCCAACTCAAGGAAGGCGTAGCGGACGGCATTAATTTTGGCGAGAAAATCGGCATGAGGTACGGTCACTTTGCCATCTTGGTGTCCACACTGTTTTTCATCGGATACTTGATTCTCAATTTGAATACAGCAAGCGCCAGCTTCAATCATTTGTTTGGCCATTAGATAGGTTGCCTCGGCATTACCAAAACCAGCATCAATATCGGCAATAATTGGCACCACATGGGTCTGATAATTATCGATTTTAGCTTGAATTGCGCTCTTCTCTGCACCTTCAGCGGCATCTAACTCGCGGAATAGACCGCCGAGCTCACGGGCATCAGCTTGGCGAAGAAAGGTGTACAGTTCGGCAATCAACGAGGCAACAGAGGTTTTCTCGTGCATTGACTGATCGGGAAGGGGACCAAACTCAGATCGCAGTGCTGCAATCATCCAACCTGAGAGATAGAGATATTTTTTATCGGTAGAGCCAAAGTGCTTTTTAATTGAAATCAGCTTTTGCTGACCAATAAAGCCATGCCAGCACCCCAGTGATTGGGTGTAAGCACTGGGGTCTTTATCGTATTGCGCCATGTCTGCGCGCATAATACCGGCAGTATAGCGGGCAATATCGAGTCCAGTTTGAAAACGATTTTGAGCACGCATACGGGCAGCAGATTCAGCATTAATCGCACTCCATCCTCCTGACATGCTTTCTTTGAGCTGATTAACAGCGGCTATATTGTTTGAATATGTAGACATGAAAACCTCGTTATCAAATAGTTGATTGACTGTGAGGTTAGTTTAGGTATCATACCTATATTAATCTAATTGATAGTTTGTATTTCGGGCATTCCTTTTATGAATATATCTAGAGTTGATCTTAATTTGCTGGTGTACCTCGATGTGTTGTTGCGCGAATGTAACGTCACCAGAGCGGCAGAGGAACTTGGTATTAGCCAACCGGCCATGTCCAATAGCTTACGACGATTACGCGACTTATTTAATGACCCCATTTTGGTGCGCACCAGTGATGGTATGACACCGACAGATAGAGCGTTAGAGCTCCAGCCAATGGTGCGTTCGGTATTATCGGCAGCTGAGCAAGCGATCTTGCCCACGGCTGAATTTGATCCCAGTAGCTCATCACGTATTTTTCGTATTACTGCAAGCGACTATACCGAATCTACGTTACTGCCGCGGTTACTGCAGGAGCTATTTAAACAGGCGCCTGGTATTCGACTGGATATTATGACCCCTAGCGATATCAGCTTTCATGATGTCGAACGAGGGAAGGTCGATCTGGTTATAAACCGCTTTGATAACTTGCCGCAATCCTTTCACAAAGTGCATCTCTGGGATGATAGTTTTTCCTGCATGGTCAGTGCTGGTAATCCGGTTAGAAATAACTGGAATTTGGACAGTTATTTAGCAGGTAAGCACGTTTGGGTAAGTAAAACTGGTATGGGTGTTGGTGTTGGTATGACGCCTGATGATGTTCAGCGTTTGGGCTGGGTAGATGAGGCATTATCAAAGCAGGGCGCTAAGCGCGATATATCGGTATTTACCCGCCATTATCAAGCGGCACTGTTACTCGCCGAACAGGATAATTTAATCGTCACAATGCCTAGTATGGCGGCACAAATGATGCGCCAAGATGCCAATGTGGTCATTTTGGAGCCCCCCTTTGATATCCCGCGGATGCGGCTTGAAATGGTCTGGAGTCCATTACTGCAGCATGATCCCGGCCACCGTTGGTTGCGACAATTGATTAAGACGGTATCAGGAAAAATGCAACCATAGAGCGGTATTTGCTTGCTGAATATCAGAGATACAAGCCATCCATTTGGAAAATCTTGCGGTAATACATAGACTCATGGCTACTGACACGTGGAGAGCGTAACAATGAATAAGCCTATTGAGCATTCAGGCCTGCAAATTTCACCAGCTATTTATACATTGGTCACCGATGAAATCTGTCCCTCGGTAGGGGTTGATGCCGACCATTTTTGGCGTGGATTTGCCGATATAGTTAATCGTTTTGCACCGCAAAATATTGCTCTACTAGACAAGCGCGAGAAGCTTCAACAACAGATAGATCACTGGCACCAGAACAATGTCTTCGATTACCAGGCCTACAAGGCTTTTCTGCAGGACATTGGCTATTTGATACCTGAGGGTCCCGACCTTACCATCAGCCCACAGCATGTCGATAGCGAGATAGCTGTGCAAGCAGGCCCTCAACTCGTGGTGCCGATTATGAATGCGCGGTTTGCCTTAAATGCGGTTAATGCCCGCTGGGGAAGCCTTTATGATGCGCTTTATGGCAACGATGTAATTGGCGAGGACGGTGGTGCCGAACGAAAAGGCGGCTACAACCCGGTTCGTGGCCAGAGAGTTATTGATTATGGCCGTGATTTTCTTGATCAAGCGATACCTCTCGCTGAAGGTAGTCATCATCAGGCCACCGCCTATCGACTCGAGAACGGTGCGTTACAGGTGGTGTTAAGTGATGCTAGGGTGACTGGGTTACGCCATCCAGAGCAGCTAGTTGGGTATCTTGGTGCGCTCGAATCTCCTGAGTCTATTGTATTGAAAAACAATAGCTTACATATAGAAATACAAGTAGATTATAAAGATAATATTGGCGCTTCAGACTTGGCCGGCGTCAAGGATATAAGGTTGGAGGCTGCTCTCACAACCATTATGGACTGTGAGGACTCGGTAGCCGCGGTAGACGCGCAGGATAAAGCGCTGGCATATCGCAACTGGCAGGGTCTAATCGACGGCACATTGGAGGAAACCATCAATCGCGGTGGCAAGAGCTTTGTACGGCGGATGAACGATGACCCTGAGTTTTTAGATCCCAATGGACAACCCATCGTGCTGAAGGGTCGTAGTTTGATGTTTGTGCGCAACGTCGGGCATCTAATGACTAATCCAGCCATCCATTACGGTGATGGAGCAGAGATTCCAGAAGGTATTATGGATGGACTGATCACCAGTTTGATCTCTGTGCGTGATGTGCAGGGATCAAATAGCCGTTCAAACTCAGCCAGTGGAAGCATTTATATCGTCAAACCGAAAATGCATGGGCCTGAAGAAGTAGCCTTCACTAATGATTTGTTTGACGCTATTGAAGATCTTCTAGGGCTGGATAGGCACGTTATTAAAGTCGGTATTATGGACGAGGAACGGCGTACCTCGATTAATCTAAAAGAATGTATTCGCGCAGCGCAGGGGCGCGTGGTGTTTATCAATACCGGTTTTCTTGATCGTACCGGCGACGAAATTCATACCAGTATGCATGCGGGGCCTTTTGCACTAAAAGCAGATCTAAAAGCGATGACTTGGATCTCCGCTTATGAGAATCAAAATGTCGACGTAGGGCTGGCTTGTGGCCTTAAGGGTAAGGCACAAATAGGTAAGGGCATGTGGGCCATACCAGACAATATGGCCGATATGATGGCAGCCAAAATAGCGCATCCCAAGTCTGGAGCCAATACAGCCTGGGTGCCATCGCCAACGGCAGCAACATTGCATGCTATGCATTATCATCAGGTTGATGTAGCCAGCGTACAGGATCAAATTGCTCAGCGTGCCATGGCCAGTGTCGATGATATTTTGACCATACCTTTACTAGGCGATCGACAGTTGACTGAGACTGAAATTCAGCTTGAGTTGGATAACAATGCTCAAGGTCTACTCGGCTACGTCGTTCGATGGGTAGAGCAGGGGGTTGGCTGCTCAAAAGTGCCTGATATCAATAATGTTGGTTTGATGGAGGATCGCGCTACCTTGCGTATCTCCAGCCAGCATATCACTAATTGGTTGCATCACGGCATCTGCTCTAAAACCCAAATAATGGAAACATTGCAACGTATGGCCAAGGTGGTTGATGGGCAAAATGCCAACGATAGTGACTATGTGCCAATGAGTGATGATTTTGCTCAAAGCATTGCCTTTCAGGCAGCCTGTGACCTGATATTTAAAGGCTTAGAGCAGCCCAGCGGTTATACTGAACCGCTGTTACATCGCTACCGTCAAATGGCTAAAGGACAATAATCATGCGACCAACACCTGATTTATGCGATCAATATCCGCAGCTTGTTCGAGTGCTTGAGCCGATGATGACCAACTACGGCGGTCGCAAACAGTTTGGTGGTGCAATTGTGACGGTGAAATGCTTTGAAGATAACTCCTGCGTCAAACAACTCGTTAGTACAGCGGGACAGGGGCGGGTACTTGTGGTCGATGGCGGCGGTAGCAGGCGTAGAGCCTGTCTTGGCGATATGCTGGCAGCGGAGGCCTGTCGCAATGGCTGGAGTGGTATTGTTATCTATGGTTGTATACGTGATGTCGATGAGATCGCAGCGACTGATATCGGTGTCCAGGCGCTGGCTGTAAACCCCATGAAAACCGAGAAAAAGAATATTGGCGAAATCGATATCCCAGTGACATTCGGCGGTGTTACTTTTGCCCCTGGTGACTATCTATACGCGGATAATAATGGTGTCTTGGTTGCATCTGAGCCTCTCCTATAGCCCTTTAGTTGCCTGAACACGGCGAATGCATATCTAACCAAGACTGTCATGGCTGACAAGCGCCAGTTTTGTCTGTCCAAGGGTTGCTACATCGTTAACAATGGGGAAAAATACCGCCCTCAAAATTTACTCGAGTTACCCATGTACAAAACCTTGATTATTCTCGCGGTGTTTTTCTGTAATGCGTTATCGAACGCATCGTCGCCAGTCAATAGCAGTCCCTTGTTAAAACCCAAAGCACTTTTTCACCCAGTGATCAGCAATTCGGGCATGGTCGTCTCTCAAGATATACTGGCCAGCCAAGTGGGTGCGGAAATACTGGCTCGCGGTGGTAATGCCGTAGATGCGGCAGTGGCAACAGGTTTTGCACTGGCAGTGACGTTGCCCCGTGCAGGCAATCTCGGTGGCGGTGGCTTTATGATGGTGTATTTAGCTGCAAGTAAGAAAACCATTGCTATTGATTATCGTGAAATGGCGCCAGCGGAAGCCTTTAAAGATATGTTTCTTGATGCAGAGGGTGATGTAGATAATGCTAAGGCCCGTTTTAGCATCTTTTCTTCTGGTGTTCCCGGCACCGTAGCTGGGCTTGTTCAGGCTCAGACAAACTATGGCAAACTCAGCTTAAAGCAAGTGATGCAACCTGCTATTAATTTAGCTCGCAATGGGTTCCAGATCAGCCCCGATATGGCAGATTCTTTAAGTTCTCGCCAAGAAAGACTACAAAAAGATGCTGCCACTAAAAAATATTTCTATAAAAAGGATGGTTCAGCCTATCAACATCGTGACATTTTAGTGCAGAAGGATTTAGCTAAAACTCTCGCTCGCATCCAAACCACTGCAGGTGCTGACTTCTATAGCGGGAAAACTGCAGAGTTAATTGTAAAGCAGATGCAGCGCTCAGGTGGCCTTATCAGCATGCAGGACTTAGCTAACTATAAAGTCGTCGAACGAGTGCCCTTGTGTGGAGAATTTCGCCAACATAAGATCTGTGCAATGCCGCCACCGTCTTCTGGTGGAGTGCATCTTTTGCAAATGCTAAATATTTTAGAAGGTTGGGATCTTAAAGGGTTGGGTCATAATAGCGCGGCCTATATCCATCGATTAGTTGAATCAATGCGGCGTGCTTATGCTGACCGTAGCCTCTATCTTGGTGATCCTGACTTTTTTCCTGTACCCGTTACTCAGCTAACAGATAAAGACTACGCAAAAACACTTCGCGATAACATCAATTTAACCGCTGCTAGTCGGTCAGCAGATATTCAACCCGGCCTTGCTGAAAACGACCGGCCAATTGCGCCTGCTACGGAACAGACGGAGAGTACTGAGACTACGCATTTCAGTACTTGGGATCGCTGGGGTAACCTGGTGAGTAATACCTATACACTAAACTTTTCCTACGGTAGTGGTATTGCAGTCGATGGCGCCGGCTTTTTGCTCAACAATGAGATGGATGATTTTTCCTCTAAACCAGGCTTCCCGAATGGTTATGGTCTCATTGGCGGCATAGCGAATGGCATTCAACCGGATAAACGCCCCCTTAGCTCAATGACGCCGACAATTATGTTTAATGCCAAAGGTGAGCCTATACTGGCCACAGGTAGCCCCGGTGGTAGTACGATTATCACAATCGTTATGCAGATAATACTCAATTTGCTTGAGTTTGATATGAGCATCGCTGAAGCCACAGCAGCGAGCAGGGTCCATCACCAGTGGTTACCCGACAATATCTATTATGAGCCAGGGGTATCACATGATAGCAAAGCATTGCTGCAACAGATGGGGCATATTATTAACGATAGTAGTGGCCGCCTTGGTGCTACCCAAAGTATCTACAAAGCGGTTGATGGCCGATTACATGGTGCGGCTGATAGTCGCCGACAGGGCGCTGGTGCTGTGGCACAAGAGAGCCGGTAATGCTTAAATTGGCAGGCCATTCTCGAAATGACTTGTCGATTGAGGTTGGTTCTTAGTCGCACTGCGTTGGATACTGGCTGTGCGTTTTTCTCCCGTCTCGTCCACTAACATGGGGTATTTGGGTTGTGTCATATATTGGGCAAACCACTCCGACAACAACGTTTCATCATTGAGTGTTTCTAGCAACAATGCCCTTATCTGCTTAATATAAGCGGGATCAATAGTCTCGTTTGCCATATGGGGAGTTAGCGGGGGATCGATCATAAATGTTGGGGCCGGCCCGCGACTCAGTAATTCTGTGGCTAAATCATCTAGCATCTCGGTGGCGGATGGCGCCCTAAAGCCTATGGAGAATGTTGTGCACGCACCTACAGCAGTACCCCAATGGGCGACTCTGGGAGGAATGTAAAGCATATCGCCAGGGTCTAGAATCCACTCATCGGTAACGTCGAACTCAGCTAAGATTTTAAGGCATGGATGATCAACTAAGGCGCTATTGTGATCGCATGTTTGACCAATTCGCCATTTTCGGCGACCACTCCCTTGGAGTAAAAACACATCATAATAATCAAAATGTGGGCCGACACCTCCACCGTCTGCGGCGTAGCTAACCATAATGTCATCGATACGCCAAGGTGGTAGGAAGCGAAATCGATCTAATAATGCACCTACTTGCGGTATCCATAAATCGACCGCCTGCACCAGAAGAGTCCAATCCTTTGAGGGTAGGCCGGCAAACTGCGCCTCCGTTAATGGCCCTTCGGTCATATGCCAGTCAGAACCGACAATCAGCCGCGATTCCACCTCAGATTCGAGGGCTAGACCAGCTAGCTCATCCCCCGCAATGGGTGACTTAAAGTCGGTGATAGCGCCGCGTACCAGCAAAGGCTTCTTCTGCCAATAGTCTGCCAGAAAATGCTCGGCGCTGATATCACCAAGGATAGGGAATGCTTTCATTGTCTAATCCTACTCTCAGGCTTCTGCGACTTTAAACAGCCTTGGCCTGCCGACTAGCAGTACCAACATAGAGGCTGGGACTGAGCGATTTAAGTTCAGCTTTGGCCTTATCGGGTATATCTAATGTATCGATAAAGGCTTGAATGGTGGTCTGGTCCATCACATTGCCGCGTGTTAATGCCTTGAGCTTCTCATAGGGCTCTTCAATACCATAGCGACGCATTACCGTTTGAATGGGCTCCGCCAGCACCTCCCAGCTTGAATCAAGATCAGCAGCGAGCTGTGTGGTATTGAGTTGCAATTTATTGATACCCTTGTTCAATGAAGCGCAGGCAATCAGACTATAGCCTAGACCAACCCCCATATTGCGCAAAACCGTGGAGTCAGTGAGATCCCGTTGCCAACGAGAAATAGGTAATTTGGCGGCCAAATGACCGAACAGTGCATTGGCAATACCCATGTTGCCCTCAGCATTTTCAAAATCAATCGGGTTCACCTTGTGCGGCATGGTTGATGATCCCACTTCTCCGGCGATTGTCTTTTGTTTGAAGTATCCAAGGCAAATATAACCCCAAATATCGCGTGCAAAATCGATCAAAACAGTATTCGCTCTTGCTAAGCCATCGAATAACTCAGCCATGTAATCATGGGGCTCGATCTGCGTCGTATAGGGATTGTGCTGCAGGCCCAACTGCTCAACAAATAGCTTTGCGCTATGGCTCCAGTCAATTTCTGGGTAAGCGGATAGGTGCGCATTGTAGTTACCCACGGCACCATTTATTTTGCCCAATAATGGTATCGAGGCAATCTGCGAAATCTGACGATTAAGTCTGTACGCCACATTGGCAAACTCTTTCCCTACTGTGGTCGGCGACGCTGTTTGACCGTGAGTGCGAGATAACATTGGCACATCAGCGAACTCATGCGCCATTGCAGTCAACTGATTGGCAATAGCCTGAAGTGCTGGCAGCATGACTTGATCACGGCCTTCCTTTAGCATTAAAGCGTGAGACAGGTTATTAATATCCTCTGAGGTGCAGGCAAAATGAACAAATTCTGATACTGCACTCAACTCTGCACTATCGGCAAAAGTCTCTTTTATAAGATATTCAACGGCTTTTACATCGTGATTTGTGGTGCGTTCAATCTCTTTTATTCGCAGTGCCTGCTGTTCAGTAAAATTGTCCACCAACTGATTAAGCAAGGTATTGGCACTGGCGGAAAAAGGTGCAACTTCAGTTATAGCATCATCTGCCGCCAAATGTTGCAACCAACGAACTTCGACCATCACGCGATAGCGAATCAAGCCAAATTCACTAAACACGGTTCGCAGACGCTCAGTCTTGGCACCGTAACGACCATCGATCGGTGAAATAGCAGTAAGAGAGGAGAGTGCGATGTTATCCATGTAGAAATCTCAGTGAGTAGTGACAGTAGGGGCGTCAATAATAGCGCAAATAGTAGTAAATTTCAGGAAACAATTGTTACTAGCGGCGGCTTTTACACAACGGGCAGGGCACTCGATAAGGCTTTGCGACGCATTATAATATGAAACTGAGAACCCCCTAATTGCCGCCATAAAAAAGCATTCCTGATGGCGCCAAAGAGCTGACAGCGAATACGCTGCGCAATAGCTGGCTGACGCAGATATTGGGCGGAGCCAACCACTTGGACGCGCACCGCTAATGTACTTACCGATTTCTCATAAAGCTCAGCGATACTGCTGAATACATTATCATGGGTCGCAGAGAAATGTTCCGCTTGAGACACCGCCTGCTCAATACCTTCAGCGATCGTATTGAGTCGCTGTTTATCTTTACTTAATTTACCCGCTAAATAAATGACTAGCATTACATATCTCATTACCTCGGGATGCTTGGGTTGTGCCAAGCCGCCAAAAAGTGATTTCATCGATTGAAAGCCAAGCGCCAAATTGTCCAGTGGACCATAAAGCTGCTCGATAGATAACGGATTCTGATTGAGTAGTGTCCCCATACTGTGTTGCATAGGGTCAAGTGGTGCATTGCCGCTGTGGGCTAATTCGGCGACCAATTCGCATGATTGAAAAACAGCGGCAAGGGCTATCGCTTGATCAGCGGTGGGTTTACTAAAAAACATATTAAAGTGAGTGATTCCAAGTTGATTCAATGGTGCCACCACCCAAGCATTGGTCGCCAAGATAGAACACCACTGACTGCCCCGGGGTAACTGCCCGTTGCGGTTGTTCAAATTGTACTTGGCAGCCACCGTCTTGTAGTTGCGATACATGACATAGTTGGTCTGGCTGGCGATAACGAGTCTTGGCATAACAGCGAAATGGTTTATCAGGTTGGCCATTGATCCAATTAATCTCTGCAGCTCTAAGACTATCGGTAAATAACAATGGATGCTGAGACCCTTGACCGACAATCAGAACGTTGTTGTCCAGATCCTTGTCGAGGGTGTACCAGGGTTCATCATTGCTGCCTTTGACACCGCCAATGCCTAGACCCTGACGCTGCCCCAAAGTATAAAACATCAGCCCTTGATGCTGGCCCATTGGTACTCCCTCAGGCGTGCGCATCTCGCCCGGCTGGGCAGGCAGGTACTGCTCAAGAAAATCTTTAAAACGGCGCTCACCGATAAAGCAAATACCTGTGCTATCTTTTTTATCTGACGTAATAAAGCCATGCTTATCGGCCAGTGCACGAACCTGCTGTTTTTGCAGTTCACCTACAGGGAACAGAGATTTTGCAAAGGCCGCTTCGTCCACGGCATGTAAAAAGTAACTTTGATCTTTATTATTATCCAACCCCTTCAGTAACTGTGATTGGCCATTGCTAGCCCCTAATCTGGTGTAATGACCGGTGGCAATATAATCTGCGCCAAGAATCTGTGCATAATCTAAAAATACTTTGAATTTAATCTCTCGATTGCAGAGGATATCTGGGTTGGGGGTTCGACCGGCGCGATATTCTGCCAAAAAATATTCGAACACATTATCCCAATAATCAGCGGCAAAATTCGCGGTATGTAATTTTATACCCAGCTTGTCGCACACTTGCTGAGCATCGGCCAGATCGACCTTGGCAGTGCAGTATTCAGAACCGTCGTCTTCATCCCAATTTTTCATAAACAGGCCTTCGACCTGATAGCCCTGCTGGATCAGTAATAATGCTGCTACCGAGGAGTCTACGCCACCAGACATCCCAACTATTACTTTTTTCGATGAACTCATACCAGTGTATTTACGCCAGTGATTTTAAAAGGGGGCTTACTATAATTTGTTGCGGAATATTTCCAAAGGAAAAATACGCTTTGCACGGTAATCTTCAATGCAACTCATGACCATATCACTGCGCAATTGACGCTTCGCGGCCATGATTTCATCAAAAGACATCCACAGTGGGTAATCTATGTCCTTATCAATCACATAGTCTTGATGATGGGTGATAGTTTCAGCCACAAAAGTCATTCGATAATAGGTGACGCCATTTTGAACGGCATAATATGTCGAAATACCGAGAAATCCACTTATCGACACCTCCCAGCCGGTTTCCTCTAATGTTTCGCGCACAGCAGCTTGGAGAATATCCTCGCCAGGCTCCACATGGCCAGCCGGCTGGTTTATCACCTGTTTGCCATCTCTGGTCTCTTTAACCATAAGATAACAATCATCTTTCTCAATAACAGTGGCGACGGTAAGGTGTATTTTATCTGGCATACAGGGATCCCTAAAGCTGATGCTAAAAAGGTTGATTGCTCGGCAGTTCAACAAGACGGTATTCACCTGGTTGCAAATGTCCCAGAGACCACTGTCCTATCTGGGCGCGTACTAGCCGCAGGCAGGGTAGGTTGACCGCAGCGGTCATCCTACGCACCTGCCGATTACGCCCCTCGGCAATGACTATCTCAAGCCAACTATCTGGAATCGACTTGCGCACTCTAATCGGGGGATTGCGCGCCCATAGATTTGGCTCTGAGATTAGTCGACAGGAAATAGCTGAGGCTGGCCCATCTTTTAGGGTCACTCCACGACACAGATCATCGCAGTGTTGTTGCATGGCACTACCCTCTACCTGCACCCAGTAGGTTTTCTTTAGCTTATATTTGGGATGGCTGATTTTTGCTTGCAATCGACCATTGTCGGTCAGCAGTAACAAACCCTCTGAATCAAAATCCAGCCGTCCCGCCGGATAAACCGATTTGATATCGATATAATCAGCGAGTGTTGATTTTCCCGAATTATCGGTAAATTGGCTGAGTACTTGATAGGGTTTGTTAAGTAAAACCAGCTTGCTTACCATTATTTTCTCCAGTTATACCCATTGTAAATGAAACAGAGTTACAAAAAAGCTAGAAAAACGTGTTAAAATATCGACTTCTAGTAAATTTTTTACAAAACATAACTCGCAATCGCTCTCGGAGAACACAATGGGATACCAACATATCCAGATTCCACAATCTGGTGAGAAAATTACAGTTAATGCTGATCTATCACTCAACGTACCTAACAACCCTATTATTCCTTTTATCGAAGGTGATGGAATAGGCGTCGATATCACCCCAGTCATGGTGAAAGTAATCGATGCTGCAGTGGCTAAGGCTTATGGCGGCAGTAAACAGATTTCTTGGATGGAAGTCTACTGCGGTGAAAAAGCGGCTGAACTGTACGAAGGGGATTGGTTCCCAGCAGAAACCCTAGAAGCGGTCAAAGACTATGCAGTATCTATCAAGGGCCCGTTGACAACGCCTGTAGGTGGTGGCTTTAGATCTTTAAATGTGGCGCTGCGCCAGGAGCTGGATCTATTTGTCTGCCAACGTCCAGTTCGATGGTTTGAGGGTGTGCCGTCTCCGGTGAAAGAACCCAATAAAGTTGATATGTGTATTTTCCGTGAAAACTCTGAAGATATTTATGCTGGTATCGAGTGGCGTGCAGGCACAGAGGAAGCGGGCAAAGTCATTAAGTTTTTGCAAGAAGAAATGAGCGTAACCAAGATTCGCTTCGATGAGAACTGCGGTATTGGTGTTAAACCAGTGTCTGAGCAAGGCACTAAACGCCTGGTGAGCAAAGCCATTCAGTATGCGATTGATCAAAACAAGCCCAGCGTTACATTAGTGCACAAGGGCAATATTATGAAATTCACCGAAGGTGCCTTCTGTGATTGGGGTTATGAAGTTGCTGTCGAACAGTTTGGTGCCGAGCCTCTAGATGGCGGCCCTTGGCATGTAGTCAAAAATCCAAACACCGGTGAAGAAATTATTATCAAAGATGTTATCGCCGATGCGATGTTGCAACAAATTATCCTCCGTCCGGACGAGTACTCTGTTCTGGCTACATTGAATCTGAATGGTGATTATATCTCTGATGCTTTGGCCGCTCAGGTAGGTGGTATTGGCATAGCTCCGGGAGCCAACCTGTCAGATGATGTTGCTATTTTTGAGGCTACACATGGCACAGCACCGAAATATGCCGGTCAAGATAAAGTAAACCCTGGATCTTTGATACTCTCTGCAGAAATGATGCTGCGTCATCTTGGTTGGGGTGAAGCTGCTGACCTTGTGGTAAAGGGTATCGAAGGAGCTATTTCAGAGAAAAAAGTGACCTATGATTTTGAGCGCTTAATGGACGGTGCGACGTTAATGTCCTGCTCTGAGTTTGGCGATGCTATGATCGAAAATATGTAATTGGCAGGTTTGACTCCTGTCACAGAGCCCTAGCATTGCTCAGCCAATGCTAGGGGCCTCTATGGTTATGAGATGGGTTTTGGGGGTTCTATACTGCTTCAGGACTCGTTGTAGCACCATTGTCACTGTGCACTGCGACATTGTCAGCTTCAATATTGGTGTCGAAAGGAATAATGTTGGTGGCATGTAAACCTTTGTCTCCCTGAACCACATCAAATGTTACCGCCTGACCTGCTTTAAGAGTTTTGTAGCCCTCAACATTGATTTCACTGTAATGGACAAAAATGTCTCCCTCGCAGTCCTCTGAGACAATGAAACCAAACCCTTTAGCGTTGCTAAACCACTTTATAGTACCTATGTTAGACATAACCTGTCGCCTTCATCCATTGAAGTTGTGTGAAACAGAGCAAAACGGTGCGCTCTGGGGAAATTTGCTTCTAAAGCAAACCTAACTTTAATTCTCGTCGTAATGTTGTCAAGTGCGACGCATCAGTTCCGTGAACTATCACTTCTGTTGTAAGATATCGGTATCCTTTAATGATAAGTAATCGGCTATTTTTAATGAGCGACCACAAAGATCTACCCATTTGGCAGGACGATGACAACACCGTAGTGGAGCAGTCTAGGCCAGAATTGAAAAAGCCCCGCATGTTTCAAGTTGTATTGCTAAACGATGACTACACGCCGATGGAGTTTGTTGTTGAGCTGATTGAGCAGTTTTTTTACAAATCTCGGGAAAATGCTACTCGAATTATGCTTAAAATACACACTGAAGGTAAGGGTGTATGTGGTATCTATACTGAAGATGTGGCGGAGACAAAAGCGGCAGTTGTCAACCAGTACTCACTGGATCATCAGCATCCGCTGTTGTGCGAAGTAGAACCCTGTAACGACGATGAAGAGTCCTAACTATGTTAAGCAGAGAGCTTGAAGTCACTCTAAACCTAGCGTTTAAAAACGCGCGTGAGCGGCGTCATGAATTTATGACGGTAGAACACCTGCTATTAGCACTTCTAGACGACGCCTCCGCCTCTAATGTCTTAAGAGCCTGCGGTGCCGACTTAGATCGACTGCGTCAAGATTTAGTCGAGTTTATTGATTCGACCATCCCAACGATTCCCGAGACTAAACTCGATCATGAGACACAGCCTACGCATGGCTTTCAGCGTGTGCTGCAACGAGCCGTCTTTCAAGTCAATTCTGCCAACAATAGTGAAGTGGTGGGTGCCAATGTGGTAGTCGCGATTTTTAGTGAGCAAGAGAGTCAAGCAGTTTATTTTTTGCGCCTGCAGAATGTTGCACGTATTGATGTGGTCAATTATATATCTCACGGCATCTCTAAATATGTCGATCAGAGTGAGCACGGATCTGACACCTCGGAAGAGACCACTGCGCGGGATTCTGATAGCCGGCAAGAGGAGGAGAGTCTGCTAAGTCAGTTTGCCACGAATCTGAATGAACAGGCAGAACAAGGTCGAACCGACCCGCTAATAGGGCGCAGTGCAGAGATAGAGCGGGTCAGCCAGATATTAATTCGACGTCGTAAGAATAATCCGTTGTTGGTTGGGGAGTCCGGTGTGGGTAAAACGGCTATTGCCGAAGGCCTTGCCCGATTGATTGTTGAAGGCAAAGTGCCTGAACCTATGCTCGGTAGTACAGTGTACAGCCTAGATATGGGCTCATTGTTGGCGGGCACCAAGTATCGCGGCGATTTCGAAAAGCGTTTAAAAGGGATTATCAGCGAACTGGTTAAGAAAGATAAGTCCGTTCTCTTTATCGACGAAATACACACTATTATTGGTGCCGGTGCAGCATCGGGCGGCGTAATGGATGCTTCCAATATTTTGAAGCCTCTTTTATCCTCAGGTCAGTTGCGTTGTGTCGGCTCCACTACATTTCAAGAATATCGAGGTATATTTGATAAAGACAATGCTCTGTCGCGACGGTTTCAAAAAATCGACGTGCCAGAACCAAGCATTGCGGAAACCTATGAAATTCTTAAAGGGCTAAAATCCAGATTTGAGGATCACCATCAGCTTAAGTTCACTAACCCTGCGTTAAAAGTGGCCGCGGAGCTTTCCAGTCGCCATATCAATGATAGGTTTCTCCCCGATAAAGCCATCGATGTTATTGATGAAGCGGGCGCCTACCAGCGCCTTCAGCCTGAGTCGCAGCGCAAAAAGACGGTAGGTGTCAGTGATATAGAGCTGATCATTTCCAAGATTGCTCGCATCCCAGCAAAGAGTGTATCGAGCTCTGATAAAGCGCAACTCAAAGGATTAGCTGAAAAACTCAAGATGGTCGTTTTTGGTCAGGATAAGGCCATCGATGCCTTGGCTACCTCTATCAAGTTGGCCCGAGCGGGCTTACGTGAAGGTGAAAAGCCTATCGGAAGCTTTCTGTTCGCCGGTCCAACGGGCGTTGGTAAAACAGAGGTTTCCCGACAATTAGCCAATGTTCTTGGCGTAGAGCTAGTTAGATTTGATATGTCCGAATATATGGAGCGTCACACTGTATCAAGATTGATTGGTGCGCCGCCGGGATACGTTGGCTACGACCAAGGCGGCCTGCTAACAGAAGCTGTGACACAACAGCCACACTCGGTAATCTTATTAGATGAAGTTGAAAAAGCTCATCCAGATGTGTTTAACCTACTACTGCAGGTGATGGATCACGGCACATTAACCGACAACAATGGCCGTAAGGCTGATTTCCGCAATGTGATTCTAATTATGACCACTAATGCAGGAGCCGAATTAATGAGTAGGGCGTCCATTGGCTTCTCTCAGCAAGATCATGCCACAGATGGAATGGAAGCGATTAAAAAGATGTTTACACCGGAATTCCGCAACCGCCTTGACAGTATTGTGCAGTTTGGAGAGCTAAGTCTCGATGTTATCAAAACTGTTGTTGATAAATTTTTGGTGCAACTGCAGTCGCAACTTGATGACAAGAAGGTATTTTTGCAAGTAGACGACGATGCTCGCCTGTGGCTAGCAGAAAATGGGTACGATGCAAAAATGGGCGCGCGGCCAATGGATCGATTAATTCAAGAAAAAATCAAAAAGCCCCTAGCCGAGGAAGTATTGTTTGGTAGTCTGGCAGAAAAGGGTGGAACGGTCGTGGTCAGTGTTGAGGACAACGATCTTACGGTTACTTCGGGTATTCCTGCATAAGCAGAGCTTGTAACGACCATAAAGACTGCGAAATGGCGAGGTAACAATTGTTATCCCGCCTTTTCTGATTGCAGATTAGGTTTTATCAGCCAATGATTGTCTAGCGTTCGCGGAAAGTAATACGACCCTTGGTTAGATCATATGGGGTCATTTCAACTTTGACCTTATCCCCCGTCAAGATACGGATATAGTGCTTGCGCATCTTGCCCGAGATATGGGCAATAATCGTATGTCCATTTTCGAGTTTTACTCGAAAAGTCGTATTTGGCAGGGTATCCACAACCTCGCCGTCAAATTCAATGTGATCTTCCTTCGCCATAGTTAAACTGTCTAGCCTGTAAAAAAGGGCGCAGTTTGCCCTAAAAAGCGTTGTATAGCAAAGTCATTCGTGTAAACGCCAGGTTTTTTCTTGAAGTAATTCAATAGGCCGATAATTTGTTTTATACCGCATCTTTTCACAGTCGGCGATCCAATAACCTAAATAGAGATAATCCATATTCAGAGATTGTGCTAAGTCAATTTGCAAAAGCACCGCCAGAGTACCCAACCCTCGCACTGATTCTAATGGATTAAAGTAGGTGTAAATGGCAGACAGGGCATGGGGAAGGTGATCCACCACAGCACAGCCAAGCAATTTATTATCGGCTCTTAACTCAAGAAATCGTGAACAATCCCAGTTACTACCGAGAAATTGCTTAAATTGATCCTTAGAGGGTGGATACATATCGCCATCTTGATGGCGGTTAATAATATAGTCCTCATATAGGGGGTAATGCTCGTCAAAATCAATACAGTCAACCTCCACTACCTGTAAATCTGCGTTGCGTTTAAGGCATCTTTTCTGTGAGCGATTGGGCTGAAAGTCAATAACGGGGATGCGCGCGGGTATGCAAGCTTGACAGCTAGAGCAAAACGGCGAGTATAGATAGGGGCCACTGCGGCGAAAACCTAAGGCAGTTAAGCGACCATATAAAGCATTATTTATCGTTAACTCGGGATCGACAAATCCAGTGATGGCTTGTTGCTGAGAAAGATAACTGCACTCGTGTGGCTCAGTGAGTAATAGTTTGATCTGATCTATTTTTTCAGTGGCATCTCGGTTCATCGGTGAGCAACTTAGCAAATTGTAAATAAAACAGGCATTGAAGCAGTCTACCACTGCACAGGGCGAATACTTGGCCAACGAAACTGATGATCGAGACCTTTGATAAGCTTGGCTAGGAAAGCCTCACGAGGTATCTCATCTGCTCCCATACTTACAAGATGCGGATTACTTATCTGACAATCGAGCACGGTGAAGTCACAAAGCTGAAGATAATGGCAGAGATGCGCCATGGCAATTTTGGAGCCATTAGTGCGCTGACTAAACATTGACTCACCGCAGAATACGGACCCTGCGACCACGCCGTAGATTCCACCAATTAACTGATTATCAGCCCAGACCTCCAATGAGTGGGCATGGCCGAGACGGTGGAGCTGGTTATAGGCAGCGATCATTGATGGAATAATCCAAGTGCCGGTATCCTCGTTGCGCGTCGCGGCGCACGCTTCAACCACTTGGTGAAATGCCTTATTAATACTTATCTGATAGTTTTGCTGACGAAGACAGCGGCGTAAGCTTTTCGATATATGAAGCGCTGATGGTTGCAGCACGCACCGCCTGGCAGGGCTCCACCAGAGAATAGGATCATCATTCTGAAACCAAGGAAAAATACCCTGGCGATAGGCTGCTATGAGGGTTGATGGTGCAAGGTTGCCACCGACCGCGAGGAGTCCGTCGAACTCCTCAGCGGCGCTGTTGGGATTGGGAAACTGCGGTGCCTTATCATCCAACAAGCAGAGGTTCATAACAGCCTATTACTGATCTAAATAGCGCTCAGCATCCAGAGCTGCCATACAACCACTGCCCGCAGAGGTGACCGCTTGACGGTAAACATGATCAGCCACATCACCTGCAGCAAATACACCTTTTACACTGGTTTCCGTGGCGTTGCCTGCAAGGCCACCGGCAATAGTAAGGTAGCCATCTTTCATATCTAGCTTATCAATAAAAATATCTGTATTCGGTTTGTGACCAATGGCAATAAATACCCCTGTTACATCAATCTGCTTGGTGTCGCCAGTGAGACTATCAAATAGCTGCATGCCAGTGACGCCGGCGTCATCACCGAGAACCTCACCAAGATTTTGATTCCACTCAATGCTAATGTTGCCGTTTTTCTCTCTGTCAAACAGCTTATCTTGGAGCATTTTTTCTGCCCGCAGTGCATCTCTGCGATGTACCAAAACAACTTCAGAGCAAATATTAGAAAGATATAACGCTTCCTCAACCGCAGTATTACCACCGCCAATCACAGCCACTTTCTGATTGCGGTAAAAAAATCCGTCACAGGTCGCGCAGGCAGACACGCCCTTACCCATAAAGGCCTCTTCGGAGGGTAGACCCAAATACTGTGCTGAGGCGCCAGTTGCAATAATTAGCGCATCACAGGTATAGCTGCTTGATCCCACTAACTTAAATGGTTTCTCAGAGACATCAACAGAATCAATATGGTCAAAGATAGTCTGCGTATCAAAACGCTCAGCATGCTGTTGCATACGCACCATAAGGTCTGGACCCTGCACACCCTCTGCATCACCCGGCCAGTTATCAACATCAGTTGTTGTTGTTAGTTGGCCCCCTTGCTGAATACCAGTAATAACCACTGGATTGAGATTGGCGCGAGCGGCGTAAACGGCCGCAGTCCAGCCAGCAGGGCCAGAACCGAGTATAATCAAAGGGAAATGCTGTGACTCAGACATAAAATAATCTCTATCGATAGTTTGTTTGCGAAAAAACACCCAGATGTTGGGATTTGCCGGTTATGATAATGAATACTGTTGTTATCACCAAATAGGTTTTTTATATACCGCACATAGTTATGCAATATCAAGCTGAGTAGTATACGGTTTGCGGCATAATCAGCTACACTTGTGCCCTCAAATTATTCAGGAAAGTGCTTCCCTTGGCTAGGCAAATAAGTAAACAAAATTCAGCCCCAACTCAGAGCGAGAGTGCAACGAATTCGCGAATCAACAGATTAGTCGCCGAAGGCGGTTTGATTAGCTGGATTGTGCTCTGTGTTATTTTAATGTTGGCGCTAATAACCTATTCCGCCGATGATGCGAGCTGGGGACATGCTACTGATACCGCTGAAGTAGGTAATGCTGTGGGGCCTGTAGGGGCGAATATCGCCGATTTATTTCTACGCTTTTTTGGTGCCATTTCTTACTTATTTCCCGCGTTACTGGCGCTACGCGCTCTACAGATACTGCGAACCCACTTCTTACGTGAGTCAGAACCCTTTGATTCTTTAACTTTTATATTGCGACTAGTGGGCTTTGTACTGGTAATGATTAGTGCCACTTCTCTGGCGAATATTCAATTTACTGATATGGTCCAAGGCTACCCTGAAGGAGCGGGCGGTATATTGGGTAAAAGTGTCGGCGATGCCAGTATGGCCGCGTTTAGCTATACCGGTAGTACGCTTATTTTGATGGCATTATTTTTGTTTGGACTTACCGTATTTGCAGATATTTCTTGGATCGCTTTGATCGACCGCATTGGTAGCACGAGTATCGCTATCAGTCAGACTATTAGCCATGCTTGGACCGAGCGCAAACGACGTCAACAAGAATTGCGCCAGAGTAAAGAGGCACTCAATGAGCGTCAGGTGAAGATGGAAACGCTGGCCAAAAGTAAACGAACGCGCCAGGCTCCAACTATAAAAGCGCCCGATATCAAACCAAAAGTCAGCCCTCGAATTGAGCGTGAAAAGCAACAGACTTTGTTTGCCGATACTGAGTTGGTGGGTTCACTACCACCATTAAATCTATTGGATGCCAGTAATAAGAGCGGTGAGTCTGGGTACTCTGAAGAATCCCTCGAACATTTGTCACGCCTACTCGAGCTCAAGCTACAAGATTTTGGTATCAAAGTGGAAGTGGTGGAAGTATTACCAGGCCCGGTAGTCACACGCTTTGAAATACAGCCTGCCGCCGGTGTTAAAGTCAGCCGTATCAGCGGGCTGGCAAAAGATTTGGCCCGCTCTATGGCTGTGATCAGTGTGCGTGTTGTTGAGGTAATACCGGGTAAGTCCGTGGTCGGCATTGAAATACCCAACGAGAAACGTGAGATGGTGCGCCTCAGTGAAGTGTTATCCTCAGAGGCTTATGATCGCTCCAACTCGCCGCTTACCTTAGCGTTAGGCCACGATATTGCTGGCGTACCAACCGTCGCCGATCTAGCACGAATGCCGCATCTGCTTGTCGCAGGTACCACCGGCTCTGGTAAATCAGTTGGTATCAATGCCATGCTTTTAAGCTTACTTTTTAAGGCCTCACCAAAAGAAGTAAAGCTCATATTGATCGATCCAAAAATGTTAGAACTATCTGTCTATGATGATATTCCCCATCTGTTAACGCCAGTAATCACCGATATGAAAGATGCTGCAGGCAGTTTGCGTTGGTGTGTAGGCGAGATGGAACGCCGCTATAAATTAATGGCCGCCATGGGCGTTCGAAACTTAGCAGGCTATAACCGCAAGATCGAAGATGCGGAAAAATCCGGCAACCCTATTAGCGATCCTCTGTGGACATTTAATCCCGACGAGATGGGCTGGGATGAAAGCCAGCCAGCCCCCGAGGCACCCTTGCTAGAAACCCTGCCTTATATTGTGGTTGTGATCGATGAGTTTGCCGACATGATGATGATCGTCGGCAAGAAAGTAGAGCAACTGATTGCTCGTATTGCGCAAAAAGCGCGAGCTGCGGGAATACACCTAATCCTCGCCACTCAGCGACCCTCAGTTGACGTAATAACGGGACTAATTAAAGCCAATGTACCCTCTAGAATCGCCTTTCAGGTATCTTCGAAAATTGATTCGCGCACCATTCTGGATCAAGGTGGTGCGGAGCAGTTACTTGGGCATGGCGATATGCTTTACCTGCCACCGGGGACTAGTGTGCCAGAGCGCGTCCACGGCTGTTTTGTAGACGATCATGAGGTGCACAAGGTGGTCGCTGACTGGAAACGACGCGGTGAGCCAGAATATCTCGATGAAATAACCGATGAAAGCGCAGTATCGTCTATACCAGTGCCGGGCTTCAGTACAGGAGACGATAATGAAGATGATCCTGAGTCCGATCCACTTTATGACGAAGCAGTAGCTTTTGTTTTGGAAAGCCGCAAAGCCTCTATTTCGTCGGTACAGCGCAAGCTGCGTGTGGGATACAATCGAGCCGCACGCTTAATTGAGCAGATGGAGGCCGCTGGCGTGGTCAGCCCCATGGGCAGTAACGGTAGTCGAGAAATATTGTCGCCAAAGTCTTAAGCCGAACATCAATGCAAGCACAGTAAAACACTGGTTACTCGAGATAAGCCAACTATGCACTATTTAAGACAGATTCTCTTTGTGGCTGCACTTAGTAGTTGTTTAAGCGCTAATGGCAATGCTAAAACGCCTGATGTCGAGCAGCTGCGAGACTTGTTGCAGCCTATTAGCAGCCTATCTGCTCAATTTGATCAGCAAATTATCGATAGTAATGGCATCGAGACACAGCGCGCAAAGGGACTGTTTCAGCTAGCCCAACCTTATAAATTGCGCTGGGTCGTGAGCGAGCCGGTGCCTCAACAAGTAATCTCGGATGGGCAGACGCTCTGGCTCTACGATGAAGATCTTGAGCAGGTGATTGTTCAACCAGTCGACAGCAATATCAATTCGACGCCTGTTATGCTGTTTTCGGGCGATTTACAACAACTAAATCGTACATACTCTGTGTTACAGACATCAAAGGGTTTATTTGAGTTGACCCCTAAGCAAAATAAAAGTCTGTTTGCGTTAATTCGGCTTGATTTTAGTAACAAGGTGCCTAAATCACTGGTTATGGTCGATAACTTGGGCCAGACCACGACAATTAATTTGACCAGCGTTGTGGTTAACCCCGAAATATCTGCGGACCAATTTATCTTTAACATCCCTGATGGTATCGACGTTATCCACAATGACTGATTTATTTAGTAACCAGAGTCATCAGCCTTTGGCGGCGCGAATGCGCCCAACTACATTAGATACGTTTTACGGTCAGCAGCACTTAATCGGCCAGGGCAAGCCTTTGCGCGAGGCGGTAAACAGTCAAGCATTACACTCAATGATTTTTTGGGGGCCGCCAGGGGTCGGAAAAACTACCTTGGCAAAAATTATTACTGCCTCTACAGATGCGCACTTTGAAAGCATTTCTGCGGTACTGTCTGGTGTTAAAGAAATTCGAGCGGCTATTGCCAAGGCGCAAGAGCAACGTGATCTGCGCGAGCGTAAAACCATTTTATTTGTCGATGAAGTACATCGGTTTAATAAGTCCCAACAAGATGCATTCTTACCTTTTGTTGAAGATGGCACCGTTATCTTGATTGGCGCCACCACAGAAAATCCGTCCTTTGAGCTCAATAACGCGCTGTTATCCCGCTGTCGTGTCTATGTGCTTAAAAGTCTGGACAGAGAGGCGATTAAAACCATTATCCAACAAGCCATCACTGTATTGGAGGCGGATAGGGAACAGTGCCATTTAAAAATAGAAGATACTGCCCTAGAGTTGCTGGCTAACGGGGCTGATGGTGATGCTCGTCGCGCGCTAAACTTGCTTGAAATTGCCACTGATCTCACCATTGATCAGGGCGAGGTATCAGTGATTAATGATAGCGTGCTGGAGCAGGTGCTATCGGGCGATACACGTCGCTTTGATAAAGGTGGCGAGTATTTTTATGATCAGATTTCCGCTCTGCACAAATCAGTTCGAGGCTCCTCGCCAGATGCTGCACTGTATTGGTTATGTCGTATGTTGGACGGGGGTTGCGACCCATTGTATATTGCCCGGCGTATTGCACGTATCGCTACGGAGGATATTGGTAACGCTGACCCCCGAGCCCTCGAATTGGCGCTTAACGCGTGGAATATCCAAGAGCGTTTGGGTAGCCCAGAGGGTGAATTGGCGCTAGCGCAGGCGGTAACCTATTGTGCGGTGGCGGCAAAAAGCAATGCCGTTTATACCGCATTCAAGGCGGCTATGGCAGATATTCAATCATCACCCAGCTATGAGGTGCCACTCAAGCTGCGCAATGCCCCGACAGCGTTAATGGACGATCTGAATTATGGTGATGGGTATCGTTATGCGCACAATGAAGAGGGCGCCTATGCAGCGGGAGAAAATTACCTGCCAGAGGAGCTTGGGGAAAAGCAATATTATTTTCCAACACAGAATGGATTGGAAAAGCAGATAGCGGAAAAACTCGATTATCTACGGTCGCTCGATCGTCTATCAGATTACGCTAACAAAGAGGAAAAATCATAGTGCATTGGTTGGCAGTGGCCATTGGTGGTGCCATTGGTGCCTTGGCTCGTTACGGCATAACTATCCTAGTGACAGATATGGGTGATCATAAGTTTCCCCTCGCTACGATGTTGGTCAATGTACTGGGCAGCTTTGTAATGGGCGTACTGTTTGTGTTGCTGGTTGAAAAAACTGTTGTACCAGACACAGTGCGGCCAGTATTCATGGTCGGTTTTCTTGGTGCCTTTACTACTTTCTCAACCTTCTCGCTTGATACCCTCAGTCTGTGGCAAAATGGCGATCTTTTGATCGCGCTCCTGTATGCGCTGGGTACAGTTGTTTTATGTCTGACCGCTATTAGCGTCGCGGTTTGGCTAACAAGTTTGGTTTTAATCACATTTTAAGGAATACAGTATGCTCGACCCGAAGCTACTTCGTTCGGATATAAATGCCGTTGCTGAACGCTTGCAAGTCAAGCGTTACAGGTTAGATACGGCTGCGTTTTTAGCACTGGAAGATCAGCGTAAAGCGCTGCAATTGGCCGCTGAAGATCTGCAACAAGAGCGCAATAGCTATTCCAAATCGATGGGCAAGCTTATTGGCGAGGCCAAAGCCAAGGGTGAGGATATTGAGCCATTAAAAGCCAAAGGGGAGCAGCTTAAAACAACTTCGGCCGCTGCAGATGCAGAACTTGCCCAGGTGCAGGATGCATTGAATGCTATGCTCCAAGGCATTCCAAATATTCCACATCAGTCTGTTCCTGCGGGTAATGACGAAGATGATAATGTCGAAGTGCGGCGATGGGGCGAGCCGCATACCTTTGATTTTGATGTTAAAGATCATGTAGATCTTGGCGCTGGGTTTAACGGCCTAGACTTTGATACAGCGGCTAAAATTACGGGTTCACGCTTTTCACAGATGCGTGGAGGTATAGCCAGCCTGCATCGAGCATTGACCCAATTTATGCTAAATACTCATATTCAGGAACATGGCTACGAAGAAGTCTACGTGCCTTACATTGTTAATCGTGAATCCCTCTACGGCACCGGCCAGCTGCCTAAATTTGAAGAAGATCTATTTAAGCTGGATGATGAGCGTGAGTTTTATCTTATCCCAACCGCTGAAGTGCCCATTACCAATATTTATCGCAACGAAATTGTCGATAAATTACCGATTAAGTTGGTATCCCACACGCCGTGCTTTAGAAGTGAAGCAGGAAGCTATGGCCGTGATACGCGAGGTATGATTCGCCAACATCAATTTGAAAAGGTAGAAATGGTGCAGTTCGTGCATCCAGATGAATCTTGGGATGCGCTGGAGGCGCTGGTAGGTCAGGCTGAAGCGATCCTGCAGAAACTACAATTGCCATACCGTACGGTGGTACTCTGTGGCGGTGATCTCGGTTTCTCCGCCGCCAAAACCTATGATATTGAGGTGTGGTTGCCGTCGCAGGGCAAATATAGAGAGATTTCATCCTGCTCTAACTTTGGTGACTTCCAAGCTCGGCGCATGAAAGCCCGGTTTAGAAATGCCGAGGGTAAACCTGAGTTACTGCATACCCTCAACGGCTCAGGTTTAGCGGTGGGTAGAACATTATTGGCGGTGATGGAAAATTATCAACAGGCCGATGGCTCGATTGCTATTCCAGATGTACTACAACCATTGATGAACGGTCAAACCCATATTAAATAATGGACTATTTGCCGTTATTCCATAAGCTTAAAGGTCAGCGCGTTGTCGTTGTTGGCGGTGGTGAGATAGCGTTGCGCAAGGTGCGACTGGTGCATGACGCAGGGGCTCTAATTACCCTTATAGCTAAAGATTTTTGCCCCGACCTATTAGCTATGCATCGCAGTGACACAGAGCAAGGTGGCAATACCCTTGAGTTAATTACCGCGGCCTACAAGCATGAGCATTTATTACATTATCCAGATGCTGTGTTAGTGATTGCTGCGACCAATGATGCTGAGCTTAACCGACAAGTATCTGAGCATGCGCAAAGTGGCAATATGCTCTCCAATGTCGTTGACGATCCGGGCTTCTCAACCGTGATTTTCCCCTCCATTGTCGATCGCTCACCCATCCAAGTAGCCATTTCCAGCGGTGGAGATGCACCTGTGTTAGTGAGGTTACTGCGCACTCGATTTGAAAGCTTATTGCCAGCGGGCATGGCTAAATTGGGCTCATTAGCGGGTAGTTTTCGTGAGCGAGTTAAAGCTAAGTTTGCAAATGGCGCCGATCGCAAAGCATTTTGGGAAGAAGTTTTTTATGGCCCCATCGCTGAGCAGGCATACGCTAACAACCTCGACAGAGCCGAACAGTTGCTGAGCGATAAACTGGCCAATACAGACGAATTTAAAACAGGCGAGGTGTATCTGGTCGGAGGTGGCCCTGGTGACCCTGACCTACTCACATTTAAAGCATTGCGATTGATGCAGCAAGCCGATATTGTTCTTTATGACAGGTTGGTCTCGAAAGAGGTGCTTAACTTAGTACGACGCGACGCCACTCGCATCTATGTCGGAAAAACCGCTGGTGACCACCCGGTAACGCAGGAGAATATCAATCAAAAGTTAGTTGATTATGCGTTAGAGGGTAATCGCGTAGTGCGTCTGAAGGGCGGTGATCCATTTATCTTTGGTCGGGGCGGCGAAGAGATTGAAACCTTGGCTGAGCATAATATTCCCTTTCAGGTAGTGCCTGGTATTACCGCAGCCTCTGGTTGCGCGAGTTATGCTGGTATTCCGCTAACCCATCGCGACCATGCTCAATCGGTACGCTTTATTGCCGGTCATTTGCGCTCAGGCAGAATGGATCTGAACTGGACTGAGTTGGTTCAGCCAAATCAGACGCTAGTGTTCTATATGGGTTTAAATGGCATGGAAACTATCTGTGAGCAACTTAAACAACACGGTCTTGACGCCACGACACCTGCAGCACTTATTGAGAAGGGTACTTCAGATCGGCAGCAAGTGTTTATTGGCGATCTCGATAGTTTACCGAGCATTGTGCGCAGTGCTGGCGCCAAGGCACCCACGCTGATTATTGTTGGCCATGTGGTGAGCCTGCATGATCAACTCGCTTGGTTTAAGCAGTCACAAAACCAGTTGCAAGGAGTGATAGACAAAAATAATGCTATTTAGTACAGCGCTGAGGATAAATCATGACAGAGCCATTTGACTATGATCTTTTTGTTATTGGTGCTGGGTCTGGTGGCGTTCGCGCGGCGCGTATGGCGGCGACAAAAGGTAAAAAGGTGGCCGTAGCTGAGGAGCGTTATTTGGGCGGTACCTGCGTTAATGTCGGTTGCGTCCCTAAAAAGTTATTTGTCTATGCTTCACAATTTCCCGAACTATTCGACGCCAGCGCAGGCTTTGGTTGGGCCATACCGCAATCACCTGAGCTTGACTGGGCAACGCTTAGAGACAATAAAACGGCGGAAATAGAGCGTCTTAATAGTATTTACAATGATCTAATCGAGAATAGTGGCGCCGATTTGATCGACGGGCGCGCGACTATCGATGGGCCTCATCGCGTGATAGTCAACAATCATAAGTATACCGCTCGCACTATTTTGATTGCCACAGGTGGATGGCCCTATATCCCAGAATTTCCCGGTAGCGAGCATGCTATTAGTTCTAATGAAATGTTTTATTTGGATAAGCTACCGAAAACCGCCGTTGTCGTGGGTGGCGGCTATATTGCCGTCGAGTTTGCCGGGATTTTAAATGGTTTGGGCGTAAAGACGCATCTGATTTACCGTGGGCCTGTTCTGTTAAAAGCGTTTGATCGGGAAATGGGTGAGAAAATCCGCGAGGGCATGCAGGCCAAGGGCGTCAATATACAGCTGAATACCAGTATTGATGCCATTAATAAAACTGACGATGGTTTATCTATCGACTTTAACGACCAAACAAGCCTCAATGCTGACCTAGTGCTATACGCCACCGGTCGTAAGGCAAATACCGCTGGTCTCGGCTTAGAAAACACCAATGTTCGCATGCACGATAATGGCGCTATTGCGGTAGATAATAACTTCGCTACCTCTGAGCCCAGTGTCTATGCCTTGGGCGATGTGATTGATCGTGTGCAATTGACCCCCGTGGCAATTCAAGAGGCAATGGTGTTAATCGATCATTTGTATGGTGAAGGCAAGACCAACATCGATTATGAAGGTATTCCAACAGCAGTGTTCTGTCAGCCTGAGTTTGCTACCGTGGGCCTTACAGAGGAGCAGGCGAGGGCAGAGTACAGCGATATTGCCCTGTATCTATCAGACTTTAAACCGATGCTACAGACTTTAGGTGGCGGTGCAGATCGTATTACCATGAAATTAGTGGTTGATACTGAGTCTGATAGAGTGCTTGGCTGCCATATGGTGGGTGATCATGCCGCTGAGATTATTCAGGGAATGGCTATTGCCCTTAAAGCGGGAGCCACGAAAGCGCACTTTGATGCCACCGTAGGTATCCACCCCTCAGCAGCTGAGGAATTTGTCACTATGCGAAATAAATCAAGATAATATATTAAAACCAGATATTTAACGCTATTATTTAATGTTAAATATAGGCATGGAACATATTATTCCGGCTTTAAAATTGGCTTTTAGAGCGCTCAAGTAGCGCTAGACTTAAATACTTGAGCTCGCCAAGCGTTTTATCACCATCAGTCTTATTTTGATTAACGACCACCATAATCAATGCGTGACTTAACTCTAAGTAAGTTCTCCCCAGACGCTTAAGCTCATGGTTTCGATTACTGATATCCATGCGCCTAAACATATGTGCCATGGCATTAATAATTAACTCGTCATGAATAAGGTCGAGCTCTTTTAGCTCCGGCACCCCATACATGGCTTGCACAAGAGGCAGTAAACCCTGCTGATTACGGTACACATTCACCATCTGCGCAACGCTTCTCTCGACAAATAACTTAATACTGTAGGACTCGATATTCTCTGAGGCGAGAGTTTGCAGAGCAATATCCATCTCGTCGATCCACTGCTCTGCCAGGGCATACATAATGGCGTATTTATTGGGAAAATAATGGTAGAGAGTGCCTACAGAGATACCAACACGCTTAGCCACTAAAATAGTCGTCAGATCGTCTTGGCCGACTTCCTCAAGCAGCTCCGCAGTTACTGCCAAAATCTGATTGCGACGGGCCATAGCGCGTCGCTGTACCGGTTGATTACGAGGAGATAAAGTGCGTTGACTTGCCATTACAGTCGATCTCTCAGTGCGTAATAAAGCATGCCCGCGACCATGCCAGGCCAGCGCAGTAGGGTTCCGCCAGGAAACTTAACGGTAGGCAGGCTTGCGAAAACATCAAAGCGCTCCAATTTACCACTTATTGCTTCGGCTACCAGCTTGCCCGCAAAGGTGGCTGTAGGTACGCCGTGACCAGAATATCCATGCATATACCAAATATTATCTTGTAGTCGACCGAAATGGGGTAGTCGGTTTACGGTAATTGCCAATGTACCCCCCCAGCCATAGTCGATTTTGGTATCTGAGAGCTGCGGATACACCTGTAACATGTAACGGCGCACGAAATTTTCAATATCGGAGGGAAATCCACGCCGATAATTCTCGCCGCCACCGAATAGCAGACGTTTATCCGCAGAGAGTTTCCAGTAATTGATAACAAAACGGCTATCCGACATGGATGCATCCAAGGGCGACACCTGTGCAGCTAGCTCATCGGAGAGTGGTTCTGTAGCCAACATAAAATTATTAATAGGCATAATATAGCCATTAATCTTCGGCTCCAGCTTGTTAATATAGCCATTGCAGGCGATTATTAACTCTTTAGCGACCACCTGTCCTTTTGCTGTTTTTACTGTCACAGCCTTCTCTAATCCGCCGTCGCTGCTTGGCTGGCTGTCCTGATAGGAAACAACAGGAGACTGCTGGTAGAGGCTAACCCCAGAGTTGACCGCAGCCTTGGCCAGTCCCAGCGCATAGTTAAGCGGATGTAGGTGCTTGGATGCTCTATTCACTATGGCGCTGTGATAGGCTTCACTTTTAATCACCTCTGATAACTTAGCCTTAGGCAGGTATTCCAGCTGATCAAACCCATAGCGCTTGTGCAAAAAGTCCACTTCCTCTTCAAGCTCATGATTGAGTTTTGAGCGGTGTGCAAAATGGACATTGCCATGCTTGAGATCGCATTTAATTTTATGTTTCTCAATTAAAACCCGAACAGTATCAACCGCTTCTAGACCCATTGCCCAAAGCGTGCCGGCGATATCGCGACCAAATTTTTTCTCAAGATACATTTGATCTTGTCGCTGACCAATACCGACATGACCACCGTTACGCCCTGAAGCGCCAAATCCTACGGTTTCAGCCTCAACAACTGTGACGCTATAACCTAACTCAGACAAATGCAGGGCAGAGGAGAGGCCGGTATACCCAGCGCCAATGATACAAATATCTGCTCGCTGCTCGCCCTTCAACTCAGTGCACGCCAAAGCTGTATTGGTGCTTGCTTGATAATAAGAATTCATTGCAACCTCATAGCACAGTATTTAATTGACATTATGACTTTTCCGAATAATAATTCAATATTAATTGAACTATTATTCGGAAAATTGGGATACAGGTGCAACATGCAATCGCAGAAGGAAATTGAAAACTGGCTTAAAGAGAATAAAATTACTGAAGTAGAGTGCCTAGTCCCTGACATGACCGGCAATGCTAGAGGAAAGTTTATCCCTGCTAAAAAGTTCTTAAAAGAGGACAGCAGGTTGCCAGAGGGCATATTGGCGCAAACGGTTACCGGTCAGTATTCAGATGATTATTGGGAGCTTCTCGATACCATCGATGGTGATATGTTGCTAGAGCCTGATCCCTCTACCAAGCGCACGGTGCCATGGGCTAATGAAACCACAGGTCAGATAATTCATGACTGCTATACAAAGGATGGTGAGCCTCATCCTTTTAGCACGCGAACGGTGCTAAAACGCATCCTCAAGCTGTATGATGCAGAAGGGCTTACCCCTGTAATAGCACCAGAAATGGAATTCTTTCTTGTCGAACGCAATACCAATCCAGATATTGCCCTAACACCTCCCCTTGGGCGTAGCGGCCGGCCAGAAACTGCCCGCCAATCCTACAGCATTGATGCTGCTAATGAATTTGAACCCTTTATAGAGGATATGTACGCTTTTGGTGAAGCTATGGGGCTCGATATTGATACGCTTATTCATGAGTCTGGAGCAGCACAACTGGAAGTTAATTTTATTCATGGCAATGCCCTAGCGCTCGCAGATCAGGTATTTACATTTAAGCGAATGGTGCGAGAGGTTGCACTTAAACATAATATATATGCCACATTTATGGCTAAACCCATGAGCGCAGAGCCAGGATCGGCCAAACATATACATCAGAGCATTATTTCCAACGCCAATGGCAACAATATTTTTGCCACCAAAGAGGGTGAATACAGTCAAGCGTTTTATCATTATCTTGGCGGCCTGCAAAAATATACTCCCTATGTAATGAGCTTCTTTGCGCCCAACGTTAACTCCTACCGACGTTTTGCTCGCGAAGTGTCATCATCACCGATTAATCTACATTGGGGTTATGATAACCGCACCACAGGGTTGCGTGTTCCCGATGCCAACCCTAGAAACTATCGTATTGAAAATCGATTCCCCGGGGCAGATGTCAATCCATATCTATCCATTGCAGCTACTTTGGCCTGCGGCTATCTGGGTATGAAAAATAAAGTGGAACCCTCTGCACCACATGAAGGCAACGCCTATGAAGAAGAGCTAGCGCTGCCGAGAACACTAGAGGAAGCGTTGCGCGGACTGCATGAAGACAAAGATATTTTAGAATTATTTGGTGAAAGATTTATTCAGCTGTACACCTCAATTAAATTGATGGAATTTGAGGAATTTAACCAAGTGATCTCATCATGGGAGCGAGAGCATTTACTGCTCAATGTTTAGGGTTTAATAGGGTAATATAGAGGCAATTATTCTTTATTGTTTGTTCCGCACTGATGTATCGAAATCCTTGGTCTTATTCTGTTATCGCCGCCCGACTACTGCTGGTAGGCTACATCATCGCTGGCACCACGCAAGCTGAATCTCAGTATGTTGGCGCAGCAACCTGCAAAAACTGCCATACCGATGAGTATCAGCAATGGCAAGGTTCACACCATGACTGGGCAATGCGTGAGGCCAATGCCGACACAGTACTTGGCAATTTCGATAATACCCAGTTTAGCCACCAAGGCATAACGACGCACTTTACAACAGCTAATGGCGAGTATTTTGCCCGAACCCAGAATAAAAATGGCAACCAGCAAACCTTTAAAATAGCCTATACCTTCGGTTTCGAACCGCTACAACAGTATCTTATTGGTTTCCCCGATGGCCGCTATCAAGCGCTGACTGTCGCATGGGACAGCAGGCCAGCAGAGCAGGGTGGTCAGCGCTGGTATCAATTGATGCCCAATGATATGGGTCAGCCGGGGGAGAGCTTGCATTGGACTGGGGTCTATTACAACTGGAATACGCAATGTGCCGATTGTCACTCCACCGGCCTAGAAAAAAACTACAACGCTCAGGCCGATAGCTATAGCACGACTTGGTCTGAAGTAAATGTGAGCTGTGAAAGTTGCCATGGACCTGGCTCAGTTCACAGTGCAGACCCTAGCCAACCTCTGCCTATTGAGTATTCAGCGCAAATGCAGTGGGTGATTGCCGAGGGCGCAACTATAGCCAATTCAATAGGCGACCCTCATAAAGGGGCGCACAAGGAAATAAACGCCTGCGCGGGATGCCATTCGCGACGCGCAAAAATCAGTCACGATCCCGTAAATAATCATTCCGCAGGCGATACCTATTTAGACCATTATCAACCACAGCTTCTGCGTCAGGGGCTATATCATGCGGATGGCCAGATACAAGATGAAGTCTATGTCTATGGCTCTTTTCTGCAAAGTAAAATGTACCAGCGTGGCGTGCGTTGCAGTAACTGTCATGAGCCTCACAGCCTCAATCTTAAGGCCGATGGTAATCAGCTGTGTGCTGGCTGCCATGCACCGCAGGTCTATGACAATCCCAGTCATCATTTTCATAATGGCCCGAAAAATCCTGGTGCGCTATGCGTTAATTGCCATATGCCCGAAACAACGTACATGGGGATAGATAATCGTCGCGATCATAGTATGCGGGTACCGCGGCCATTACTGGCAGAGCAAATTGGCGCGCCAAATGCCTGCAATTCCTGTCATGTTGAACAAACCCCAAGTTGGGCTGGCAGTGCTATTGCTCAATGGGTCAATAAAGCCGAGACAAACAATCAGTCTACGTCCAATGATCATACTGGATTGACTATAGCCGCCGGGAGAGCAGGTAGGCAGAGTGCACATCAACAATTAATTGCGTTGGCCAATGATACCGTTAGCAACCCTATGGCACGCGCAACAGCCCTGGCGCTACTTAACACTTACCCTAATCAAGCCAGTTACCAAGCAGCACAGCAACGCCTGTCCGATGCAAATCCACTAGTAAGGATAGGGGCGATTGAAGCGCTTGAATTTCTAGCGCCAGATCAGCGCTGGAATGATTTGGCGCCACTACTTGATGATAAGGTTAAAGCGGTTAGATTGGCGGCAACAGCAAGCTTGCTGGGTACTCAACAAACTACCAAAAAAGCTCGATTACAAGCCAACATTGCTGAATATATGGCATCTTTGCAGGTTAATGCTGATCGTCCAAATGGCCAGCTGCAACTGGCTAGAGCCTACACTGCGCTCGGTCGGCATGAGCAAGCTGATAAGGCCTATCAGCAAGCGCTTATCCTAGAGCCACTCAATACCGTCGCAATCAACAATAGGGCGGATAGTTTTCGTGCTCAAGGGCTTCATCAGCGAGCCCTTGAGTTATTAGTTGCAGGTAATAAGACCGTTCCCAATACCCCATTGCTACTGCATTCACTAGGGCTGGCGCAAGTTCGTAGCGGGCAACCTGCATTGGATAGTTTGCGTCAGGCCGCTAAACTAGCGCCAGACAATAGCCGATACAGCTATATTTATGCGATAGCACTTAACGGCGAAGGTAAGACCAAGCAAGCCTTAGAGGTGCTTCATAGGGCTCTTGTGAACTCACCCAACGACCGCGACATACTGATAGCGTTGGTGACTATTAATCGTGATCGCGGTGATTTAAGGCAGGCTAGATCGTTTGCTCGCCGTCTGGCTGACACTTTCCCTTATGATAATGCTGCAAAACGACTCCTTAATAGCCTATAAATCACTTAATAAAAGCTATATAAGCTATTGATTTTAAACTTCTCTGTCCTTTCCTGACCTAGCACGCTCTTTCATATCTGACTGAATATACACCTGATCCGTTGTACCCATACTGGCATGACCAAGATCATCGGCCATATGCTTTAACGGTCTTGTTGCAATATCTTGAGAAGCCCCCGTATGCCGAAGCCAATGCGTAGTTGCTTCGCGTAGTGCTTTAGCCTCATCAATAAAACCCTCAGAGCGCATTTGTGCATAAGCAAGATCGAACGCCTGCTGAACAATACGGCGCAATTGACGAGAACCCATACCACCGGCACCTCGATTTTTTGCCACCAGAGCTGAATTAACGCCAAAATTAGGACTCAGGCTAGCGCGATATTGTTGATAACGCTGAATGTAAGGAGAAAGGGCGCTTGGCACCGAAATATCGCGAATTTTGTTACCTTTGCCTAATACTTTTAACCACTGGTTGCCATCACTATCCCGCCAAAAATGTTTCCATGCCGGCTGCCAATTAGTGCGTTCAGACAGCTCCGAGACTCGTAAATACAGGGTTTTAAGCATAGCTATAACAAATAGCATACGCTCATGACTCGGGTCACTGTCGGCGGCAGCTTGGGCGCAGTCGAGTACAGTTTCCCACTGTAGATCTGATAGTCGCTTAATTGTTTTATGGGTTGCACCCTTAATAAGGTAGGCAGACTGTTTGCGTATGGCAGGTATTGGGTTACCAAAGGCATAGCCCTCATCAGTCAAATAGTCATAGAAGCAGGAAATAGCCGAATAACATATTTTCATCGCCTCATGGCTTAGTAAGTGCCCGTCTCTACTAATTTCAACGGATAAACCCTCGGCGAGGGCTTCAGCGCGGTCTTCCTTGGCGATTTTTGCGGCAAATGGTCGCCAATTTTCATTTTGACGCGACTCTCCGCCGATTATTTTGAAACGATCTTGCACCGAGCTTGCCACCCAGGCCGGGCTCGGTGCATGAACAAAATCAAAATAGGCTTCTAGATCGGGGCGTTTCAGCTGAATAACGCTTTTGCCTGCGACAGTCCAAGCCCACAAGAGTAGGCGCTCAACCTCGTTGCGATATCCACGATAGGTTGCCTCAGATTTCCTGCTATAGCTTTTTAAAAAAGATTGTGTGTGCAACACATCGTCACGCACATCAGGAATGGAATAACTTAATTTAACAATAAACGCTTTCGAATCTGGGTAATCATCAAACATCGACATACCCATAGGTAAACGTATAAACGCTTTATGAGCATCAAACAAGGGGGTTGCATTAAACAGTTTTGGCATAATTCTAGGTTCCACTGATAGCACTGAGAAGGCCCGCATCACCCATAAGGCCTGAGTTTCACAATAAAAGCACTGTAACAGTGATATTCTTCCTTGTCTAGCTATGTCCACTAATTGAGATTAGAGGACATGATATTGTCGCTGTACATTAACCCATGGCACAGCTTCAACCCTCTTTACTGTAAAGACATTAGCTATTCCCCAAAATGGCCTATATTCAGTGATTCCACTTCTTGTTAAACTCTCCACCGACAACAAGGAAAAATATTATGTTCCGGGCTTTAGTGGGTGTATTAGTTCTATTCAGTGTCAGCATGGCACTAATAAGTGTTGCCTCAAATGAAGCACTTGCACCTATCGAAAAAGAATCTAAACAAACTGCACTGTACCGAGAAATATTTGATCGTTTAGCCACTCGCCATTATCGAGGTCAAGCTATCGATGACGCATTGTCTAAACGTTATTTAGCCGAATACCTTGATCAACTGGATCCACTAAAAGCGTATTTTCTACAATCTGATATCGATGAATTCAGTCAATGGCAAACAAAACTCGACGATCTAGCCAAGCGCGGTGATTTAAAACCAGGTTTTTTTATTTTCAACCGATTGCGTGAACGCGCGACTGAGCAATTAAACTGGAATATCGCCCTCCTCCAAGACTCAGATCATGTATTTGACTTCACCGCTGATGACAGTTTGCTACTCGATGGCGACAAACGTCAGTGGCTTGCAGACAGTGCCGCAGCCAAGGATTTCTGGTACAAGCGCATAAAGGATTCAATAATACGCCTACTGCTAAATGATAAGGAAGAGATTAAGGCTCGCGAGTTATTAGTTAAGCGGTATCAAAATCAGATAAAACAGTATAAGCAGCGCAACAGTCAAGATGTGTTTCAACTCTATGTCAATGCGCTAGCGACCCTGTATGACCCCCACACGTCGTACTTCTCCCCTCGCACTACAGAAAATTTTCAGATCAATATGTCATTATCCTTGGAGGGTATCGGTGCAGAACTCACCATTGAAGATGAATACACCAAGGTGGTGCGTATTATTCCCGGTGGTCCAGCGGATTTACAGGACATTCTCAAAGCTGAAGATAAGATTATCGGTGTCGGTCAGGATAACGAAGATATTGTCGATGTCGTAGGCTGGCGACTCGATGATGTCGTGGATCTTATTCGCGGCGCTAAAGGCTCCACCGTACGTTTAGACGTCATCCCCGGTAGTGGCGAGGCTGCCGATACCACCATTACCATTGCCATTGTTCGCGATACGGTGAAATTAGAAGATAAATCAGCCCAAAGCAAGATTCTGGAAATCGAGCAGAAAGGTCAGACATATAAACTTGGGGTTATTGATATACCAGCCTTTTATCTTGATTTTGAGGCTTACCGTGCCCGTGATCCAGATTTCAAAAGCACTACCAGAGATGTTGCTCGACTTGTCACTGAGCTTACAGATCAGCATGTCGACGGTATTGTGTTAGATCTTCGCAATAATGGTGGAGGCTCTCTTTTTGAGGCAACAAAGTTGACTGATTTGTTCATTGATCGGGGTCCTGTAGTGCAAATTAAAGACTCTAATCGCCGAATATATCGCAACCAACGGGCTACATTACCTGCGCATTATAAGGGCCCCCTACTGGTAATGATTAACCGGTTAAGTGCCTCAGCATCTGAAATTTTCGCAGGAGCCATGCAGGATTACGGTCGCGCATTAATAGTCGGCAGTCAGAGTTATGGTAAAGGTACAGTTCAGGATGTCACCGGGCTCAGCAGTGGCCAATTAAAACTAACAGTGTCCAAGTTTTATCGCGTATCTGGAGACAGCACGCAGCACCGAGGCATACTCCCTGATATTGTTTTTCCCTCTGCCTTCGACCCAGAAGAAGTGGGTGAAAGTCATCAAGAAAACGCCCTACCCTGGGATCAAATACGGGCAATCCCTCATGCGAATAGTACTGATCTCCAGCGCTTGATAGAACCGCTAACCAAAGCACATCTACAGCGTAGTGCCAGCGATCCTGATTATGCCAACCTCGTTGAGAGCCTAGCTCTCAGTGAGCGTTGGTCCGAAGACGATAGTTTGTCTTTAAATATTGAGAAGCGTCGCGAGCGCAGTGCAAAATGGGATAGAGCGTTATTTAGCCTGGAAAACAATCGCCGTACTAACAAAGGGCTCGCACCCTACGCTGATATTGTTGCTTGGGAAAAAGCTGAGGAGCCGGAGGAGCAATCGATTGCTGAGTCAGATCCGCTACTGCAGGAGGCTGGTTATATACTTAGCGATCAGATCCGCCTGCAAGCTGAAATAAGCAAAACAACCCGGGCGCAGCTGGCACATATTAACCGTCAACAAAAATAACTGAGCAGAGTCTAGGTGAGTAATCAAAAGCGAATTATTTCATTTAATGTCAATGGCTTGCGAGCAAGACTACATCAACTGCAAGCTGTTATCGATCAGCATAATCCAGACATCATCGGCCTTCAGGAAACTAAAGTCAGCGATGAGGAGTTTCCATTTGAAGCCGTTGAAGCGATGGGTTATCGAGTCGATATTTTTGGTCAGAAGGGGCATTATGGTGTTGCACTACTCAGCAAAACAGAGGCCATTAGCATAACCAAAGGTTTTCCATCAGATAACGCGGAGTCTCAGCGTCGCATGATTCATGGCGAATACAGGATCAATGGGGAGAGCTTTCATGTCATTAATGGTTACTTTCCGCAGGGTGAGGGTCGCGCACACCCTACTAAGTATCCCGCAAAACAAAAATTCTACGCCGATCTTCTAACTTACCTAGAGGATAATTTTAAGCCTGATAACAAGCTTGTGGTGATGGGTGATATGAATGTAGCCGCCGCTGACATCGATGTAGGAATCAAACCAGAAAATGCGAAACGCTGGCTTAAAACAGGTAAATGCGCCTTCCTACCGGAGGAGCGAGAATGGTTACAACGGCTTTGTGATTGGGGGCTTGAGGACAGCTATAGAAGCATGCATGCGGAGGATACCAGAGCCTATAGCTGGTTTGATTATCGCAGTCGCGGCTTCGAGCAGGACCCTAAGATTGGCCTAAGAATTGATTTGATCCTAGCCTCAACAGGCGCAATGAATGATTTGCATAGCACAGGTATCGATTTTGATGCTCGATCTGCAGAGAAACCCTCAGATCACTGCCCTATTTGGGCCGACTTTACCGTTTAGAGCACTGCTACGTTAATGCGGTCAACCTTTAGGCCGCACCTGCGTTGTTATATGCAATCCAACTCTGAGGAGATCAGCATGAATAGAGCCCTATTGGTAAGCGTAACGGTTACCGGTTTGTTAGTTTTTTGCTTCAATGCCAGCGCCTTGGACCTTGATCTCAAGCACCGAAATAACCACAAAAACCTCTACTATCATAGTCATCCTGACTCTGTCTTTAACTACGTCGATAGAAAAGCCAAACGGGTTATCAGAACCGACTATCGCAAGGTGAGAGAACGAGTCAAAGCCGACACTATCAGGCGACATCGATATGCAGAACATCATCATCGAGACGCTCAGCATCATTTAGTTTTTCACAGCCACCATCGGTATAGCAAAGCGCATCTAGACAGCCTCATCGCAATGTATCTAGTTGATCGTATCTACCATGGTAATCACTAAACTGCCATGAATCAGGCCATGCAGAAAAAGGAAAAATATTCGACAAATCTCATGCCAAAAAATGGCGCTGCTGAGGCTACTTCTAGCCAATTGCCCTATCAGACCATGGAACAATTTCTCAAATATATTGAGCGCAGAGCTTTCCATATGGCGCGATTCAATACTGGTGATACAGAGGTTGCACTCGATATAGTTCAAGATGCGATGTACAAGCTTGTACAAAAATACTCGGCGAAGACTGCTGGAGAATGGAAGCCCCTTTTCTACCAAATCCTCAACCGTAAATTAATTGACTATTATCGTCGCAAGTCGGTAACAGACAGGGTTTTGGTATGGTCAAAACCTCATAGCGAAGCTGACCAACAGCCGCCTATCGATCTAACAGAAAATGCACCAGGCCAAGATTCGGAGACACCTCACGCAATACATATGCGTAAGCAACGTATCGCTAAACTTGATCAGTCAGTAAAGCAACTACCTCATCGCCAACGTCAAGCGTTTATGTTGCGCTGTTGGGAAGGGCTCAGCACCATTGATACCGCTCTCGCAATGGGCTGTTCACAGGGCAGTGTTAAAACACATTATTCGAGGGCCATGCACTCATTAAGGGAGATGCTGGAGGACTACCGCAATGACTAAGCAGGATACATTTGAATCCAACCTAAAAGAGGATTTACTCGTCATAGAACAAACTACCGGCGCGCCGGAGATTTTCCAGCTTGCTCAAGCTCGACATCGGGCACTATCCCAAGAGCAGTCTAAGGCAACCTTTATGTGGCCGGTCTTAGGAGCCACTGTGGCTTCTGTGCTTATGGTTGCTGTGCTTGTTATGCCTAATAATGAACTGTCGGATAATCACCTAGTTGATGGAATTACAGGAGAAGAATTATTTTTTGAGATCACCGAGGACAATATTGAACTCTATGAAGAATTAGACTTTTATTATTGGCTAGCAGAAACCGATCAGGGTGATATAAGTTAAGCTATGAAAACGTTCGTCATCATTAAAACTAAACTGTTAAGCAAGACTGCACTGTTACTAGTTATGCCTTTGACCGTAGCAATATTGTCATCTGGAGTCATTGCAAAACCAGCACCAGTGCATTTCGATAAGCTATCTGCTGAATTACAGGACACACTATCGCCATTGAAAAAAGACTGGCATCGGTTAAACCCTCATATGCAACATAGAATTGTAAAAAGAGCAAAAAATGCTGATGCCGAAGAGCGCGCTCTACTTAAAAAACAGGCCACAAGATGGCGCAATTTCTCACCAGAACAGCATAGAAAATTGCGTAACGCGAGACAGCGTTTTGATCAATTGCCACCACATAAACGCAAAGAATTACGCCGTCATTGGGAAAGTATGAATTCAGAAAAAAGGCACAGCCTGATGCAATATCACCATCGGCTATCCCCTGCCGAACAAAAAGACATGACTAACAAGGTAGAAGAGATGGCCACTAAGGAACGTCAAGAGTTTGTCGATAAGGTGCACCGCCAACGGATACAACCATCCGAACCATAATCCATGTGAATATAAAAAAGGCCCAATAAAGGGCCTTTTCTACTACATCGTTTTAACCATTAGAGGCTAGCGTCAATCTCGGGCAGTGCAGTGAATAGATCGGCCACCAGGCCATAATCCGCCACCGAAAAGATTGGTGCTTCCTCGTCTTTATTGACGGCGACAATCACCTTGCTATCTTTCATCCCAGCCAGATGCTGAATCGCACCGGAAATTCCTACAGCCACGTAGAGATCTGGCGCAACAATTTTACCGGTCTGCCCTACCTGCATATCATTGGGCACAAAACCCGCATCAACAGCTGCTCGAGAAGCACCAACAGCCGCACCAAGTTTGTCGGCAACACTGTAGAGCATATCGAAATTTTCACCGTTGCCCATACCGCGACCACCGGAGATTACAATGCCAGCAGCAGTCAATTCGGGGCGGTCAGAAACAGCAACTTCTTCACCAACAAATTCCGACACATTAGCATTGTTTGTTGATGTTAGTGCCTCAATGCTGGCAGAACCACCCTCCGCAGAGGCCGCATCAAAAGCGGTACCGCGTACAGTAAGAATCTTAATGCTGTCGGACGATTGTACTGTTGCAATCACGTTGCCAGCATAGATAGGACGCTTAAACGTGTCAGCGCTCACCACTGCACTAATATCAGAGATAGCTTGCACATCCATTAAAGCAGCCGCGCGAGGCATAATATTTTTGGCCGTGGTCGTCGCTGTAGCCAAGATGTGGCTGTAACCGGACCCAATTTCAGCAATCAACGGTGCAACGTTTTCGGCCAATGAATTAGCATAGTCAACACTGTCGGCAAGTAATACTTTGCTAACACCTGCAATCTGTGCCGCCTGTGTAGCAGCGTCTTGACAGGCGCTACCAGCCACCAATACATCAATATCACCGCCAATAGCTTGCGCAGCAGTGATTGAGTTTAGAGTAGCGACATTGAGGCTACTATTATCATGTTCAGCGACAACTAAAATACTCATGAGATCACCTTCGCTTCATTTTTCAATTTATCCATCAGTTGAGCGACATCTTCAACCATGATCCCTGCTTGACGCTCAGCCGGCAGCTCAACACCGAGCAGGCTAACGCGCGCTGCAGTTTCAACGCCCAAATCAGCTGGAGTAGAGGTATCAAGGGGCTTCTTCTTAGCCTTCATAATATTTGGTAACGAGGCATAGCGGGGCTCATTGAGACGCAAATCGGCAGTTACAACAGCAGGCAAACTCAACGCTAAGGTTTGCAAACCACCATCAACCTCACGCGTAACAGTGGCCTTACCGGCGTCGACGGTCAACTCAGAGGCAAAAGTCGCTTGGCCATAGCCAGCCAATGCGGCAAGCATTTGTCCCGTCTGATTATTATCCCCGTCGATTGCTTGCTTACCGAGAAGAATGATATCTGGCGTCTCCGAGTCACATACTGCCTTCAAACATTTAGCAATTGCCAATGGTTCCAAAACATCATCGGTATTGACCAAAATAGCTCTATCAGCCCCCAGAGCCAACGCTGTGCGAAGCTGCTCTTGAGCCTGTTGAGGGCCTACCGATACAGCAACAATTTCTGTAGCGATGCCCTTCTCTTTAAGTCTTACTGCCTCTTCTACAGCAATTTCGCAAAATGGATTAATAGACATTTTGACATTAGCCAGATCGACATCTGTGTTATCAGATTTAGGCCTAACTTTGACGTTGTAGTCAACAACGCGCTTTACGGCTACCAGAACTTTCATGGTCACCCCTTTTTAGTCAATGGAAAGATAGATTTACAGGCGCAGATTTTCTGAGGGCCCATCCAAATTTTGAGGCCGACATAGTGCCTAGATCACCTCAATAAATCAAGTTTAACGGCGCTGATTTTCGACTATCTAGTCAGACTGGAACAGCCACCCTGCTTGAAAATTACCATTATTTATAACGGCTATAGCTAAGCGCATATGATGAGGTTACACTACATACTCAATATTCAAATCAACCGATGGAGAATGAGTGTGGAACGCGAATTTATGGACTATGACGTGGTGATTGTTGGTGCCGGCCCTGCAGGGTTAGCCGCTGCATGTCGTCTAAAACAAGTCAATGCCGATATTTCTGTCTGTGTCGTTGAAAAAGGCTCCGAGGTTGGCGCGCATATTTTGTCGGGTGCAGTTTTAGAGCCCAGCGCTCTTAATGAATTATTCCCTGACTGGGAAGCCATGGGTGCACCACTCCATACACCGGTTAGCGGTGATCAGATTTTTGTCTTTACCGGCGCGGAAAAGCGTATCAAAGTGCCAAGCCTATTCGCACCTAAAACAATGCACAATCATGGTAATTACGTTATCAGTCTTGGGAAGCTCTGCCGCTGGCTTGCGGAGCAGGCTGAAAACCTTGGTGTGGAGGTATTTCCAGGCTTTGCTGCCGCGGAGATACTCTATGGCGATAACAATGAGGTGCTTGGTATCGCAACAGGTGATATGGGTATTGGCCACAATGGCGAACAAAAAGCCTCGTATATGCAAGGAATGGAGTTACGTGCTAAATACACGCTTTTTTCAGAGGGCTGTCGTGGCCACTTGGGCAAGCAACTGATTGCTAAATATGCGTTAGATGCCGGTAAAGATCCACAACATTATGGTATTGGCATCAAAGAGCTATGGAAAATTCCCGCTGAACAACACCAACCAGGCCTAGTGGTTCATAGCGCCGGTTGGCCGCTAGACGAAAGTAAGTCGCTTGGAGGCGGATTCCTCTATCACCTAGAGGACAATCAAGTCGCCTTGGGCTTAATTACTAATCTGTCATACAGTAATCCCCATGTCAGTCCATACGACGAATTTCAACGCTATAAACATCATCCAGAGATCAAAAAGCATCTTGAGGGTGGCGAACGACTTACCTATGGCGCACGAGCGCTACTCAAAGGTGGCTTGCAGTCTCAACCTAAAATGTCCTTTCCCGGTGGCTTACTAATCGGTGATGACGCCGGCACATTAAATTTTGCCAAAATTAAAGGCAGTCATACCGCCATGAAGTCCGGTATGATCGCTGCGGAAACAGTAGCTGAGGCTCTAGCCGCCGATCAATATAACACTGATTTACACCAATATGCCGAGGCCTACAAAGCCTCCTGGGCCTATAAAGAGTTACATATGCAACGCAACTTCGGACCTGCGCAGCATAAATTCGGTAGTATTCTCGGTTCAGCTTACGCCTTTATCGATATCAATATCTTCAATGGTCTATTGCCTTGGACCATGCGTGATAAAATTGCTGATCATGAAACATTAAAGCCAGCCAGCGAGTGCGCTAAGATTGACTACCCGAAATACGACGGTGTGCTGAGCTTTGATAAGGCCTCTTCAGTGTTTATGTCAAACACTAATCATGAAGAAGACCAGCCCTGTCATTTGGTGCTGTCTGATCCAGATATGCCCATCAATAAGAATCTTGAGCTTTACGATGAACCCGCCCAACGCTATTGTCCAGCCGGTGTTTATGAGGTTTTGGCCAATGATGATGGCAGTCCGCGGTTTCAGATTAACGCGCAGAACTGTGTGCACTGTAAAACCTGTGATATCAAGGAGCCCAGTCAAAATATTAACTGGGTAACACCAGAGGGTGCGGGTGGCCCCAACTATCCAAATATGTAATATGCAAGCAAATAAAAAAAGGCGGCTTATAAGTCGCCTTTTTTTGTGTACCGCCCTGTTGGATTAGTCTGCCGTCAGATGACCAAGCAAATAATCTTCACCCATACTGCGCAATTGCATAATTTGACTGCCGTCATCACCACGGCCAATATGGCCCCACTCAATTAACTGGTAATACACAGAGCGGCTTAACAAACCATGCAGATTATCCCGCACCCGCACCAGCGGCACAGGTCGATTATGATTATCATAATCCACCCACAGCGGATTGCTGGGACCGACCAACAGTTGATCTCCACTGTTACTGGTTAGCTGAATCGCCTGCTCGTTACTGCGCAATTGCTGCTTTGCCGCCACCATAAAAAACGGCGCTATATCGACATTGATCTGCCATTTCTCCACAGGTGTCACCAGAAAATAGCTATCGCCCTCTCGCTTGAGAATACTGGCAAATAAGCTTATTAGCGCGGGACGCCTGATAGGGTCACCTTCATGAATCCAACAGCCCTCGCGATCAATACGCAAATCCATATCACCGCTCTTATCTGGATTCCACAGATGAACAGGCGGTCGTTTTGTTGATTGTTTTTGTTCTTCGAGTAGGTCAGCAAACAGGCTCTCAAGATCACTGTGCGAGTCATTAGACTGGCACATTAGCTGTTATCCGATTTATCGCTACCTGAACTATGATATTGACCTCGATTGCCCATAGTAACGCCAATATTGGAAATAAATTCCATTAACTCCTTACTATCAGTTCGGTAGTTCCAGCTCTTATTAAATGCCAACTCTACAGCACCCTGCGCCAAGGCCCAACAGGCTAGATAATGGAAATGCGGCGGCACATCTTCAAGCACCTGCTTGTCAATCAGTTCACTCATAAGCCCATTAAGCGAATCTTCATTGGAACGTCGAAGCTTATGCAGTTGCTCCAACTGTGGCGCAATATCCTCTACATCAGACAACCGCACCTCAAGGTGTTGAACCAGTCGATCTAGCTCGGGTCGGGCTAGGCGCGCCTCAAAATAACCTTTTGCTGCGGCTCCGGAATCACCATTCTGGGCTTTGGCTATACCAGCCGCTAGGCAATTAGTAATATTGTGCTCATAATCGAGCATAATTCTAATCAAGATTTCATTCTTAGTTAGAAAATGTTTGTATACCGTACCTTTGCCTATGCCAACAGCAGCGGCGATCTTTGATACCGTGACACGGTCAATGCCTTCCGACAGAAATAACTCTAGCGCTGCAGATATAATTCTCTGCTCGCGATTGAGAAAGAGCTTTTTCTTTTCTCTAATACGGTCGGTGCTGGATGACTGACTACTCATACTCTGTACTGGCTAACCCTCAACTCAATATTGCTAGAGACTTAAAGACCGGTTGCTAGCGCGGATGAATTCGCGCTTTAATTCGTCAAAACTATGCACGGCTGGAAATTGCGGAAATTCGGCAATGACATTATCGGGAGCATGAAAAAGAATCCCCGCATCAGCTTCGGCCAGCATTGTCGTATCATTGTACGAATCTCCTGCTGCTATAGTTCTGTAGTAGATACTCTTGAACGCGACAATTGCCTGACGCTTAGGGTTGGCTTGACGTAGGCGATAATCAGTTACAGTGCCATCTGCATCATATTCCAATCGGTGACAGAGGAGTGTGGGATAGCCTAACTGGGCCATTAGCGGGCTAGCAAACTCATAAAAAGTGTCGGATAGGATCACCACCTGAAAACGTTCGCGCAACCAATCAACAAACTCAATGGCACCGTCTAGCGGCTTTAAACCGGCAATCACCTGCTGGATTTCATTTAGACCAAGGCCATGCTGACGCAGAATATCGAGGCGATAGTTCATCAAAACATCATAGTCTGGCTCATCCCTTGTGGTCTTCTTCAGTTCTTCAATACCGGTTTTATCGGCAAAGGCAATCCAAATTTCAGGCACCAAAACGCCCTCAAGGTCCAAACATGCGATTTCCACAAACTATCCCCATCATAAAATTAAGACGACATACTCTACGCAAATTAATACCCTTGCGCAATTGAAGATCAGACAAAGCTAAAAGTTATAAGGCTATAGCCCCTTATTCTTATAATCATCTACAGTGATTTGATATAGTGCGCGGTTTAATATTGTCACAACTCGTCATTTAACCCCGCGACTAGAGAGTATTTCATGAGTAACACAGCTTCATCGATTAATTTTGCAGATATAGATCTCACATTATCCACTCAAACGCCTCAAGAAATCTTAGCTTACGCATTAGAAAATCATGACAATATAGCGGTTTCTTTTAGCGGCGCAGAAGATGTCGTATTAATCGATATGGCTCACAGAATTCGGCCTGATATAAAGGTGTTTTCACTAGACACAGGCCGACTGCATGCGGAAACCTATCAGTTTATTGAGAAAGTACGCAAGCACTACAATATTGCCATAGATGTAGTAATGCCCGAAAGCGCCGCAGTAGAGGCATTAGTTAAAGAGAAAGGGCTATTCAGCTTTTATGATGGTGATCATAAGGAGTGCTGTGGTATTCGCAAAATAGCCCCACTGCGCAAACAGCTGTTGACTGTTGATGCATGGATTACCGGCCAGCGTCGCGATCAAAGTCCTGGCACTCGCGCTGCAGTACCCGTTATTCAAGACGATAAAGCCTTTGCTCGCGAAAATGATAGTCTGACCAAATACAATCCTCTGGCCAACTGGACATCGCAGCAAGTCTGGGATTATATCCGCACCAACAACGTACCCTACAATGCACTGCATGAACGCGGATTTATCAGCATCGGCTGCGAACCCTGCACTAGACCGACGGGACCGGGACAACACGAACGTGAAGGCCGCTGGTGGTGGGAAGAAGCAACTAAAAAAGAATGTGGTCTCCACGCAGTAAATATTGAAAGATAACCATGCAAATAACCATGGTTAAAAAGTTGTTTGCCGATGGCACTCCATGCAAGAAGTGTATCGAGGTGGAACAGAAAATGCGTGAAGCTGGGCAGCTAGACAGGATTGACCAGATTGTGGTGGCAGAAGAGGCGGACCCAAATTCAGCGGGAATGCTTCTTGCCGCCGAGCACGGCATCGATAGAGCACCTTTTTTCATAGTAGAGCACGAGGATCAACCAACTCAGCTGTATACGGTGTACTTAAAATTCGTTAAGGAAATTCTTGCCGAGCCAACCAGTGAAGCGGAGGAAATCCAAGATATTATGGATACCAACCCAGACTTAGATTTTATCTAACCCGTCTCAGCCGTGTGGTTTCAGTAAACCGGCAATTCTATATCGGCAAAAAACTTCTCTTGCGCTTCTTTGTTAGGTAAAGCCATCGCCTCATCCACCACATTGCGCTCAAGATGTGGCGCAAAAGCACGAATAAAGTCATACATATAACCACGTAAATACGACCCTTTACGAAAACCAATACTGGTAACACTGGGCGCAAATAAATGACTTGCCTCAATAGCGACTAAATCATGGTCTACTGCGGGGTCATAGGCCATATGAGCGACGATACCAATACCTAGCCCTAACCGGACATAGGTTTTAATAACATCCGCATCAGTTGCGGTAAACACAACCTTGGGGTCAAGCCCTTGGGCAGCAAACGCGTCATCAAGCTTTGAACGACCGGTAAAACCGAATACATAGGTAACAATCGGATGAGCGGCCACATCCGCCAAAGACACAGAAGAAAGCTGGGCAAGAACATGCTCTTTGGGTACTAAGATACAGCGATTCCATCGATAGCAAGGCATCATTAGTAGGTCTGAGAATAATTCTAATGCCTCAGTGGCAATGGCAAAATCCACGCTACCATCGGCTGCCTTCTCAGAAATCTGCAAGGGCGTACCCTGATGCATATGCAGTGATACCTCAGGATACTTATCAATAAAACCCTCGATAACTTGGGGCAAGGCATAGCGAGCCTGGGTATGGGTAGTGGCAATAGATAAGCTACCGCGGCTGGGATTATTATGTTCCTGACTGAGCTGCTTTATCCCCTCCACCTGACGTAGGATATCACCGGCAATTTTAAGAATTTCCTCACCTGTCGGGGTCACTTTGGTTAAATGCTTACCACTGCGTGAAAAAATTTCCACACCCAGCTCATCCTCAAGCAGGCGAATTTGCTTACTGATACCGGGCTGAGAGGTATAGAGACTGGCTGCAGTGGCAGAGACATTGAGGTCATGATGAGCAACCTCCCAAATATAACGCAACTGTTGCAGCTTCATATTACTGTCCTTTGAGTGCGATGGTCTAAATATACTCTAAAGCTATAAAAATATACAAATTTATTCCTTCTGAGAATACACAACCACTGGTAAAGTGATGCCTTTATTTTAGCTGGGTCCCCTACTGTGATCGATATTATATTTTACATCGCTGCTGGTGCAGCGGTTGGTCTAGCCATCGGTCTCACCGGCGTTGGTGGAGGCTCATTGATGACGCCTATACTGATACTATTTGGCTTTCCCTACAATGTCGCTATCGGCACAGACCTACTCTATGCTGCCCTTACCAAAGCTGGGGGCATGGTATCTCACGCGCGGCAAAAAACTGTACAGTGGCGAACGGTGGGCTTTCTAGCGGCAGGTAGTCTACCCGCCTCAATGGTTACGGCACTATTGCTAGACAGTATCTTTACAGATTCTGGTGAATATCAGAGCATTCTTACACGCAGTCTAGGCGTTATGCTGGTGCTTACCGCGCTTGTTATTCTTTTTAATAGCAGGCTAAAAACACCGTCAAATCGACAACCTGGTGTGATAAATCAATTTGTTCACCGCCATAGTGATGCAGTAGTTTTCGCTTCTGGCATTTTTCTTGGCGTGTTTGTCACCCTGTCTTCGGTCGGTGCCGGTGCTTTTTGTGCGGCAATTTTGATGGTTCTGTATCCACGATTACCGGCACTTAATATCGTTGGTACCGATATTGCCCATGCTGTCCCCCTAACATTAATCGCTGGCCTGGGACATTTCTTATTACTGGGTAATGTCGACTTTATGCTATTGGCCTGTCTTTTAATCGGTTCATTACCTGCGATTCATTTGGGAACGGCAATGGCAACCAGACTGCCGGGTAAATTATTACAGACAACAATTGCCAGTATGTTACTGCTAATGGGTATCAAATTTGCCCTATTTTAATCATCGCATCTGATCAGTGCGAGGGACTCAATCGACTCACAAAAAGCGCAAATAAAAATAGATAAAATAGGTAATAAATCACTGAATGACGGGATTTCTTGCGCTTTGCAGCAACAGATATAGCCAGCTGGTCTTTGAGGCCACGCTGTTCAATTTCCACATCAAGAAAGTATAACGCCTCGCCCTGAGGGTCATCTAAGTATCGGGCCAAAATTTGTTTGTCAGAAAGGTTTTGAAACTTTTTCGATCTAATCAACGTTAGCTGCCTGAGTCAGATTTAATCTCATTAGCAACACCATGGGGAACATGACCTGTGGCCACATATTCGCGAGCCGATGTGCAATGAGCCTGTTGATCATCAAAAAACACGTCCGCGCCAAAGGACTTTAAAAAGTCGCCTTTACTTAGGCCACCTAAAAATAGGCTTTCATCAATGCGTATATCCCATTCCCGCAAAGTCCGCACTACACGCTCGTGAGCCGGCGCCGCTCTGGCAGTAACCAACGCTGTTCTTATCGGGCATTCGTCTGCGGGAAACTCCGACTGCACTGCATGCAGTGCTTGCAGAAAACTTTTAAACGGACCTGGATCCATAGGTTGATGGGCTGCCGCTTTTTCATTAGCGGTAAACGCATCGAGCCCACGCTCTTTAAAAATACGCTCCGATGCATCAGAGAACAATACCGCATCACCATCGAAAGCAAAACGCAATTCATCAGATTCACTGGGACCGCTTTGCGATGGCAGTAATGTTGCCGCAGCCATGCCGCTATCCAACGCGCTTCGAACATCATCGGCATGAGTAGACAGAAACAAATGACAGGCAAAGGCTGAGACGTAGCGATAGGGACTATTGCCCCCAGAGAAAGCTGCCCGCGTAATATTCAACCCGTGATGGGCAATTGAATTAAATACTCGCAGCCCGGTATCCGCTGAATTACGCGACAGTAAAATAATTTCCACCCTTGGATCACCACCGAGCTTCTCATTAATACGCAATAGCTTTGTGGCTAGTGGAAATGCTTCACCAGGCTGCAAAATATCGTCTTCACGCTGCCGCTGATACTCCGCATAAGCGGCTACACCCTCATTCTCATAAACACTGTGGCTCTCGCGCATATCGAATAACGCCGTACTCGATAGAGCGATAACCAATGTTGGTGCCGCCTTATCAGCCATTACTTTGGCGTCTCGCTGGCCAAGGTGTCCTCGGCAAAATATTCACGGGTTAAGGCGAATACGACTGGAGACAAGAACAGTAGCGCAATCAAATTAGGGAAAGCCATCATACCATTAAGAATATCAGCTAACTTCCACACAATACCACCCTGCATCTGTGTACCAATATAAATTCCTACTACCCAGAGCACCCTATAAGGCGTGATCACCTTTGCTCCAAATAGAAATTCGGCACAGCGCTCACCGTAGTAACTCCACCCCAGCATAGTGGTGAAAGCAAAAAGCACCAGTGACAGAGTAAATATGGTGTCACCAAAGGGTAATCCTGCACTAAAGACACTGCGGGTCATATTGGCACCTTCAAGCTCACCAGTCCATGCCCCAGACGCCACCAAAACCAGTCCGGTCATGGTACAAATGATGATAGTATCGATAAAGGTGCCTAACATAGCGATAGTGCCCTGTCGTACAGGACTATTGGTTTCCGCAGCCGCATGGGCGATAGGTGCTGAGCCCAGCCCAGATTCATTAGAAAAAATGCCGCGGGCAACACCAGCGCGCAACCCTGCGATCATAGCCGCACCAGCAAAACCACCAGTTGCCGCAGTGCCATTAAAGGCGCTGTCAACAATCAAGGCAATCGCGCTGGGAATCGCCTGATAATAACTAATTAAAATCAAGGAAGTAGAGATAACATAAATTATGGTCATCAGCGGTACTAGTTTACCGGCCACCGTAGCTATGCGCTTAATACCGCCGAGCAACACCATAGCCACCAAAAAGGCCATAATCAGACCACTGTAGTGCGATGGAATGTGATAGTTTTCAGCCAGTACGCGAGACACCTCATGAGACTGAACGGTATTAGCTAAGCCAAAACCGGCCAACGATCCAAAAATAGCAAACAGAATACCAAGCCATCTCCAGTTGTTGCCCAAACCATTTTTGATGTAGTACATCGGCCCGCCGACCTTTTTACCCAAACTATCAGTTTCGCGATAATTAACGGCCAATACTGCTTCAGCATATTTAGTGGCCATGCCCACCAATGCGGTACACCACATCCAAAATAACGCTCCGGGTCCCCCCAAACTGATGGCTGTCGCGACGCCGGCAATATTACCAGTACCCACTGTTGATGAAAGTGATGTCATCAATGCATTAAAAGGGCTTACCTCCCCTTCACCAGAACCCTTACGACCCTTGAGCAGTTGCCGAAAGGCATAGGGTATGCGTCGGATAGTCATCCCCCTCAGTCCAAGGGTTAGAAAGATGCCAGTGCCCAAGAGCAATAGCAGCATTAATGGTCCCCAGACAATTTCATAAACCGTCAAAACGACTTGTTCAAACATACTGACCTCGATTATTTTTTATTATTAAATTGATGCTGCTGAGCAAACAGACCAAAAAGTCCTCCGGTGTGCAGGAAAACAATATCGCGGTCATGTTGTTTGGCGTAGACACCTTGTTTGATATCCTGGACTAACCCATGGAAAGCCTTACCGGTGTAGACCGGATCAAGAATTAACCCCTCCATAGAGGCGACTTGCTTAATGGTATCGAAAACATCAGTTGATGCGACTCCGTAGGCGGGACCGGCATATTTATCAATGGTGCATGATTGCAGGCTGGTTAGATCAATATCAGGAGCATATTGATGTTGCCATTGCTGTAAATCATCGGCAACTTTTGCAGCAAAATACGCCTGATCATCACAGACAGCATAACTAATAACCCGACAGTCTACCTGATGTAAATGAAAGCCCAGTAATAACCCAGCCTGCGTACCTCCAGACCCAGTAGCATGGACTACCGCATACGGATCAATCTGTTGCTGAGCAAAGTCATCAGCTAGCTCTTCCGCGGCTGCAATATACCCCCAAGCACCGGTCCCATTGCTGCCCCCGGTTGGAATTGAATAAACCTTTCGACCCAGATTTTTATAATGCTCTTGCCAATACTGAAACAAGCCGTCAAGGTCTCTAAATTCATTCAGGCTGTAGTGACTGATGGTCGCGCCAACAAGCTGATCGAGAAACAAATTGCCTACCGGCTGAGGCTGAGTATCAGAGCGCAGAAGCAAGTGCACTTTAAGCCCTAATTGTGCTCCCAAAACGGCGACAGCGCGGCAGTGGTTAGACTGCACGCCACCAGAGGTAATGAGCGTGTCGCAACCTTGGACTTTGGCTTCGGCCAACAGAAACTCAAGCTTTCTGACTTTGTTACCAGAACTCGCTGCTCCGGTAAGATCGTCACGCTTAACCCATAACCTAGGACCACCGAGCGTCTCGGATAGACGTGAAAGAGGCAGTAAAGGAGTCGGCGTCTGCGCTAGCTTGAGTCTCTTTGGATAACTTACCAATGGTTAGTACTCAGGCTACATTAAATAGCCTTAATCGTACCCTTGGGCAGAACCGCATGTACTGCAGCCTTTTGAAACTTGAGCTCAAGATTGTTATTTACTTCAATAACGACATAATCTCCTTCTAGCTTGGTAATTTTGCCCAGTAACCCGCTAGTCATAACTACCTCATCTCCCTTCCCTAGCGCGCTAACCAAATCTGCATGCTCTTTTTGACGTTTGCGTTGCGGGCGAATAATCAAAAAGTACATAAACAGAAATAAGCCACCAAACATCACTAAGCTGATCATAGGGTTGGCTTCCTGAGCACCACCAGATTGAGCATAAGCACTTGAAATAAATAACATCTAAAACTTCCTTAAACCAATTGAATTTTAACTAAGATTTTCTCTGACCCATTTAAGGGCGTCTTCATGATGACTTTTAGTTTTTACTTTTTCCATCACATGGGCAATGCGGCCATCTTTAGCGATAATAAAGGTTGATCTCAACACACCCATAAACTCACGACCCATAAACTTCTTAAGACCCCAAGCACCGTATTTTTCAGTGATCGCATGGTCTTCATCGGATAATAGAGTAAAGTTGAGCTCTTGTTTGTCTTCAAATTTTACTAGCCGATCGACAGAATCTGGGCTAACGCCCAAAACCACGGTATCGAGTGACGCAAAATCTGACTGACTATCGCGAATGCCACAGGCCTGCACCGTGCAGCCAGGCGTCATCGCTTTAGGATAAAAGTATAAGACAACGTTTTTAATGTCGCGAAACTGCTTAAGACTGACTTTATTACCTCTTTGATCTAAGAGTGAAAACGCTGGAGCGACTTTCCCAACTTGTGCAAATGCCACTAAGATCTCCTCAATACAGTTAGTTTAAACGGTCGGACACTTTAGCAAACTTTTCCAGAGCACCGCCAATGAAACCGTATTTTATTTTGCCTTAGGCATAAAAAAAGACCACATAATGAAGCTCAGTGGTCTTTTCTACTGTCCGACTAGGGTTTAGGGTAGTAAATGCTGTACCGCATCACGCTCTTCAGCCAGCTCCGTTTCAGTAGCAAGCATCTTGTCTTGCGAGAACGCATTGATCTCTAATCCCTGAACAATCTCCCAGTCACCCTCTTTGCACACACAAGGAAATGAGTAAATAAGCCCTTGCGCAATACCGTAGCTACCATCGCTGTATACACCCATGCTAACCCAGTCACCCTCGGCAGTCCCCAGAGCCCAGCTACGCATATGCGCAATAGCGGCATTGGCTGCAGACGCTGCGCTTGAGGCGCCACGCGCATTGATAATGGCTGCACCACGTTGCTGCACAGTAGGAATAAACGTTTCCTCGTACCAGCTCTGCTCAATCATATCGATCGCCGGCTTACCGTTTACCCTTGTCTCATGAAGATCGGGGTACTGAGTGGCGGAATGATTACCCCAAATGGTCATATGTGTTACATCATTGATAGTAGAGCCAGTTTTATTGGCAATTTGACTCATCGCACGATTGTGGTCTAGACGCGTCATGGCGGTAAATTGACGAGGATCGATATCGGGCGCGTTGCGTTGGGCAATAAGAGCGTTAGTATTGGCTGGGTTACCCACCACAAGTACCTTGATATCTTTAGAAGCATTGTCGTTTATTGCTTTACCCTGTGCCGAGAAAATAGCGGCATTAGCCTCCAGCAAGTCTTTGCGCTCCATGCCTGGTCCACGGGGACGTGCGCCGACCAATAGAGCATAGTCAGAGTCCTTAAAGGCCACTGACGCATCATCGGTACAAATCATGTCAGCAAGTAATGGGAATGCACAGTCCTCTAATTCCATAGCAACACCCTTTAACGCCTCTAGAGCAGGGGTGATTTCCAGCATTTGCAAAATAACGGGTTGGTTAGGACCAAGCATTTCACCGGCAGCGATGCGAAATAATAGGGAATAACTAATTTGGCCTGCTGCTCCGGTAACGGTAACGCGAACGGGTGAAGTCACAATGTATCTCCGTAAATATGATGGGATTTATATAGGCTAACCACTAAACCACGTGGTGGGTCGACATTATAGAGCCATAGCAGAAAATTGCATCACTGCTACAGCTCTATACAGCGCATTGATCAAAGAAATAATTAACCGGTTAACTCTTTATAGACGGCATCCATTCTGCGGTATAGATGGTCAGAAAAATCAGGTGATGCGGTATCGAGCTGAGCAACAATATCAACTAAGTGCTCATTATCCTCCTTGCCACCCCACTGCTTATGATAACTGCCATCTTTGTAACCATTATCTTGACGAAAGAAATTCAATACATTTTTACCCACATAGCCTACATAGAGCGTCTCAAAATCCATATCGATGCCCTCCATCAAGCGGGCAAAACCGGCAATATCAAATTCTTTAGTGACTAAGGTAGCAGCGGTAAATCCCTCCAAATCTAAAGCGAAATTGTCACTGCCCTGTTGACCCTCAAATGTGGTAATAACTCGCTCACTGATGGCCTCAATAGAGTCATCTGATAACAGCAGGATACTCAAGCCAAAATGCCATATATCGACCAACTCAAGAGCAATTTGATCGACATCTGGAGTTTGCTTCTTCCACCACTTCCAACCGTAATGATCCAACAATTCAGCGCATTCCACCCAAATGGCGCGATACCATTCAAAATTCTGCTGACGCCAGTCAGCATGCACCTTACTATTCATATCATCTTGCAGTTTTAGCATCGTCGCTAATTGTTGTTTCATATTAATTTCCTATGCTCGGACAAATCCATTAGAGATTTTTTCTGCACCGATACTGGTATTGGGACCATGTCCAGTAACCACAACAGCCTCGTCATCGAGACTGTAAATACGCTCTTTGATTGAGGTGATAATTTGATCGAAATTACCGCCAGGCAAATCGGTTCGACCGATGCTTCCCTGAAAAAGGGTATCTCCGGCGATCAAAGTTTTATACTCCTCAAACCAGAAGCTGATTGAACCGGGCGTATGCCCCGGCGTATGAATGGCAACGCCACCGCAACAACCCAAATCCTGATCGTCGTGCAAATAATGGTCTGGATCTGGCAATTTCACGGGGGGTACACCAAACCGTGCGCATTGCTCCTCAACAATATCCCAGAGAAACTGATCGCCTTCATGCAAATAAATGGGTGCACCAGTAGCTTTTTTAATCTCTCCCGCAGCCAGAATATGATCAAGATGAGCATGAGTATGGATAATCGCCACCACTTGCAGATTTAATTCTTTAAGCAGAGCCAGTATCTGTTCGGCATTGCCGCCAGGATCAACAACCAGCGCGCGACCAGATAAACGGTCACCTATCACCGAACAGTTACAACCTAAAGGCCCAACCGGAAAGGTGCGGATGATAAATTGTGATTCAGCATTGGCATTGTCAGACATAGTGTGTTCTCAGTAGGCTTAAACCGTTATTTGATCAATGCGCTATCTTAAACAATCGGTGAAAATTTTGCGTAGTTATTTCAGCTAATTGTTCTAGGCTAATACCTTTTAGTTCTGCCACACATTGTGCTACTTCTATCACATACTGCGGTTCATTTTGCTTACCACGATGAGGGACTGGCGCTAACCAAGGCGAGTCAGTTTCAACCAATAGTCTATCCAGAGGCACTTGACGAACTACCTCACGTAAGTCACTGGCACTGTTAAACGTAACAATACCGGAAAAAGAAATATAGAACCCCAGCTCGAGCGCAGCCTCGGCCATCGCCCATGTCTCAGTAAAGCAATGCATTACACCACCTGACTGCAACGGGTATTCACGGAGTAGCGCAATGGTGTCATCTCGCGCTTCTCTGGTGTGAATAATAATGGGCTTATTGCATTGCTGGCTGGCCTTTAGATGATTAATAAAACTATCGCGTTGCCATTGATAAGTATCCGCGCTATAAAAATTATCCAAGCCAGTTTCACCAATAGCGACGACATTGGGTGCATCTGCCAAAGCCAACAACTGACTTACCGAAGGCACAGGTTGCTCGACCTTTTGTAACGGATGCACACCCACGGAAGAGAAAATATTATCATGTAAAGCAGTTAACTCTACGAGAGATGCCGAGGTTGCCAAGTCTACAGCGACACTGAGGAATTTTGTAATACCGCGGGCATTGGCATCCGCTAGCACCGCCTCGAGTCCACCCTCACGATCTACGAGATCAAGATGATCCAAATGACAATGTGAATCTACTAACATAGTTGATCGATACCTAATTCACTTAATTAAATCAATGAGACACCTAGTGCCTCAACTCTGTTATCACATAGTTAAAGTCGGATAATCCGACCACAGCATATCCATTAGCACCTGTTCTATTTGTGCTTTCAGACTGGCCTGCTGTCGAGACAACCGAACACCCACACCAGGTCGCCTGCCACTACCAAAACCACAACCGGCTAGCCAAACTACATCACCGTTTATTGTCTCTGGCTCCGGAAGCAAGTAGACAGATAGCACAAAACGCACATTGTCAGCCATTTGATAAACTCTTTGTGTAGGAACAAACAGAGCGCCTCTATCCACAAATGACATATAGTGCCGATGAAGCTCCACTCGGTCGTGAATTTCTAGCGTTAGCGTTCCAGCTCCACGCGCATTATCACTATTCATAAGCAATCCCTTGTCGTGTACGACCTACAGTGAAGCAAATATTTAAGCCTCAGCTTCGCACAGACTGCTCAATTCTGGCTATTAAATCTAGCGGAATACCTTTGACCAGTCCATAAACAGCCCCTCCCACAGCAGCTGCGGATTGATATTAGAATTGGATAACACCCAGCCACGCGCATCGCGCAATCTATCGGAAAAGATGAACAGCGCGAGGTTTGGTCGATTACATAATTCGCCCGTTATTAGGCGGTGCAAGTAATGCATAAACCAATCTAACATGTCGTCGCTATTGAGCTTTTGACATTGCTGAGCAGCACTCATCGGCGACAGGTCGCCAAGACGAACATTGTCGACTACTTGCTCAAACTGCTGTCGAGCTTCAAAACTATCACCCTGCATATACTCAAGTGCCAATAGAGGTTTTCCACCGGCTAACTGCAGCGGTTGTGCGATCGCCCCCTGCTCTCCAGTTACCTCTTGCAACCACTGTTCGGCAAGTTGTTGCTCCGGTACAGGTAAATGCTCAATTTGGCAACGACTACGAATGGTCGCTGACACTAAGCTGGGACGATGCGCGACCAAAATTAACAGTGTTTTATCTTGCGGCTCCTCAAGACTTTTAAGTAGCGCGTTACTGGCATTGTTGTTCATGGCTTCAGCGGGATTAATCACCACAACTTTCCAACCACCCTGCTGAGCAGTTTTACTCAACCGGCCAATCAGATTGCGTACCTCATCAATAAGTATTCTTTTGCCCTCCTCCTCTGGCTCAAGAAACGAAATGTCAGGGTGATTGCCCGCCATCATCAATTGACATGCTTTACAGGTACCGCAGGCATATTTGCTCATCTCAGCACCACACACAAGTCGCTGGGCAAGCGCTGTGGCTAGGCGTTCAACGCCGATCCCTTTAGGCCCGCAGAGCATCAACCCATGGGGCAGTCGACCCTGTTCTAGACGCTGATTAAAGCGTTGCCATATTGACTCTTGCCAAGGTAAAGGCAGTTGCAGAGCAACAGCATTGGTTGCCTCTCCCGCCGTCATTGTTGCACGTCCTGTGCGGTCGCCCAAAATGCTTCCAGAGCCGACTGAATACTTTTCTGAACCGCAGTCAGTGACTGTGATGCATCAATTATCACACAGCGCTCAGGATCACGTTGCGCAATTGTCAAATAGCCATTGCGCACCGCTTGGAAAAACGCCATCTTTTCCTGCTCAAAACGGTCGGGCTCACTGCGATCACTGGCCCGCTTCAGACCCAACTCTACTGGTATATCAAGAATAAGCGTAAGATCAGGTCGCAGACTCCCCTGAACAATAGTCTCCAGTTCAGCAATCAACTTGTCACTCATATTACGACCAGCACCTTGATAGGCATAGGTTGCATCGGTAAAACGGTCACAAAGGACCCAAGTGCCCTGTTTGAGATTCGGTTCAATCACCTGATTAAGGTGCTGAGCACGACCGGCAAACATCAACAATAATTCGGCTGTATGGCAAACTAACTCATCTCTAGGCGTCAATAACAACTCACGAATTTGCTCTGCAAGAGGTGTACCTCCAGGTTCACGAGTGGCGACAAAACTGAGCTCCTTGGCTACTAGCCAATCCTGAATATACTGAATATTGGTGGTTTTACCCACGCCTTCAGTACCTTCAATAGTGATAAACTTACCGCGCATCTAAACCCTTTTTACTGTCTTTGTTGGGGTGGAGCCGACTGATAATTTCGCGCCCTATTATTAATCTGATACTGTTTGACTGCACGCAAATGTTCCTCAAGGCTATCAGAAAAATAATGGCCACCATCGCCACGCGCGACAAAATAAAGACTTGAACCAGGCAATGGATGTACGGCAGCCTTAAGCGCTGCGGCACTTGGCATAGCGATAGGTGTTGGCGGCAACCCCTTTATGCGATAAGTATTATAGGGAGTCCGTCGCTTTAAATCAGCACGCCGAATATTGCCTCGATAACTGTCACCCATACCATAGATAACCGTAGGGTCAGTCTGTAAACGCATTCCGCGGTTAAGACGGCGAACAAACACACCAGCAATGGCATCCCGCTCCTCCGCTAAACCGGTCTCTTTTTCTATAATCGACGCCATAATCAGTACTTCATAGGCAGACTTATAAGGCAAATCTGCATCGCGATCCTGCCACGCCTCTGCCAATAGCGCCTGCATCTTGTTGTGGGCTTGATTGAGGATATCAGAGACAGTATCTGTCGCACTGTAACTGTAGGTGTCAGGGAAAAACCACCCCTCAGGATGAGCGACATCAATCCCAGCCTCGAGCAGTAGCTCATCAACCGTCATTGCTGCAATAGAGGAGAACTGAGGCTGTGCCGCGAGATGGTTACGCCACTGTTTAAAAGACCAGCCTTCAGGAAACGTAATCTGCTCTCGCACCACGTCACCACGGTTAAATTTACTCAGCAATGAGCGGGCGCTATCAGCGGGCGCGACTAAATAGCTACCCGCTTGAATTTCCGTACGGCCAGTAATGGTCGCATAGGCGGACATAACGCGAGGGTGAGACAACACCTGTCGCTCATGGAGCTGTCGGTTAATTTGATTAAGATTACTGCCTCGAGCCACGTGCCATAGAAATCGCCCTTTGTCGTCGAAGGTCTGCGATTGCAAATTTACAGGTGCATCTAAATGTTGCTGAATAGAGCTATACACCCAGACAGCTGCGATCGTAAGCACCAATGCAAGAGCGACAGCAATGCGCATTATGGATCTAATCATTAAAAACCAGCATAGTTATTATTGAGATGGGATTGTAGCCGTTTTGTATCGACTCCGATGGTCAAATTGAGTTTATTTTGCTCTCGAGAATCCGTAATCGACAGTAGCGGCACTATGCCCCTTATAGCATTGCAAATAAACCCCTCATTGCAGTCCCAGAGCTCATCTGCAGTAATTAGCCCAGTGGATACTGGCAGTCCCATGGCCGGAAAAATTCTGAGTAGCAACATTGTTCGCATCACTCCATTGACACCGGCACTATCCAGTGCAGGCGTCACCCATCCATTTGCGGTTTTGATAAAAATATTGGCTGAGGTAGTTTCTATTAAACTACCATCAGTAGCAAACATAACGCCATCCTCATACCCTGCAGAATCACACTCATTGCGTGCAAGTATTTGATCCAAGCGGTTGAGATGCTTAATACCCGCCAACTGTGGATTTAGAGGTAGTTGATACTGACAGCACCATAAATTGATGCCATCGCGCCGCTGGGCCTGAAGGTTATCGGGTAAAGGACTAGTAATACACACAATATGCGGTTTTAGCTCAACGGGGGATTGATATCCGCGCCCACCTATTCCTGCTGTCAGTATTACCTTGACCGCCGCATTCTCAATACCCTCTTCCACCAAAGCCGCAATACAGCCATTAACGCAGACCTCAACAGCCTCAAATGATAAGTCGATACCGAGCGTGCCAGCATCGGCCACAAGGCGCTGTAAATGCTGCTGTAATAACGGCACCACAGCTTGGTATAGGGCCATCGTCTCAAACAAGCCGTGACCATAGGCTAACCCGCGATCTCGAAGTAAATGCTCCGCTCGCTCTCCAGAGCAAATAAACTCTCCATTGATGCTGGAAATAAATGTCATTTGTTGCATGGCGGTTTAGTAATGTTAGCCCTATTGAACAAGTCTGCATTATGGCAAACCTTGACAAAAGTATCGCCCATAAAAAAACCGCCCCAAAAGGAGCGGCTTTAGTCTGCGGTTCGGGATTAGCCGTTGGCAGTAATATAGTTGATCGCGTCTTGAACAGTCGCGATTTTTTCAGCCTCTTCGTCAGGAATTTCAGCATCAAATTCCTCTTCAAGCGCCATAATCAACTCAACCGTGTCTAGTGAGTCAGCGCCCAGATCTTCTACAAAACTAGATGTAGTCTGCACATCTTCTTCCTTAACACCTAGTTGCTCCGCAACCATTTTGATAACGCGTTCTTGAATATTGCTCATCCTGTTTCCACTCCTATAAGGGATCTGAAGTCTTTGTTGTACCCGAGCTATTCAAGCTCAGATAACCGATATCTCTGAGTAAGTGGCGCGCATTTTACCTTACAAATCCTAAAATACTAGTGTCCTGTGAAAAAAATCCTGAATTACGTGATAAATCAATCATTTAGCCCATATACATGCCACCATTCACATGAATGGTCTCACCAGTAATATAGCCCGCAGCATCGGAAATCAAAAAATTGACCACTGCAGCGATCTCATCAGGTCGACCCAAACGCGCAAGCGGAATTTGGCTAAGCATAGTGTCTTTATTAGCCTCGGGAAGATCTTTAGTCATATCCGTGGCAATAAACCCGGGGGCTACCGCATTAACTGTAATGCTCCGTGACCCCAATTCCTTGGCTAACGCACGTGAAAACCCCTCAACACCCGCCTTGGTCGCAGAATAATTGCTCTGACCTCCATTACCCATCGAGCCAACCACTGAACTGATATTAATAATACGGCCCCAACGCGCTTTAGTCATGGCACGCACACAGGCTTTGGCCAAGCGGAAAACAGCGGTAAGGTTAGTGTCGACCACATCTAACCACTCGTCCTCTTTCATGCGCATTAAAATATTGTCTTTAGTTATACCGGCATTATTTACCAGTATTGTTGGCGCCCCAAACTCATCCGCTATGGTCGATAGCAGACCGTCAATAGAGGCAGGCTCGTTAACGTTAAGCACCATGCCTCGGCCATTTATATTCTGCTCAGCAAAACGCTGGCTAATGCTGTCTGCGCCAGCTTGCGACGTCGCTGTGCCCACCACAACAATTCCCGCACCACCCAGACTATCGGCAATAGCAGCACCAATACCACGACTGGCACCAGTGACTAATGCAACTTTATTTTCTCCGCTCATGCTGTACTCCTAAAATTATTATTTAAATTGCGGTTAGTGCATTGTCGAGGCTAGCAGGATCATCCATTGCGAACGAGCTAATCTCTCGGTCGATACGCTTGGTTAAGCCATTGAGCACTCGACCCGGCCCACATTCAGCAAACACATTTGCTCCGCCTTGCTTTAGCGCAGTAATACAATCAACCCACATTACCGGCTTATAGATTTGTTCAAGCATCAATGCTTTTATCCGCTCAGCATCGCTTTCCGACTGAGCGTGAACATTGTGGATCACCGAGATAGAGGGTTTGGTAAACAGGGTGTTACTAACCAGCTCAGCAAGCTGCTCGGCCGCCGGCTTCATCAGTGATGTATGAAAAGGCGCACTGACCGGTAACGCCATAGCGCGCTTAGCGCCAGCCTGCTTGCACAGATTTATGACCCGATCGACCGCGGCCGCTGAACCGGCAATAACCACCTGACCCGGGGCATTAAAATTAACCGCGTCAACGACCTCTCCCTCCCGCGCAGAGTCGCAAGCGTCAAATATAACCTGATCTTCTAAGCCCAATATCGCAGCCATAGCCCCAACGCCCACAGGCACTGCCTGTTGCATAAAAGCGCCCCGAGCCTGAACTATTTTTACTGCGTCGACAAAGTCGACCGCGCCAGCACAGACCAATGCGGACCATTCTCCAAGGCTATGGCCAGCCATCTGAGCTGGCACAGGACCATCTCTATCACACCACAGACGCCAGATAGCAACACTGCTAGTCAACAACATTGGCTGAGTGCGCTCGGTAAGATTAATTTGCTCCTGCTCTCCATGTTGAATCATATCCCATAGGTCATAACCAAGCGCCTCAGATGCCTCAGCAAATGTGGCCTCTACAATTGGACTCTCTGCGGCCAACGCCGCAAGCATACCTATCTTCTGTGAGCCCTGTCCGGGGAATACAAATGCCAGATTATTGTTTTCCATATATCCTCTTTTTTTATCACTGAAAGATTTGCTTAATATAATTAAGCCTGAAGTTCGGGGAGCAAAGCGGCTGGAAGATTTTTAGCTGCCGCATCAATAGCCACGTCTAGCGCACAACCAAAGGCCACAGAGTCAGCGGCACCATGACTTTTTATCACAACGCCATTAAGTCCCAACAGATAGGCGCCGTTGTAGCGTGCCGGATCCAATTCGAGCTTCAGCCCACGCAGGGGTCTGGCAAGTAATAGCGCTGCGATGCGACCAAGCCAATTTCTGCGAAATAATTCAACCAGCATCTGGCTAATCAATCTGGCAGCTCCCTCACTGGATTTAAGTGCTACATTACCGATAAAGCCATCGCACACAACCACATCGACTTGCCCTTTGAGAACGCTATCGCCCTCAATAAACCCGCAATAATTAATCCGCGGATCAGTCAAAAGCAAAGCTGCTGCTTGCTGAACAGTTTCGTTACCTTTACTACTCTCTTCACCTACGTTTAACAGCCGGACGGTCGGCGTATCAATCTCATCCAACACCTTAACCGCCAACGAACCAAGCAATGCGAACTCAGCTAATTGCTGCGCTGAACATTGCACATTGGCCCCTAGATCAAGTATGTAGGTGGGCGCATTGCCGGTCGGCAGTGCAGTGCATATTGCTGGGCGTGAAATACCCGGCAACGTCTTTAACTCCAGCAATCCCAGAGCCATAAGCATGGCAGTATTACCTGCACTAACGCAGGCATCTGCCTGTCCCGCAGAAACCGACGCTAGCGCCATGCCCATTGAGGAATCACGCTGTCGGCGTATAGACACGGAGGGTTGCTCAGTCGCTGCGATGACCTTGTCTGAGTGACAAATCTCAACTCTCGACAGCAGAGATTGATCCGAGCAGTGACTAAGCTCAGCCTGCAAACTGTGTTGGTCACCAAATAGCAGCGCAGAGACGTCGGTATGTTTGCGTAGCGAATTGAGTAGCGCGGCCACTATTGCGCGGGGACCATGATCCCCGCCCATAGCGTCAACGGCAATTCTGATAGAATTTGCCAAGAAAGTAAGTCAGTTAGTCGGCGTTAGTCTCGATGACCTTGCGACCACGATAGAAACCATCTGCCGTGATATTGTGGCGAAGATGCTTCTCACCACTGACAGAATCAACGGAAACAGTTGCTGCAGTCAGTGCATCATGTGAACGGCGCATACCACGTTTAGATCGGGTTTTACGACTCTTTTGAACGGCCATAGTTTACTCCTATGCAAAAAATAAATAGCGACTGAATTAGCGCTTCAGTTGCTGCAAAATACTAAAGGGGCTGTCAGCGACAACCTCTTTCTCCCCGACTTCGCCTTCAGAGATAAAGGTATCCCCTGTGCAATCACCTAGCTTATGGTAATTAACCAGCGGCAAAGCCAATAAAATTTCGTCCTCGAGCAATTCATAGAGGTTGGCCATCTTGTCGAGCACTAGCCATGGCTCGTAGTTGGCCGCAACACGGTTGATATGCTCCTCAGACCAAATCACCTGCACCGCAAAATCAGCTTGCAAATCGACCCGCAGTGGGTCTAGGCAACGCTGACAAACAGTTTCAACTGCTACTTGCGCACTACCTCGAGCAATTTTAGCTCGGGATTCATCCAACTCAAACTGCACTGATGCCTGCAGAGGGCCACATACAGCAGTTACCGCAGAGGCTAGTCTAGGCAAATCCACAACATTTACACATCCTTCGAGGCGGTTACCTTGAAGAGCCAGTTTTCGCGGATCGATATGAGTCGGCAATGCCATAATTACGGTCATACTCAGTTAGGCGCGCATCATAGGGTCAAGACCATGATCTGTCAAAGAATATTGCTTAAAATAAGGCGCTGAGCGACACATACGCAAAGTACGCAAAAATGCACATTAATACTGGGTCAGTAACTGTGTAAAGCGCAGATAACTCACTAAAGCCAGCCTAAATTGCCGTATAATAGGGGGATGCACCCTATTATCCTAGCTTCCGCGTCTCCCTACAAAAAAATGCTACTCAATCGCTTGGGCATAACATTTACCCATTGCGCCCCAGAAGTCGATGAAAACCCAAAACCTGCAGAGACAGGCACGGTTTTAGCGCAGCGTCTTGCTGAAGAAAAAGCGCAACATATTGCGAAACAATTTCCGCAGGCCATTGTGATAGGTGCAGACCAAGTTGCTGTATTAGACGACCAAATCTTGGGTAAACCAGGAAATCATCAACGCGCTGTAGCACAACTCAGTGAGCAATCGGGACGCACCGTACTGTTTCACAGCGCAATCAGCTTAGCACGCTATGCAGAGAACAAACTTGAATATCAATCGCGAATCAATACCACAGAAGTAAACTTTAGGCAGTTGAGCCAACAGCAAATAAGCCATTATCTCGAAATTGAACAACCTTACGACTGCGCAGGAAGCTTTAAAGCTGAGGCAATGGGAATCAGCCTCTTCACTGCCATTAATAGCAATGATCCTAGCGCTCTTATTGGCCTACCGCTAATCGATCTGTGCTCAATGTTAGCAGAATGGGATATAGATATACTTAATAATCAACCTTAATATAATTATATAAAGTATTGATTATAAATAATTAATTATTTCTGAAAAATGATCCATGCAAGCTAGCGGTTGGTATCTCAACAATCGATCAGCGCTATGCGCGCCATAGGATACCGCCAATCGAGGCATATCAGCATTAACCGCCATCTCCATATCAAACTCAGTATCACCTACCATCACCGCTTGATGCGGGCTTAGATCAAACTGCGCTAACAGCTCTTGCAACATAAGTGGCTGAGGCTTAGAAGCAGTCTCATCGGCACAGCGAGAGCTATGAAACATAGTAGTCAGATTGGTAGCCCTGAGCACTCGATCCAGTCCAGCACGACTTTTGCCAGTAGCAACCGCCAGCAGGTAGTTACGCTTGTGTAATAGTGTCAAGGTATCCAATACCTGAGGGAAAAATTCACAAGGGCTAGTATCTTGCTGCCTGTAATGCGCAGAATAAGTAGCCGCAAATGCTGACACCAAGTCCCCGCCAGCATTAGGGAAGAGCTGTAAAATAGCCTCTCGCAAACCTAACCCTATAATATCTTTAGCTTGCTCAAAACTCGGCATCGGTAACTGATGATCATTGGCAGATAGCTGAATACAGCGGGCGATACGAGACACTGAATCAGACAGCGTGCCATCCCAATCAAAGATAACCAGCCTTATTGGCGATGCGGTCATTGTCACTGCAGTTGACCCAGTACCGAATCGAGCTCTTGCGGTAGCTGAGCCTCTACATCCACCCAATCACCAGACAAAGGATGCCTAAAACGTAGGTAACTCGCATGTAAAAATAATCGTTTTAAGCCAAAATCGCGCAAACTCTCGTTAAACTGTCCCTCGCCATATTTAGGATCACCGGCGATAGGCTGACCTGAAAATTGGCAGTGCACACGTATCTGATGGGTGCGGCCGGTTTCCAATCGAACCTCTAATAATGTTGCCTGTTTGTATCGTTGAGCAATTTTAAAATGCGTGACCGAGGGCTTACCGCTCGCCTCCACCTTAACAACTCGCTCACCACCAGACAGGGTATTTTTGCGCAGAGGCGCATTAATTGTCGATTTCCCCTTGGGCCACTGCCCTTTAACTAGAGCTTGGTAGCGCTTATCTATCTGGTTGCGCTGCATCGCCGCCTGCAAATCCAATAACACAGTGCGCTTTTTAGCCAGCATTAGACAACCACTAGTTTCACGATCCAGCCTATGAACTAACTCAAGAAATCGCAGCTCGGGGCGCAGAGCGCGAAGCGCCTCGATAACCCCGAGACTAATACCACTGCCACCATGAACAGCCAGACCGCTCGGCTTATTAATAATTAATAAGCCATCATCTTCAAATAGGACGTTATCGATCAGATAACGCTTTAACTGCTTGCCCGGTTCTGGCGCCGCACCGGGCTGAGCGACCCTTATCGGCGCGATACGCACCACATCATCAATTTTCAGTCGAGTCTCTGGCTTTACGCGACCTTTATTAACCCGAACTTCGCCCTTGCGTAACAGATTATAAATACGCGACTTGGGCACCCCTTTTAGGTGTCGGATAAGAAAATTATCTAAACGCTGGCCATCATGCTCTGGGCCGACCTCGACGAAAGATACTTTATTGAACTTAGACTCAGACAAAACAAAACAACTGTAAGCGATTGGCAACCGCGCCATTGTACCCACCGATACAGCATTGACCCAACTTATTTCTCGCTTTCAATTGTAGCGAGAGTCGATTGTTGTTATATTGCCGACCGTTGTCTATGAGGTAGAGACCCTGATTACCCAGTGTTTCCCAACAAAAGACTCAACTCTACAGATTTTAGAGACTAAGAATTTACGGTTAATAGCTCCACAAAAGAAGCCATTAATCATCAATAGCTGAGTGAACTCAGCAGTGAAAGACAGGTTAAGATACAGGTTTATTACCTAATCGCTGAAGCAACCAAGACTGCCATTAATAATCCAGTAGGCATTGCGTTGATAAATAGTACAGCGGCTAGGCATCAGAGAAACATAGCAGCTTTATGCTGCTGTTTAACCAGCGGGATATACCGGCAAATAGCCATAATCCGCCGGATATTTAATACAGTTAAGCAATATTGCCGAGCATATAGGTTGATTTGCTTTAGCACATAAACCCCCTCTTATTGTGGGGTTACTAAGGGTACCAAGGTGCGCCAACTGTAATAACATAACGCCGACAAGCGTGTTGTTTCTCCTCTACTGATCATCCCTCTTCCTTCGCTGCTACTCGCTCAAAATAACGAGTAAAGGTGAATCATGAAAAGAATGTTAATTAATGCCTCGCACACAGAAGAAATGCGAGTAGCAATGGTCGATGGTCAAAGGCTGTATGATCTCGATATAGAAAACAGAACCAGAGAGCAAAAAAAATCCAATATTTATAAAGGCAAAATAACTCGAGTAGAGCCCAGCTTAGAAGCTGCATTTGTCGACTATGGTGCCGAGCGTCATGGCTTTCTGCCACTAAAGGAAATCTCCCGCGAATACTTCAAAAAGAATGCCTCCGATGGTGGTCGCGTCCGTATCCAAGATGCCGTCAAGGAAGGTCAGGAAGTACTGGTTCAGGTGGAAAAAGAAGAGCGCGGTTCAAAGGGCGCGGCACTGACCACCTTTATGAGTCTGGCCGGACGTTATTTGGTGCTTATGCCCAACAACCCAAGAGCTGGCGGAATTTCTCGCCGCATCGAAGGCGATGAGCGCGCTGAGTTGCGCGAAGCTATGCGCGGTCTTAATATCCCCGATGGTATGGGTGCTATTGTGAGAACGGCTGGTATTGGTCGTGCCACAGAGGAACTGCAATGGGATCTGGATTACCTACTACAGCTGTGGACCACCATCACAGACGAAGCTAATGCTGCCAAAGCTCCACACTTTTTATTCCAAGAGAGTAACGTTATTGTTCGTGCCATTCGCGACTATCTGCGCCAAGATGTTGGCGAAGTAATTGTCGATAGCGAAGAATCCTATGCACTGGCCGCCGCTTTTATCGGCACAGTCATGCCTGACTTTACTAGCAAGGTAAAGTTTTATCAGGACGAAATCCCTCTGTTTAATCGCTACCAAATTGAGAATCAAATAGAGACAGCATTTTGTCGAGAAGTGTCCCTACCCTCCGGCGGATCAATTGTTATTGATGTTACCGAAGCCATGGTTTCCATCGACATCAACTCAGCGCGCGCGACCAAAGGCGGTGATATTGAGGAAACTGCTTTCAATACTAATAAAGAGGCCGCGGAAGAAATCGCCCGTCAATTGCGTCTGCGTGATGTTGGTGGTCTGATTGTTATCGACTTTATCGATATGCTTAACAGCAAGCATCAAAAGGACGTAGAAAATAAAATGCGTGAAGCGTTAGTCGTAGATCGCGCACGAGTGCAAGTTGGCCGTATTTCTCGTTTCGGACTGCTGGAAATGTCTCGCCAGCGTCTCCGCCCTTCACTTGAAGAAACCATGTCAAAAATATGCCCACGCTGCCAAGGTCAGGGCACTATTCGTGGCACCCGATCACTTGCGCTATCAATTTTACGCCTGGTTGAAGAAGAGGCACAAAAAGAATTTAGCCGTGAGATTCGCGCCATTGTGCCTGTGGCCGTAGCCACCTTTTTGCTTAATGAAAAGCGCAAAGAAATTTGTGATATTGAAGCGCGCAATAAAATACAAGTCACAGTGCTACCCAATACAGAAATGGAGACACCGCATTTCGAAGTGGTTCGCATCCGCACCCAAGATGACGACAACTCAGACTTTAGCTACAAGATGGCGCATGAACTGAGCAAACCGGAACTTGAGATCGTTACCGACAATGCCGATAGTATCAAAGCACTGGCTCAACCGGCAGTAAAAACCATTGTACCCTCAACACCAGCCCCAACGGTTACGGCTCCTGTAGCAGAACAGACCAAGTCACCCGGTCTGGTCAAACGCCTATGGGATAGTATGTTTGGCGGTGCTAGTAAAGAGCAAGAGGAAGAGAAGCCTAAGGCAAGGCAGCGTAATAATCGTGGACGTGGTGGACAGAATAATCGCAACCGTAATAACCGCCGCTCAGGTAGTCGTAATAATGACAACCGTAAAAATGAGCAGTCAACAAGTAAGCAGAGCGATGGTCGCAACAAAAATGCCAATAATAAAAATAATGAAACACGCAATAATGATAATCGGCGCAATAACCGACGTGATCGCGATCAAAACAAAAAAGCAGACAATGTTAATCAGACGAACAACGCCGTTGATAATAATGCTAGTAGCAAAAATGAACAGGGCGACCAGCTAAAACGTCGACCAGACGAAAAACGTCGCGGTCCTCGTCGCCGCCGTCAGCGTCAAGATGTGCCGCAGGAAATGTTGAACCAAACGCAAACCACGACCGCTGACAATAATGTTGATGCTATAGCCCCAGCAGTGGTAGACACGCCTGTAGATAACTCACCTGCACCAGAGGCCGTAGCTGAAAAACCAGCTGCAAAACCAAAGCGTAAAGCCCCAGCAAAGCCTAAAACGGCTAAAAAAGACAGTGCCAGCGCTGACCAGGCCGCAGTGACAGAAACCAGTGTCGAGCCCGCAGTATCAATCGATACTCTGGCCACTGACGAACAAAAACCGCCAGCTAAAGCTAAAGCAAAGGCAAAACCTAAGGCTAAAGCCAAACCTAAGGCCAAAGCCAAACCGAAAGCTAAGTCCGATCAAGAACAATCGTCAGATAGCGCACCAGTGCGGGCCAGCAACGATCCAAGACACAAGCCTAAGCCCATAAGCAAGGTAGAAGTCAGCACTGAGCGCCCCGTTGTGACAGACGCCAAACCTGTTGAAGCCAGTACCCCTGTACCGGCCACAAAAAAGGTCACTGCCAGAGCGTCAAATGACCCGCGCAAGAAAAGAGCGACAGCGAAATCAGCCTCAGTTGACAGTTCTCAAACAGCTGCTGCGACTGAATCTGATGAAAAGGCAGTAAAAGAGTAATTGCCACTTGTCAGTGCTAAAAGGCGCTGTATAATCAGCGCCTTCAAAGCCAAGGTAGCGTCTAAATCACCTCGGTAAAAGAATTTGGTGGGATGGCAGAGCGGTTGAATGCACCAGTCTTGAAAACTGGCATACGTTAATAGCGTATCTAGGGTTCGAATCCCTATCCCACCGCCATATCCAATCGCTGAAACCCCAGTAAACATTGGGGTTTTTTCGTTTCTGGTGTATAAAACCTGACCAAAGTTACAGCTAGAGTTACAGTTGCGAGAGATAAACCCACCAATCAATGCTCCTCTGATATCGTTCACTCAACAACCGATTTATGCACTAACCTTCAACAACCTTACTGAGCAATTGCACATCCGCTTTGTTTCTTAATACACTTCTCTGGATGCTATTAGAGGGTATTATGGAACAACTCTCTCAATTAAAGCAGTTTTAAAGTAGCGCCTGCTGGGTTTATTTAACGAGATTATTGGGTATCACCGCCCCATATTTAAGTGCCGACTTTAACTCTGACACTTTAGCGCGAGCGACAGGTATTTTCATATCACTTTCCATCAAACTTACATAATGGCGTCGTGAGTCG